>NZ_KB898171.1:0-272801 GCF_000377465.1 Thioalkalivibrio sp. ALE30 | reverse complement strand
AGCCCAGGCGGCCCTCGGTGCGCTCGCCCGGTGCCGCCTGGAGCTGGTCGCTCATCTCGGCTTCCAGAACCTGCTGGACCGCCTCGCGCACCAGCGTGCGCATCAGTTCCTCGTCTGTCCCCAAAAGCGCTCGCAGTGACGTGCGATCCGCAGTAGCCTGGCTCTTGTGAGTGGTCATGGTCTCGCCCTCCTTGAGGGGTTCCGGTGGTCGCTAACCAACCCGAATACCATGGCCGCTCACCTCCTGCCAGCTTCTGCACATAACTCAGCACACTACTGGCCGCTTTTGCGCGCGCACGGCGTTACGGCTCCCTTGTGCAGAATGACTGCACGGCGGTCACCGCGCCTTGTTCGCACGCAAAAGCGAATCGAGCGCGGACGCGCGATTCAATCAGCGTCTCCCTAGGGGTGGCTTACATGTTGCCTTCGATAAACAGGTAGGTCCGGTTCACGTTCGGGCGGTGCCAGTCATCGTAATGACGCAGATGCTTGAACTCTTCCAGATCCGCGAGTCGGTCCACCACCTCGCTCAGGGATTCCCAGTCTTCGATCCCCGCGCGCACTTCGCGCACCAGCAACTCAAGGTAATCACCGGTATCCTGGCGCGCCTCGGCCATATCCGTCGCGCGGCCATGACCCGGCACCACAATCTCCGGGTCAATGGACTCCAGGTGCCGGAAGGCCTCCAGCTTTTCCACCGGGTTGCTGAACGGATGAATCCCCAGCATGCGCTCGGTGTAGACGATATCGCCGGTAAAGACGACGTCCTCGCCCGGCAGATGGACCATGATGTCACCCGGGAAATGGGCATCCCCGGCATAGATCAGCTCGAAGTCCACGCCGCCCACGCTCAGGGTGTACTCATCGGCATCCACGGGGTTCGGTGCCGGAACCGGCTCGGTGCCCTCCATCGCCTCCTCACCCACGGAGTTGGCCAGCGAGGCGATTTGCCCCTCGCCCCGTTCGGCCTGGGTACTCGCGGTCCGCTGGAGTGCCACCAGTTCCGCGCCCTGCTCGTGGAAGTACCCGTTCCCCAGCCAGCGATGGTCCTGCGAGCCTACGGAGATCACGTGCGTGATCGGCTTGTCGGTCACGCCGGCAATCGCCTTTTCCATGCGCTGGGCTACCTTGTAGCTCGGGCCCGAATCGATCAGCACCACGCCCTCGTCCGTGACCACAAAACCGGTGTTGTTGGTGAACCCCAGATTGACCGGCGTGCGGTTCTCGAGCGAGCCATAGAAGTAGTAGACCCGGTCGGTCAGCTGGATCGGCTCCAGCACCTTTTCGATCGGTCGATCCAGCGGCTCGTCTTCCGCCTGCACCGCCATGGCGAGCCCCAGCAGACCCAGCGCGAGAAGTGCCGCCTGACCCTGGCGCAGAAGAATATTCAATGTCATGTAATTAACTCTCCTTGGGCCTGGCAGTGCACTCGGCGGACAGGCAAATCGATCCCGAAAGCCTTGAGACTGCAATCCCGCGCCTCTCGTTCCAAAGTCACAGCTTACCGCGCATCCGCATTACATGCGCACATGCAGATACGGTACCCGAATCAGCCCCTGCCGGCGTGCCGGCGCCGGGAGCGAACCGCGGTCACGCCCCAGCGCGCCAGGAGCGGAAACACACCCGTCGCGGCCAGGGACAGCAGCAGCACCGGCGAAAGCAGCCCGTCCAGCCCCTGCAGCTGCCCCAGCTGCGTACCGGCATTGGCGAAAACGGCCGTGGCCGGCAGCATCCCCACCAGCGACACCCAGCAATAGGTCCAGGTCCGGATCGGCAGGAGCCCCATCCCGGCATTCACCAGCAGGAACGGAAACACCGGAATCATCCGTAACGCGAAAAGATAGAACGCGCCCTCGCGGACGAAGCCTTCATTGATCCGCCCCAGCTGCCGGCCGTAACGCCGCTGCACCGCATCGCGCGCCAGCGCGCGGGCTGCCAGGAAGGTCAGCGTTGCGCCCAGCGTGGAGGCCAGTGACGACAGCAACGTCCCCCAGACCACCCCGAACAGGGCACCGCCCGCCAGGGTCATCACCACGATGCCCGGCACGGAAAACGCGGCGACCACCGCATACACCACAAAGAACAACACGGCCGTGGACAGGGGCCGTGCATCCCGCCACACCTCGATCTCCCCGCGTGCGGCCCTCAGGCTCTCGACGTCCAGCCCCGTCCCTACTCCAGCCAGCAGCCAGACGCCGACCAGAGCCGTCAGTGCGGCCAGCAGCCCCCAGTAGTAACGGTTCAAGCGCGGTTCCTCGCGTGCATCTCGGCGAAACCATGCGCGGCAAACCCGTACACTGCAAGGATGAGCACATCGCAACCGCATCCGTACGACGCGCTGAAGCCCGGGGTCATCCTCGACGCGGTCGAGACCACCGGTCTGCGCTGCGACGGGCGCCTGCTGGCCCTGAACAGCTACGAGAACCGGGTCTACCAGGTCGGCATCGAGGACGCCACGCCGGTAATCGCCAAGTTCTACCGGCCCGGGCGCTGGTCGCCGGATGCCATCCGCGAGGAACATGCCTTCAGCCAGGAACTCGCCGCGCGCGAGGTCCCGGTGGTTGCCCCGCTGGCGGACGACCGGGGCGAAACGCTGCAGGAACACGCGGGCTTCCTGTTCGCCGTCTACCCGCGCTGCGGTGGCCGCGCGCCGGATCTGGAGCAGCGCGAGACGCTGGTGCGCATTGGCCGCTTCATCGCGCGTATCCACGAGGTCGGGCGCGCCGACCGTTTTCGCGAGCGTCCGGTACTGGATCCCGTGCCACGTGGCGAGGAAGCGCGCCAGGCCGTGCTCGCCTCCGGCTATCTGCCACTGGAACTGGAATCGGTCTACCGCGACCTCAGCGCCGACCTGCTCCAGCGCATCCAGCGCACACTCGACAGCATTGGCCCGGTCCAGCAGCTGCGCCTGCATGGCGACACCCATCCCGGCAACATCCTGTGGACCGACGACGGGCCGCACTTCGTGGATCTGGACGATGCCTGCATCGGTCCGGCAATGCAGGATCTGTGGATGTTCCTGTCCGGCGAGCCTCCGGAGATGGCCTGGCAGATGCAGGCCCTGCTGGAGGGCTACGAGACCTTCGTGCCGCTGGATCGGCGCGAGCTTGGCCTGATCGCTCTGCTACGCACCCTGCGCATCCTGCGGCATGCCGCCTGGCTGGCCCGCCGCGCCGACGACCCGGCCTTCATCGATGGCTTCCCGGTCTTCTACACCCCGCGCTACTGGGAAGACCACATCCTCACCCTGCGCGAGCAGGCCGCCGCCCTCGACGAGCCCGCGCTCGAGCTGGGTTACTGAACCACCGGTCACGGCTTCACCGCAGATTCCGGATGAGCTCCAGAACCGAGTCGCGGCTGTCGTCCAGAGCCGTCAGCAGCGCCTCCTCCGCCTCGCGGGCCAATTCGTCGTCCCCGTGCAGGTGCCGCGCATGCTGCGCCCAGGTAGTGTGCAGATGGAGCCCATGCGCCGGCAGTGGATCCGGTAGGACGGAGGTCAGATCCCGTACGCTGGCCGCGCGGCCCCAGCCCCGTATCCAGGTTTCCGCATCGCCAATCCCGGCTGGCACATCGCTCTCGACCGGATGGAAATAACGCCGGTAAAGAACTACCTGCTGGAGTTCGTTGATCTCGCGCGTCAGTTCGAAGGACGCCTGGCGCCAGTTGCGGTGCAGTTCCGATGTCTCGTTGCGCCAGGTGTTGTAGCCGAGGGAGGAGATCGCGATCATCAGCGAGATCATGGCGACGCTGTGCCGGCGCAGTTGGGCCCGTATCCGGTGCCGCCGAGGAACCCGGAGGACATCAGCCCTCGGCACTCGACGCCCGACTCCGTCTACCAGATACCTGAACCAGCCCCTCAGCTTACCGCCCATTGACGCTCGCCTCACTGAAACCGGGGAAACACTGATCAATGTTTCCCAAAGGCTTTCTGTTTCAGTAACTAGCGTCTTTCACCGGCCTTTCCCATGCCCGGGAGTCCGGGTCTGCGGTGCCGGCGTCCAGTCCCTCTCCCTCAGCCGGAAACGCCTTCCGGCCGCGTCCCCACAATGGCGCCCAGGCCACGGTAGTGCTCCAGGAGCTGGCGGCCACTGGCGACCAGGTCATCGGTGACCTCCAGTTCGAAATCGCCAGCCACCCGACGGATCTGTTCGGCGCCCGTCGCCGGCGCCTCGAGCACACGCCACAGCAGGCGGGCACCGAGCGGATTCAGCTCGGCGAAGCGCACCCGCTCCTCGCCCGAGCGATAGGCCAGCAGATAGGTCGGGACCTCACCCGGCTGTTCCGGCTGGAACTCCGCCCCGATGCGATGCACCGGATACTCGTAGGCGAGCAGACGCGCGGTGGCGGAGAACACCGGGACCCCGGTCATCAGGTCGCCGGTGCGGTCGAGGTCCGCGGGGCAGACGTCTTCGGCGTAGACCAGCTCGGTCTCCACCCGCTCGTAATGGGCCAGTTCCGCCAGAAACGGCGGATCGCCGGGCTGCGCCGAACGCTCGTCCGCCAGGTAGCGCACGAACTCCGCCGCCAGTTGCGGGAAGTACGGCGTCTCGCTGCCATGATCACGGTAGAAATCGCGTACCAGCTGTTCCCATGCGGCGGCTTCCAGCAACCCGCGCAAGACCGGAAACCCCCTGGCCAGCAGGTTCGCCACGTTGTTGAAGAACAGCCGCCGGTAGATCTCCAGGCGCCGGCTCTCGATGCCTTCCGGCGCCGGGTAGCGTTCGGGGTCGCGCAGATGCCGCGCGAATGCCGCCTGGATCTGCTGGAAGTCGGTCTCAGGCATGCAGGATACGCTCTTCCTGCCCTGCCCGCGCCTGGAGCTGCATATCGCGGATGCGGTTGGTCTCCGCCAGGAGCTCCTCCAGCGGCGGGAAATTGAAATCACGCTCGAGCAGCGTCGGCACCGGGCCGATGCGCGCGTAGGTTTCGCCCAGCAGATCCCAGACATCGCTGCAGATCGGCTGGCCATGGGTATCGACGCGCAGATCCGGCGCCTCGGCCTCGTGCCCCGCGATATGCAGATAGCGCACCCGCTCCAGGGGCATCGCGTCGAGAAACTCGGTCGGCGCGTAGCCGTGGTTGATGCTGTTGACGACCACGTTGTTCACGTCCAGCAGCAGGTCGCAGTCGGCCTCCTCCAGCACCGCGCGAACAAACGTGATCTCGTCGAGTTCGGCCCCCACCGGGGTGTAATACGAGACGTTCTCCAGGGCCATCCGGCGCCCGAGGATGTCCTGTACCTGACGTACGCGGTCGGCCACGTAGTGCACCGCCGCCTCGGTAAACGGGATCGGCATCAGGTCATACAGATGCCCCTGGCCATCGCCACAGGCCGAGAGATGCTCGCTGTAATCCTCGATCCCGTGAGTATCCAGGAAGGTCCGCAGGTCCTGCAGGAAGGTTCGGTCCAGCGGGCGCGGCCCGCCGATGTCGAGGGACAGCCCGTGGCAGACAAAGGGCTGGGCCTCGGTATATTCGCGAAAGATGCGCCCCAGGCGTCCGCCCAGGTGCATCCAGTTCTCCGGCGCCGCCTCGAAGAAGCCCAGGCGTTCCGTCGCCTCCGGGGCCTCGGCCAGCGGGCCCAGAAGGGCCCGCCGCAAACCGAGCCCGGCACCGCTGACGCGGGCCGGGTTGACGGGCCTGACGCTCCTAGCCGCCACAGGTCCCCTCGCCACAGGCCCCTTCGGAATCCTTGTCGTCGCCGGATCCGCCGCAGGTGCCTTCGCCACAGCTACCTTCGCTGTCCTTGGGTTCTCCGGCACCGCCGCAGGTACCTTCTCCGCAGGCCCCTTCGGCCAGCATCAGCGGCGACTGGCCACCCTGCTGATAGCCGTGGTTCAGGTCGGCCGATGCGAACACCGGGCTGGTGGCCATGGCCATACCGATCGCCGCGCTGCCGACGGCCCCGGCGAGGGTCTTGGTGGAAAACAGATCGTTCTTCATGATTTCACTCCTCGTCTTGCGATTATGGACCCTTGGCTTATAGATCCTTGGGTTATAGACCCTTGAGCTATAGAACCCGGCCCCGTTCAGTAATGGCTGCTCGCACAGCTCTTGGTGTTATCCCCTGCTCATCATCCTCCGACGGATGTAGTAGTCGATGCTGACATAGCGCCCCGCCCCCCAGAAGAACAGGACCAGCAGCATCACGAAAAAGGTCGCGGCCATCTCGATCCCGTTGTTGACGATGGCAAAGTTCCCGGTCTCGGTCAGCCAGTTATAGTTGCCGTGTTCCTGCAGGATGGACTTGGCCCGGTCCAGGCGCATCTGCGCCTGCTCGATCCCGGAACAGTTGAACAGACACATCATCGGGTCGGAGATGCGCTGCCAGCCGTGTTCGAGATGCACGGTGACCGCCGCCACGACCATCGTGATCATCAGCGGGATGGAGAACCAGCGCGTGGCCAGCCCAAGCAGCAGCGCGATCGCGCCCAGCACCTCGGCATAGGCCGACAACAACACCATCAGATACGGGAACGGCATGCCCAGGCCCCAGTCCGCGTTGCCGAACCACATCACCACGCTTTCCTTCGGCAGCAGCCCGTCCAGCTTGTTGGTCCCCGCCATCCAGAAGATGGGGGCGAGGTAAAGCCGCAACAGCAAGGGCGCCAGGAAATCCGCGCCGCGCGTCCAGTCAAGCCAGCCCTGTATCCGTACCATCAAGTTTCCCGTCGCGCCCATGATGCCCTTCTCCATTTCGTCTGCTACTGGATGAAAGCCTAGACCGACCGCGTCGCCAGTACGCGGGGTCAGACGCCGGCGTTTATGTTCGAGCGTCCAGATCCCCCCTTATGACCACAAAACGGCGGAAACCCGGGGCGCAACGGTCTAAGGTGAATCCCAACCACAAGGGAAAAGGACGTTCAATGGATATCAGCCCCCACGAAGACGTGCTGTCGACGGTACTGGCGGCCTACAACCTGCGCGCGCGCATCGACACCAACCCGCGGCTGTGCGGGGAATGGCAGCTCAGCACCGCGGGTTCGGGGAATGCCAGCTTTCACCTGGTCGGCGAAGGCGGCTGCTATCTGCACATGGAGGATATGGCCCCGGTCTGGATGGAGGCCGGCGATCTGCTGTTGCTGCCCCACGACGACTGGCACCTGATGGCCAGCCGCGACACCGTGCCCGATCGGGACAACCACCTGACGCTGGTCGAGGGTGCGGATCCGCCGGACACCCCGGTCACCCAGCTCCTGTGCGGGCACTTCGAGTTCGATTCCGGCCGGCGCAACCCGATCCTGGCCGCTCTCCCCGACCACATCATCATCCGCCGTCGCGAATCGGGCGAACGCCTGGCGCATCTGGCGGATCTCATGAACATCGAACTCGCGGAGCGTTCCTCGGGCTACCGGCCGGTGCTGGATCGTCTGGCGGATACGCTGTTCGTGATGGCCGTGCGCCATCACATCTGCACCCAGCGCGAGCACTCGGAGGGATCCCTGATTGCGGCCCTGGCGGATGACCGCATCCGCCGCGCGCTGGATGCCCTGCACGCCCGGCCCGAGGCGAGCTGGACCCTGGAAGGCCTCGCCAGCGAGGCGGCCATGTCGCGCAGCAGCTTCGCCGAGCGCTTCCACACCCTGGTCGGGCAGACCCCCATCGACTACCTGACGCAGTGGCGCATGGTCCTGGCCGAGCGGCTGCTGCGCGATGGCCGCGAGTCGGTCGCCAGCGTGATGGACGCGGTGGGCTATACCTCGGAGGCGGCCTTTCGCAAGGCCTTCAAGCGGGTACACGGGTTCGGGCCGGGACGCCTCCGGCAACTGCTGCGCCGTCTGGGCTCCGGCCCGGCCTGAAGGCAGCCGTCAGAAGGTATTCGCGACGCTGGCCACGCCCGGTGCCCGCGAGCGGACCAGGCGTTCGACGACATTCTTGAGATCTAGCGTGGAACGCGGGCAGCCGACACAGGCTCCCTTCAACCGAACCCGCACGGTGCGCCCATCGAGTTCGACGAACTCGATATCGCCCCCGTCCTGCATCAGGATGCGCCGAGCCTCCTCGATCGCGGCGCGCACGGCGTCCTCGTCGATCGGACCGTCGGCGGGCACGTCCGCCGCCTCGCGCTGCGCATGGGTCTGGGCACGGTCCAGACGCAGCGCGAGTTCCGGGTCCAGCTCCTCGATCGCGTCGAGTTCCTCTTCACTGTAGACGTGATCGGGCTCGTCGCTCAGCAGATGCGAGACGTCCACCATCACCTGCGCATTGTCGGGTCCAGCCATGCTCGGGCCTCCGGGTACTCGGCTTTTGGCCAGTATAGCAACGCCCCGCTCCAGCCCAGCGCGAAGCCGCACCCGCCAGCCGGGATCCGCTTCCTCGCGCCCCGGAGGCCAGCGCAGGCGCATGCGCAAGCGGCGCAGGTCCTCGGGGTGCAACCGGCCCGCGTGCAGCCAGAGACGCCGGACCCGACCGGTCTCCGGGAGCCGGACCACCAGGATCACCATCCCGCGCAGCACCCGGGTATCGGGCAGGATCTCCACCCAGTCCACCCGCTCCTGGCGCAGTCCTTCGGCCGTGGCCAGCCACGTCGCGCCATCGGGTGTCTGGCCCAGCCAGTCCCAGGCCGGCGGCCGTGTCCGTCCTTGCCATACCCACCCGGCAACCGCCAGCCCGAACACGGGCATCAATGTCCACAACGGACTGTATGCGAGCACGTACCCCACGACCGCCAGCAGCAGAAGGATCTGGCCCGCGAGCGCGAGCCGGGGAAGAACCAGGTCAGGCCGAAGGTGCAGCCGCAGCGGCGGCGCGGATCGCCGGGACAAGCCGGGCTATCCCGTCGTCCACCGTGGTCTGGCGACCCATGACCACGTCCAGCAGCACATTGTCGGGGTAGTCGAGCAGGCGCTCGAAGGCATCGCGACCCTCCTGGTCCAGTTGCGCATATCCCTGCGCGAGAAACTGCCCGAGCAGCCAGTCGTTCTCCAGCATCCCGCGGCGGCAGCGCCAGCGAGTACGGCTGTCGGGTTCCATCACCAAAACGCCCGTCCAGCCCCCCCGTAGGAGCCTGCTTGCAGGCGAAGCCCCTGCCCGCGTCTGGCTTTGGCAGGGGCATTCGCCTGCAAGCAGGCTCCCACGGGGGCTAAACCACCTTTGGGCATCCATCCACTCACAGCGACTTTTTCAGCATGGTGCGGCGGATGTCGCTGATGGCCCGGCTCGGGTTCAGGCCCTTCGGGCAGACCTGCGTGCAGTTCATGATCGTGTGGCAGCGGTAGAGTTTCCAGGCATCGTCCAGCTCGGCCAGGCGGTGATCGGTGGCCTCGTCGCGGCTGTCCTGGATAAAACGCGCGGCCTGCAGCAATGCGGCCGGGCCGAGGAACTTGTCCGGATTCCACCAGTACGACGGACAGGCGGCGGAACAGCAGCCGCACAGGATGCATTCGTACAGACCATCCAGCTGGTCACGATCCTCCGGGCTCTGCTTGCGCTCGACCTCGGGCTCCGGGCTGTCGTTGACCAGCCAGGGCTCGGCCTTGCGGTACTGGTCCCAGAAGTTGCCCATGTCCACGATCAGGTCGCGGATCACCGGCATCCCCGGGAACGGGCGCAGCGTGACCGGCGCCTCCAGATCCGCCAGCGGCGTGATGCAAGCCAGACCGTTCATTCCGTTGATGTTCATGCCGTCGGAGCCGCAGACCCCGTGCTGACAGGAGCGGCGAAAGCCCAGGGAATCGTCCTGCTCCTTCAGCAACAGCAGCGCATCCAGCAGCATCATCCCCGGCTCGACCTGGTCGTCGGGCAGGGTGAAGCGCTGCATCTTCGGCAGCGTATCCGTCTCAGGATTGAAGCGGTAGATCGAGAATTCCATCCGTACCTTCCTTCAGCGCCTGCTGATGCGGTTCGCGGCGCGAACCGCATCCCGCAGAGCGTTGCATTCCCGACAGGCCATCAGTACACGCGCTCCTTCGGCGGGAACGAGGCCACGGTGTTCGGCTGGGTGCGCACCGGCTTGTAGTCGAGGCTGTCGTCCGCCAGCGAGTACAGGCTGTGCTTGAGCCAGTGCTGGTCGTCGCGCTCGGGGAAGTCGATGCGCGAATGTGCCCCGCGGCTCTCCTCGCGCCCCAGCGCGGAGCGGATGGTCGCGATCGCGCAGTCCATCAGGTTCTCCAGCTCCATCGCCTCCACCCGTGCGGTGTTGAAGGTGGCCGAGTGGTCCGCGATCACTGCATGGTTCAGGCGCTCGCGCAGCGCGCGGACCTTCTCCACCCCCTCGCGCATCACCTCGTCGCTGCGGAATACCGAGCAGTGGTCCTCCATCACCTTGCGCAGTTCGCGCTTGAGCGGTTCAACCTGCTCGGCGGAGCCGTCGCCCGGGTCCTTGCGATCCCAGCGCGTCAGTCGCGCCATCGCCTGTTCCACGGCCGTCTCGTCCAGCGGGCGGTGGTAGCGGTTCTCGGCCAGGTACTCGAGGATGTGGTTCGCCGCTGCGCGCCCGAACACCAGGATGTCCAGCAGCGAGTTACCGCCCAGGCGGTTGGCGCCATGCACCGAGACACAGGCGGCCTCCCCGGCCGCGTACAGCCCCGGCACCGGGTCCTCCGGGGTGTCCTTGACCGGCGCCACCACCTGGCCGAAGCGGTTGGTCGGGATCCCGCCCATGCTGTAGTGACAGGTCGGAAAGATCGGGATCGGCGCCTCGATCGGATCCACCCCGAGGAAGGTGATGCTCGTCTCGCGGATGCCCGGCAGACGCTGCATGATCGTGTCCGCGCCCAGATGGCGCAGATCCAGCAGCACATGGTCCGCGTTGCGCCCGCAGCCGCGGCCCTCGCGCACCTCGGTGGCGATGGAACGGCTGACCACGTCGCGCGAGGCCAGGTCCTTCGCCCGCGGGGCATAGCGCTCCATGAAGCGCTCGCCCTCGGAATTGATCAGGAATCCGCCCTCGCCGCGCGCGCCCTCGGTAATCAGCATGCCGCGCCCGGCGATCCCGGTCGGGTGGAACTGCACGAACTCCATGTCCTCCAGCGGCACGCCGGCGCGCAGGGCCATCGCCATGCCATCGCCGGTGTTGATCAGCGCGTTGGTGGTGGTACGGAACAACTGCCCTGCCCCGCCGGTGGCGATCAGCGTGGTCTTGGCCTCGATCACGATCGGCTCGCCGGTCAGGATCTCGAAGGCCAGTACACCGAACACGAAGCCCTGCGCGTCGCGCAGCAGGTCCACCGCGAAGTACTCGTCAAAAAAATGCGTGCGCGCGCGCAGGTTCTGCTGGTACAGCGAGTGCAGAATGGCGTGCCCGGTGCGGTCGGCCGCCGCACAGGTGCGCGCCGCCTGGTCCTGGCCGAAGTTCTGGCTCTGCCCGCCGAACGCGCGCTGGTAGATGTTGCCGTTGTCCAGGCGCGAGAACGGCACGCCGAAGTGGTCCAGCTCGTAGACCACCTTGGGCGCGGCGCGGCACATGTACTCGATCGCGTCCTGGTCACCCAGATAATCCGAGCCCTTCACGGTGTCGAACATGTGCCAGTGCCAGGAGTCCGGCAGCACGTTGGCCAGCGCGGCATTCACCCCGCCCTGCGCGGCGACCGTGTGCGAGCGCGTGGGAAACACCTTGGAGACCACCGCGACCTTGGCATCGCCGTTGGACAGCTGCAGTGCGGCACGCAGGCCCGCACCGCCAGCGCCGATGATCAGGGCGTCGAATTTGCGCCGTGCCACGTTCATGCCAGTCCCTTCATTCAAGCCCCGCTCGAATCAGAATGAAAAACGCCCACAGGCCCGTCAGGAGCAACCCGCCACCACCGAGCACGAACACCACGAGCCGCGAGCCGGGGGCGTGCACGTAGTCCATCACCACGTCGCGCAGGCCGATCCACGCATGCAGCCAGAGCAGCAACACGAACACCGCTGTCAGCAGCCCCACCACCGGGTGCCCCATCACCGCCAGCCACGCCGCATGGTCCGCCGGCGCAGCGAGCACGAAGAAACCCAGGGCGAGGATCACGTACACGCCCACATAGACCGCCGTGATGCGTTGCAGCAGCCAGGCGCGCTGTCCGCTCAACAGCTTCACAGCACCAACCCCAGCCACACCAGCGCGGTGGCCAGAAGACCGGCGTACAGGGCATCACGCGCCGTGCGCAGCGAGCCCTCGCGATCCTCGCCGATGCCGAATTCCATCAGCAGGTAGCGAATGCCGGCGAACAGGTGATGCAGCAGCCACCACAGACCCAGCGCCAGCGCCGCCAGGCCGAGCGGATGGTGGATGATCGCGATCACCTGTGCGAAGCCCGCGGGGCTGGCCAGGGAGCGATCCAGCAGCCAAAGCAGCACGGGAATCGACAGAATCAGGAAGACACCGGTAATCCGGTGCAGAATGGAGACCACGGCATTCAGCGGCAGTCGGATCTTGCGCAAATCCAGAAAGACGGGACGTCCCTGCCGAGTCATGCCACCCCCTTGAACAAAGATAAAGAATCCAGGGCTGACACCCTGTGAAAGGTTCGTCTACTATCGAGCCGCTTGGTTCAGCTTACCACCTCAATCCAGTGCAGCGCTGCCTTTCCGGGCGTCCCGGCCACCGATGGCGAATCGGTCCGGCGGCGCGCGGCGACGAGCACTGCCACAGGAGAATCCCGATGCGCGAAGACTGGAAACACCACTTGATCGACGCCGGCGCCGAGTTCGAGGAGGACGACCTCCTGCACTACGGCAACCCGGAGCGCGAGCGCCGTATGGCCGTCAACGGCGAGGTGATCTGCGACCTCTCCCACCGCGGTCTCCTGGAGGTGCGCGGCGATGACGCCACCGACTTCCTGCAGGGGCAGTTCGGCAATGACATCCATGCGGTGGACGCCCAGCACAGCCAGCTCTCCAGCTACTCCAGCCCCAAGGGGCGGGCCTATGCCGTGTTCCGCGTGCTGCGCACGACGGACGGCTACCTGCTCGAGATGCCGGCGGACCGGATCGAGCCGGTCGCCAAGCGCCTGCAGATGTTCGTGCTGCGCGCGAACGTGATCATCGAGCACGCCGGGGACTCCCGCATCCACTTCGGCTTTTCCGGACCGGATGCCGAGAAGGAGCTGACCAATGCTCTGGGCGTGTGTCCCGGCGCGCCGGAAGAGGTGGTCGAGAAGAATGGCGTTACCGTCGTCCGGGTACCCGGACTGCACCCGCGTTTCGAACTGTTCGGCGAGATTGACGCCATGCGCCGCGCCTGGGACAGCCTGAACGTCCACGCGGCCCCGGTGGGCCCGCGTGACTGGGCACTGCTGGACATCCTTGCCGGCGTCCCCACGGTGGTGGAGGAAACCACCGAGATGTTCGTCCCGCAGATGCTGAACCTGCACGCCCTCGGCGCGATCAGTTTCGAGAAAGGCTGCTACCCGGGGCAGGAGGTGGTGGCGCGCATGCACTACCTGGGCAAGCTCAAGCGGCGCATGTTCCGCCTGGCCATCCATACCCAGACCCCGCCGCAACCCGGCTCACCGGTCTTTCGCGCGGACGGCAAGCCGGAGCAGTCGGATGGCGAGATCGTCGCGGCCGAACTCCACCCGGACGGGCTCTATTCCGCCCTTGCGGTCGTGCAGGTGGCCACCGCGGAAGGCGAGCTGCGCTGGGGTGCCCCGGATGGTGCAACGGCCGAGGTGGTCGATCTCCCCTACGCCGTCCCGGAAGGAGCCTGACGCATGCGCTTCCTGTTCTTCTTTTTCGTCCTCATCCTGCTGGCGCTGTGGGCGGCCTTCTTCAGCCGCCCCAACAACCCCACGCTGTCCAACTGGCTCTACGTGCTGGCCGGGGTGCTGGCCATCCTGTTCCTGATCGGCTACCTCCGGCTCGACGGGGTCATATGAACCCGCTCCGGGCCGGCCCCGCCGGCCCGGTAGCGCTCAGGACGCCAGGCGGGCCCGGGGATCGACCACCGGCTTGCCCAGGTGCGTCTCCAGTTCGCGGGCCCGCCTTGCGTGGCGCCCCGACAGGGCAAAGCCCGCGAGCCGTCCGTCGGCGTGAAACTCCAGGTGGCGCCCGTCTCCATCGGCGCTGATCTCCACCCATTCCCCGGTATCCACCGGCGGCGGGCAGACATTCAACGGCAGGCTCCCCGTCTTCACCTGCACGACCCCGGCATCCGGTCGGTAGACCGTCGCCTCGCCCGACAGGGTCCGGGCCAGCGCCGCCGCCTGGCCACGCAGGGTCTCCACGTACGGGCGCAGCCGCCCCTCGAACTCGCAGCCATCGCCCAGGGCGAAGATCGCCGGATCGGTCGTGCGCAACAGCGCATCCACCTCGATCCCGCGGTCGCAGGACAGGCCCACGCGCTCCGCCAGGTCGCGCTGGGGCTCCAGGCCCAGCGCGGTGATCACCACCTCGGCCTCCAGTGTCGCTCCGTCATCCAGCAGGAGGCGCCGTGTTGCGTCCGTTACCGGTTCGATGCGCTCGACGGTGGCCTCGGTGTGCCACTGCACGCCATGATTCGCGAGTGCCTGCTGCAGGTCATCCCCCAGCGACCGGGGCAACAGCCCGGCCAGCGGCTGCGACGCACATTCGACGAGGTGCACGGGGTGGCCACCGGCCGCCAGGTCGTCCGCCAGTTCGCAGCCCACCAGACCTGCCCCGATGATGGCCACCCGGGTATGGGCAGGCGCGCCGCCACCGGCCACCAGCGCCCCGCGCAGGGCCCGATAGTCCTCCAGCGTGTTCACGGCCAGGGGGGGCTCGGCGCCGCCGGGGAACGCCATCCTGCGCGGCCGGGCGCCAGTGGCCAGCACCAGCTGGCCGTACGGCACACCCCCGCGCGCTGTGATAAGGCGCTGCTGCGCACGGTGAATATCCAGCACCCGCACGAAGGGCATCAGGTCGATCCCGAGCCGCGCCGCCCGCGCCGATCCGGTCTCTTCGACCAGGTCCTCGATCGCGGTGCCACGCGCGAAGGCGTTGGAGATCCGCGGCTTGGTGTAGTAATCGCCCGAATCGGCCGTCAGCAGGCGGATGGTCCGCCGCGGATCCCGCTCGCGCAGGGCCTCGGCCAGGGCCCAGCCGGCCATACCGCCACCGACGATCACCACCGCATCCGGGTCGGCCATACCGCTCCCGGCACTCCAGGCCATCGCGGCGGCGCCCGCGTCCGCCGTTTCGGCGCGCGGTTCCAGCGCGGTGAAGTCGGCCTTGGTCACGTTGCAGTCGGGGCAGTACCAGTCGTCGGGGATATCCTCGAAGCGGGTCCCCGGCGCCAGGCCGGAATCCGGATCGCCCTTGGCCTCGTCGTAGATATAGCCGCAGACCTTGCAGATATAGCGCTTGAATGCGTCGGTTTCGATACTCATCACGCGGCCTCCACGGCGTCGAGAATGGCCTGCAGTTTCGGGTCCAGTTCGGATCCGATGGCCTCCAGGTCGGGGTTGGCCCACGGCGCGAACACCTCCCGCGCGGAACGCGTGCTGATACGCAGGATGTCGCCATCACCGGACACATGGATACGCAACGGGATGTCGATGCCCGCAGGCTTGCAGGCCTCCCAGACACGCACCGCGTAGCTCGGGTGAAAGACCTCGAGGATCTGATCCGTCGGCACCTCGACCCCGATCTTCGCGGCATTGGCCTGACCATTGATATGCGAGACCAGCTTCAGGCCCTGGGCATCGATCGCCGCCTTCAGGGTGTCGACGGCCGCCTCGGGATCCATTCGGGTAGTGATTTCCAGCATGGCGATTCCTTGATTCGGCCCGGGGCCCGGGGGCCCCGACCGTGGGTGGTGGTTTCAGTGCGCGTGGATGCGCGCAAGCTCCTTGCGCAGGTGCTTGATGGCCGGTGTCACGATGGCCACAAAGTACGACTCGCGCAGCTTGCGCTGGGCCGCCGCATCCGCCTTGTATCCGCGCGCCCCGCAGTGCAGCAGGGCCGACTGCGACGCGCGCAGGGACAGCTCGGACCCGGTCAGGCGCATCTGCAGCACGTCCGCGAAGAACCGCTCGGATTCGTCGAACGGCGTCTCGGCCAGCGCATAACAGGCCGCGCGCCCGTCCTCCAGGGCCTCTTCCAGTTCGCCGACCTGGTCGTCGAGATAGCCGTTTACGTGCCCCAGGGTCTCGTTGGCCTCGCGCATCGTGCGCAGGCAGCCGTCGATGAGCCCCAGCCCCATGCCCATCTGCAGCAGCACGAAGCCCGGACGGATCCGGCGGATGTACTCGGGGAGCGAGTCGGCCAGCACGTGGGCATCGGGCACGAATACGCGGTCGAAGTGGCAACCGAAGGTGCGCGACCCCTCCAGGGCCGTGAACTCGGGGCAGGCCGTCAGGCTGAAGCCGGGGTCGGCGCAGTTGATCAGCGCCATCACCGGGCGCGGGTTCGCGTCGGTGGTCCGGAAGATCGCGCCGAAGTAGTGATCCTCGCCCAGGTTGGACACCCAGGGCAGCGACCCGGAGACCACATAGCCCCCGTCCACGCGTTCGGCGGAGAGTTTCAGGTCCTCGATGTTGGCGAACCATTTCATCGGGTTGGACAGCGCGGTGGCGCCCAGCGCCTCGGCATTGGCCAGCTTCGGCAGCGCCTCGCGCTTGAGTGTGTCCGAGCTGCTGTTCTCCACGTACCAGGCGCAGGCGTTCTGGCACCAGGCCACGAACCCGGTGGTCATGCATTCGGCCGAGATCACCTCGGTGGCGCGGATCGCGCTGGCAATGTCGGTGGTGCCACTGGCGTTCTGGCTGGCAAGATGGCGGTTGAAGGCGCCGAGGCGGCCAGCCTCGCGCAGAAAATCCTCGGGGTACAGGCCTTCGCGGTCGATACGGGCGGTCAGTGGCGCGAGGTCGCGTTCCACCAGCGCCTGCAGCGCGGCGTCGGCATCCGCCGGCCCTGCGGCCGGCGACACCCCCGTCACGTCTTGAGTGCGGGTTTCGAGCATTGGGTTTTACTCCCGTAAAGATCCAGTAACCGGTTCAGGCCAGCTCGACGCTGACGTTGACCGGGTTGCGCATGGTGTTGGCGACCGGCGACCAGAAGTCGGCATGCGCCACCAGGTCCTTGAGCTGCTCCTCGCTGGCATCGCCTTCCAGGTGCGCCTTCACGCGGATGTCGGAGAAACCGAGGTGCTTGTTGACGTCGGTGTCGCCCACGCCCCATACGGCGGTCACGTTGATATCCCCTTCCAGAGTGAGTTCGAGCTTGGTCAGCGTGATGCCGCGGTCGATCGCGTTGGCGTGCATGCCCACCGACAGGCAGGCGCCCAGGCTGGCGAGAACAGCCTCGGAGGGATTCGGCGCGGTGTCGTCACCGAGCAGGTGCGGCGGCTCGTCGATTACGTGGGCATCCAGATCGCGCACGTAGGTCAGGTTGCGGAACTTGCCCTCGCAGACCGTGGTGGCCTTCAGGGTCACGATGCTTTCGGGGTTGGCCTTGCCCTTGGCGGCCAGGCCGTTCAGGCCGTCCTGGTCGATCGGCTCCAGGCCGTTGACGGTCAGGGAGGTGGTGGCTTCGGCTACGGACATGGTGATACTCCTCGCAGTTGGGATTCGTGGTTCCCCGGCGTTCGACCGGGTCGCCCATCCCGGTGCAGAAGCCGTGCCAACATCGCGCACACCGCACCACAAGGCCGTTTTCGGGACGTCGCTCCGGAATCGCCCCGTCACCCGACGACCATTTCGTCCCCTTTGTCCACCCGGAATCGGCCGCTTTGTCCGGATTGTCCATTGCGCATGCCCCGCGCCGGATCGCCCCGGCTTGCCGGCGCACCCACCCTGCCTCCCGGTATTTCGCGTCAGCACGCCGTTTCGAACCCGCCAACGATGAAAATCCCGGGGATCAGGACGGGTTTGGCACGTCCCTTGTAAGGAACCTTCTGAACGCGCCGCCGAAGCGATCCGCCCGGCGGCTCATGAACGAAGGATCAAGAGGGAAACGCCATGGGCGCCGCCATCTCCATCGACTACATCACCCATCACTATCCCGGGCAGGAAGCCCCCACGCTGAAGGACATCCAGGTCAACGTCGCCCCCGGCGAGACCGTGGCCCTGATCGGCCAGAGTGGCTGCGGCAAGTCCACCCTGCTGCACATGCTCGCGGGGTTGCTGATGCCCAGCGATGGCTGCGTGCGCATCAACGGCCACCAGGTGATCAAGCCGAGTCCGCGCTGGAACATGATGTTTCAGAAGCCCTCGCTCTACCCCTGGATGACCGTGCGCAAGAACGCCTCGCTGGGCCTGATCTTCCAGGGCCGCAAGCGCGACATGCGCGAGCGCATCGACCAACTGCTGGAGACCGTCGGCCTGACCGACAAGGCCGAGGTCAACGTGCAGTCGCTCTCCGGCGGCCAGCAACAGCGTGTCGCCCTGGCGCGCAGCCTGGCCACCGACCCCGAGTTGCTGCTGCTCGATGAACCGTTCTCGGCTCTGGATGCCTTCACCCGGGTCGCCCTGCAGGACGAGGTCACCCGCCTGGCCCGCGAGCGCGGCATCTCCGTGGTGTTCGTCACCCACGACATCGAGGAGGCCGTGGCCATGGCCGACCGCGTGCTGGTCATGGGCTCCAACCCCGGCACGATCACCGCCGAGCTGAGCATCGAAATCGACCACCCCCGCGACCGCAACAGCCAGGCCTTCGTCGACCGCAAGGCCGAACTGATGGGCTACTTCGGAGCCACTCGAAGCCCCAGCACCGCTCCGGAAGCCGCCGAGTCCGAGACCGCTTCGCCTGACACGGAAGACGAAAGCCAGGCGACCGAACCGACCACATCCGAATCCCGGGCACGCGTACGCGCTGCCTGATCCACCGCCGCCACTGCCCGACCCTGACCGAGGAACCACCACCATGTGCAACTGCGACAATCACCATGACATCGACCGCGAGCTGGACAGCCTGCTGGACCGCAGCTTTTCCCGTCGCAACTTCCTGCGCACCGCCGCCGTCGGCGGCCTGGCCGGCACCGGGCTGGCCCTGCCCGGCTCGCTGTTCGGTGCCGAACCGGGCAGCCTGGAGGAACCCGAGGGCGTCGTCAGTGACTTCGACGGCGTCGTGCGTATCGGTTACATCCCGATCACCGATGCCGCCGCGCTGCTGGTCGCCCACTCCGAGGGCTATTTCGAGGACGAAGGCCTGGAGGTCGCCGACCCGACCCTGATCCGCGGCTGGTCGCCGCTGATCGAGTCCTTCGCCGCCAACCGTTTCAACCTGGTGCATCTGCTCAAGCCGATCCCGCTGTGGATGCGCTACCAGAACGACTTTCCGGTCAAGATCATGTCCTGGGCCCACACCAACGGCTCTGCCGTGGTCACCGGGCGCCACGTCGACGTGCAGTCGTTCTCCGACCTGGGCGGCAAGAGCGTGGCCGTCCCCTACTGGTATTCGATGCACAACGTGGTCATGCAGATGGCCTTGCGCGACGCCGGCCTGACGCCGGTGATCCGCGACCAGGGCTCGGCGCTGGAGGCGCACGAGGTCAATCTGATGATCATGCCGCCGCCGGACATGCCGCCGGCCCTCGCCGCGCGCTCCATCGATGCCTACATCGTCGCCGAGCCGTTCAACGCGGCCGGCGAGCTGCTGGCCCGCGGCAACGTGCTGCGCTTTACCGGCGATATCTGGAAGAACCATCCCTGCTGCGTGGTCTGCATGAACGAGCGCCTGACCGACCGCGAGCCGGAGTGGACGCAGAAGGTGATGAACGCCGTGGTCCGCGCCCAGGGCACCATCCAGGAGGACAAGAAGAGCATCGCCACAATGCTCTCGCGTGACGGCAAGGGCTACCTGCCTATGCCCGCCAACGTGGTGGAACGCGCGATGACGAACTACCACGACGACAGCACCTACGCCGACAGCGGCGCGATCCGTCACCCCGAATGGGAGAACGGCCGCATCGACTTCTCGCCCTGGCCCTACCCGTCCGCGACGAAAATGCTGGTGGGCGCGATGAACGAGACCCTGGTCGGTGGCGACACCACCTTCCTTGAAGGCCTGGACCCGGACTTCGTGAAGGATGATCTGGTGAACTACGACTTCGTGCGCAAGGCGATGGAGACCCACACCGCGTGGCAGGGTGCCCCGGGTGTGGACATGGATTCGCCGTTCGCCCGCGAGGAGGTGGTGGTCCTATGAACCGCGAAGCCACGCTCTCCGTCGACCCCACAACCGTGGAGCGGCTGATGCCGCTTCTGCGGTTCGCCGACCGCGCCCGCCGGGCACTGCAATACCCGGCACTGGGGATCGCCGGCCTGTTCGCCCTGTGGTACTGGGGCGGCTGGGCC
This sequence comes from Thioalkalivibrio sp. ALE30, assembly GCF_000377465.1. Taxonomy (NCBI): domain Bacteria; kingdom Pseudomonadati; phylum Pseudomonadota; class Gammaproteobacteria; order Chromatiales; family Ectothiorhodospiraceae; genus Thioalkalivibrio; species Thioalkalivibrio sp. ALE30. The sequence continues at coordinate 252,627 of NZ_KB898171.1, read as the reverse complement.
ATCGCCAACAACGAGGACACGATGGCCTTTGCCAGCTTCGCCCCCGGGCCGACGCTGGCGGCGTTCTGGGACCTTGTCGTCTCCGGCAACGTCTGGAAGCCGATCGAGTCCAGCCTGTACCGCGTGGGCTGGGGTCTGGCCTATGCGATCGCCATTGGCGTCCCGCTGGGGGTAATGATCGGCTACTTCCTGACCCTGAAGCAGGTCACCCATGTGCCGTTCCAGTTCCTGCGCATGATCTCGCCGCTGGCCTGGATGCCGATCGCGGTGCTGGCCTTCGCCACCTGGGACGCGGCCATCATCTTCCTGATCGCCATTGCCGCCGTCTGGCCCATCACCTATGCCACCGCGCACGGGGTACAGCGCATCGACCCGATGTGGCTGAAGGTGGGCAACAACCTGGGGGCCAACCCGTACCACACCCTGCGCTACATCGTGATGCCCGCGATCGCGCAGGATGTGTTTGCCGGGATCCGCCTGGCCGTGGGGGTCGCCTGGATCGTGCTGGTCCCGGCGGAATACCTCGGCGTCACCTCGGGGCTGGGCTACGCGATCAACGATGCCCGCGACACCCTGGAGTACGACAAACTGGCCGCCTTCGTGCTGGTGATCGGCATCATCGGCTACATGCTGGACGCCATCTGCGTGCGCCTGATCAAGCGCAGCAGCTACCACGCCGAGGGATAATCCCCACAAGCGGGACCCCATGGGCCCGGCCACCCCGGCCGGGCCTCTTTCCCTCACCCGGCAAGGCGCGTGCAAGCCAACGGTGCGCCGCCCCGCCCCATCACGAGGCACCAGCACCAAAACGGACCGCGCCGCTGCTGCGCCAGACCTGTACAAACCGCCTTGGGCGCACTGGCAGGGTTTCTGCATATCCCCACCCATGGCCTCGCAACACGCATCCGATTCGACCCCGCCCGACCTCGCCACGCGGGAGCAGGAGATCACCCTGCTGCTGGAGGTCGCCAAACTCATGGGCCGCTCCGGCGACCCGGACGCCGCGATCTACCGCATCCTCGGGATGATGTCGCAGCTGCTGGGCCTCAACCGCGGCCGTGTCCTGCTGCCGGACCCGAACAGCGGACAGCTGCGCATCCGCCACGCTTACGGCCTGACCGACGCCGAACGCGACCGCGGCAGCTACAGCCTCGGCGAGGGCGTGACCGGGCGCGTGATGAAGACCGGCCAGATCGCCCTGATCCAGGATATCGACAACGAGCCCGAATATCTCGCGCGCGCCATCGACCGCTCCACCCTGCCGCAGGAGACCGTCGCCTATATCGCCGTCCCCATCGTGCAGGACGAACACGCCATCGGCGTCCTCGGAGTGCATCGCCTGCGCCGCCGTTCGCGCCAGTTCCAGGACGACCTGAACCTGCTGCGCGTGGTCGCCAGCATGATCGGTCAGGTCCTGCGCATTCACCAGCTCATCGCCGAACGCACCGCCGAACTGGTGTCCGAGAATCGCTACCTGAAGAGCGCGCTGGACACCCAGGGCGGGCAGTACGGCATCCTCGGCGAGAGCCCGGCCCTGCGCCATGTCCTGAAGCAGGTCCACCGCATCGCGGACACCCAGGCCACCGTCCTCGTCACCGGGGCCTCCGGCACCGGGAAGGAGAAGATCGCGCGCATGATCCACCGGATCAGCCAGCGCAGCGCCAAACCGTTCATCTCCATCAACTGCGCCGCGATCCCGGCCGATCTGCTGGAATCCGAACTGTTCGGCCACGAAAAGGGCGCCTTCACCGGTGCCTCCAGCGCCAAGACCGGCAAGATCGCCCTGGCCGACGGCGGCACGCTGTTCCTGGACGAGATCGGCGACATGCCGGAGGCATTGCAATCGAAGATCCTGCGCGTGCTGCAGGAGCGCGTGGTCCAGCCGATCGGCGGTTCGCGCGATATCCCGGTGGACGTGCGCATCATCGCCGCGACCCACCAGAACCTGCAGGCCGCGGTGAATGCCGGGGAGTTCCGGCTCGACCTGTTCTACCGCCTGAACGTGATCCCGCTGCACATGCCGGCGCTGCGCGACCGCGCCAGCGACATCCGTCTGCTCACCCGTCATTTCCTCGACCGCTACACCCACCTGCACGGCTGGAACGTGGTCGTGGATGACGGCGTCCTGGAGCGCCTGGAGGCCTTCGACTGGCCGGGCAATATCCGGCAACTGGAGAACGTACTCGAGCGGGCCGTGCTGCTGTCCACCGACGGCCGCATCGGCACACCGCTGATTGACGAGATCCTCCACGAAGAGTCCCGCATCAGTCCGTTCGAGCGTGAACCCCTGGGCTCGCACGCCGAGCCCGCGCCGGCGCCCCCTTACGGCGCAGACTGCACCAGCGCGGTGCGCCCCTACCAGCGTGTGCACGCCTCCGAGGCAGAGCGCCTGGCGCGGGCGATCGAGCGGGCGCGCGGGAACAAGACCCGCGCCGCCCTGGAACTCGGGCTGACCCCGCGCCAGCTGCGCTACCGCCTGAAAAAGCTCGGCATCGAAACGACTTAGCGCCGCCCCCGGCGCCAATGGACGATTCGTCCGCATTGCCCGAAATGACGTCAAAGTGTCGGCCGGCCGTGGCACTGTGGGGGCCCCGGTGCAACCGTTTCCACCCGTTGGCATGGCACCTGCAAAGACTCTCGACATGCGCGGCAACGATGCCCGCATCGATTCGAGCCACGAGGAGAGCCGACCATGCCGACCAAGAGTCTTCACGATCCCTTTGACGCCAATGCCGACCTGCGCCATGGCTCCAGCTGCCGCCACGGCCATACCGGCCCCGGGAGCTGCAGTTGCTTCGACACCGCGTCCCCGGACCTGGAAGAAAAACTGGAGCAGCGCGCCACCCATGACCCCGTGCAGGCCGACGCCCACCAGACCGGCGAGGACCTGAGCGACGAGGGCATGATCGACCGCGCCGTGGAAAGCGCCATCGTCCGCGGCATGTTCGGCCACAACGAGATCAACCGTCGCCGCTTCCTGCAGATGCTGGGCGGCGGCACCGTGGCCGCGGCCCTGGGTTCCATCCTGCCGCTGGAGAAGGTGAAGGCCGCGATCAAGGACGGCGGGCCGCTGGAGAAGACCAAACTGCGCGTCGGCTTCGTGCCGATCACCTGCGCCACCCCGATCATCATGGCCCACCCGATGGGCTTCTACGAGCGCCACGGCCTCGACGTGGACGTGATCAAGACCGCCGGCTGGGCCGTCGCCCGCGACATGTCGCTGTCGGGTGAATACGACGCCTCGCACATGCTCTCGCCGATGCCGCTGTCCATGACGCTGGGCTCGGGCTCCTCGCGCGAGCACTACATCATGCCGGCGGTCGAGAACATCAACGGCCAGGCCATCACCCTGCACAACAAGCACAAGGACAAGCGTGACCCGAAGGACTGGAAGGGCTTCACCTTCGCCGTGCCCTTCGAGTACTCCATGCACAACTTCCTGCTGCGCTACCTGGTCGCCGAACACGGGCTGGACCCGGATCGCGATATCAGCATCCGCGTCGTCCCGCCGCCGGAGATGGTGGCCAACCTGCGCGCCGAGAACGTCGACGGCTACCTGGCCCCCGACCCCTTCAACCAGCGCGCGGTCTGGGACGGCATCGGCTTCATTCACATGCTGACCAAGGATATCTGGGACGGACACCCGTGCTGCGCCTTCGCCTGCTCCGCGGCCTGGGCCGACGAGCATCCCAACACGTTCGGGGCCCTGTTCCGCTCGCTGATCGAGGCCACGCAGTACAGCTCGGACATCAACAACCGCGCCGAGATCGCCGAGGCCATCTCCCCGCGCGCCTACCTCAACCAGCCGCAGTCGGTGGTGGAGCAGGTGCTCACCGGTCGCTACGCCGACGGCCTGGGCAACGTGCAGAACGACCCGCACCGGATCGACTTCGACCCCTTCCCCTGGCACTCGATGGCAACCTGGATCCTCACGCAGATGAAGCGCTGGGGGTACGTGGATCGAGACTTCGACTACAACCGCCTGGCCGAAGACGTCTTCCTGGCCAGCGAATGTGCCGAGGTGATGACCGAGCTGGGCTACGAGGCGCCCAGCGACACGTACAAGAACTTCGAGATCATGGGCAAGGTGTTCGACTACACCGACCCGGAAGGCTATCTCGACAGCTTCGAAATCCGCAGGAGCTAAGCCATGTTGAGCAATCTCAACTTCCGGGCGACCGTCCTGTCGCTGGTGATGCTCGTGGTCTTCCTGGGTGTGTGGCAGCTCGCCACCGCCCCGGAGGTCCTCGCGCCTCAGCAGGGCGAGCTGAGCGAATACGAACGTCTGACCGGTGGCGGTGCTCAGCAGAGTTCGGGCAGCGGCATCCCCGCCCCGACGCAGGTGTTCAGCCACGCCTTCAGCGAGCTGAGCAACCCGTTCTACGACGCGGGTCCGAACGACAAGGGCATCGGCATCCAGCTGGCCTACTCGATCTACCGCGTCCTGCTGGGCTTTGCGCTGGCCGCGCTGATCGCCATCCCGCTCGGCTTCGTGATCGGCATGTCGCCGCTGCTGAACAAGGCGTTCGATCCCTACATCCAGATCCTCAAGCCAATCTCGCCGCTGGCCTGGATGCCGCTCGCCCTGTTCGTGATCCGCGATTCGAACATCTCGGCGATCTTCGTGATCTTCATCTGTTCGATCTGGCCGATGCTGGTGAACACGGCCTACGGCGTCGCCTCGGTGCGCAATGACTGGCTGAACGTGGCCAAGACCCATGAGCTGTCCAAAGTGCGCACGGCATTCACCGTGATCCTGCCCGCCGCGGCCCCGACCATCCTGACCGGCATGCGCATCTCCATCGGCATTGCCTGGCTGGTCATCGTCGCCGCCGAGATGCTCGTGGGCGGTACCGGCATCGGCTACTACATCTGGAACGAGTGGAACAACCTCGATCTCGCCAGCGTGATCTTCGCGATCATCATGATCGGCATTGTCGGCTTCCTGCTGGATGCCTCCCTCGCCCAGGCCACCAAACTCGTGCGCTACGCCGACTGAGTCGGCGCAGCCCAACCAGGAGTACAACCATGAGCAAGGGATTCCTCGAAATCGAGAACCTGAGCCAGCGTTTCCCGCAACCCGATTCGAACGACCTCATGACGGTGTTCGAGGGGGTCGACCTGAACATCGAAAAGGGCGAATTCGTCTGCCTGATCGGTCACTCCGGCTGCGGCAAGTCCACCATCCTCAACGTGCTCGCCGGCCTGGCCACCCCCACCGACGGCAACGTGATCATGGACAACAAGGAGATCAAGGGCCCGAGCCTCGACCAGGGCGTGATCTTCCAGAACCACAGCCTGCTGCCCTGGCTGTCGGCCCGCGACAACGTGATGTTCGCGGTGCGCGCCCGCTGGCCGCACTGGAGCAAGGCCAAGCGCCGCGAACACGCGGAGAAGTATCTGCACATGGTGGGCCTGGATCATGCGATGGACCGCAAGCCCGCTCAGCTCTCCGGGGGCATGCGCCAGCGCGTGGGGATTGCCCGCGCCTTTGCCATCGAACCCAAACTGCTGCTGATGGACGAGCCGTTCGGGGCCCTGGACGCCCTGACCCGCGGCGTCATCCAGGAAGAACTCCTGAAGATCTGGTCGGAGACCCACCAGACCGTGTTCATGATCACCCACGACGTGGACGAGGCGATCCTGCTGGCCGACCGCGTGCTGCTGATGACCAACGGTCCGCATGCCCAGGTCGCCGAGTCGGTCAAGATCGACATCCCGCGCCCGCGGAAACGGGCCACCCTGCATCAGGAGGAGGCCTACTACCCGATCCGCAACCACCTGGTGGACTTCCTGGTTGACGGCGCCAAGGCGATGTCCGCGAAGGCTCAGGAGGCGGCCGCCCGCGGCGAAAATCCGCGCCACCGTCCGCGCATCGTCAACCCGGCCCGGCCCGAGGCCGATCCCGAACCCGGCCCGCGCATGGTCCGCGCGGTCTGAACCCTTCCCTCTATCCCTTTCAAGGAGCACACGATGAGTCTCAGCAAGAGCGCCATGACCACCACTATCCTCGAGGCGAAAGAGAACCGCGGCACCACCTGGGCCGCGATCGCCGAGGCCACCGGGTTGCACGAGGTCTATGTGACCTCCGCCTGCTACGGCATGAATCACCTGGAGAGCGACCAGGCCGACAAACTGGCCACTTTCCTGGGGCTTGGCCCGGAGGTCGCCCAGGCCCTGCAGGTCTTCCCGCACAAGGACTGGGACAAGACCATCCCGACCGACCCGGTGCTCTACCGCTTCTACGAGGCCATCAACGTCTACGGCGACACCATGAAGGCCCTGATCCACGAGAAGTTCGGCGACGGCATCATGAGCGCGATCGACTTCACCATGGACATCGACAAGGTCGAGGACCCCAAGGGCGACCGCGTCAAAATCACCTGGAACGGCAAGTTCCTGCCCTACAAGAGCTGGTAGTCGACCCCTCCGGTCACGCGGCGGCGACCTTGCTTGCCGCGTGATCGCCCCTCATCCACAGGCCGGTCAAAGACGGCCCTCCAGCCGGGAGCGTGTACGGCAAGTCCCTTCTCATAGTAGGCTCTTGCCGATGCGCCTCCGGTCCCCCCTCTTCCGTCTGCTGGCCCTGCTCTCCACGCTGTACGGCGCCGCGCCGGCGATGGCGGGAGATCATGACGGTGCCGAGGTGTACACCATTGGCGTGCTGGCCTTCCGCGATGCCGGCCAGACCGCCGCCCAGTGGCAGCCCACCGCCGACTACCTGAGCGCGCAGATCGACGCGGCCACGTTCCGCGTCCAGGCCCTGAACTACCCGGAGCTGAATCGGGCCGTCGCCGCGCGCGACATCGATTTCGTGCTCACCAACACCGGACATTACGTACGCCTGGAGGCCGAACAGGGCATTACCCGCCTGGCCACCCTGATCGCCGAGGAACAGGGCCAGCCTATCCGCCAGTTCGGCGGGACCATCCTGGTGCGTGACGACCGCGCGGAGCTTCAGTCCCTTGACGACCTGAGAGGCCAGCGACTGCTCGCCGTGGACGCGGACTCCCTGGGCGGCTGGCTGGCGGGCCACGAGGCGCTGCGTAACGCGGGCGTGGAGCCACAGGACGATCTCGCCGCCCTTGGATTCACCGGCATGCCACACCACCGCGTAATCGAGGGGCTGCTCGCCGGAGACGCCGATGCCGGCATCGTGCGCACCGGCGTACTGGAGGGCCAGCTCCGGGCCGGCACCCTCGCCCCGGGGACACTGCGCGTGCTGGGGGCCCGGGAGACCGCGGACTTCCCGTTCGCCCACTCCACCCGTCTGTATCCGGAATGGCCCTTCTCGCGCCTGGAACACACGCCGGATCCGCTGGCGGAGGCGGTGAGCATCGCCCTGCTGAGCCTGCCGTCCGACCATCCCGCGGTGCGCGCCGGCGGCTACCACGGCTGGTCGGCGCCGTTGTCCTATGCCTCGGTTCACACCCTGCTGGAAGAACTCGGCCGTCCGCCCTACGACCGTCCGGTGGTGGTCGACCTGCGCGCCTACTGGGAGGCCCGACCCGAGGTCCTGCTGGGGTTCCTGGCGGGCCTGTTGCTGCTGAGCGGCCTCGCCGCACTTTATTACCGGCGTCTCACCACCCGGCTGTCGCTGGAGGTCGAGCAGCGCCGGGCGGCCGAAGCGCGCCTGCGCACGCACGAGGCGGAACTGGCCTACCAGGCCGGACACGATCCGCTCACCGGCCTGCCCAACCGCACGCTGCTGCAGGAGTGCCTGCACGATGCCATGCAGCAGGCCCGCGAGGCGAACGGATGCCTGGCCATCCTGTTCGTCGATCTCGACCGCTTCAAGACCGTCAACGACAGCCTGGGTCACCGGGTCGGCGATGACCTGCTGCAAATCCTCGGCGAGCGCCTGAAGACGCGTTTCGAAGCGCGCACCATCGCGCGCATCGGCGGCGACGAGTTCGTTGTGATCATCGAAGACGCGGCCGATCACCGGGAACTCGAGGCGCGCGCCCGCCAGTTGCTGGCGCTGATCGCGGAACCCTTCGCCGTCGGGGGCTGGAGCGACCTCCAGGTGGGCGCAAGCATTGGCATCGCCCTGTATCCCGACGACGCCACCGAGGCCGGCGAACTGATCACCCAGGCCGACGCCGCGATGTACGAGGCCAAGGACGCGGGACGCAATACCTTCCGCTTCTACCGCACCGCCCTAACCGATGCGGCCAGCCAGCGCCTGGAGATCGAGAACCGCCTGCGCCGCGCGCTGGCACAGGGCGAACTGGAGGTGTACTACCAGCCCCAGATCCAGATGACATCCGGCGTGATCACCGGCATCGAGGCCCTCGTTCGCTGGCGCGACCCGGAACACGGCCTGGTCACGCCGGACGTGTTCATCCCACTGGCCGAGGAGACCGGGCTCATTGTGGATGTCGGCGCGTTCGTCCTGCGCGTGGCGTGTCGTCAGGTCGTTGACTGGGACCGGGCCGGACTGCCGCCGCTGGAGATCTCGGTCAACCTGTCGGCCCGCCAGGTCGCCGCACCGGGCCTGCTTCACCAGGTCCGACAGGTCCTGCAGGAAACCGGTCTCCCGGCCCGACGCCTGACCCTCGAGCTGACCGAAAGCACGCTGATGGAACAGGCCGAGACGACCCGCGGCACCCTGCAACAGCTCAAGCAACTGGGCGTGGCACTGGCCATCGACGATTTCGGCACGGGCTATTCGTCGCTGGCCTACCTGAAGGAATTCGCCATCGACATCCTGAAGATCGACCAGACCTTTGTGCGCGACCTGCCCGAGGATCGCAGCGACGCCGAGCTGGCCGTCACCATCATCGGCATGGCGCACAACCTCGGGCTGGATGTTCTCGCCGAGGGGGTGGAAAACGCCGCGCAACTCGGCTTTCTCGCCACCCAGGGCTGCGATGCCTGGCAGGGCTACCTGTGCAGCCGCCCCCTGCCGGCCGATGCCCTCGCCGCACTCGTGCGCCAGCACGCGCCCGAGCACTTCGCCCGCCGGACCGCACCGCGCAGACGAACATTGCCCCGGCGCCACGCGGGCCCATAACCCGCCCAAAAAGAAAAAGGCCTGCACGAGGCAGGCCTTTTTCAGGTGTTTGGTGGAGCGGAGGAGGATCGAACTCCCGACCTTCGCATTGCGAACGCGACGCTCTCCCAGCTGAGCTACCGCCCCAAACAGGACGCGCATTCTAGCAACTCCACCGGGTGGCGGGAAGACCCGTCGGTGCAACTTTCGTTTGCGCATATCGCCCGCGAAATCGCCTTTTCGAGCGACACGTCACGGAAGCCGGGGCTGGACTGGGTCTAGCATTGAGGCATGTCCGTCAGCCACCTCCAGCACCCAGGGAAACACGGATCCATGTACACGCTCGCGTCGGCACCCCAGGTTTTCCGAGACAAGGCGCGGTGCGCAGCCGGTAGAGGTTCTACCGGCCCGTTTTTGATGGATGCGGGCCGCAACGCAGGATCGGGGAATCTGGGGTGCCAACCCCGAAGGGGCTCGGCCGCCCGTTGTGATCAAAAACGGGCGCGCGCACGGCGTTGCGGCTCCCTTGTGCAGAATGACTGCACCGCAGTCACCGCGCCTTGTTCGCACGCAAAAGCGACTCGAGCGCGAGCGTGTACATGGATCCGTGTTTCCCTAGGGGCGTCCGGCCTCGGCTCGCACTCCCCCAATCCAGCCGCGGGACGGCCCGCCGCCGGCTGGATATACTACCCCGCATGAGCTTGACCGTTCGCATCCTGGGCGCCAGCGGCGGGATCGGCCCGGGCCGGCGCACCACGTCGATCCTTATCGATGACGATGTCCTGATCGATGCCGGCAGCGGCGTCGGGGACCTGAGCCTGGACGAACTCCGCCGCATTCGCCACGTGTTCCTGACCCACTCGCATCTGGATCACATCGCCTTCCTCCCGATGCTGGCGGACATGGTCTACAGCGCGGATGCCACGCCCATTCACGTCCACGGCCTGCCCGCCACGCTGAAGGCCCTGTGCGATCACGTGTTCAACTGGGTGATCTGGCCGGACTTCACCCGCCTGCCCCGCCCCGACCAGCCCCTGATCCGGCTGGAGACCGTGCAGCCAGGACAGAGCATCGCGGTGGATCAGCGCGAGATTTGCGTGCTGCCGGCGCGCCACACCGTTCCCGCGGTTGGCTACAGCGTCACCAACGACGACGGCGCAGCCTTTGCCTTCAGCGGCGACACCACCTCCTCGCACCAGCTCTGGCCGGCCCTGAACGCCCTGCCCAATCTCGACCTGCTGATGATCGAGACCGGCCTCCCGGACGAGATGGAGGGCATGGCCGACCTCGCCAAGCACTACACCCCGCAGCACCTGGGGGAGGATCTCGCCATGCTGGAGCATCGCCCGCGGATCGCCATCACCCACCTCAAGCCCGGCCATGAACAGGCCATCCGCCAGCAGCTGGCCCGCTCCCCTCACCACGACGGCATGATCTTCCTGCACGGCGACGAGCGCTTCGTACTCGGCACCTGAAGCATGGCACACAGTGCGCAGACACACGGGCCACGGCCCTTCGTGTCTGCACCACCCGATATCCGCAGGTTCACATGCCTGTAACATGGCTGTTATCTAATGCCGACCAGGCAATCACGAGACGGGGCCATGGCCACTCGAATTCTGCTGGTGGAGGATGACGTCGCAATCCGCGAAATGCTGCAGCTGCCGTTCCAGAAGGCAGGCTACGAGGTGCGCGAGGCCGGCGACGTGCGTAACGCCAAATCCCTCCTGCTGGAAGACCCGCCGGACCTGATCCTGCTGGACTGGATGCTGCCCGACATCAGCGGCATCGACTGGGCCCGCACCCTGAAGGCCAGCCCGGTCACCAAGGACATCCCGCTGATCATGCTGACCGCGCGCGGCGAGGAAGAGGACCGCGTGCGCGGCCTGGATGTCGGCGCCGACGACTACGTAACCAAACCGTTCTCGCCGCGCGAGCTGGTCGCGCGCATGAAGGCGGTGCTGCGACGCACCTCGCCCACTACCAGCGAGGAACCGGTCGAGATCGAGGGCCTGCGCCTGGATCCGGTCTCGCACCGCATCACCGGCAATGGCGAACCCATCAGCATGGGCCCCACGGAATACAACCTTCTGCACTTCTTCATGACCCACCAGGACCGCGTGTTCAGCCGCGAACAGCTTCTGGACAAGGTCTGGGGCACCAACGTGTACGTCGAGGAGCGCACGGTCGACGTACACATCCGCCGCCTGCGCAAGGCGCTGGCCGACACCGGCCATGATCACCTGGTGCAGACCGTGCGCGGTTCGGGGTACCGTTTCTCGCAACACCCCTGACCTTCGGCGGTCCCCGTGCAGCCCCGCAAGACCTGGCCCGACATCCTCATTACCAGCCTGCTGATCGCGCTGCCGATCCTGGCGCTTGGCTGGGCCACCGGCCAGTTCTGGCCCACGGTGGCCTTCCTGCTGGGCGCGGCCCTGGCCTGGAATATCGCCAACCTGCTGTGGCTGGAGACCTGGCTGCGCCGTGGCGGGCGCGCCGAGCCCCCCGATGTGCGTGGGCTCTGGGGCGTGATCTTCGATCAGCTCTACCGCCGCCGCAAACGCCACGAGAATCGGGTGCATCGGCTGCGCCAGCTCCTGGAACGCTACCGCGACTCGGCCCGCGCGATGCCCGACGCGGTCGTGGTCCTCAACGACGACCTGCGCATCGAGTGGATCAACGATATGGCTTGCCAGCTGCTCGGGCTCGAGTGGCCGCGCGACGAGGGCCAGCGCATCACCCACCTGCTGCGCCACCCGGAATTCCTCACCTTCATGGAACGCGCCCGCGAGTCGCTGGCGCGGGTCACCGTGCCGTCGCCGCTGGATGACGAGCGCCAGCTGGAGATGCGCATGCTCCCCTACGGCGATGCGCAGTACCTCCTCCTGGCGCGCGACACCACTCACCTGCACCGGCTGGAGGTGATGCGCCGCGACTTCATCGCGAATGTCTCGCACGAGCTGCGCACGCCGCTGACCGTGCTCTACGGCGTTACCGAGACACTGGAAGACGCACTGGAGGGCCAGCCGGAACTGACCCGCTCGGTGCAGATGCTGCGCGAACAGTCGGAACGCATGAAGCTGCTGGTGGACGACCTGCTACTGCTCTCGCGCCTGGAAACCGGCGAAACCACCGGCCCGCAGGACTGGTTCAACCCGCTACCGATGCTGCAGAAATTGACCGAGGAGGCGCGGCTGCTGTCGGGCACGGAGGCCCATCGGATCGCCCTTGACGCCGACCCCACGCTGGAATTTCGGGGGAATTCGGACGAGCTGCGTTCCGCCTGCGCGAACCTGATGTTCAATGCGGTCAAGTACACCCCCGGCGGGACCACAATCACCCTGAAATGGCGAGCCGATCCTGACGGTGCGCGCCTGATCGTCGACGACACCGGCCCCGGCATTGCCAGCCATCACCTCGGTCGGCTGACCGAACGCTTCTACCGGGTCGACGCCGGACGCACTCAGTCCCGCGGCGGCACCGGACTGGGGCTTGCCATCGTCAAGCACGTCCTTGCCCGCCACGACGGCCACCTCGCGATCGAGAGCCAGGTCGGCCAGGGCAGCCGCTTCACCTGCCTGTTCCCCCTGAGCCGCATTCGCCACGCCGAAGCCGCCGACCGATCCAGCCAGGAAGACCCGGCGGGGGCCTGACGAGCATCCACAAGGTTCCCGGTCCCGGGCCATCCGGACCGATTGCCGCGTCGCTGCGCTCCTCGCAATGACTGCTACAGCAACCCGTCATTGCGAGCGCAGCGAAGCAATCTACCGGGCATAGCCCGGGTCTGGCCGGACCCACATCCCCGATCGCCGCGCTGCCGCAGTAGCCCGCCACATGTCACACCGCTGTCATGTTGCCGTCACGCAACTGCAAGCAAGCCTCCCGATAATCCCGCATCAAGGACCGACCGATCGGCTCCGAACAAACCTCAAAGCAAGCACCAGGGAGTACACCCATGCTGTTCAAGCGCACGATTCTCGCCGCCGCCGCGGCCGCCGCCCTCGCCATCACCCCGGCGATGGCCGATGTCGACCCCAACCTGCCGGCCTATCAGGCAGTCAGCGGGATCTCCGGTAACCTGTCCAGCGAAGGCTCGGACACCCTGAACAACCTGATGGCGCTGTGGGCCGAGGAGTTCCAGGACTTCTACCCGAACGTCAACATCCAGATCCAGGGCGCCGGCACCTCCACCGCCCCGCCCGCCCTGACCGAAGGCACCGCAGACTTCGGCCCGATGTCCCGCCAGCCGCGCGACAGCGAGCAGGCCGCGTTCGAAGAGCGCCACGGCTACGAGATGACCCTGGTGCCGGTCGCCATCGACTCCATCGCGGTCTACGTCAACCGTGACAACCCGATCGAGGGCATGTCCATCGCCGACGTGGATGCGGTGTTCTCCTCGACTCGCCGCTGCGGCGGTGCCGAGGACATCACCCGCTGGGGCCAGCTGGGTCTGGAAGGCTCCTGGGCCAACCGCGACATCACCATCTACGGTCGTAACGCGGTCTCCGGTACCTACGGCTACTTCCGTCAGCACGCCCTGTGTGACGGCGACTTCAAGAACGCCGTGAACGAGCAGCCCGGTTCCGCCTCCGTGGTCCAGGGGGTCGCCGAGTCCCTGAACGGCATCGGCTACTCCGGCATCGGCTACCTGACCTCCGGCGTGCGCACCGTGCCGCTGGGCCAGAACCCCGGTGAATACTTCGAGCCGACCGGCGAGAACGCCGCCTCCGGTGACTACCCGCTGTCCCGCTTCCTGTACGTCGCGGTCAACAAGCACCCGGAAGACGGTCTCGCCCCGCGCCAGGCCGAGTTCCTGAAGATGGTGCTGTCCAAGGAAGGCCAGGAAGTGGTCGTGCGTGACGGCTTCGTGCCGCTGCCCGAGACCGTCGCCCAGCGCCAGCGCGAAGCCCTCGGCCTCGAATAGGACTGGCACAGGAGCCTGCCGGCAGGGATTCATCCCCATGGCCGCTCCAACGCGATCATCGGCCACGGCCGAGACCGCACAAGGCCCGGACACCGTCCGGGCCTTTTTTGTGCCGCCAACCCTTCCCATTGGCGTTCAAACGGCTGTCACGTAGCTGTCACCGTTCTGTCACGAAGCGCCCGTAGCATGCACGCCAACTCAAGCCTTCCGCCTGCCGACCCTCAGGGGAATCCCGAATGTCCGGACCTCATGCGATCTCCACCCTTGGCCGCTTCCAGCGCTGGCGCCGCGCCAAGGACACCTCGGCGCGCTACCTGATCGGCTTTTTCGGCGTGGCGGTGGTCGGCGCGCTGACCCTGATGTTCGTCTACCTGCTGAGCGAGACGCTGCCCATGTTCCTGGGCGCGGAGATCGAGGAACAGACCCAGTACAGCGCCCCCGGCGGCGCCGACACCGGGACGGTCCACCTCGCCGTGAACCGCCACCGGGAGATGGCCGTGCGCCTGACCGAGGATCGGCGGGCCATCTTCTTCCGCCCGGAAAGCGGCGAGATCGTGCAGGAGCAGTCCCTGCCGATCCCGGATGATGCCCGGGTCACCAGCTTCACCGCCGCCGAACCGCGCACCCGTCTGGTCGCGATTGGACTGGACAACGGTCAGGTCCTCGCCATCGAGTACGAATACAACGAACGCTTCACGCCCGAAGGCCGCGCCTATGATCCCGGCCTGGTCTACCCGCTGGGGGACGAGAGTTCCTCCCTGCTCGATGTCGATGGCGAAGGCCAGGCCATCGAGGTCGTCGGCATTCAGCGCGGCTCCAGCGGCGTCCGCGTCGCCGCGGCCACAGCCGATGGCCGCCTGCGTCTGGTGAACTTCGAGGAACGCACCTCGATGATGACCGGCGAGGTCGAAGTTCGCCGCTCCGCCCACGACCTGCCGTCCCTGCCGGATGGCGCCACCCCGTCGCGCATCCTGCTGGACATCACCGGGCGCAACATGCTGGTGGGTGACAATCAGGGCCGACTCCACTACTACGACATCTCCAACCCCCGCAGTGCCCAGCGTATCGATACCCGTCGCGTGGTCGAGGGCGAGGACGCCGAGGTCACCTCGCTGGAGTATCTGCTGGGTACGGTCTCGGTGATGGTTGGCGGGTCGGACGGCTCCGTGACGCAGTACATGCTGGTGCGCGACGACGACAACGTGAACCGGATTACCCGGGTACGCGAGTTTCCCCGTCACGCGGCTGCCGTGACCAATACCCAACCGGAATATATCCGCAAGGGCTTCGCCACCGCGGACGCCAGTGGCGCCCTGGCCATCCACTACCCCACCTCGCAGCGCACGCTGGTCCAGTATCAGGTCGGCACCAAGCCCCTGCATCGGGTCTACATGGACCCGCGCAACCGGCTCCTGGTCGCGATCGACACCGACGAGACCTGGACGCTGCACCGCCTGTCGAACCCGCACCCGGAGGTCTCGCTCCACGTGCTGTGGCAGAAGGTCTGGTACGAGGGCCGCTCCAGCGGTGACTACGTCTGGCAGTCGTCCTCCGCGACCGACGAGTTTGAACCCAAGTTCTCGCTGGTGCCATTGACCCTCGGAACGGTCAAGGCCGCCTTCTACGCCATGCTGTTCGCCACCCCGCTGGCGATCATGGGGGCGATCTACAGCGCCTACTTCATGTCCAGTCGCATGCGCAGCCTGACCAAGCCCAGCATCGAGTTGATGGAGGCCCTGCCGACCGTCATCCTCGGCTTCCTCGCCGGGCTCTGGCTGGCCCCGTACATCGAGTCCAACCTGCCAGCGGTGGCCAGCATCCTGATCCTGATGCCCCTGATGATGCTGGTGGTCGCCTTCGTCTGGACGCGGCTGCTGCCAGAAGGCGTGCGCCGCGTGATCCCGGCCGGCTGGGAGGCCGCGGTGCTGATCCCGGTGGTGGTCCTGGTGGGGTGGTTCTCCGCGTCGATGAGCCCGCTGATCGAGGTCTGGCTGTTCAACGGCGACGCCCGCCAGTGGCTGACCGACGCCGGCTACACCTACGACCAGCGCAACGCCCTGGTCATCGGTATCGCCATGGGCTTCGCGGTGATCCCGACCATCTACTCGATCTCCGAGGACGCGGTCTTCAACGTGCCCAAGCACCTGACCCAGGGCTCGCTGGCGCTGGGCGCAACGCCCTGGCAGACCGTGGTGCGCGTGGTGCTGCTGACCGCCAGCCCGGGGATCTTCTCCGCGGTGATGATCGGCTTCGGCCGCGCCGTGGGCGAGACCATGATCGTGCTGATGGCCACCGGCAACTCGCCGGTCGTGAACTTCAACATCTTCGAGGGCATGCGCACGCTCTCCGCCAACATCGCGGTGGAGATGCCCGAGACCGCGGTGGGTGGCACGCACTACCGCATCCTGTTCCTCGCCGCACTGGTGCTGTTCGCGCTGACCTTCTTCGTGAACACGGTCGCCGAGATCGTGCGCCAGCGCCTGCGCAACAAGTACAGCTCCCTCTAAACCGCACCGACGACAGGCTCCGATCCGATGAATAAATGGTTCAAAACGGGCACCCCCTGGATCTGGCTCAACGCGGGCGCCGTGGCGGTGTCGCTGACGATGGTCTTCGGGCTGATCCTGATGATCGCGGTCAACGGCCTGTCGTTCTTCTGGCCCTCGGACATCATCGAGTTCGAGTACCAGACCACCGAACAGAGCGAGCCCGTCCGGGTGATGGGCGAGCTTTCACGCTCCGAGACCATGACCGCCCAGGCCATGCGCGAGACCGGCTTCGATGTCCCGGAAGGCCAGGAGATCGTGGTCCGCCACCTGATCAAGCGCGGCAACCGCGACCTCGATTCGCGCGACTTCCGCTGGTACATCGAAGACTTCATGTCCGAGTGGGAACGACCGCGCGATGCCGTGGCCCTGGAGCGCCTGCAGTGGGGCAACTTCTACGGCTACATCCGCGAGTTCCGAGTGGACGACGAGGTGGTGGCCGAGGGCAGCGCGGCCCGCGAGGCCTTCGAGGCGCGCATCCCGGAAACCCGCTCCCTGGTGCAGCAGATCGAGCGCATCGAGCGCATCGAGATCGGCCGTATCAACCACGCGCTGGAACAGGTCCGCCTGGCCGAACGCGGCCTGGAGCGCGACACCGCGCTTTCCGACGCGGAACGTTCCGAACGCCATGAGGCACTCAAGGCCGAGCGCGAGGCACTGGATGCGGAGTACAGCGAGCTTGAGGCCGAGCGCAACCGCCTGCGCCAGGAGGTCGCCCGCTACGCGCTCACGCTGCAGACCGCCGATGGCCAGCGTTCCAGCATCAGCCTGTCCCAGATCGTGAACGCCTGGTGGCCGAACGACATGGGCACCGTGCAGAAGCTCGGCCACTACGTGGTCAACTTCTGGGACTTCATGACCGGCTTCCCGCGCGAGGCCAACACCGAGGGCGGCATCCTGCCGGCGATCTTCGGCACCGTGCTGATGGTGCTGCTGATGTCCATCGTGGTGACCCCGTTCGGCGTGCTGGCCGCCATCTACCTGCGCGAATACGCCAAGCAGGGGCCGCTGGTGCGCACTATCCGCATCTCGGTGAACAACCTCGCCGGGGTCCCCTCCATCGTGTTCGGCGTGTTTGGCCTGGGCTTCTTCGTCTACCTGATCGGCGGCAACATCGACCAGGTCTTCTTCCAGGACGCCCTGCCCTCGCCGACCTTCGGCTCGCCGGCGATCATCTGGGCCTCGCTGACCCTCGCCCTGCTGACCTTGCCCGTGGTGATCGTGTCCACCGAGGAAGGCCTGACCCGCATCGGCAGCAGCATTCGCCATGGCTCGCTGGCCCTCGGGGCCACCAAGGCCGAGACGCTATGGCGGTTGATCGTGCCGCTGTCCGCCCCGGCCATGATGACCGGCCTGATCCTGGCGGTGGCGCGCGCAGCCGGCGAGGTGGCCCCCCTGATGCTGGTTGGCGTGGTCAAGCTGGCGCCCAACCTCCCGGTGGACGGCAACTTCCCGTATCTCCACCTGGACCGCGCCTTCATGCACCTCGGTTACCACATCTACGACGTCGGCTTCAAAAGTCCGAATGTCGAGGCCGGCCGGCCACTGGTCTACGCGACCGCGCTGGTCCTGGTGCTGCTGATCATCGTGCTCAACCTCACGGCGATCTCCATCCGCAACCACCTGCGCGAAAAGTACCGCGCCGACAGCGACTGAGACGCGCCATGCACAACGTCTCTCTCAGGCACGGTCATTGCGAGGCCCCGCAGGGGCCGCGGCAACCTCGCGACGCAACCCCGACGTTCGCTCCAGTCGCCTGCGGCGTCCGTCACAGAGATCGCCACGGCCCTGCGCGCCTCCCCATGACGCCTGGCTTCTCCCGTCATTGCGAGGGTCCGCAGGACCCGTGGCACAAAAGCGCGAAGCGCGTTGAACGGCCGCAGGCCGGCCCGAAGGGCGAGCGCAGCGAGTTATCTCCCGACGCAACCCCGATGCCTGCCCCGGGCCGCGTCGGCGCCGACCACGCCGATCGCCACGCGCCTGCGGCGCTCGCGATGACGGTGCTTTTCCGGACCGCCGCCGCACGCTTCGTGCCGACGCGATGTGTCGAACCCTATTCCCCATGGAGTACCCGAAATGAGTGACACCCAGACCCACGCCGTGAACGTGGCCCAGAACAACCAGGCCCCGCGCGGCCTGAACCTCGACCGCGAGGACATCTGCCTGACCGCGGAGGACCTCAAGCTCTATTACGGCGAGGACCAGGCACTCAAGGGGATCGACATCCGCATCCCGAAGAACCGCATCACCGCGTTCATCGGACCGTCCGGCTGCGGCAAGTCCACGTTCCTGCGCTGCTTCAACCGCATGAACGACCTGATCGACGCAGCCCGCATCGAGGGCACCATCCGGCTCGACGGCGCGGACATCTACGACAAGACCGTGGACATCCCCGAGCTGCGCCGACGCGTCGGCATGGTGTTCCAGAAGCCGAACCCGTTCCCCAAGTCGATCTACGAGAACGTGGCCTACGGCCTGCGCCTGCAGGGGGTCAAGAACCGGCGCCGGCTGGACGAGGTTGTCGAGAAATCGCTCAAGCGCGCGGCGCTGTGGGACGAGGTCAAGGATCGCCTGCACGAGAACGCCTTCGGCCTGTCCGGCGGCCAGCAGCAGCGCCTGGTGATCGCCCGCGCCATCGCGATCGACCCCGAGGTTCTGCTGCTGGACGAGCCCTGCTCCGCGCTGGACCCGCTGGCCACGCTGAAGATCGAGGAGCTGATGATCGAGCTGAAGAAGGACTACACGCTGGTCATCGTCACCCACAACATGCAGCAGGCCGCGCGCGTATCCGACTACACCGCCTTCATGTATATGGGCGAGCTGATCGAATACGCTGACACCGACACCCTGTTCACCTCGCCCGCGAAAAAGCAGACCGAGGACTACATCACCGGCCGCTTCGGCTGACGTCGCGACCGCAAGGGGATACCACAATGGACAAGAGCTTCTTCAAACAGCACATCTCGCAGCAGTTCAACGCCGAGCTGGAGGACATCATCAAGCAGGTGATGGCCATGGGCGGCCTGGTCGAACAGCAGCTCGCCGATGCTGTCCACGCGATGGTCGAGGGGGATGTCGAACTCGCCGAAAAGGTGATGACCTCGGACTACCAGATCAACGCCAAGGAGGTCGAGATCGACGAGGAATGCACCCACATCCTCGCGCGGCGCCAGCCCACTGCCTCCGACCTGCGCCTGGTGATCGCGGTGATCAAGACCATCACCGACCTGGAACGCATGGGCGACGAGGCCGAGCGCGTCGGCCGCATGGGCCTGCACCTGCTGGACGCGGACCGCAACAGCGCCCCGATGGCGGACATCGCCAGCATGGGCGAACACGCCCGCGAGATGACGCGCGGCGCTCTCGATGCCTTTGCCCGTATGGATGTTGAACAGGCCGTGCGTGTGGCGCAGCAGGACATCCAGATCGACAGCCTGTACGAGATCATCACCCAGAAGCTGATGAAACAGATGACCGCCTCGCCCGATTCGGTCCCGCGCCTGATGGACATCATCTGGGCCACGCGCTCCCTGGAACGCATCGGCGACCGCGCCCGCAACATCTGCGAATACGTCGTCTACTTCGTCAAGGGCAAGGACGTGCGCCACACCAGCTACGACCAGATGGCCGAAGAGGCCACCGGCGACCGCCACTGAGCCAGGTCCCGTCGCACCCGGGACACGGTCGTTTGCGTCCCGGTCCGGTGCCCGCTTCAATGGGGGCATGCGCAGCTACAGCCTCCTCAAGTCGTTCGCGTCCCGCTCCGGGGGGCTTGTCGCTCTGTGCCTGTGCATCCTGAGCGCGATGCCGGCGCTGGCCGCGAGCCCGCTCGGCGCACCCGAAGCGGCGCCCGAGGGAGAACCCTCGGCCGCCGTACTCGAGCTGCTGGAGCGCGACGAACGCCCCGCCGGCGTGGTCTTCGAGATCATCGAGAATGACCGTGCGGCACTCGCCGCGCTGCTTCCCGAAATCCGCGCGAACATCGCCCGGCTGCGCGAAGACGACCCGGATTTCCCGGTGGCCATCGTCGCCCACGGCGCGGAGCAGTTCACCCTCACCCGCGGCGAGGCCGGCCAGCACCCCGGCCTGCACGCCGAGGTCGAGGCACTGGTGCGGGACGAAGACGTAGACGTCGCCGTCTGCGGCACCTTCGCGGACTGGCGCGGCATCGAGGCCGACGCCTTCGCCGACTTCGTGGAGGTCGCCGATCTGGCCCCGGATCGCCTCGACGACTACCGCGCGCTCGGCTTCGAGATCATCCGCCTGCGCCCCTCCCTGCTCGACGCCCCCGAACAGGACCCCTGGCAGTTCGACTTCGGCAATCCCTGACCTGCCGCTTGCAAGACCTTTTTCACCACGAAGGGCACGAAGGCACGAAGAAGGGCCAGGTCAAAGTCAAAGGCAGTTCACAGGAAGGCTGGAAGATGCGAAGGATGGATCGGCCAGAACCGGCCGGAACCCGGCAAACGCACCGGGCAACCCCCTGTGGGAGCGGGCTTGCCCGCGAAGCCCCCGCCCGCGCCCACTCAGCCACCGGCCTTCAAAACACCCCTCCCCGCCGGGCCCTGCCAGACCCATTACCCGATCCATATCTCTTCCAATCTTCCCCTCTTCCTGTAAATCGATTCTCCGCCCTTGACCCGCCCCTTCTTCGTGCCTTCGTGCGCTTCGTGGTGAATCCGCCCTTAAACCGCCCTTGCAACAGCATGACTAACACTCCGGCCGTCGGGATGCTGTAACGCCGTCGGGCTCCTGTGGCATGCTTTCCGCATGCGATTCCTGATCCGAACCTTCTTCCGCGGCGTACGCCTGATCCTGACCCCTTTCATGCTGATCGGGGAGCGCGTCTCGCGCCCGCGCGGCATCGAGCGCGACCCGGCCGAACAGGCCCGGGTCGACGAGCAAACCCGCCATCTGGCCCTCTATCACTTCCCGGCATGCCCGTTCTGCATCAAGGCCCGACGCGCGATGCAGCGGCTTTCGCTGGACATCGAACTGCGCAACGCCCAGGCCGCCGGGCCCTGGCGCGAGGAGCTGCAGAACGAGGGCGGGCGCCTTCAGGTACCCTGCCTGCGCATCGAGGAAGACGACCACTCGGTGCGCTGGCTGTACGAATCCGACGCGATCATCCGTTACCTGCGCGAGCGCTTCGATCCGCAACAGGCCGCGCCGGCCGCCGCCACCGACGCCCCGCCGCGTTCCTGACCCGGAGCGACAGCCGAAGACCATGTATCACTCCATCCGTCGTTCCCTGCTCGCGCTCCTGCTGACCCTGCCATTCGCGGCGGCCAGCGCCGCTTCGCCGATCTTTGACGCCCACCTGCACTACCGGCCGGCCGAGGCCGCGCACTTCGGCATTAGCGACGTCGCGCGTACCCTGGCCGCCAACCAGGTGCGCAGCGCCATCGTCATGGCCCCCGAAGACGATCTGATCCGCCGCCTCAAGGCCGGGTCCGATACGCGCATCGTGCCGTTCCTGGAGGTTTCGCAGCGGCTGGGCAAGAAGATGGACTGGATGCATGTCGAGGATCTCGGCGACCGCGTCGCCCGCATGCTCGATGAATCCAACGTGAAATGGCGCGGCCTGGGCGAGTTCCATATCCTGGCGGATGACCGCTTCGCCCCCGGTTTCGAGCAGCTGCTGGACCTGGCCGTGGCGCGCGACCTCACCATCATGATCCACGGCGACCCCGCCGTAATCGACCACGCCTACGCGACCCATCCCGAGGTCCGCATCCTCTGGGCCCATGCCGGCAGCTACGCGTACCCGCCGCTGGTGCAGGACTACCTCGAACGCCACCCGCGCATGAACATGGACCTGTCCATGCGCAACCCGCGCATCAATCCCGGCGGCCAGATCGACGACGCCTGGTTCGAGCTCTTCCTGGCCCACCCCGACCGCTTCATGATCGGCGTGGACACCTTCACGCGCACCCGCTGGGAACAGTACACGCGCCTAAAGGACGAGACCCGCGCCTGGCTGGAACAACTCCCCGAGGACGTCGCCCGCGCGATCGCCTTCGAAAACGGCGAACGGCTCTTCCCCGCTCCGTAAAGCCCTGGATTCACCACGAAGCGCACGAAGGCACGAAGAAAGGCCAGGACAAGGGCGGTTCACAGGAAGGCCGAAAGATTCGAAGGATGAATCGGCTAAAACCGCCCGGGGCCTGGCCGACGCCGTGACCCGTCCAGCCCGCCGGCCGAGCCCCCTGTGGGAGCGGGCTCGCCCGCGAAGCCCCCGCCCGCGTCCGCTCGAGCACCAGCCCTCCAACCAACCCTCCCCGTCAGACCGTGCCCGATCCATTACCCCATCAATCTCGCTTCCAATCTTCCCCGCTTCCTGTAGACCGGTTTTCGCCATCGAACCAGCCCTTCTTCGTGCCTTCGTGCACTTCGTGGTGAATCAAGCCGTTCAACCACACACGCATGAAAAAGCCCGCCACCCCAAAAGGATGGCGGGCTCGGCTCCCGGCAACTGATCGTGATCAGACCTTGAACTGACCCACGCGCTGCTGCTGCTCGGAGGCCAGCTTGGACAGCTCCTCGGACGCATTGCGGATCTGCTCCGAACCCGACGCGGTCTGATCCAGCACCTCGGTGATGTTGGCCACGTTGCGGTTGATCTCCTCGGCCACCGTGGACTGTTCCTCGGCGGCGCTGGCGATCTGCGTGTTCATGTCGCTGATGCGGGTGACGGATTGCGTAATCGCGACCAGCGACTCGCCGGCCAGGTTCACCTGCTCCACGCTCTCGTGGGCCTTGGCACGGCCGTCTTCCATCGCCTGCACCGCCTCGCGCGTGCCGGTCTGGACCCGCTCGATCATCTGCTGGATCTCGTGGGTCGAGTCCTGGGTGCGGCTGGCCAGCGTGCGCACCTCGTCCGCCACCACCGCGAAGCCGCGACCCTGCTCGCCGGCGCGGGCGGCCTCGATCGCCGCGTTCAGCGCCAGCAGGTTGGTCTGATCGGCAATGTCGCCGATCACCTCGAGGACCTTGTTGATCTCCTCGGCGTCCTGCGAAAGACGACTGACCACCTCGGCGGCGCTGTCCACCTGAGTGGACAGGCCATTGATCGCGGTGACCGTCTTCTGCACCACCTGCTGGCCGGCGTTCGCATCCTGATCGGTGGTCTGCGCGGCGGCGGCGGCGTCCGCCGCATTCCGGGCCACTTCCTGCACGGTGGCCGTCATCTCGTTCATCGCGGTGGCGACCTGGTCGGTCTCCGCCTTCTGGCGGCGGACCTGCTCGTTGGTCTCCTCGCTGGTCGCGGACAGCTCGTTGGCCGCGGCCGCTACCTGGTCGGAACCGGCCGCCACCTGCTGGATCAGCACCCGGATCTTCTCCACGAAGTTATTGAAAGCGATGGAGAGATCCCCCAGCTCGTTCTTGCCGGATACCTTCAGCTGACGCGTCAGGTCCCCTTCGCCACTAGCGATGTCGTTCAGCCGGTCCACGGTCTGGCACAACGGCCGCACGATGCTGCGCGTCAGGAACCAGGCCAGCAGCGCGCCCAGGACCACAGCAATCACGCCGACCATCACCACGGTACCTGTGGCATTGCGCGCCATGTCGACATAGGCACTGCGATCGACCATCAGCTCGAGGACGCCCACCGCGTCCCCGGAGAAGTCCATCACCGGCCGCGCGATCACCGCCATCGGCTTGCCCTGGTAGGTCACGTTGCGCACGTGTCGCTCGCCACCGAGCACCTCGCGCATCTCGGCGGCGCTGAAGGTGGCCTCGCCATCGATGGTGCCGCCAAAGCGGCTGAAACGTCCGTCGTCCCGCAGGTACAGCGCGACCGGCGCCCCCAGCTCCTCGGTAAACTGCTCGAAGAAGGGATCACCGAAGGACAGGCCAAACTCCACCGAGCCCACGTGCTCACCGTTATGGGCGATCGGCACGACACCTCGAATCCCGAGGCCCGCCACACCCTCTTCCAGACCGGAGATCGGCGCCTGGTTATTGTTGGTATCGACCACGGTCTGGCGGAAGCCGGACAGGTCGTCATCGAAGCGGTCCGGACGATGCACGCGCAGGAAGGACGTCGCCGGCGGCGTATGGAACTGGTACTGGCGCACCCCGTAGTCCGTGCTCAGCGACTCGAAGGTCGGCACGGTCATCGCAGCCAGCCGTTCGCGATCGCCCGTGGCCAATGCCTCCTGGATATCCGGGATGCGGGCGACCGTCTCGGCCATCGCCGTGGCTCGCGCCGCCTCCTGGTCCAGCCGATCCAGCAACTGTCCGGCCAGGTCGTTCAGCTCGCGCTGCTCGGCGCGGTCCGCCATCGTGCCCAGGGCGTTCATCACCACCACCAGCGTCAGCACCACGGCGAGCACGACCACGCCGATGATGCCCACCATGAGCCGCACGCCAATCCGGATATTGTCAAACATGTCTGCGCGTCCTTTCCTGCACCGGTCACGGCCGGCTTCAGAATCAAGATTCAGGTCAGTCGTCCTACCTAGCGGCGGCGAATCCTAAAACTTGAATACGAAGGTACTTTCTTCCCCACAGGTTCTCAGGGGACAAGATTGCTTCGGTGGGCCGCTTCCGAGCTCCGCGCTCAGACGGGCTACAACAACAGAATCTCGGCAAACGCGTAGACCACCAGGCTGATCAGCACCAGCGCCAGCACCGAGAGCAATGCCCCGCCACGCACCATGTCCAGCACCCGCAGCCGGTTGCTGGCGAACACGATGGCGTTGGGTGGCGTCGCCACCGGCAGCATGAAGGCCACCGATGCCGCAAACGCCACCGGCAGGGCCAACAGCAGTACGGGCACCTCCATGCTCAGCGCGAACGCGGTCACCAGCGGCAACAGCGTGGCCGCCGTGGCGGTATTGCTCGTCACATGACTCAGGGTCATGGTCAGGAGCGCCACCCCGGCCATGATCAGGATCAGCGGCCAGGCCTGGGCGATCACCAGGGCATCCGCCGCCAGCTCCGCCAGCCCGCTGGACTCGATCGCCGCACCCAGGCTCAAGCCCCCGCCTACCAGCAACAGCACGCCCCAGGGGAGCTCGCGCGTATTGTCCCAGCTCAGCAGCCGGCGCTGTTCGCGCGACCCCGACGGGACCAGGAACAGCAACCCGGCCCCGAGGATCGCGATGCCGGCATCGGTCAGCGAGATCGGTAGCCAGCCCTCGAGCAGCGGCCGTGTCAGCCAGGCCAGCGCAACCAGCAGAAACACCCCGGCCACCCGCTTTTCCGCGACCGACCAGGGGCCCACGGTCGCGCGCTGTTCGTCCAGCAGCGCGCGCAGACCGTTCAGCTCCACCCGGTGCACCGGAAACACCCAGCGAGTCAGCGACCACCACGCAAGGGCCAGCAGCACCGCCGCCAGCGGCAGCCCCAGGGTCATCCATTCCAGGAACCCGATCTCCATCCCGTGGCGATCCCCGAGGTACGCGGCCGTCAGGGCATTCGGCGGCGAACCGATGATGGTCGCCATGCCCCCGATGTTCGCGGCGAACGCGATGCCCAGCAGGAGCGCCAGGGCCGGGCGTCGCGATTCCATGTCCGGCCCCTGTGGAGACGCGCCGCGCTCGATCAGTCCAAGCACCGAGAGCGCGATCGGCAGCATCAGGGCCGCCGTCGCGGTATTGCTGACCCACATGGACAACCCCGCCGTGGCCAGCATGAAGGCCCCCACGAGCACATGCAGGCGATTGCCGGCGCGCGCCACGATCGCCAGCGCCATGCGCCGGTGGAGATCCCAGCGCTGCACGGCCAGGGCAATGGCGAAGCCGCCCATGAACAGGAAAATGATCGGATTCGCGTACGGCGCGGTGGCCTCGTCCATGGGCACGATGTCGAGCACCGGCAGGACCGCGATCGGCAGGAGCGCCGTCACCGGCAGCGGCAGGGCCTCGCTGATCCACCAGGTCGCCATGAACAGCGTCAGGCCCAGAACCCGCCAGGCCGCCGGATCGAACCCCGCCGGGGCCGGCACCAGCAGGAAGATGACGAAGATCGCCGGCCCCAGCAACAGACCGATGCGCCCGCGCCAGTTCACCGGAGGGGTCTTTTCCGGTTGGGTGTCGCGTTGCCCTGCCGTGTCCTCGGTCGCTGCCATGGGCCTCTTTCGTCGGTCAAACATCAGGGTATACGGCCCGGGCCAAAACCAACCCGTACCATCGGAAATTGCATCGTCCGGGCAACGTGACTATCGTTGTCCCGTTATGCGGCGTCCCCGTTTCGGGACGCTGCCACAGCAGTTTCTCACGACACTGTCCAAGGAGTCTTTCATGGCCTACGAACTGCCCGATCTGCCCTACGCCAAGAACGCGCTGGAGCCGCACATCTCCGCCGAGACGCTGGAATACCATCACGACAAGCACCACGCGACCTACGTGACCAAGCTGAACGGCCTGCTGCCGGGCTCCGAGTTCGAAAACGCCACGCTGGAAGACATCATCAAGAAGGCCCCGGCCGGCGGCATCTTCAACAACGGCGCCCAGGTCTGGAACCACACCTTCTACTTCAACTGCATGGCCCCGAACGCCGGCGGCGAGCCCTCGGGCAAGCTGGCCGATGCCATCAACAGCGCCTTCGGCTCTTTCGACGCCTTCAAGGAGAAGTTCAACGAGTCCGCCGTTGGCAACTTCGGCTCCGGCTGGACCTGGCTGGTGCAGAACAATGATGGCTCGGTGGAGATCGTCAACACCTCCAACGCCGCGAACCCGCTGCGCGACGGCAAGACCCCGCTGCTGACCTGCGACGTCTGGGAACACGCCTACTACATCGACTACCGCAACGCCCGCCCGAAGTACCTCGAGAACTTCTGGGCCGTGGTGAACTGGGACTTTGTGGCCCAGCAGATGAAGTAAAGTCCCAAGCGGACTAAACTAGGCGCCTTTGGCCGCATGACGCGGCCGCGCCTTTCATCGAGCCGGCGGCCCTCCGCCGGCTCTTTGGTTTCGGAGAACCCCATGAGCGACGCCCTGCAGAACACCTACAAGCGCCTGCCCGTTGCCTTCGAGCGCGGCGAAGGCGCCTGGCTGTGGGATACCGACGGCAAGCGCTATCTCGACGCCCTGTCCGGCATTGCCGTGTGCGGCCTCGGCCACGCCCACCCCAAGGTGGCCCAGGCCGTCTGCGACCAGGCCAGCACCCTGGTGCACACCTCCAACCTCTACCGCATCCCGCTGCAGGAACAGCTGGCGCGGCGCCTGTGCAAGCTGTCCGGCATGGATCGCGCCTTCTTCTGCAACTCGGGGGCCGAGGCCAACGAGGCGGCGATCAAGCTCGCCCGCCTGCATGGCCGTGCCCGCGGGATCGCCGAGCCGAAGATCGTGGTGATGGAGGGCAGCTTCCATGGCCGCACCATGGCCACCCTGTCCGCCACCGGCAACGCGAAGGTCCGGGCCGGATTCGAGCCGCTGGTATCGGGCTTTGTGCATGTGCCCCACGGCGACGCCGAGGCCGTCGAAGCCCTGGCGGCCGACCCGGACGTCGTCGCGATCCTGGTGGAGCCGGTCACCGGCGAGGGCGGCATCCATGTCCCGCCGCCCGGCTACCTGCGCCGCCTGCGCGAACTGGCCGACCAGCACGGCTGGCTGCTGATGCTGGACGAGATCCAGGCCGGCATCGGCCGTACCGGGCACTGGTTCGCCTTCCAGCACGAGGGCATCACCCCGGATGTGGTCAGCCTGGCCAAGGGTCTCGGCAACGGCATCCCCATTGGCGCCAATCTGGTGGCCGGTGCCGCCCGCGAGCTCTTCAGCCCGGGCATGCACGGCACCACGTTTGGCGGCAACCCGCTGGTGTGCCGGGCGGCGCTGGCCGTACTCGATGTGATGCAGGACGAGGCCCTGTGCGAACAGGCGTCCCGTCAGGGCGAGCTCCTGCTGAAACGGCTGCACGACCGCCTCGCGGACCATGCGGGCGTCGTCGCCGTGCGTGGCCGCGGTCTGATGATCGGGGTCGAACTGGACCGCCCGGCCGGCGAGCTGGTCATGGCGGCGCTGGAGCGGGGGCTGATCCTGAACGTGACCGCGGATCGGGTCATTCGCCTGTTGCCACCGCTGATCATCGACGACGACCAGGTGGAACAGATCGCCGTAACCGTAGCCGACCTGGTGGACGCGTTCCTGGCGTCACCCCAAGCCAACGAGGTCTCCGCATGAACCCACGCCACTACCTCTCGTTCCTGGATCTCTCCGGCGACGAAACCCGGGCCCTGCTGCAGCGCGCCATCGAGCTCAAGCAGCAACTGAAGGCCGGCGAGCACCACGACGACCTGCTGCGCGGCAAGACCCTCGGCATGATCTTCGAGAAGTCCTCCACCCGCACCCGCGTGTCGTTCGAAGTGGGCATGCAGCAGCTGGGCGGCAACGCCCTGTTCCTGTCCCCGCGCGACACCCAGCTGGGACGCGGCGAGCCGATCGAGGACACCGCCCGCGTGCTCTCGCGCATGGTCGACTGCGTGATGATCCGCACCTACGAACACGAAAAGATCGAGCTGTTCGCCAAGCACGCCACGGTGCCGGTGATCAACGGCCTGACCGATCTCGAGCATCCGGCCCAGCTGCTGGCCGACCTGCAGACCTACTTCGAGCATCGCGGCGACATCCGCGGCAAGCGCGTCGCCTGGATCGGCGACGGCAACAACATGTGCCACAGCTACATGTACGCCGCGCGCCTGCTGGGCTTCCAGCTGGTGGCCGCCTGCCCCGAGGGCTACGACCCGGAGCCCAGCGTGGTCGATACCACGCGCGAACACTTCGAGCTGACCCGCGATGCCCGCGCCGCCGCCGAGGGTGCGGATCTGGTCGTCACCGACGTCTGGGCCAGCATGGGGCAGGAACAGGAAAAGAGCGCCCGCCGCCGGGCCTTCTCCGGATTCTTCGTCGATGCCGACCTGATGCGGCTCGCCAACGACGACGCCCTGTTCATGCACTGTCTCCCCGCCCACCGCGAGGAAGAGGTCTCCACCGAGGTTTTGGAAGGCCCGCAAAGCGTCGTCTGGGACGAGGCCGAAAACCGCCTCCACGCCCAGAAGGCCCTGCTCGAATTCCTCATCACCCTTAACGCCGACCAGCGCACGTCGTAAGGGCGAAAAGCGTTAACAGGAAGATGGGAAGTTAGGAAGGGTTATTGGTGAGGTGGCATCCCCGGCGCGGCGGCTAGCATCGCGCGGTGGGCGAAATCTCGGCCCCCACAATCAAAACCTTCCTGTCTTCCCATCTTCCTGTGAAACGCCCTTGACCTGAACCTTCAGGCGAGCGCGCGGCGGCGGGCATGGATGCGCCGGCGGGTCTGCCAGCGGTAGACGACGCGCCAGCCGAGCAGGAAGGCCAGGATGGCCGCGTACAGCGCGACCTCGGCATAGTCGGCCCGCGCGAGCCACAGGAAATGCAGGATAGCCAGCACGCCGGCCACGTACACCCCGCGGTGCAGCCAGACCCACCCCTTCTTGAGCCAGCGCTGGGCACCATCGGTGGAGGTGACCGCCAGCGCCAGCAGGATCACCCAGGCGGCGAAACCGACCATCACGAACGGGCGCTCGGTCAGGTCGTAGAGCACCAGTTCCCAGTCGAAGAACAGGTCCACCCCCAGCCAGATCAGGGCGTGCGCGGTCACGTAACCGAACGCGACCAGCCCCAGCATCCGCCGCAACCGGGTGAGCCACGCCAGCCCGGTCATCTGCCGCAACGGGGTCACCGCCAACGCCACCAGCAGCGCGATCATCGCGTGCGTGCCGGATAGCTCCAGCAGCTTCTCGATCGGGTTCACACCCAACCCGCCGAACCAGCCAAGCGTACGCAAGCCGATCCACATGGCCGGCAGAAGCGCCACCAACAGGACGGCCCACCACACACCGGTGGGCGGACGGGACCGGGCTCGACGGGTTGTGGCGGTCATGCCCCCATCCCGTCAGAAGTGCTCGCGCAGGTCCATGCCCTCGTACAGCGACGCCACCTCGTCCCCGTAACCGTTGAACATCTCCGTGCGCCGGCGCCGGAACTCGCCGATGCGGCGCTCGGTGCGCTGCGACCAGCGCGGATGATCCACGTCCGGATTCACGTTGCTGTAAAAGCCGTACTCGTCAGGCTGCGCCTGGTTCCACAGGGTCGGTGGCTGGCCCTCGACGAAGCGGATGTGCTGAATGGACTTGATGCTCTTGAAGCCGTACTTCCACGGTACCACCAGCCGGATCGGCGCCCCGTTCTGGTTAGGCAGCACCTCGTCGTACAGACCTACCGCGAGGATGGTCAGCGGGTGCATCGCCTCGTCCAGGCGCAGGCCCTCGGTATAGGGCCACTGCAAACCACCGGAACTGGCCCGGCGCCGGGGCCGCTGCCCCCGCAGGTTTTCGGGGTCGTGAATACTCTCGAACGCCACGTAGCGCGCACCCCCGCGCGGCTGCGCCTGCTCGATGATGCGGTTCAACTCGAAGCCGATCCAGGGGATCACCATCGACCAGCCTTCCACACAGCGCATGCGATAGATGCGCTCCTCCAGCGACCAGGGGCTGATGAAGTCCTCCACCGCGTACTCACCCGGGTTGTCGCACAGCCCGTCCACCGTGATCGTCCAGGGATCGGTCTTCAGCTGATCGGCGTAGGTCTTCGGATCCCCCTTCCCCGGGCCCATCTCGAAGAAGTTGTTGTAACTGGTGATCTCGTCGTACGAGGTCTTCGACTCGTCGGTGGAGAAATCGCTCGGCTCGAACTCCAGCGGATACCCCCGCAGCGCGGCGGAGGCCGGCAGCGCCGCGCCCAGCCCACCGAGCGCCAGACCAGCGCCCAGCCCGATCCCCGTTCGCAGGAAATCGCGCCGCCGCGCGTAGACCTCCGGCGGGGTAATCTCGCTACGGGAACACTCGGAACGACGTCGGGTGCGGATCAGCATGGCCTGCCCTCGCAACTGTTCGGCGGCGACGGGAAACGCCGCCACTCGTGCACCATGGACCAGCAGCGTCCGCTCGAGTTCGGATCGCGTACTCCATAAGGGAAAACGAGGAACAATAAGAATTTTCTGCTTGCGGGCCGGCCGAAACGGTATATAAGGCTTTTCTGATACCGCAGTCCGGGGTGGCCCGGCCGGCTTGTCAGGAGACCCGACAATGGACCCGACGATCGATGATGCGGCCGATGGCGCCGACGAGATCGCCAGCCTGTTCGACACTCAGCTCGTGAACGACCGCGGCCCGGCGCGTCACGCCGCCCGCCGCACCCTGGAACGCCTGATGGAAGAACGCGCCCTGCGCGCCCATCTTAAGGACGACTTCGACCTCGACATCCCGCACGAGGCGATGGACTGGTAACCCCCGGGGTGGCCTCGCGCCACCCCCTCCTGCGAGCCGCCCTGTTGCACCACAGAGGGCACAGACGACACGGAGAGAGGCCGGGTCGAAAGCGATTAACAGGAAGATTGGAAGGTAGGAAGGGTTGTTGTGGGGCGCCCGGGCACCCCCAGCGCGCGAGGGCTGATCCTGCCTCCGACGCAGCACTGCCGGACCCAAAAAACCTTCCGATCTTCCAATCTTCCTGTGAAAGCTTTTCGCTTTTGACCTGGCTGTTCTCTGTGTCCTCTGTGCGCTCTGTGGTCGAAACGCCCTAGTCCTCGTACCCCGTCAGCTCCACAAAGCCTCGCCCGATCGCCTCTCCGTCCGGATCGAGGATATCCACGGCGCCCTCCCAGTAGCGGATCACGGTATCCATCTCCTGTTCGTCGCGGATGGCGCGCACGGTGAATTCGCGTGACGCCGAGCCGTCCGGCGTCGCGATGCGCATGGCCCACTCCACCGGATAGCGATTGCCGGAGGGCTGTGTGGCCCAGCGCCGGGGCTCCAGTTCGACCTGGTCGGGCTCCAGCAGCCGGTCGTCGCCATCCGCCGGCATCCAGCGGCCCTTGGACAGCGGATGCGGCTCGCCTCCCTCCTTGCGCAGCTGGTAGTACATGACGTCCAGCCCGTCGTCGAACTGCAACGCGAACCAGTCCCAGCCCACCTGATCCTCGGACAGCGCACTGGTGCTCCACTCGCGGTCCATCCAGGCCTGACCGGTCACCGCCAGGCGCCCGTGCTCCGCGCGCTCGACCTCCCCGCGCACCGCGATGCGTGGCATGGAGTAGTAGTAGGAGGCATTGCCCGGCTCCGGGCCCTTCTGGCTGAGCCCCGCCTCGCCCTGGAGCACCGGGCCACGCCGGGGCTCCAGTTCCAGCGCCAGCCGGTAGTCGTCCACGCTGAAGTCGAGCGTCCAGCGGTCCTGGTCCAGATCCGCGAGCTGCCAGTCCTCGGCCCAAACCCGTCCGACCGGATCGGACGCCCCCGCCAGCCCCGCCCCGTCGCGCACGAAGCGCTCCTCGGAGGCATGGTGCCCGGCCTCGCGGTCGATCACCGCCGTATGCGCCATCCAGATATCCGGGCTGGCCCAGGCCGAGTCGTGCCAGCGCGCATCCCCCGCCAGCTCCGGCGCCAGCCCGACGCGGAAGAAGGTGATGTGAAAGCCCAGCCGCTCGCCCTCCGGCCCGTCGAGATTGCCGGTCACATACCACCACTCGTTGCGAAACCCCGGGTGCGGCCCGTGATCACGCGGAAACTCGAACACCCGCGGCGCATCCGCACGCCGGAACCCGTCCGTCTCCTCCCCGCCCAGGGCCTCGCCCACCCGCAATCCGGTCACCCCCGGATCATCGGTCTCGGGCGGATCCACACCCCCGCAGGCGCCCAACACCCCCACCATCATCAGCACCATAACCACCCGCAGGCGCAGCCCCAGTGGGAGCCTGCTTGCAGGCGAAGCCCCTGCCCGCGCTGGACCCTGCCAAACCCCATTCGCGGGCAAGCCCGCTCCCACATGTCCCAACCAACGCCTCATCCAGTCCATCACGGCACCTCTCTAAGGGCCGGCACCAGCCGCATGCGCGCCATCCGCCACGCCGGGATGGCCGAGGCCAGCAATGCCGCTCCGATCCCCAGCAGCACGGTCTCGACCACCTCGTCCCAGGGCAGACGCAGGTCCATCCCCCAGCCGAAGGCCTCGCGATTGATCACCTCGATCAGCAGCCAGCCCATGCCCAGCCCCAGCGGGATCGCCGCCAGCGCGGCAAACGTGCCGAGTACCCCGCCCTGCAGCACGACAAGACTACGCACGCCCCCGGGCAACAGCCCGAGGCTGCGCAGCGTGGCGAACTCGCGCGCCCGCTCCATCTGCAGCGCCATGAGCGCGCCCAGGATCGCGATGAAGGCCACCACCAGCGTGATCACCCGCAGCAAATGGGTAATGGCAAACGTCCGGTCGAAGATCGCCATCGACTCCTGCTCAATATCGCCCGGGCGCGTAACCAGGGCTGGGCGGTCCTGCTCTGCCAGCCATGCCTCCAGCCGTTCCACGACCGCTTCCACATCCACACCCGCCGGCAATCGCAGCCCGAACGACCCCACTCCGTCGGGTGGCATGCCCGCCCGGACAAAGGCCGCCTGGGTCATCAGCACAGTACCGCTCGGGTTGCCGTAATCACGGTAGATCCCGAGGACTTCGAAGGGGCGCTGGCCGCCGGGCACCGCCAGCGACAGCCGATCCCCCGGCCGAACGTCGTGGTGCGCCGCAAACGGCTCGGTCACCAGCACCGCATCCTCTGTCGCGAGCCGCTCCCCCAGCGCTTCACGCGCCACCGTGCTCTCCAAAAGCGGCAGATAATCCAGCCAGTTGGCATGCGGTCGCACCACATAGAGATCGACCAGGCCGCGCTCGCTGACGACCTCCTGACTGGACCCGGTACTGACCGACACGGCTCCCGAGCGCGCCACCAGGTCGGCCATCCAGTCCTCGGGCAGACGCGCACCACCGCGCGCCGAAGCCGGCGCCGCGGGCACCACGTAAAGATCCGACGTCAGCGCCTGGCCCAGCCACTGCTCCACACTGCCGCGAAAGCTGCCGACCATCACCGCCACGCCGATCGCTGCCGCCAGCGCCAGGGTCAGCGCCGAGGTAGCAGGCGCGCTGCGCGACAGGCTGCGCTCCAGGCTGCGCACCGCGATGCGCGGCAGGGTCACCCCGCGAACCAGCGCCGCCAGCCCGCGCAGCGTCCACACCAGTACCCAGGGCAGCAGCAACACCAATCCGGCAATCAACAGGAACAACGCCACGAAGCCGCCCACCAGCGCCCCCGCACCGGTGACGATCAAACCACCCCCCGCGAGCAACAGCGCCATGGACAGCACAGCCAGCCATGCCGCCCAGCGACGGGCACGGCGCTCCAGCCCCCCGCGCCCCGTGCTGCCCGCACCGGCCGCGCGCGCCGCCTCCCAGGCAGGGGCCAGCGCCGCCGCCAGCGACAGCCCCACTCCCAGCAGGAATACCGCCCCTAGGGCCAGCGGGCGCGGCGTCACCCCGGTTACTGCCACCGCGAAGAAGTGATCCGTGACGGTCTGCGCCACCTGCGCCACCAGCACCTGCGCCAGCGCAATGCCCAGTAGCGCGCCCAGCAGCGTCCCGATCACGCCGACCAGCAACGCCTCCAGCAACACCACGCCGAAGATCGCCCGCCGGCCTACACCGACCAGGCGCAGACTCGCGATCACCTCGCGGCGCCGGAGCACGGCAAAGGTCTGCGTGTTGTAGATCAAGAACGCCGCGATCAGCAGTGCCAGCAGGCTCATCGCCGTCAGGTTGGTGCGAAATGCCTGCGCCAGCTCGCGCGCGGCCTGTCCACGACTCTCCACCGGCACCAGCTCCAGTTCGGCGGGCAGAGCCTCGGCCAGCACATCGACCTCGGCATCCGTCAGCCGCACATCGATCCGATCCAGCCGCCCCAGCCGGTCGAGCAGCCCCTGCGCCGTGGCGACATCCGTCACCCACAGCGAGCCACCACCCTCATCGGTCGCGGCGTCCGCCTGGTCGCGCTCGGCCGCGCGATCAATGACCGTCACCTCGCGCGCACCCCCCGCCGCCTCCAGCGTCACACGCGACCCATGAGCCCGGCCCGAATCGCGGAACCAGCCCACCGGCGGCAGAATCGTCCCCGGCTCGGTCACCAGCCGCTGCACCGGGGCATCCCCGATATCCGAAGCCGCGCCGCGAAACGGCCCCTCGGCCAGAGGATCGACACCCAGCACATAGATCGTGCTGCCGTCCGGCAGACGGGCCGGCCCCTCCACGATCGGAGCGGTATCACGCCATCCGGCCACACGCAGCTCGCGGTACAAGGCCTCGTCGAACCCGCTGGCCGGCCCGAGGACCTGGTGCGTCGCAGCTCCCGCAACCTCGTCCATCGAGCGGTCAAACGCCCGCTGGGCCGACTGGTTCGCCAGGTCCACCGCGAGCACCACGGCCACGCCAATGATCACCCCCACCAGCGTCAGCAACCGCTGCAGCGGCCGCCGGCGCCAGTCGCGCAGCCAGGCTCGCAGGACCAGAAGGCTCATGCGGAAGCGGCTTCCGTGGAACCGGCCGACTGCAGAAGCCCGTCGCGCATGGTCAGAACCCGGTCCAGCCGACCCGCCAGTTCATGACTGTGGGTCACCAGCAGCAACGAACAACCGGTGGCCCGAGCCTGCTCCAGCAACAGGGCAAACACCGTCTCGCCGGTGCGCGAGTCGAGGTTGCCGGTGGGCTCGTCCGCCAGGATCAGCGCGGGTTCGTGCACCAGCGCCCGCGCGATCGCGACGCGTTGCTGCTCGCCCCCGGACAGGGCCTCCGGATACCGCGCGCCCTTGTCGCCCAGCCCCACCGCCTCCAGCTGCGCCGCGGCGCGCTCGCGGCGTTCGCCGGCAGACAAGTCTGTCGCCAGCTCCAGTGGCAGCATCACATTCTCCAGCACGGTCAGCGTCGGAATCAGGTGAAACGACTGGAACACGATCCCCACGCGGCCCCGCCGCAGGCGCGTGCGCGCCGCCTCGTCCAGCCCCGCCAGCGCCTGCCCCGTAAGGTGCACCTGGCCGCGCGCCGCCGCCTCCAGCCCGGCCGCCAGATGCAGCAGGGTGGACTTGCCGCTGCCGCTTTCGCCGACGATCGCCACCCGCTCCCCGGCGCGAAGCGCGAAATTCACCCCGTGCAGCACCTCCCCCTCGCCGGGGTAGGCAAACGCCACATCGGTCAGCGACAGCACCACGCCTTCTACAGAGCCTTGTTGCTCCATCGCACACCTTCTCAATCACACGAATCTTCGCCTGCGAGCAGGCTCCTACCCGGCAAGGGAACCTCCCCGTAGGAGCCTGCTCGCAGGCGAACAATCCTCATTGAACACCCCGCACCCTCTGCCCCCCTGCAGACCATGAAGAGTAGATGAATGTTTCAAAACCCCGCACAAGCGGTTGATTGAGGCCCGTCATCCGTTAGAATAAGTAGCATGTCCACACGCGGGAACACGCCTTGAAACGTCGATCACGAAGTCGATCTATCCGCGCCTAGCGGCAAGCGCCCGTTCCCCGACCGGTCGCTTCCGTCAGGCCTCTTTGATCAAAGAGCCGGGAGCGGCCGGGCCCAGCCCGACCCGAACCTGGACCATCCACCGCATCCGTGCGGCGCCTCGCCGGTCTGTGCCCGAGCACAGTCCACTCCGAGCGCCCCGATGCCGCCGGGAGAAGGGCATGGAGCTTCACCTCGAACAGTCCATCATCGAGCTGAAGGAGTTGTTGCGTCTGGACGACCGCGACGGGCTCCACGAGTTGCTCGACTACATGCGCGTGCAGGATATCGCCCACGCGCTGATGGAGCTGGGCGACGATGACCTCTGCGCCGTGTTCAACCTGCTGCCGCCCGGGCGCAAGGCGGACGTGTTCGCCTACCTCGACACGGCACATCAGATCCGCCTGCTGGAGGCCTCCCCGCGCGAGGATGCCCGCTTCATCCTCTCCGAGATGGAGGCGGACGACCTCACCGCCCTGCTCCAGACCCTGGACCCGGACACCCTGCGCGGCTACCTGCGCCTGCTGCCGTTCCGGGCGATCCGCCGGGCGCTCAAGCAGCTCAACTACCCGGAAGACTCGGTCGGCCGCGTGATGTCGCCGGACGTGGTCGCGGTGGACCCCGACTGGACCCTCAAGCGCGCACTGGCGTTCATCCGCCGCAACGCCGACGAGCACTCCAACAACGTGATCTTCGTGGTCGACCAGGACCGCGTCCTCCTGGCCGCCGTGCCCATCCGCCACTTCCTCCGCGCCAGTGCCGACAGCCCGGTGCGCGACCTGCTGGGCGAGGGCGAGCCGATCACCATCGCCGTGTCCGAGGACGCGGTGGAGGCCGCCCGCCGCATCCAGCACTACGACCTGGAGACCCTTCCCGTCGTCGGCGAGACCGGCGAGCTGCTGGGCGTGGTCACGGTGGACGACGTAATGGACCTGATCGAGGCCGAATCCACCGAGGACTTCCACAAGCTGGGCTCGGTGGGCACCCTGCCCCTGTCGCCGCAGGAGGCGAGCCCGTTCCTGCTCTATCGCAAGCGGATCGGCTGGCTGCTGGGCCTGGTGGCCTTCAATACCATCGGCGCCATGATGATCTCCCAGTACGAAGAGATCATCGAAGCGGTGGTGGTACTGGTGTTCTTCCTCCCGCTGCTGATCGCCTCCGGTGGTAACGCAGGCGCGCAAAGCTCCACGCTGATGGTGCGTGCCATGGCCACCGGCGAGGTCACCGCCCGCGACTGGCTCAAGCTGTGGGCCAAGGAGATGGGCGTCTCCGTGACCCTGGGCGTCAGCATGGGCGTGGCGGTCTCGCTGGTCGGCCTGTGGCGCGGCGGCCCGGAGATCGCACTGCTGGTCGCCCTGGCCATGACCGTCATCGTCACCGTGGCCAGCATCCTCGGCATGCTGCTGCCGGTGGTCCTGAACAAGCTCCGCCTCGATCCGGCCACGGCCAGCGTCCCGCTGGTCACTTCGCTCGCCGACATCGGCGGTATCCTGATCTACTTCTCGCTAGCCGTAGCCCTGCTCGGCCTGGCGACTCCGTAAGAGACCTCGCGCATGAGCGCCACCGAACCCGATCTCGAGACCCTGCCGCAGGTGATCGCCGACGCCCTGGACGAACCGGAGGCGGACGTCCTGCAGGCAATCTGCGGCTCCTACGCCGCGCCGGACCTCTCCGACGCACTGGAGGCCCTGCCGGCCGAGCGGATGGAGGCGTTCTTCCAGCGCCTGGACGTCGAGTGCACGGCAGAGATCTACGCCCACCTGGAACCGGACCATCAGTCACGGGTGTTCCAGGCGCTGGACGACGCGCACGCCAGCCGCCTGGTTGCCGCGCTGTCCTACGACGACGCCGTCTCCGTCATCGACGGCCTGGAGGACAAAGAGGCCGAATCCCTGCTCGAGACCCTCCCGGACGACGACCAGGAGGCCCTGGAGACCCTACTCGGCTACCCGGAGGAGAGCGCCGGGCGCCTGATGACGCCCGAGTTCGCCACCGTCCAGCCGGACTGGTCCGTGGCCGAGGCCATGGATCACCTGCGTGAACACAGCGATCTGGCCGAGACCGTCAATACCATCTTCGTGATCACACCCAACGGCGAACTGCTCGGCTGGGTGCGCCTGAAGGAGCTGTTGCTGTCGCGTCCGTCCACCAGCGTGCGCGAACGCATGCACACGGATGTCGTCAGCATCGCGGCGGAGGAAGACCGCGAAGAGGCCGCCCACCGCATCTCCCACTACGACCTGGACGTGCTCCCGGTCGTGGACGACGACGGACACCTGCTCGGCATCATCACCGTCGACGACGTGATGGACGTGCTGCGCGCCGAGACCACCGAGGATTTCCACCGCATGGCGGCGGTCGGCGACGTCGTGCTCTCTCTGCGCGACGCCAGCATGCAGCTCCTCTACCGCAAGCGCATCGGCTGGCTGGTGATCCTGGTCGCCGTGAACATCCTCTCCGGCATGGCCATCGCCCACTTCGAGGCCGCCATCGAGACCGTCGTGGCGCTGATCTTCTTCCTGCCCATGGTCATCGCCACCGGGGGCAACGCCGGCGCCCAGGCCTCCACGCTCGTGGTGCGCTCACTGGCCACCAACGACATCAAACTCCAGGACTGGTGGCGCCTGGGCGGCAAGGAGATCCTCGTCTCCTCCGCCCTGGGTGCCACCCTCGCCGGCGCCATCTGGCTCTCCGGCAACTGGCTGGGCAGCTTCGAGGTCGCCAACGCCATCGCGCTGGGCATGTTCCTGGTCGTCCTGTTCGGCTCCATGTTCGGCCTGCTACTCCCCTTCACCCTCACCCGCTTCGGCGTCGACCCGGCCGTCGCCAGCGCCCCGCTGATCACCTCCGTCGTCGACGTCGTCGGCATCACCATCTACTTCGCCACCGCCGTCGCCATCCTCGGCCTCTGATTCGCATTCTCCGTAGGAGCCTGCTTGCAGGCGAAGCCCCTGCCAACGCCTGGCCGGCACCGAAACACCACCCTCCCCGCGGGCGCCCCCTTCTGGCAACGCCCTTCGTGGGAGCGGACTTTGTGGGAGCGGGCTCGCCCGCGAAGCCCCCGCCAAAGTGTGACCCCAGCACCGCACCACCGTAGAAGAAGTCCCTGTGCAAACGACCTCTGGGGAGGCAGAGCCCTGGGCGAGCGCCCTTCGTGAGAGCAGGCCTGCCCGCGAAACCCTCGCCAAAGTATGACACCCGCACCGTGCCACCCCCTCGTTACCGCTCTCGAGCACCACCCCACCAGGCCCGCGACAAGCCCGAGCCTGCCCCCCTCATACCGGCAGCCCCCGTCATCCCGGCCGCAGCGAAGCGAAGAGCCGGGATCTCCGCCGATGAGCGAAACCCACCGCATCCCGGACCACCACCGAGGACCACCCGGAACAACGACGAAATCGGCAACAGCGCCCTTGGCACGCATCAACGGCCCAATCCACAAACCGATCGCCTGAACCCGATACCGCCGCCGATAGCGCTACCCCTAGCTATTTTGTACAATCTGTACCTAATAGACAGAAGGGAACCGACATGCGTACCGTCAGCGCAAGCGAAGCCAAGCAGGGCTTGGCAGCCGTCATCGAATCCGCGCGCAAGGAGCCCGTCATCATCCAGCGCCAGAAACGCGATGTGGCCGTGGTCCTTTCGCCCGAAGAATACGAGCGCCTGGTCCACCTGAACGTGAATGAGTTCCGCCGGTTCTGCGACCAGATCGGTGGCAAGGCCGAAGCGGCCGGCCTGACCCAGGAAAAGCTCGACCAACTGCTCGCGGATGACTGAGTCCAACCGGCAGCGTCGGTGGGTACTGGACACGAACCTGCTCGTCAGTCGCCTCCTGGTTCCATCCGGCCCTGCGGCGCGGGCCGTTGACCACGCTCTCGACCGGGGCATTCTCCTGGTCTCGGAGGCCACCCTCGACGAGCTCGTCCAGGTTCTCTCGCGCCCCAAATTCGATCCCTACATCAGTCAAGCGGAGCGACAGCAGTTCATCCGCCTGCTGGGGGGCATTGCACGGTTCGTTGCGATCACCACCCCAATCACGGCCTGTCGCGATCCGAAAGACGACAAGTTCCTCGAAGTCGCCGTCCACGGCGAGGCCCATGCCATCGTCACCGGAGACGCCGACCTGCTCGACCTCGATCCCTTCCACGGCATCCGCATCCTCCGCCCAGCCGATCTACTCGCCCAGCGCTGAACCGCACCCGCACCAAAACCACTTGTCGGGCAGAGCCTTGTCCACCCTGTAGGAGCCGCCTTGGCGGCGAAGCACCTGCCAGCGCGTAATCCGCCCCGTCGCACCCCTGGCCCACCGGCCACCGCGCTGCGAAGAGCCGGGGTCGCCTCCAGTGACAAAACCCCCAAACAAACTGACCGCCCGCGTCACTTGGGGTGACCATTTTTGTCACGTGACACATCTGAACCGCCGTATGTCGTGACCCAAACCCCAAACCGAATGGCCACACAGCGCTGTTTATCCGGGTTCTGATGTTCCTGGCACACCCATTGCATCTACTGAGACAGCTGCCCACGGGGTGGCCGGGCCTCCGGCCCAGCTTTCATCACATCAAGGGAGTATCACCATGCATCAAGCCATGCGTACCGGAATCAACAAGCCGAAGGCCCAGCAGGGCTTTACGCTGATCGAACTGATGATCGTTGTGGCGATCATCGGTATTTTGGCCGCCATTGCGCTGCCGGCTTATCAGAATTACACCGTGCGTGCTCAAGTATCCGAGATCATCTTGGCTGCTTCGGCTGGTCGGACAGACATTGCAGAATACGTATCCTCTAACGGCGATCTTCCGGCAGACGGTTACGCCATT
This sequence comes from Thioalkalivibrio sp. ALE30, assembly GCF_000377465.1. Classification (NCBI taxonomy): domain Bacteria; kingdom Pseudomonadati; phylum Pseudomonadota; class Gammaproteobacteria; order Chromatiales; family Ectothiorhodospiraceae; genus Thioalkalivibrio; species Thioalkalivibrio sp. ALE30. Next base: position 210,982 of record NZ_KB898171.1, on the reverse strand, counting down.
GAAGAACAAGAGTCCGACCTTGTGGCCAGCTCTGAGTGGACCAACGGACAGATTGAGGTTACGGCGGCCACTGGCATCAACCCTGACGTGGACGGTGAAACGATCATCCTTCGGCCCGCGAACTATACGGCTGGTGATGGAACGGTCAACTGGGAATGCGGCGGCACCATCCCCGAGCGTTTCCGGCCTGGTAGCTGCCGCGACTTCTAACGGAAAAGCATAGAAGAAAGCGTAAAGGGGGCAGATTTATTGTTCCCCTACCCGGAACCCCGGCCTCGTGCCGGGGTTTTTCAATTCTCTGGGACACCCACTTCCATCCTCTGGGACACCCACTTTGTCATAAGCCGCATTCGCCGAAGCCGCCTGGCTCGGACTCCGCTGCTACATCCCGCACTCCCTCACCCCCCCCCAAATCGACCAGGATCCACCTGGGTCGCCGCCGTGGCGTGTCCAGGACCGACCGCCAGGAGACACGAATTCCGTTCCCTTCCGAGTGGATCCGGCTCTCGCGATTGCGCGCACCGATTCTTGTACATACAATAAGTCAATGGAGATCGAGTTTGACGCAGACAAGGACGCTGCGAACCTCGCGAAACACGGGGTCTCACTTGGCGATGCCCTGAGCCTCGAATGGGATACGCTCCTGGCCATGGAAGACCGTCGGAGGAGCTACGGCGAGTGCCGAATGCTCGGATATGCATTGATGGGCAACCGCTTGTATTGCGTCGTATTCACCGGTCGATCGTCCGTGCGGAGAATCATCAGCCTGCGCAAAGCCAACAACCGGGAGATTGCGCGTTATGTCGAAATCACTAACGCTACGCAGCGGTCGTCGGGTCGTCTTGAACGACTCCGACGAGGAATCGTCCATTCAGGCCGGAATCGATGCCGATTCAGAGACCCGGGAGCCTTCCGAAGACGAGACGAAAGCCCTGCGACGCGTCGGTCGCCCACCTCTGCCTGTGACTAAAGAGCGCATCACGATCCGTCTGTCGCCAGACGTCGTGGAAGCATTCCGCGCCACCGGAAAGGGTTGGCAGACGCGAATGGACTCGGCTTTGAAAGACTGGCTCAAGGACCATAGCCCGACTTCTAATAATCGTTAGTGCTCGGCTCTGCGGCAGGGGCCGGGCCTTCTGGAACGGGCCTTCTGGGACATCCACTTTCCTCGGCCGCCCAACTTCCTCGGCCGGTCCCTGCGAGGGCATACCGGAACCGCAGGCACACCCAGTTTGCTTGCCGTGCTCCTGAAAACCTTCAGGACAATGGCTATGCTATCGGCAGGAGCGCAACGGACATGCGTTCCGGCAGGCCTACTCCACGGAAGGAGTTCATCATGACCGAACCCCGCTCGACCCTCGTCTCTCTGGACGATACGCCCTGGTACCACGTGGTCTCGCGCTGCGTGCGGCGCGCCTTTCTGTGCGGCCACGATGCGCACACCGGCCGCTCCTTCGAACACCGGCGAGGCTGGATCGCCGACCGCATCAAGCAACTCGCTTCGGTATTCGCCATCGACATCGCGGCCTACGCGGTGATGAGCAACCACTTTCACATCGTCGTCCGGGTGGACGACACGCGGGTCCAGGGCCTGGGGCGGGACGAAGCCCTGAGTCGATGGACTCAACTCTTTGCCGGACCGACCCTGGTGCAGCGGTATCTGGCGGATGCGGAACGGCTCGGTCAAGCGGAAATCGAGCTCGTGGACGCTTGGGCGGAGACATATCGCTCGCGTCTGGCTGATCTTTCGTGGTTCATGCGCGTGCTGAACGAGTCGATCGCACGGCAAGCCAACGCCGAAGACGGGGTGACAGGACGCTTCTGGGAAGGACGCTTCAAGAGCCAGGCGCTCCTCGACGAACAAGCTGTCCTGACCGCCATGGCCTACGTTGACCTCAACCCCATCCGGGCCGGGATCGCGGATACACCCGAGCGTTCGGATTACACATCGGTTGCCGAGAGGGCCGACCTGCTCCTCAGGTTGGCCATGGACGACGACCCGCAAACCTGCGGGTCACCGAGGATCGATGCGGCCGATTCAACGAAAGGGTGCATGAGACGCTCGTACCGAATCGCCAGGGCGGTCGGACATCAGTGGCGTGCGGATCCACAGGATGCAGAATCCCTGAACCTCGAGTGGGCCCTGAATCGTCTGCCGGGTGCCCCGCTAATGCCATTCGATGCCACTGGCCGGACGGAACCGGCGGTGCCCTTTGGGTTCGAGGACTACCTGCAGCTCGTGGAGGCAACCGGCCGCGTGATCCGCGAAGACAAGCGCGGCTTCATTGATGGTGCAACCCCACCCTTGCTGGTACGTCTGGGAATCGACCCAGACCAGTTCATCCTCACCTCCAGCCGCTTGCTGCGGCAATTTGGCAGCGTGGTGGGGACACCGGGTCGCATCACGGCCCGGTGCGACGCGCGCCAGACCCGCTATCTGCGAGGCATCGGGGCCGCCCGCAAGCTCTTCCCCACTCGCGCTGCCTGACACCGTCGACCGCCATACAGATGCCAACGACCGGGATTCGCAGACGCTCTGCGCCATTAATATCCGCCGGGACACCCACATTGTTGGCTCAATTCGGCCCGAATGGAGATCGTAGCCTTGCTTCGGGACACGGACTTCGTCTCCGCCCATTACAGCTACGCTTCCCGGGAAGGTATGATATGACCATCTACATGGTCAGGAGAGTGCGGGATGTCCGAGCCAACGGTTAGCCTGGCGAATGCCAAAGCCCACCTGAGTGAGCTGGCGGAACGTGCTGCTGCAGGTGAATCCATTCTCATCACCAAGCGAGGCAAGGCCGTCGTACGCCTTTCCAGCGCCACCACACCCAGGAAACCGATCGATGCGAATGTGCTCCGTGCAGTCACGGATACCCAGCACAACAGTATCGATGAGACCTTCATCCGTCGTATGCGTGATGATGCTCGCTACTGATGCGCTATCTGGATACCAGCGTCCTGGTGGCGGCCCTCACTCGCGAGCCCCGAACCGAGGATATGCAGAATTGGCTGGCGGCACAGAGCGCCGGTTCGCTGTGCATAAGTGACTGGGTGCTTACGGAGTTCTCCGCAGCCTTGTCCATGAAGGTTCGAATGGAGATCCTGACACCCCGGGAACGGGCGACCGTGCTTGGCGCATTTGCGGCGTTGCGGGAATCGTCACTCTCGACCCTGCCGGTCTCGTCTATCGATTACCACACCGCTGCCCTCTTCGCCGACGATCATGCCTCCGGGTTGCGCGCGGGCGACGATCTTCACCTGGCCATTGCGTACAACCACGGCGTGGAACTTTGCTCCCTCGACAAGACGCTCGTGGCCGCTGCAGAACCCATGGGCGTGAATGCGACGCTGCTGTAGTTTGCCGAGAATTCAGTTCTGCGGGACATCCACTTTGGCGACCATTCGTTGGCGCGGTGGCACATCCACTTTGGCGCGATGTCATCCCGGCCGGAGCGAAGCCAGGCGCCGGGATCTCCCGCGTAGAGGCAGCCCCAATCATCGAGATCCCGGATAACCGCTTCGCGGTTTGCGGGATGACCGGTGGGTGGGTGCGCTCTCTCAGGACACGCACTTTGATGCTGCGTCCTTTGTTGCTGGGCCCAATTCGACCGCAGGACACTGGGCGGAAGTTTACTTTTGGTTCCCCGACCACCGGCGCGCGGTCGGGCATTTTATTACCAGAGGCTGGATTCGCTGATGCACCCGGCAGTTTGGGCAGGTCCGGCGCGGGCGGGGGCTTCGCCTGCAAGCAGGCTCCTACCGCCCATCGCTCGCGAACGCAGGACTCGAACGCGACCGTACGAGACAAGCGCTAGGATTACCGGGACGTCCACTGGACCCGGAAGAACCTCGCGGACACCTCACCTGTTCTGCAGCACTACGGAAATGTCAGGATTGGGATCAAGAGTTACGGGGGCGTAGAACGAGAAAGGGCCGCCCCGGATTCCCTTCCTGGACGACCCTTTTGGGGCTTCCTTGCCCCGAGGCACAAGCTAACAGAACCGATGTGGATTTCCAGCCGCGTGGCGAACATTTCCATGAGCGGTCGATTTCGATCTCTGAACGGTAGTCTTTGATGGAATATTTTTCTATTTCGCCGAAATCGCGGCAACCACCCACGAGGGTCCAGCTACTCTCGATCGTGGGCCGTGGGTCGCTCCAGAGGGTCGGGGTGATGCTCACCCGGGAAGGGGCTTCGCGGCCGAGGCCGCTCCTACATGGCGTGGCGTTGCCGCTTCGGTCGGGCGGGCCAGGTGAAGCCTGTGGCTCGATGCGCAGTCCGCGCGTCAGGTCTGGAACAATTGGTCGGCGGGGGCGGGTCGGCCGAGGAGGTAGCCCTGGCCGGTGGCGCAGCCTTCGCGTAGCAGGAAGCTGCGCTGGGGTTCTTCCTCCACGCCTTCGGCGATCAGGTCCAGTTCCAGGGCGGCGGCCAGTGCGATGATGGCGCGGATGATGGATTCGTTGTGGCGGGAGTGGCCGATGTCGCGCACCAGGGACTGGTCGACCTTCAGGCGATGCAGCGGCAGGCGGCGCAGGTGCGCCAGGTTGGAGTATCCCGAGCCGAAGTCGTCCATGGCCAGTCGGACCCCCAGGTTGTCCAGGCGGCGCAGGATCGCCAGGGCCCGTTCCGGGTCCTCCATGATCATGGTCTCGGTCAGTTCGACCTCGAGACGTTCCGGGGCGATGCCGTGGCGCTCGAGGGTCTCGCGCACGGTCGCAACCAGCACCTCGTCATGGAGCTCGCGGGCCGAGAGGTTCACGGCCATCATGGGGATGTGTCGGCCCGCCATGTCCCAGATGGCGAGCTGGCGACAGGCCGCTTCCAGCACCCAGCGGTCGATCGATACGATCAGCCCCGTCTCCTCCGCCAGCGGGATGAACTCCGCGGGGGATACCATGCCGCGGCGCGGATGGTTCCAGCGGACCAGGCTCTCCACCCCCACACACTCGCCACTGGCGAGGTCGAACTGGGGCTGGAAGTGGAGCACGAATTCCTCGTTGGCGATGGCCTGGCGCAGGTCGTTTTCCAGAAACAGTCGGTGCTCCGTCAGGGCGCCCATCTCCGGGGTGTAAGCGCACCAGCCGTCACCGCCACGGGCCCGCGCCGCCTGCATGGCCAGTTCGGCCGCGGTCAGCAGCTCCTCCCGGGTCTGGCCGTCGTCCGGGAAGCGGGCCACACCGGCGCTCACGGTGAGTACCAGGCTGCGCCCCGAGGTCTCGAAGGGGGCGCGCAGGGTATCCAGCAGGGTCTGCATGAAGGATTCCAGACCGTCGTGTTCCGGGGTCTCCACAATCAGGCAGAATTCGTCCGCGCCGACGCGCGCGATGGTGTCCTGGGGTGTCAGCGTCTGGCCCAGGCGTTGCGCGATCCCCTGCAAGACGGTATCGCCCGCCGAGGTCCCCAGGGTCTCGTTGACGTTGCGGAAGCGGTCGAGGTCCAGCAGCACCACCCAGCGCGCCTCGCCATCGGCCATCGCGCGCTCCACCGTGTGCCCGAGGCGATCCTGCAGCAGCGTTCGGTTCGGCAGCCCGGTACGGGTATCGAAGTGCGAGATCTGGCGCAGCTGCTCCTTCTGCTCGATGCTGTCGGTCAGATCGGTCCAGGCGCCGACGATTTCCTGCTCGCCCCGACCGCTCGCGCCGGGGACCAGCCGCATCTCGTCGCGCACGTGGCGCAGCTTGCCCCAGCCATCAAACAGCCGGAATTCGCGCACCACCTCGCCGTCGGTCAGCAGCCGCTGATTCTCCTGCAGGGCACCGACCCGATCCTCGGGGTGCAGTTGCTGTTCCCACCAGCCGGGGCGCAGCGCGGCAGCCGGATCAACCCCGAACAGACGCTGAATGTTGGGACTCACCCACTGTGGCGTGAGATCCGAGGAGGCGAGCTGATAGATCACCGTCGGGCCGCTGTCGATCACATGCTCCAGCCGCTGGTTGGCGGCCGCCAGCTCCCGGGTACGTAGACGCACCTGCCAGCGCAACAGCAGTCCCGCGACCGCCAGGAGCAGCACCAGGCCCAGCGCGGAAAACAACGCCCAGCGGACCCAGCCCGGCAACCCGGGCGAATCATCCGCCAGCAGGGTCTCGGCAAGGGCCCGCTGGTAGGGCGAATCCGCCAGGGGCTTCCATTGCTCCAGATAGGCGTCGATCACGGCCAGGTACTCGCCATGCCGCTCCGGCGTGGCCGCGTAATAAAGGCCCACCTGGCCGAAGGTGATGGGGGTCTCCACCAGGCCGAAGGCCCTGGCATGCTGGCGACCGTAGAAGTTGTTGCTGACCGCCGCGACAGCCTCGCCTTCCCCAACCGCCGCCAGCACTGCCGGCAGGCTGGTGTAGGTGATCAGTTCGTACTCGACGTCCGGATTGCGCATCTGCTCCTGTCGCAGATGGCTTTCCTGCACGGAGCCTTCCAGTACGGCGAGCCGCCGCGAGCCAAGCGCTTCCAGGCTGCTGAAGCCGGATTGCGGGAAGGCGTACACCTGGCTCCAGCCCTGCACGACCGGGATCTGGTGAAAGTCGAGAAACTCGTCGCGCATCTCGGTCAGGGCCACGTCCGGCATCAGGTCCAGCCGGCCCTGGCGCAGATCCAGCAGGCACTGAGCCCACTCGCAGGGGATATACTCGATCTGCCAGTGTTCGCGTCGGGCAATGGAGTCCAGCAGGTGCACGAACAGACCACCGGCCTCGCCCTGCGCGTCCACGCTGACCTTGGGCGCGTTGTCGTACACGCCTACCCGCAGTTCCGCCTCGGCGAACGCCTGCCCGGCCGGCAGCATTGCGAGCAAGCACGCGGCCGCCGCCCCCACGAGGGCCGTCCATGGCCTACGACATTGCGCCGGTTTACGGGATCGAGTCAGACCGGCGCCCGGAGGCATTGCATACTCGTCCGACACGTTAATCGAACTCCCTGGGCGGTATAGCCTCCAGCATAGTGCCACGGCTTTGATCCTGCTGCGCGCCGGCACCGGAGTCGCGCCTATTCCACCAGCACGCGATCCCGGCCGGCTGCCTTGGCCGCGTACATCAGGTTGTCCGCGCGCCCCAGCACATCGTCCAGCGTATCCCCCGCGCGGAATACCGTGATCCCGAACGAACCGGTGACCGGTACTCCCGCAATCGGCTCGGAAGCCAGGGCCGCCCGGCAGCGCTCGGCCAGCTGCTGCGCCTCGTGTGCTGAGGTCTCCGGCGCCACGATCAGGAACTCCTCCCCGCCCCAGCGGGCGACGAAGTCCGGCTCGCGCAGGTTGGCCTCCAGTCGACGCGCCACACCCTCGATCACGGCATCGCCACAGGCGTGACCATGCGCGTCGTTCACGGCCTTGAAGTGGTCGATATCCATGCCGATCACCGCGACGGGATGCCCGTAACGCGCCACGGCCGCGGCCTGGCGGTCCAGAAAGGCCTCCGCGGCCCGGCGATTCGCAAGTCCGGTCAGGGGGTCGGTGCGCGCGGCCCGCGCCATGGCCTCGGACCGGACCAGGGCATCCTTCACCGTGTCACGCATCGAGGTGGCAATACTGGCCAGCACCAGCAGCACACCGAGGAACAGGTGCACCCGCAACAGATAGACCGCCGTCTCGGTGGCAAGCGTACCGTCCAGGGCCTCCCCGATTACCCCGGCGAGCGCGATGAGCGACGCAACGATCAGGATGGCCAACCCAGCGCGCAGACCCGCGCGGTGATCCAGCATCACGAACGCCGCGAGGATCACGATACCCACCGCCCAGTAATGCCCGCCGGCCAGGACCAGAAGACGGTCGTCCAGGGAACCCCCCGCATGAAAATGCCAGGCCAGCCGCGAGAGGACGATCGCGGCAACAAGAGCCAGCATCCAGGGCTCCAGCCGCGCGAGCCAGTCGGGCCGGCGCCAAAGGGTCAACCACAGGCCCGCCAGCAGTGCGGCAAAGAGCGGATAGAGGTACGCCAGGAACGGATCACCGGGACCGCGGATCGACCAGCTCAGCAGGAAGATCGCCACCCCGCCCGCCAGCGCCACCAGGTATACGAGGCGCTTGCGGGCCTGCAGTTGTGCCGCTTCGGCACGAGCACCGCCGCTGATTGGGTCCTCCATCAACTCATCCCCGACCGGACGCACCGCCACCGATAAATGGCAACCGGGCCGACGATGGCGTACGACCCGGCGTGCCCGGAGAATGCCGGGTCCCTTCGCGCGGGACAATCCCGGCCACGCAAAAGGCCGCCCGGGGGCGGCCTGTCACAGGTACTGCAATTGGAGGCTGGGGTCGGAATCGAACCGGCGTACACGGATTTGCAGTCCGCTGCATAACCACTCTGCCACCCAGCCTGTATCGGGTGGGTTCCGGTCCGCGAACGCACGGGCATCTACGCGGGCCGAAACAGAAAACCCCGGCGGAACCGGGGTTTCAGGAATCTGTTGGAGCGGGAAACGAGATTCGAACTCGCGACCCCAACCTTGGCAAGGTTGTGCTCTACCAGCTGAGCTATTCCCGCTCTTCGTTATCGGCGCGTATTCTACCGCAGATTCCCTGCAGGTCAATACCCGCGGTAGCCGATCGCCCCGGCGCCATGCACCGCGCGGTCAAACACCACCACCTGGTTGCGCCCGGCATTCTTCGCGACATACATCGCGGCATCCGCTGCCCGCGACAAGCCCGGTCCGTCGGCCGCATCCAGCGGAAACAGTGCAATCCCGATGCTACAGGAGATCCGCACCTCGACGCCGTCGCAGTCGAACGGTTGGGCCAGGGCCGCCCGAATCTTCTCGCCGATCGCGGCGGCATGCGCCCGGCTTTCCTCCACCGAGTGGAAGCGCGGCAACATCACCACGAACTCGTCACCCGCAATCCGCGCCGCCACGTCGCTTTCACGAATGGCGCCTGCAAGTCGCTGCGCCACCTGTCGCAGGAGCAGATCGCCTACCGCGTGGCCATGACGGTCGTTGATCGGCTTGAACTCATCAAGGTCCACGAACATCAGTGCGACCTGCTGGCCCTCACGCCGGGCCCCGGTGAGTTCGTGGTCGAGGATCTGGTAGAACAGGGTCCGGTTGGGGAGCTCCGTGAGCGGATCGTAATGGGCGAGGCGCTGCATCTGCTCCTCGGTCGCCTTGCGCTCGGTGATATCCCGCGCAATGCCGAGAAACTCCGTAACCCGACCCTCGGCGTCCAGCACCGGGGAGAGGTTGCTGGTATGCCAGCGATAATGCCCGTCCTGGTGGCGGATTCGATACTCGATGCCACCGGCCTTCCGGCCGGTGCGCGCGATGTGGTCGAGGAAGGCGTAGCAGGCCGGCAGGTCCTCCGGCGCCACGTATTCGTCGATGGAATGGTCGATCGCGGCGCTCACCGGGTACCCAAGGTTCTCGGTCCAGTTGGGCGAGACGTAGGTCAGTACCCCGTCCGGGCGCAGCGAATAGATCACGTCGCTGGCCGTCTCCACGAAGGCGCGGAACTTGGCCTCGCTCTGGCGCAGCGAGGCCTCCAGTTCCTTGCGCTCCGTGATATCGGTGGCGAAGCCGGTCCAGACGGTCGTCCCGTCATGCAAGCGGCGGACGGTATCGTAGGCGGACAGCCACATCTCCCCGCCCCCGTGACACCGCATGCGAAATTCCATACCCCAGGGCTCCGCGTGCTCCACCGACTCCATGGTCGACCGCATGACCCACTCGCGATCATCCGGATGGATGCAGTCGAGCAGCGCCCCCCCGTCGGTCTTCAGCGCCTCCCGGTCCACGCCGAACCAGCGCTCCACCACCTCGCCCACATAGGGGTAGACGAAATGCCCGTCCGGCCCTCTGCGCAACTGGTAGACGAAACCGGGAAGCAGCCCCTGAAGCGCCTCCAGCGTCTGGATGTTGTCGAGGTCTAGCTGGGGACCAGGCATGGGCGTTCCCGCGGGCGACACGTAGTCGTGTCACCGCAGTGTATCGCCAAACCCGGGCGCGGCGGAACGCACCGTGTCGCCCGGTGGGCGCCGCTTGTCGCGTGGCGTCAGGCACGCCCACGAGAAGGGATTGCGCCGCGCGTCAGTTGCTTCGCGCGGCAGCCAGCATGTACTGGATCATCGAGACCAGCGTGAGCGCCGCGGCCAGATACAACAGCCACTCGCCGATCACGAAGGTGGGCAGCCCGGCGATCGGCTCGGCCCACAGCAGCAGGAAGATCGCGACCATCTGCGCCGTGGTCTTCACCTTGCCCACCCAGGAGACCGCGACCTTGGCGCTGCCCCCGATCTCCGCCATCCACTCGCGCAGCGCGGAGATGGCGATCTCGCGCCCGATGATCACGATCGCGGCCAGTGCCAGGCCCAGGCCCGGGTTGTGGTCGACCACCAGCACCAGCGCCGCGGCGACGATCAGCTTGTCGGCGACCGGATCCAGGAACGCCCCGAACCGGCTGGTCACCTCCCAGCGCCGGGCCAGATAGCCATCCAGCCAGTCGGTCAGGCCCGCCAGGGCGAAGATGATGGCGGCCAGGACGCCGCCCAGCGGCATCGCCAGGCCGTAGAACGCGGCCACCAGCAAAGGGATCATTACGATCCGCGACCAGGTCAGCCAGGTGGGCAGTTGGGGAAACATGGCAGTAGCTTAAGGAAACACTGATTAATGTGCACGCTCGCGCTCGAGTCGCTATTGCGTGCGTTTAATGCGCAGTGACCGCCGTGCAGTCATTCCGCACAAGCGAACCGCAACGCCGGAGCCCCTTCGGGGTTGGCACCCCAGGTTCCCCGATCCTGCGTTGCGCCACTTGCGGGTAGAACCACTACCCGCTGCGCACCGCGCCTTGTCTCGGAAAACCTGAGATGCCAACGCGAGCGTGCACATTAATCAGTGTTTCCTTAACTCTCGTGAAACTGGTCGTAGATCGACTGCGCGAGGCGCCGATGGATCCCCGGCACCTTGGTCAGCTCCTCGACCCCGGCCCGGCTGACGCCCCGCAGGCCGCCGAAGTGCTTCAGCAGCACGCTGCGCCGCTTCGGCCCCAGCCCCGGAATGGCCTCCAGGGTCGATTCCTTGCGCGCCTTCGCGCGGCGGGCGCGGTGCCCGGTGATCGCGAACCGATGGGCCTCGTCGCGGATCTGCTGGATCAGATGCAGCGCGCCGGAATGCGCGGGGAGTATAGAGGGCGCCTCTACCCCGCTCAATATCAGGGTTTCCATCCCCGGCTTGCGCTCCTCACCCTTGGCCACGCCCACCACCTTGATGTGGTCCAACCCGAGATCCGCCAGCACATTCAGCGCCTGCGTCACCTGGCCCTTGCCGCCATCGATGAACAGGATATCCGGTTCCTGGCCCTCGCCCTTCTTCAGCCGCGCGAAACGCCGGCTGAGCGCCTGATGCATGGCCGCATAGTCGTCCCCCGGCTCGATCCCCTCGATATTGAAGCGGCGGTAGTCCGACTTGATTGGCCCCTCCGGGCCGAACACCACACAGGAGGCCACGGTGCCCTCGCCCCCGGTGTGCGAGATATCGAAGCACTCCATGCGCCGGGGTGCCTCTTCCAGCCCCAGCTCGGCGGTCAGGGCATCCAGCCGCGCGGTCTGCCCGGCCTGGCTGGCGATGCGGGTCTTCAGCGCCAGCTCGGCGTTACGCCGCGCCATGTCCAGCCAGCGGGCCCGCTCGCCGCGCAGCGACCACGCCAGCGCGACCTTCCCGCCACGACGTTCCGCCAGAAAGGCCTCCAGTGCCTCCGCACCCTGCGGCTCGTGCGAAAGCAGGATGCGCGCCGGGGGCTCGCGCTCCGCGTAGTACTGCGCCAGCACCGCGGCCATGATCTCGTCCGTATCCGTGGCCTCGGGCACGTTGGGGAACAGCTCGCTGTTGCCGAGATTCTGGCCATTGCGCACGAAGAAGATCTCCACCGCGCAGGCCCCCGCCTCCTGCGCCAGCGCGAATACGTCGGCATCGCCCTCGCCGCCCGAGACGAACTGCTGCTCGGAGATCTGGCGCAACCGCGCGATCTGGTCGCGCAGGCGCGCCGCGTGCTCGAAATCCAGGCGCGCGGAGGCCGCCTCCATGCGCTCCATCAATTCCGCGACCACCGCCTCGCTCTTGCCCTCGAGGAACTTGACCGAAGCCTCCACGTCGCGGGCGTAGTCCTCCGGCTCGATGTAGCCGACACAGGGGGCGGTGCAGCGCCCGATCTGGTATTGCAGGCAGGGGCGGGAACGATGCGCGAACACACTGTCCTCGCACTGGCGCACCTGGAACAGCTTCTGCAGCAGCGCCAGGCTCTCGCGCACCGCCCCGGCCGAGGGGTACGGCCCGAAGTAACGCACGCCCTTCTTGCGCGCACCGCGGTGGAACCCGAGCCGGGGATACTCCTGGTTGGACACGTAGATGTAGGGGTAGCTCTTGTCGTCCCGCAGCAGCACGTTATAGCGCGGCCGGTGGCGCTTGATCAGGTTGGCCTCCAGCAGCAGGGCCTCGGCCTCGGTGTGCGTCACCGCCACACGGATATCCGCGATCTGCCGCACCATCGAGCGGATGCGCGGGCCGCGGTCATCGCTGCCACGGAAATAGCTGGCCACCCGGCTCTTCAGGTTGCGCGCCTTGCCGACATACAGCACCGCCCCCGACGCATCCAGCATCTGATACACGCCGGGGGACTGCGTCAGCGTCTGCAGAAAGGCCTTGTGATCGAATCCGGTCTCGGGGGTACTCATGGTCGCATCAGGATACCGGAACTGCCCCACCCTCCGGCATAGCCCCGTGCGCAGCCGATACCATTCGGGATATCCTTGATGCCATTACTTATAAGTCTTCGCCACTCGAGGCGACGTACCGGGAGGACCGAGCCATGGATATCGCCGAACAGATCTATGAAGAGGTCAAACGCCTGCCCGAGCCCCTTTCACGCGAAGTTCTGGACTTCATTGGTTATCTGGAATCCAAGCACGGTCTGAGTGACACGCCTGGCGAAGACATCAAGAAAGCCCAGGAAACTGCTCTCGGATCGATCTGGGAAAATCCCGAGGACGAGGTCTGGGATGACCGCTGAGCCGGGAGCTATCGTTGCCATCCCCTTTCCCTTTTCGGACCTGACCACTCGAAAACGCCGGCCTGTTCTCGTCCTCTCCGAGATCGATCAATTCGGCGATTTCGCTGCGCTCGCCGTCACTTCGTCGCCAAACCAGACTCATGCAATAGAAGTGAACCCGAACATGTTGCTGGAGGGTTCACTTCCCAAGCCCAGCTGGGTTCGCTACGACAAGATCTTCACGCTCAGTAGCCGTTTGATCACTCATCAATACGCGAAGCTCGACGCACAAACCGTTGATGGGATCCGGGCGCATTTCTGCCGCCATTTCCATTGCCCGTAGGCGGGGAGCTCGGCCCTGCCCGTAAACTGACCGATTGCCACGGCCCCTGCGGGGCCTCGCAATGACAGGGGAAGCACAGCGTCATCGCGAGGGCCGCAGGTGCGTGGCGATCCGGGTGGCCACCCCGGACGCAGGCCCTGAGGGCACCGGGCAGACCTTCCGGGCCGGAAGGCTAACCGAGGTGGCCGCGGATCCGGGCGAACAGCTCGTGGAACATCGCCGGGGTCAGGCGCCGGGTCTGCGTGTTGTAGCGCGAGCAGTGGTAGGAGTCGATCAGGCAGGTGTGCGCGTCCAGCTCGTGCTCGGCGCCGTGGGCGAAGCGCAGGCTGGACAGCGGCAGACCCTTGGCCCGGAGGATGGCGTCGTGGGCGATCTTGCCCAGCGCCAGAATCACCCGCGGCCGCATCGCCGTCATCTCGGCCGCAAGGAAGCCGTTGCAGGTGCGGATCTCTTCGGTGGTCGGCTTGTTCTGTGGTGGCAAGCACTTGACCGCGTTGGTGATGCGGCAGTCGACCAGTTCCAGGGCATCGTCCACGCGCGTGCTCTCCGGTGCGCTGGCAAAGCCGTGTTCGTGCAGGGTCTGGTACAGCAGCACCCCCGCGTAGTCGCCGGTGAACGGGCGCCCGGTGGCATTGGCCCCGTGCATGCCGGGTGCCAGACCGACGATCAGCAGCCGAGCATCCAGCGGGCCGAAGGACGGCACGGGCGCCGCGTGATATTCGGGATGTTTCGCCCGCACGTCCTCCAGAAAGGCCGCCAGCCGCGGGCAGGAACGGCAGTCCGGCGCGAAGATTTCGTGGGGCTCAGGAGGCATCCGACCACTCGCGGTAGGGGTTCCGGGCCAATTCGGTGTTGTAGTAGCGCGGGTCGTGCGAGACCTCGTCGCCCAGCCACTCGGGACGCGGGAACTCGGCATCGCTGCTCGGGAGCTCCAGTTCCGCGACGATCAGCCCGGCGTTGGCGCCTTCGAACACGTCGATCTCGTACTCCCAGCCCTGGACGTCCACCCAGTACCGGGTCTTCTCCACCTGCGGTCCGGCAAGGGTATCCAGCAGGCGATGCGCCTCGTCCACCGGGATGTCGTACTGGTATTCGTCGCGCTCCACGCCGAGGGTCGCGCTCTTGATGTTGAGGTTGGCGCCCTCCTCGTCCACCCGCACGCGGATGGAGGCGCGATCGTTGCCACACAGGTAGCCCTGGCGCATGTACTGCGAGCGCACCACGCCTTCGCGCCAGGCATCACTGGCCAGCAGGAACTTGCGTTCGATCTCGCGCCCCATGTCGTCGACTCCCGTCTTGCGGCGAACCGCCGCATGAATCCTGTGGGAGCCTGCCTGCAGGCGAAGCCCCCGCCAAAGCCTGATGCGTGCGCTACATCCGGATCAGCGCGGAACCCCAGGTGAAGCCGCCGCCGAAGGCCTCGGTCAGGATCAGGTCGCCCCGCTTGATGCGGCCATCGCGCACGGCGGTGTCCAGCGCCAGCGGGATCGAGGCGGCCGAGGTATTGCCGTGGCGGTCCACCGTGACCACCACGTTGTCCATGGACATGTTCAGCTTCTTCGCGGTCGCCTGGATGATGCGGATATTCGCCTGATGCGGCACCAGCCAGTCCAGTTCGGACTTGTCGATGCCGTTGTATTCCAGGGTCTCGTCAACGATCTGGTCCAGTGTGTTCACCGCGACCCGGAAGACCGCGCGGCCCTCCATGCGGATGAATTCCAGATCGGGATTGTCATTCGGCTGGGAGACGCCACCCGGGACCTCCAGCAGGCCCTTGTGGTGGCCGTCGGCATGCAGGTGGGTAGAGATAATGCCCGGGTCGGGGGAGCGCGACAGGACCACGGCCCCCGCGCCATCACCCCACAGGATGCAGTTGCCTCGATCGGTATAGTCGGTGATGCGCGAAAGCGTCTCGGCCCCGACCACCAGCACATGGCGAATCTCGTCGCTCTGCATGAAGCGGTCGGCGGTCGCCAGCGCGTACACAAAACCGCTGCACACCGCCTGGATGTCGAACGCCG
Organism: Thioalkalivibrio sp. ALE30; assembly: GCF_000377465.1. Taxonomy (NCBI): domain Bacteria; kingdom Pseudomonadati; phylum Pseudomonadota; class Gammaproteobacteria; order Chromatiales; family Ectothiorhodospiraceae; genus Thioalkalivibrio; species Thioalkalivibrio sp. ALE30. The sequence continues at coordinate 195,653 of NZ_KB898171.1, read as the reverse complement.
GACAGCCGCCCACGCCCAGCTTGGCCTGCAGGATGCACGCCGTGCTGGGGAAAATCTGGTCCGGGGTCGTGGTCGCCACCAGGATCAGGTCGAGATCGGCGGCCCGAATGCCGGCGGCATCCAGCGCCCGTTCCGCGGCCTTCAGCGCCAGGTCCGAGGTGACCTCGTTCTCCGCCACGATGTGGCGCTCGCGGATGCCGGTGCGTTCGCGGATCCAGGCATCCGAGGTGTCGACCATCGCCTCCAGTTCGGCATTGGTCAGGATGCGCTCGGGCAGGTAGCTGCCGGTGCCGCTGATACGTGCGTGCTTCACTCGCTGTTCTCCTGCCCGAGGAGCTGGCCCAGCTGCTTGTCGATCCGCCGCGAGATGTTCGCCTCGGCCTCGATGCGGGCGATGCGGATCGCGTGCTCGAAGGCGAGTTCGTCGGCACTGCCGTGGCTCTTGATGACCACGCCTTGCAGGCCCAGCAGCGAGGCCCCGTTGTAGCGACGGTGATCGAAGCGATGGCGCAGGCGGCGCAGCACCGGCAGGGCGAACAGTCCAGCCAGACGTGAATACAGCGAGGCGCGGAACTCCGCCTTCATGTTCGAGGAGATCATCCGGGCCACGCCCTCGCTGGTCTTCAGCGCGACATTGCCGACGAACCCGTCGCAGACGACCACGTCCACATCGCCGCAGTAGACATCGTTGCCCTCGACAAAGCCAATGTAGTTCAGGCTGGATTCTTCCAGCATGCGCCCGGCCTCGCGCACCCGGTCGTTGCCCTTGATCGCCTCGGAGCCGATGTTGAGCAGCCCCACGCGCGGGGCCTCCAGGCCGTCCACGGCGTTCGCCAGCACCGAGCCCATCACCGCGAACTGGTACAGATGCGCGGCCTCGACATCCACGTTCGCGCCCAGATCGAGCATGTGGGTGTGCCCTTCCATCGACGGCAATGCCGTGGCAATGGCCGGGCGGTCGATACCGGGAAGGGTCTTCAGCACATAGCGGGCAGTGGCCATCAGCCCACCGGTGTTGCCGGCGGAGACACAGGCCTGGGCCGCGCCGTTCTTGACCTGGTCGATGGCCACGCGCATGGAGGAGTCGCGTTTGGTGCGCAACGCCACCGCCGGCAGTTCCTCCATGCCTACGACCTGACTGGCGTGCACGATCTCGACGCGCTCGCGTTCGGCAGCGGACCAGCCGGAGAGGCCCGATTCGATGGTGTCCTGGTCGCCCACCAGCAGCAGGCGGAAGTCATCCGCCACCTTGAGTGCGCGACGCGCCGCTGGCAGTACGACGGGGGCGCCGTGGTCACCGCCCATCACGTCCAGTGCGATGGTGAAGCTGGCAGTCATGCTCGAGTCCGACGACCGGCCGGGACAGAGCCGGATTCAAACGCGGAAAGGCCACGGTGCAAGCGCAGCCGTGGCCCCGGGACGGTCATTACCCGGACCTTAATCTTCGTCTTCGTCGACTTCGACGTCCTGCTGGATCACCTGGCGACCGCGATAGAAGCCATCGGGGGTCACGTGGTGACGGCGGTGGATCTCGCCGGTCGTCGGATCGGTGGACAGGGTGGCGCCCGTCAGCCCGTCATGGGAGCGGCGCATGTCACGCTTGGAACGGGTCTTGCGGCGTTGCTGAACAGCCATGATGCATCTCCAGATTGATCAGATTCCCGTGGCGACGGGAGTGAGCCCGGTATCAAAACGGGCGCAAGTATAACGGTTCGGCGGGGGCAATGCCCCGACCGCGTTCGCTTCACGGGTCGTCCCGGTCCGGGCCGCCCCCCTTTTTCAGTTGTTCCAGCACGGCAAACGGGTTCTCGCCGCGTTCGCCTTCGGTGAACTCGGGCGCCGCCGCCGGCTCGCAATCCGCGTGGCGCGGCACCAGCGGCCACGCCAGCAGGATCTCTTCCTCGATCCATGCCGCGGGGCGCAGCAGGCCGTCGGCCTCGAGTTCGACAAAATCGTCGTCCTCGCTCATGCCGGCCGGCGTGCCCTCCGGCGGCAGCAGCACCGCATCCGCCTCCAGACGGAAGTCCCACGCCAGCGGCTGCAGGCAGCGCTGGCAGGTCTGCCACAGCTCGCCGCTGATCACCCCGCTCAGACGCATCTCGTCCAGTGTCCCGCGTTCCAGCAGGAACTTCGCGTGCACCCGCAGCGGGTGTCCCGGCAACGCGTCGGCGCGCAGTCGCGGCAGGTCTTCGAGACGCAGGTCGCCCTCGAATTCGAGGTGCCGGGCACGCGGTTGCCACGGGTCCAGAGAGACGGGGATACGACTCATAACAAACTCTTGGGAAAACCGTTCGGGCCTCCCCGGAACGAGGGCGCGGAATATACGCGCGCGCGGGCGATCTGTCAAAAGGAAACAGAAACTTGCAGCCACCCCGAACGACGTCGATACTCGAGAAGTCATCGACCTGTCCGGGGCCTTCCGTTTGATTCGCAAGCTGCTCATTGCCAACCGGGGCGAGATCGCCGTGCGCCTGATCCGGGCCTGCAGCGAACTGGGCATCATCTCGGTCGCCGTGTACACGGACGCCGACCGCCACGCCCTGCATGTAAAGAAGGCGGACGAGGCCTACGCCATCGGCCCCGACTCCATGGGCGGGTATCTCAGTATTCACCGTCTGATCAGCGTCGCGCGCGCCGCCAGCTGCGACGCCATCCACCCGGGCTATGGCTTCCTCTCGGAGAACCCCGACTTCGCCGCCGCCTGCGCCGCGCGTAACCTGATCTGGGTCGGCCCGGACGCCACGGTCATCCGCCGCATGGGCGACAAGGTCGCCGCACGCCGGGCGATGATCGAGGCCGGTGTGCCGGTCACGCCCGGCTCCGAGGGCAACCTGGAGGACGTCGCGGCCGCGCTCGAGGTCGCCGAGCGCATCGGCTACCCGGTCATGCTGAAGGCCACCTCCGGCGGCGGCGGACGCGGGATCCGCCTGTGCGAGGATGCGCGCGCCCTGGAGCACAACTTCGAACGCGTGCGCTCGGAGGCCACCCGCGCCTTTGGCAGCACCGAGATCTTCCTGGAGAAGGCCGTGGTCAATCCGCGGCATATCGAGGTGCAGATCCTGGGCGATACCCACGGCCAGGCGATCCACCTGTTTGAACGCGACTGCTCGGTCCAGCGGCGCCACCAGAAGCTGGTGGAGATCGCGCCCTCGCCGCAGTTGACCGACGCCCAGCGCGACCATCTGGGCGAGCTCGCCGTGCGAGCCGCGAAGGCCGTCGGCTATCAGAACGCGGGGACCGTCGAGTTCCTGATGGACTCGGACGATTCCTTTTATTTCATGGAGATGAACACCCGTCTTCAGGTAGAACATCCGGTAACCGAGATGATCACCGGGGTGGACATCGTGCAGGAGCAGCTGCGCATCGCCGCCGGCGAACCCCTGCGCTATGCCCAGTCCGACATCACCCGGCGCGGCTACGCGATGGAGTTCCGCATCAACGCGGAGGATCCGAAGAACGACTTCCTGCCGAGCTTCGGCCGCATCACCCGCTACTTCGCCCCGGGAGGACCGGGCGTGCGCACCGACGGGGCGATCTACACGGGCTACACCATCCCGCCGCATTACGACTCGATGTGCGCCAAGCTGATCTGCTGGGCCCTGGAGTGGGATGACCTGCTGGCACGCTCCAACCGTGCGCTACGCGATATGGGCGTATTCGGCGTCAAGACGACCATCCCCTTCCACCTGGCGATCGTCGACCACCCGGTGTTCAGCAGCGGCCACTTCGACACCGGATTTGTCGCGGCGCACCCCGAGCTCACGCACTTCCCCGGCAAGCGCTCGGATCGCCAGCTCGCGGTGGCCGTCGCGGCCGCCCTCGCCGCTCACCACGGGTTGTAGACCCCAGCCCGCCGCACGGACACCGGAATGACCATGGATCGAGTTCACATCACCGATGTCACCCTGCGCGATGGCCACCAGAGCCTGATCGCCACGCGCATGCGCACCGAGGACATGCTGCCGATCTGCGAGCAGATGGACGCCATTGGCTTCCACTCGCTGGAGGTCTGGGGCGGCGCGACCTTCGATGCCTGCGTGCGCTTCTTGAAGGAAGACCCCTGGGAGCGCCTGCATCAGCTGAAGGCCGCGCTGCCGAACACCCCGCTACAGATGCTGCTGCGCGGCCAGAACCTGCTGGGCTACCGCCATTACGCCGACGACGTGGTCCGCGCCTTCGTCGAGCGCTCGGTCGCCGGCGGCATCGACATCATCCGCATCTTCGACGCGATGAACGACGCCCGGAACCTGCGCACCGCGATCGAGGCCACCCGCGAGGCCGGAGGCCATGCCCAGGGCACACTTTGCTACACCACTGGCCCGGTACATTCGGCCACACAATTCGTCGCCCTGGGACGCGAGCTGGTCGCCATGGGCGCGCAGAGCATCGCGATCAAGGACATGGCCGGGCTGCTCACGCCAACCGCCACCCGTGAGCTGGTCACCGAGCTGGTGGAGGCCCTGGACGTGCCGGTCCACCTGCATGCCCACGCCACCTCCGGTCTGTCCGAGCTGTGCCACTGGCAGGCCATCGAGGCCGGTTGCCGGCATATCGAGACCGCGATCTCCGCCTTCGCCGGCGGTACCAGCCACCCGCCGACCGAGAGCATGGTCGCCGCGCTGGCCGGCACCGGGCACGACACCGGGCTGGACCTCGTCGCGCTGCAGCGGATCGGGATGTACTTCCACGAGGTGCGCAAGAAGTACCAGCGCTTCGAGAGCGAATACACCGGCATCGACACCCGCGTCCAGGTCAACCAGGTGCCCGGCGGGATGATCTCCAACCTGGCCAACCAGTTGCGCGACCAGAACGCGCTGGACCGCTTCGACGCGGTACTGGAAGAGATCCCCCGGGTGCGCGAAGACCTCGGCTACCCGCCCCTGGTGACGCCCACCTCGCAGATCGTCGGGACGCAGGCGGTGATGAACGTGCTGGCCGGCGAGCGCTACAAGACCATCACCAACGAGGTGAAGCAGTACCTGACCGGGCACTACGGCCGTGCACCGGGCCCCATCAACGCCGTGGTGCGGCAACAGGCCATCGGCAATGCCGAGGTCATCGACAGCCGCCCGGCCGACCTCCTGGCCCCGGAGATGGACTCGCTGGCCGCCGAGATCGGCGAACTGGCCCGCGGGCCGGAGGACGTGCTGACCTTCGCCCTGTTCCCCGAGGTGGGGCGCCAGTTCCTGCAACAACGCCACGACGGCGCGCTCGAGCCGGAACCGCTGAACCTCCCGGAGAACACCCAGGCGGGCTGCCCGGCCCCAGTGGAGTTCAACGTGACCTTCCACGGCGAGACCTACCACATCCAGGTAACCGGATCCGGCCACCATCGGGAGGACACCCGTCCGATGTACGTGACGGTCGACGGCATGCCGGAAGAGGTCCAGATCGAGACCCTGGATACCATCGAGACCGCCAGTGGCCATGCCGCGCCGAGCGGGGGTGGAAGCCGCAAGAAGTCGCGGCGCGCGACCCGCCCCGGCGACGTCACCACGTCGATGCCCGGTACCATCATCGACGTCCTGGTGGCCGAGGGCGACCGCGTGGAGGCCGGGCAGCCGGTGCTGGTGCTGGAGGCCATGAAGATGGAATCCGAGATCGCCGCCCCCGTGTCCGGCACCGTCACTGCGGTGAACGTCGCCAAGGGGGCGGCCGCCAATCCCGACGATGCGCTGATCGAGATCGACCACGCCGATGACTGAGACCGCGCGCAAACTGGTCCTCGCCTCCACCTCGCCCTACCGCGCCGAACTGCTCGGGCGCCTGCGCCTTCCGTTCGAGACCGCCCGCCCGAAGGTGGACGAGACCCCCCGGCCTCACGAGCGCCCCGACGCCATGGTGACCCGCCTCGCCGAGGCCAAGGCCCGCGCCGTGGCCGATGCCTATCCCGACCACCTGGTGATCGGCTCCGACCAGAACGCCAGCCACGCCGACAGCATCCTCGGCAAGCCGGGCGACACGGGCCGCGCGGAGGCTCAGCTCGCGGCCCTGTCGGGCAAGACGGTGACCTTCCACACGGGCCTTTGCCTGCTGGACACCGCCACCGGCCAGGCGCGGACCGGCGAAGTCCCGTTTACCGTGACCTTCCGCGAACTGACCCCGGAGGAGATCCACCACTACGTGGCACTCGAGCAGCCGCTGGACTGCGCCGGCAGCTTCAAGTCGGAAGGGCTGGGTATCAGCCTGTTCGCGCGCATGCAAGGCGACGACCCGACCGCGCTGGTCGGCCTGCCGCTGATCACCCTGGGCGGGTGGCTGCGCGAGGCGGGCATCGCCGTCCCGCCCCGGCCCGCCTGAACCGGCCGCGCGCCCCGGGGCCTATCCCCAGTCCTGCCTTGGCTTATGGCCAGGGAGACGCTGATTGAATCGCGCGTTCGCGCTCGAGTCGCTTTTGCGTGCGAACAAGGCGCGGTGACTGCCGTGCAGTCTTCTGCACAAGGGAACCGCAACGCCGTGCGCGCGCCAAAGCGGCCGAGCCCCTGCATTGAATGATTTGTGGGGTTGGCACCCCAGGTTCCCCGATCCTGCGTTGAGCCACTTGCGGGTAGAACCACTACCCGCTGCACACCGAGCCTTGTCTCGGAAAATCTGGGGTACCAACGCGCACGCGCGATTCAATCAGCGTCTCCCTAGAATCTGCACGACGGCACCGCGCCCAGTGTGGAACTGCCCCTCGAGCACGTCGCGTTCGCGCTCCACGGCTTCCTCGAATTCGAGCCCGTCCAGCTCCTCGACCAGCGCGTCCCGCATCATCATCAGTTCGGCCGTAGGCGGCCCGCCCGTCCCCCATTCCAGCTGCGCCGGGGTGTAGGCCTCGAGGATGAACACCCCGCCGGGTCGCAGCCCGGCAACCACCCCGGCATGCAGACGACGCCGGATCGGCGGCGGCACATGGCAGAAGATGGAGGTAATCAGATCCCAGGAATCCGGCTCGATCGCGTAATCCGCGAGATCCGCCACCAGGGTGTCAATCTGTACGCCGCGGTCCTCTGCCAGGCGCTGGGCCTTCTGCAGGCCAACGGCGGAGCTGTCCACCGCCAGCACCTCGAAGCCCTGCTGCGCCAGGAAGACGGCGTTGCGGCCTTCTCCCTCGCCCAGGCACAGGGCCTTCCCAGGTGGCACGTTGGCCACCGCGGTACGCAGGAAATCATTCGGCTCGGTGCCGTAGACGTACTCATCCGCCGCGTAGCGCTCGTCCCACATTCATCGTCTCCTCACGGTTACAGCCGGGGTTCATCGGTCCACGCGTTTTACCACGCGCGGGGCAGAGACACAGGCCCCTGGGGAAACACTGATTAATGCACGCGCTCGCGCTCGCGCTCGAGTCGCTTTTGCGTGCGAACAAGGCGCGGTGACTGCCGTGCAGTCGTTCTGCACAAGGGAACCGCAACGCCGTGCGCGCGCCCGTTTTTGATCAACAACGGGCGGCCGAGCCCCGTCTTTCACTAGCTTGTGGGGGTTGGCACCCCAGGTTCCCCGATCCTGCGTTGCGCCGCTTGCGGGTAGAACCACTACCCGCTGCGCGACGCGCCTGGTCTCGGAAAACCTGGGGTGCCAACGCGAGCGTGTGCATTAATCAGTGTTTCCCGAGCGGGCGCGATTGCCGGAATGCGGCCTTTACCCTACTCTTGCGCCTCCCCGAGCACTGCGACGACCCCCGACACCATGAGCGAGACCCCCACGCTGCGCACGCGCCTGGAAGGCTTCATCGAGGCCCGGCTGACCCAGCGCTTCATCATCGGCCTGATCCTGCTGAACGCCCTGACCCTGGGGCTCGAGACCTCGGATACCGTGATGGGCTGGATGGGGCCGGTCATCCTGGCCGCGGACGCGATCATCCTGTCGCTCTTCACCGCCGAGGTGCTGGCCAAGCTGTTCGTCTACCGCCTGGCTTTCTGGCGCAACCCGTGGAACGTGTTCGACTTCTTCGTGGTGGGGATCGCGCTGATCCCCGCCTCCGGGCCATTCTCGGTGCTGCGCGTGCTGCGTCTGCTGCGCCTGGTGTCCATGGTGCCGAAGCTGCGCTTCATCGTGGAGGCGCTGCTGCGAGCCATTCCCGGCATCGTCTCCATCATCGGTCTGCTGCTACTGATCTTCTACGTGTTCGCGATCATCGCCACCGGCCTGTTCAGCGAATCCTTCCCGCAGAAGTTCGGCACCCTGGGTGCCACCATGTACAGCCTGTTCCAGGTGATGACGCTGGAGGGCTGGTCCGAGGACATCGCCCGTCCGGTGATGGAGGTCTACCCCTGGGCCTGGATATTCTTCGTGCCGTTCATCCTGATCGCCACGTTCACCGTGCTGAACCTGTTCATCGCGATCATCGTGGACGCCATGCAGCGCATGCATGATCGCGCGATGGAGATCGAACAGCAGATGATCCACGACAGCGTGCACGAGGAGAACCAGGCCCTGCACGCGGAGATCCACGAGATCCAGCAGGAAACCGTCAAGCTGCAGGAACGCCTGATCCGCATGCAGAACATGCTGGAGAAGCGGGTGAAGTAAGCGCCTTTGCGTGCCCCAATGGGCCCCGTCATTGCCGGACGTACAGCCTCGTGCTTCAATATCAGAAAATGAAGCACACCTGAGGGGCGCCATGAAAGAGCTCAACGTCCGCGAGATGCGGGCCTCCATTGGGCACCTGGACGAAATCGTACAGGCGTCCGGCGAAATTACCATCACCCGTCACGGAAAACCCATTGCACGCGTCCTCCCCGTGCGTCGCGGGCGTCAGCGTCCCGACCACCACGAGCTTCGCCAACGCACCGCGCAACTGATTCCCTCGGAGACCCTCCTCAGGGAAGAGCGCGATGAGCGCGGATGAACGGTGCTACCTCGACACCAGTGCCCTGGCCAAGTGGTACCTGAACGAACCGGGCTCCGAGGCCTTTGTCGACTACCTGCAAAAAGTCGACGTCGCCATCATCAGTCGGCTGGTGGCCACGGAACTGCGGTCCCTGCTCGCACGGCGCCGGCGTATGGGCGAACTGCCGCAGGAGCTGGAAACGATCATCTTCGCCACCTTCCAGGACGACATCTCCAGTGCCTCGTTACAGCTCTATCCCTTCGATGATTCACTCTTCGAGGAAGCGACCAACCTGATCACCCGCTACCCCGAACACCCACTGCGGACACTGGACGCACTGCACATCGCAACCGCGCGGCATCACGAGTTTCCAGTCATCGCCACCGCAGACAACGTGCTGGCGGACGCGGCTTCATCGATGGGCCTGACCGTTCGTCGATTCTGACGCCTCCGGCACCCGACGCGCGGGAGAAGCGGGTAAAGCAAAGAGCCCGGGAAGGAACCCGGCTGCGGCGCTCCGGCGCGGGCAGGGGCTTCGCCGCCAAGGCGGCTCCTACAAGACCACATCCCACCCCGGTAGGAGCCTGCTTGCAGGCGAAGCCCCTGCCAAAGCCAGCCCCACCTCAACGACCGGTGCTTGCGTGGCCCTCAACGCCCCCCTGCGCGCCCTCGGGCGCACTGGGGGGCGCGGGATCAGGCGTTGACGGCGGCCGGTTCGGTGGCGCGTTCGCCCAGGCGGCGGCCGGTGGCGTTCAGCACGGCCTGCAGCGTGGCAGCGGTCGTGTCCTCGCCCAGAGCGACGCCGACCGAGCGTTCGCCGTCCACCTGCACGTCCACCGCGGCCATGGCCCGCGCCTCGGTGCCGGACTCCATCGCGTGCTCATCGAAGTGGCTGACCTTCACCTCCACTCCGCGCTCGGCCTGCATCGCGGCGGTCAGGGCCTCGACCGCGCCGTGGCCCTCGCCCTGCAGGCGCGACTCGCGACCGGGCGGGCCCATGGTCGCGTCCAGCCGCACCACCGGACCTTCCTTCTCGATCTCGTAGCGCACCAGATCCCAGCCGGCGACCGGCGTCAGGTAATGCTGCTCGAACAACTCGTGGATGCGCCTGGATGACACCTCGATCTGCGAGGTCTCGGCATCCTTTTGCACGATGCGGGCAAACTCGATCGCCAGCCAGCGCGGCACCTCGATACCGTAATCGCGTTCCAGCACATGCGCCACGCCGCCCTTGCCGGACTGGCTGTTGATGCGCACGACCTCCTCGTAGCGCCGGCCCAGATCGCCCGGGTCGATCGGCAGGTAGGGCACGTTCCAGTGGCCGCCCTGCTCCTTGTAGTGCGCCAGGCCCTTGCGGATCGCATCCTGGTGGCTGCCGGAGAAGGCGGTGTAGACCAGCTCGCCCGCCCACGGATGGCGCGGGTGGATGGGCATGTCGGTGCACTCCTTGTACACCTCCATCAGCCGTTCCATATCGGACAGGTCGATGGTCGGGTCGATCCCCTGCGAGTACAGGTTCATGCCGACGGTGACCAGGTCCATGTTGCCGGTGCGCTCGCCGTTGCCGAACAGCGTGCCTTCCAGGCGATCGGCCCCGGCCAGCAGGCCCAGCTCGGCCGCGGCCACGCCGGTGCCGCGGTCGTTGTGCGTATGCAGCGACACGCAGAAGTGCTCGCGGTACTGCACATGATCGCAGAACCACTCGACCTGGTCGGCGAAGACATTCGGCGTGGCCGACTCGACCGTGGCCGGCAGGTTGATCACGACCTTCTGGCCCTGGTCCGGGCGCCAGATCGCGTTCACCGCATCCACGACCTCGACCGCGTAGTCCAGCTCGGTGGTGGAGAAGCTCTCCGGCGAGTACTGGAAGATCCAGTCCGTCTGCGGGTACTTCGCCGCATAGTCGCGCACCCAGCGCGCGCCGTTCTCGGCGATGCCGCGGATACCGTCGCGGTCCATGCGGAAGACCTGCTCGCGCTGCGCCGGGTTGGTGGAGTTGTACACGTGCACCACCGCGCGCGGTGCGCCCTCCAGCGCCGCGAAGGTCTTCTGGATCAGATCCTCGCGCGCCTGCGTCAGCACCTGGATATACACGCCCTCGGGGATGCGGTCTTCGTCGATCAGGCGGCGGGTGAAGTCGTAGTCGATCTGCGAGGCAGAGGGGAACCCGATCTCGATCTCCGTCAGGCCGATATCCACCAGCACCTCGAAGAAGCGCATCTTCTGCTCGACGCTCATCGGGTGCACCAGCGCCTGGTTGCCGTCGCGCAGGTCCACCGCGCAGAAACGCGGCGCAACCGTGGTGCGCTTCGCCGGCCAGCGGCGATCCGCCTTGTCGATCGGCGGGAACGGGGCATATTTGGTGTGATCGAAGGCCATGGTGCGCATCTCCTGTAAGGGCGCGGCCCGGGCCGTACAATCGGCCGCCGCGCTGAGGATTTCTGTCTGTGCATTATCCTAACGCATTCATCCGGGCATAACCTTGCGTTTTTCCCTATCAAGGCCTTAGGAGGGATCTATCATTGCGCATTAATGCTCAATATGCGCAATAATCCACCTATGAAACCGCAACCGCACTCACTGGACCGCTATGACCGCCGCATCCTCGAGATCCTGCAGGAGGACGCGAGCCTGTCGAACCAGGCGCTGGCCGAACGCGTCGGACTCAGCCCCTCCCCGTGCCTGCGCCGCGTCCGCGCGCTCGAACAGGCCGGTATCCTGCTGCGCCGCGTGGCGCTGCTGGACCGGCGCCGCCTGGGCCTGGAACTGACCGCCCTGATCCACATCGGCATGGACCGCCACACCCCGGAACGCTTCGCGCATTTCGAGGAGACCGTGGCCGGCTACCCCGAGGTCCAGCACTGCTACCTGATCACCGGCCAGTCCGCCGACTACATGCTGCAGGTCGTGGTCCCCGACATGGACGCCTACCAGGACTTCCTGCTGCGGCGCATCACCCGCCTCGAGGGCGTGGACAGCGTGCACTCCAGCTTCGTCCTGCGCCGCGTCGTCGACCGCACCGCCCTACCCCTCGACTACACCCCCACCTGACCGCCCAAAATCAAGGGCGGTCTACAGGAAGATGGGAAGGCTGGAAGATTGGTGGATATGACGGCGGTGCCGTAACACACGGCGGGGGGACAACGTGGACGTCTGCGATCGCGCTTCACCCTAAAAACCTTCCGATCTTCCCATCTTCCTGTGAATCGCCCTTGACCTTGACCTTTTTCGCTTGTCCTCGTGTGGGGCGTCGCTATACTGTATATATAGACAGTTACCGGAGGGCGCCTTGTGTCGCTTACTGAACGCCAGCAGGCCATCCTCGACTACATCACCGAGACCGTCGCCAACCAGGGCACGGCACCGACCCGCAGCGAGATCGCCCGGGCCTTCGGCTTTCGCTCACCCTACGCGGCCGAGTGCCACCTGAAGGCGCTGGCAAAAAAGGGCGCCATCGAACTGCTGGGCGGCACCTCCCGCGGCATCCGCCTGCCGGGCGCGGTGCGCAGCACACCGCGCGAGCTGCCCCTGGTCGGGCGCGTCGCCGCCGGACTGCCCATCCTTGCCACCGAACACATCGAGCGCCACTACCGGGTCGACGACGCCCTGTTCCGTGCCCACCCCGACTACCTCCTGCGCGTGCATGGCGAGAGCATGCGCGACGCCGGCATCCTCGACGGCGACCTGCTGGCCGTGCGCCAGACCCCGGAGGCCCGGCCCGGTCAAATCGTGGTTGCCCGCATCGAGGACGAGGTCACCGTAAAGCGCTTCGCGCAGGACGGCCCGCGGGTGCGCCTGCTCCCGGAGAACCCCGACTTCGCCCCCATCGAGATCGACCTGGAGCGCCAGGAACTGGCCATCGAGGGGGTCGGCGTGGGCGTTCTGCGCGATCTCGACCCCCAGGCCTGAGTTATGGGCGCGCTGGATACCCTGCTCGACCATCCGGCCCTCTGGCGCGGACGCAGCGCCACCCCGGCCCCGGATGCCCCGGTCTGGCCCAGCGGCCACGCGGAACTCGACCGGGCCCTGGGCGGGGGCTGGCCACGCGGCCAGCTGGTCGAACTGCTGGGCGCCCCGTTCGGCTGCGGCGAGACCCGGCTGCTGGTCCCCATGCTGACCGCCTGCGGCCAGGACGACTACTGGATCGCGGTGATCGCGCCACCGGCTACCCCCTGGCTGCCGGGCTGGCAGACCCTGGGCATCCCGCCGGAGCGGGTACTGCTGATCCACACCGAGCACGATCGCGACACCCTTTGGGCCGGCGAGCAGTGTCTGCGCGACCCGGCCTTCGGCGTGCTGCTCGCCTGGCTGCGCCGTCCCGTGGAGACAGCCCTGCTGCGCCGGCTACGCCTGGCCGCCAGCGAGAGCCGGGCCTGCGCCGTCCTGTACCGGCCGCCGGACGCCGCGGCCCAGCCCTCGCCGGCCCATCAGCGCCTGCGCTGGCAGGCCGCGGCCACCGGCCTGGAACTGCACTGCCTGAAGGGGGCCGGCCACTGGGCCCGCTCCGGCCAGCCTCTGTGGATTCCCGAAGCACCGGGGGCCTGAAATGGGCCAGCCCGCCCGCCCCGCGCGCGCAGCCACACCCCCCGAACCTGCCCGGCAGCAACTGAGCCTGCTGCCGGCGGCGCCCGCCCCCGCGCCCACTCCCCGGCCACCGGAGGCACGCCCCGCCAGTGCCACCCGGGCGCGGCGGGAACACTGGATGGCCATCGAGCTGCCGCACCTCGCGCTGGAGTCCCTGGCCCGGGCGGGACCGGAGCCGGAGCGATTGCAGCGCCCCCTGCTGGTGGTGACGTCCGGCGCGGCACCCCGGGTGCACACCGCCAACCGCGCGGCGCGGCGCGCCGGTGCGCGACCCGGCATGGCGCTGGGGGATGCGCTGGCCGTGCTGGATACCCCGGAACTGGTCGAACATGACCCGGACGCCCTGCGGACCCAGCTGGAGATGCTGGCCGGCGTACTGCTGCGGTTCTCCGACCATGTGCACCCGGAACCGGAGGCCCACCGTATCCTGATGGAGGTCGGACGCAGCCGCCGCCTGTTCGGCGGCCTGGAGGCGTTGCGCCAGCAGGCGCAGGACACCCTGGCCGGCCTGGGTTTCCATCCCCGCATCGGGCTGGGGCGCAGCCCCGCCGCCGCGCGCCTGCTGGCGCACCTGCGCAACCCCGCGATCGCGGAGGACCCCGAGAGCCTGCGCCGACTGCTGACACCCGTGCCGCTGGAGGCCCTGCCGCTGGCCGACGCCACCCGCGAAGGCCTGCGCGCCTTGGGCCTGCGCCAGCTGGGCGACCTGCTGCGCCTGTCACGCGCCGAGCTGGCCCGGCGCCACGGACCGGAACTGCTGGACCTGCTGGATCACCTGCTGGCCCGACGCGTGGAGACCCTGCCCCGCTTTGCGCCACCTCCGGTGCTGGATTTGCCCCTGCGCCTGGAGCACGAGATCCACGCCACCACGGCCCTGGCCTTCCCGCTCAAACGGCTGCTGCGCCAGGCCGAGGCCCAGTTGCGCGGCCTGAACCGCAGCCTGCAGGGGATGACCCTGGAACTGACACATCGCGAGGCGCGCACCCGGCTGACGCTGGAACGCGGACAGCCGGGCATGCGCGCCGACGAATGGCTACCCCTGTGGCAGACTCGTCTGGAGCGCGAAACCCTGCCGGAGGCCGTCATCGGCCTGCGCCTGCGGGCATCCCGCCTGCTGGATCCCCCGGACCGGGGCGACAGCCTGCTGGCCGGGGACCCGGCGAGCACGCCACCGGCGGATCAGCTGCCCGCGGTCCTGGCCCGACTGCGCGCCCGCCTGGGCGAGCCGGCGGTCACCCGCCTGGTCAACCGCCGCACCCCAAGGCCGGAGGAGGCCCAGGGATCACGCCACGATCTCGCCGTTACTCCGGCCCCGGTCGCCCCGACACCGGGCCAGCGCACCGTCGGGGCGGCCCTGTGGCTGCAGGGCCCCGACCCCGCCACCCCGCCCGACCAGCCGCAATGGCTGGGGCGGCTGGAAGACGGCTGGTGGGACCATGGCCAGGATGCACGGCGCGACTACGCCCGGGCACTCGATCGCCAGGGCCGCCGGCTCTGGCTGTATCGCTGCCTGCGCAGTGGCCAGTGGTATCGCCAGGGTTACTGGGGCTGAATCCGCGCCGGATACGCCCACCGCCCCCGTCCGTCAGCGGTGGTACTCGCCCGCCCGCTCCGGCTGGTACTCGACCTCCACGATGCGCACATGCATCTGCCCGCCACCCGGGCGCGGCCACTCGATCTCGTCCCCCTCGGAAAGCCCCAGCAGGGCGCTGCCCACCGGCGCCAGGATCGACAGCGTGCCGCCGCTTTCATCCACGTCCCGCGGGTATACCAGCGTCATCGAGAATTCCTCGCCGGACTCGGTCACCCGGAACCGGACCTTCGAGTTCATCGTCACCACCGCACCTGGGATCTCGTGCGAATCCACCACATCCGCGCGGTCCAGCTCGGCCTCCAGATCGGCCTTGCCCGGAAAGGCATCCTCCGGCAGCGATTCCAGCAGCTTGTCCAGACGCTCCATGTCCGTGGTGGAGACGATGATCTTCGGCTTGTTCACGTTCACACTCCAAATACACGACGCGCCCCCGGAGAGACGCGCCAGAGAAGAAAATTCAGGGATTTTCCGGAAACCGGGAAACGAACTTCGAGATTAGCCAAGTCTCGACGAAAAAGCGATCCAGCCAGTCACGGCACTGGAATATCGATCCGCCCGCACACTCACTACCGGCCCTCGCCGTCCCGCCAGGCCGCATAGCCGCCGCGCAGCACATGCGCATCGATCCCCATCGCCCGCAGGCTGTCGGCCACCAGCTGGGACCGGCCACGCCCCCCACAGAACACCACGACGGGCTGCTGGGGGTCCTGCATGTGAGATTCGATGGTGGCCTCCAGCTTGGGCCGGGGGATATTCACCGCGCCCTCGATCGTACCCTCGGCCGCCTCCTCCGGCTGGCGCACGTCCACCAGCAGAAACGGCTTCCCGTCCTGGCGCCAGCGGGCCACCTCGGCCGGTTCCAGATGCGGCAAACTCTGTTCCAGATCACCAATACGTTTCTCGAAAAGACTCACGGCCACACTCCGAATCGTGGGTAGGCCACCATCCTATCGCGCGAGCTCAAAGGGACGGACGCACCAGCAGCGGCACCACCCGAACCGTAAACAGCGCCAGGCCGATCAGCGCCGCCAGCGCACCCACCGCCGTCAGCATCGCAACCCCCAGGATCCAGCCCAGGCCCATCCCCACCACGGCCAGATGCACCAGGATCTGTGGTGCCCAGGCCCACAGCCAGCCGCCCGCGATCGGGTGCCCGGTAAAGCGCGGCAGCATGTGCTCGCCCAGCCCCATGATCAGCAGCAGCAGAAAGCCCAGGGTAAAGCCGTGCAGCGCCGCCGGCCGGGCCGCGCCCTCCAGGAAAAAGCCCCCCAGCGGCAGCGCCGCCCCCGCGATCAGCAGCCAGACCATTGCCCCCAGCACCGAAGCCCGGCTGGAGGGCGACAGGCCCAGCCCCACATGCCGGGCCGCCTTCTGCGTACGCTCCGGGGCGGCGCCTACCAGTTCGGTGGCGGCCGTGCGATCCAGCAGACCGATGTGCTTGAGCTCGCCATCCACCACCACCGCCGGGATGGAGCGGATACGCAGCCGGGTGGCCAGCTCGCGGCCTTCCGGCTGGCCCATGTCCACCACCGCGAAGTCGATCTGTTTGTCCTCGGCCACCTGACGCCAGATGCGCTCGGCATCGTGACAGGAGGCACACCATTCGGATACCAGCAGTTCCACCTTCATGAATCCGTCTCCCCCGGCTCAGTCCGCGCAGCGCATGCAGCGGATGTCGTAACGATCGATCCATTGCTTCAGACCGGTGATCGCCTCGGGGCCGGTGTGCAGCCGCTCCAGCGCCTTTTGCGGGTCGTCCGGGCGCATCACCACCACCCAGGCATCGGTGTAGGGCGCGACGTTCACCAGACCCGGATCGGCCTCCACCGCCGGATTGATACGCTCGATGGTGCCGTCGAACGGGGTCGGAATGCCGCCCGCCCACTTGCCCGACTCCAGCCGCGCCACCGGCTTGCCCGCGGCACGGTGCGAACCCGGCTTGCGAAAACGGAAGTACTGCACACGGCCCGCCATGGTCTGCGCCGGATCGGTGATCCCGAGGGTGAAGGTGCCGTCGTCCTCCGGCCGCACCCAGACGTAGTCCAGGTCGTAGAACAGGTCGTCCGGCAGCTCGCAGCCGTTGTATTCCTCGCGCGCCATGGTTATGCCCCCTTCGGTCCATAGTGGCGCACGGTCAGCGCGATGTTCACGGCGAACAGGATCATCGCCCCCCAGGCCAGCGCGCCACCCACCGCGACCGTCGCGTTATGGAAGACCAGCCAGCCGGCGACCATCACCCAAAGCCCGATGTTGGCCAGCAGGAACTGCGCGTGCCCCAGGCGTTCGGAGAACAGGGACCGCCCGGAAAACCGCGGCAGCACATGCAGCCCCACGCCATAGATCATCATGGTCACGAAACCCAGCAGCATCAGGTGGCCGTGGATGCGCGGCACGTTGCCGGGGATCAGGCCGGGATGCACCAGCCAGAGGATGCCGAGCAGCCCGCCCAGCAGGGCATAGACGAGGGCCGCGAGGATGAACATCCGGTTTCGAGGGTGCATGCAATGCTCCTTGTCAGGTTTGACTCAGCATACTTTAAGCTATATTCCATATGCATTGATCGAGATCAACACCCGCTCGCGTCCGATCGGTAACAGTCACCCTTCAGGAAAACCCGCCAAGGCCGCAACTGCCATGCATCTGCAACTCCACGAGACCGTCCCCGGATTCCAGCAGCCTGTCGAGCTGCTGCGCGCCTGTCACCGGCGCATCCTCAACTCCCTGGACATCCTCGAGCGTCTGCCCGCGCACCTCGCCGCAAAGGGCGCTGACGAGGAGGCGCGCACCGCGGCGGCTCGGGTCCTGAAATACTTTCACGAGGCCGCCCCCAATCACCACGCGGACGAGGACGAGGACCTGTTCCCCCTCCTCCAGCGGCACTGCGACCACCCCGACAGCCACCCCCAACTGTGCGAATGGCTGGAGCGCCTGAGCGCGGAACATGCCGAGATCGAGGCCGGCTGGGACCGGCTGGAACCGGCCCTGCAGCGAATTGCCGACGGCTCGACCGCGGAACTGACCGGCGCGGAGGCCTGGATCCGGCAATACCGCGTGCATCTCGACCTGGAAGAGCGGGCCGTGCTGCCGTTCGCCGAGCACCTGCTGAGCCCGGAAGAGCGCCACACCATCGGTGCCCGCATGGCCGCACGGCGCGGGATCGGGAGCGACGATGGCTGACTTCCTGCTCGATCTGCGCGGCTTGGGCGACCATGCCCATACGCGGGCCTATTACACCCTTCGCGAACTGCGGCCGGGCCAGATCTTCGAGGTCTGGCTGGACCAGGAACCGAAGCTCCTGATGGACGCCGTCGGCCTGCAGCTGCGGCATGCCATCCACTGGCGGGGTCTCGAAAACGGGCCACCGCTGTGGAAGCTCGCGGTGCAGCGCCGCGAGGATGTCGCCCCGGTGGACCTGGTCGACCTGCTGGAGCGCGACCACCTGCGCATCGACCGCCTGTTCGCCAGTGCCCTGCACAAGGTGAACGCCGGCGATCTCGAGGGGGCCGCACCGGATTTCCACGCCTACGTGGATGGCCTGCGCCGCCACGTGGAGGTGGAAAACGAACTGATCGTGCCGCTGCTGGACCTGCCGCGCAGCCCGAATGGCCAGGACCCGACCTCGATCATGCTGCGCGAGCACGACGAGATCCTGGAACAGACCGCGATGCTCGAGCATGAATTCAGCGAAGGGGTCGACGAGGCCTGGGCCGTGGCCCCGTTCTTCGCCCTGATCTCCGGCGCGCTGGCCAAGCACGAGGGCCGCGAGGAGCAGAACCTGTTCCCGCACTGGAGCCGCGCCCTGCGCGAACAACCGGACGCCGCCGCCGAACTCCTGGAGCGTGCGCAGGCCCGACTCACAGCCTCCTGATCGCTTCTGCGTCGCAGGCGGTGCGACGCGACCGCTTCAGCGAGCCGTAACGGGGCGAAGCGGCGGCGACAGGCGGGCCAGCGCCCAGAGACCCAGCAACGGGCCGGGCAGCAAGAGCCACAGGACCCACAACCCGCCATCCGCCCACAGCCAGCTCGTCAGCCAGATCGCCGGCAGGGTCAGGGCAAAGCCAATCGCATTCATGACGCTCAGCGCGGACCCCACCGCGTCCGCCGGCGCACTGTCCGCGGCCAGCGCGGAGAACTGCGGCGAGTCCGCGATCACCGTCAGGCCCCACAACGCCAGCAGGCCGAACAGCAGCCAGGGCGAGTGCCCGGCCAGCAGCGGATACAGCAGACAGGCCAGGCCCGACGTCGCCAGGGCCACCCGCGCCACGCGCAGACTCCCCAGGCTCCGGCTCAGGCGGCCGCCCCAGACGCAGCCGGCCAACCCCAGCGCGATCACGCCGAAGGCGAGCCACGGGATCAGCCCGGCATCGGCCTCCAGACGCGACAGCTCGCGCGCCACCAGCAGCGGGACCAGCGTCCAGAAGGCGTACAGTTCCCAGCAATGCCCGAAGTAGCCTCCGGCCACGGCCCGGAAGTCCCGCCGCCGCAATGCACGAAAACCCTTGCCCAGACCCGGTGTGCGCCCCGGAGGTGGCAGGTGGGGCCCATCCCCCAGGCGCAGGATCAGCAGTGCCGCCAGCACCGCCAGGAAAGACGCCAGCAGCACCGGGATCGCCCAGGGGAAATCGAGCGTGGCGCCGCGCAGCAGATGCGGCAGCGCGGTGCCCAGAGTCAGCATGCCCAACAACCAGGACAGGGCCCAGCCCTTGTACTCGGGCGTCCAGGCAATCACCAGCTTCATGCCCAGGGGGTAAACCCCGGCCAGCGCCAGTCCGACCAGGAACCGCGTGAGCAGGGCCATCTCCCAGACACCGGCCAGCAGGATAAACATCGCGTTCAGTCCGGCCCCGGCCACGGCAGAGATCGCGAACAGCCGGCTGGCACGAAACCGGTCCGCCAGGCCGGTCGCGGCCACCGCCAGCGTTCCGGTGATGAAGCCCGTCTGGGTCGCCATGGTCAGCCAGCCGATCTCGGCCGGCGACCAGCCCAGTGCCTGCTGCAGCGACAACCCGACCCCGTTGACCGAGAACCACAGCGACGTGCCGAACAGCTGTGCCACCACGATCACCAGCAGGGGGTGACGACGAATCCAGAGCGCCGTCACCGTACGCGACCGTTCATAGGCGTCGAACCGCCCCGATCAGCGACTCGCGCCACGGATCCAGCGCTTGAGCAGGGCCACCAGCGCGCCCCCGGAGACGAGCCCCAGCAGGTAGATCCCGACGATCAGCAACGCCAGTGGCAGCGTCACATGCAGGGTCAGGAAATTCAGGGTCACCAGTCGCAGGTTCTGGATTGCAAAGATCGCGACCACCGCGACGAACACGATGATCAGCAGGGAGTAGACGTACCGCATGCGACCTCCCGGGTCAGTCGGGCCAAACGCTCAGATTCGGGCGCCCCGGGGTCAGCGTCAACCGGCACGAGGCGACGACCTCAAGGGTTTCCCCGAGTGTCGGGATGGCTGCAGTGGCCGCGCAGCGGGCAGCCTTCGCACCGCGGTCGCGGGCGGCAGCGCTCCTTGCCGTGCTCCACGATCAGCGCATGCAGGTCGTTCAGGGCGGCCACATCCGGCCCCAACTCCGTCTCGACGTGGCCACGCAGCTGATCATAGGGGGCCTGCGCCTGCGGGACCTCCAGGCGCTCGAACAGACGCCGGGTGTAGGCATCCACCACGAAGACCGGGCGGTCGAAGGCATACAGCACGATATCGTCGGCTGTCTCCGGGCCCACGCCCTTGACCCCCAGCAACGCCGAACGCAACTCGCTCGTTTCCAGCGCGGTCAGTCCCTCGACACCGCCGGATGCCTCGAGGAAGCGCAGCAGATGCCGCAGTCGGTCGGCCTTCACGTTGAAGTAGCCACTGGGACGAATCCGCTCGGCCAGTTCTTCCGGGTCAAGCGCCATCAGTCCTTCGGGCGAGAGGGCACCGATGGCGCGCAGGTTGTCCAGGGCCTTCTCGACGTTGGTCCAGCTCGTGTTCTGGGTCAGCACGGCACCGACCATCACCTCGAAGGCGGTATCCGCCGGCCACCATTGCAGGTCACCGTACTCCGCACGCAGGGCCTCCAGAAGGTCGGGAATCCGCACGTGGTGTTACCGCTGGCGACGCCCGCCCGATTTACCACCGCCCGCCGGGCGCCCGCCGGAACGACCGCCCGAGGGCTTCGCGCCCCGGCCACCACCGCGACCACCAGGGGATGCCGGCTTGCCCGACTTCTTCGGCGGCGAGGAACTCCAGCCGTCCTCGCGCGCCGCCCGACTGTTGCGCGACTTGCCGGCCGCCGCCGGCTTGCCGGGCCGCTGCTTGCTCCGGGGATCGCGGCGCGGTCCGCCCCGCCCGCGCGGACGCGCCGATTCCGGGATCGGCAGGTCCACCGCCGCGTACAGCGCGGCCACCTCGCGGCTCTCCAGGTCGCGCACCGCGCCGGTCTTCAGACCCCGCCCCAGGACCACCGGCCCGTAGCGCACCCGGATCAGGCGGCTGACCGTGACCCCGACGGCATCCCACAACCGCCGCACCAGGCGGTTACGGCCCTCGCTGACGATCACGTGATACCAGTGATTGGCGCCGTCCCCGCCCTGCTCCTCCAGGCTGTCGAAACGCGCCGGGCCGTCCTCGAGCTCCACACCCTCGCGCAGCATGTCCAGCGTGGCCGGCGGCACCTCGCCGAGTACCCGCACGGCATACTCGCGTTCCAGCGCCATGCTCGGGTGCATCAGCCGGTTGGCCAGCTCACCGTCGGTGGTAAACAGCAGCAGGCCCGAAGTATTCAGGTCCAGCCGGCCTACCGCCACCCAGCGCTGCCCCTTCAGACGCGGCAGGCTGGCAAACACCGGTCGCCGACCCTCGGGATCGGAGCGGCTGCAGATCTCGCCCACCGGCTTGTGATACACGATCCACCGATGTGGATGCTCCGGGCGCCGCACGATACGGCCGCGCACACGGATCACGTCGTGCTCGTCGACCTGATCCCCCAGCTGCGCGGTCCGGTTGTTCACCTGCACCTCGCCACGCTCGATCCAGCCCTCGATCTCGCGCCGCGAACCCAGCCCGCGCGCCGCCAGGACCTTCTGTACCCGCTCCGACATTCCCGGAACTCCAGCAACTCATTAAGATGGGCGCCACGATACACCAACAGGACGTTGCCATGACCGATTCCACGCCGGAGACCACCCCCGTCCGGACGCCGCTGAACATCGCCGTGCTCACCGTCTCCGACAGCCGCGAACTGGCGGAGGACCGCTCCGGCGATGCCCTCGTGGAACGCCTCGAAGGCGCCGGCCACCGCCTGGCCGATCGCGGGATCGTGAAGGACGACATCTACGCCATCCGCGCGGAACTCTCGCGCTGGATCGCCGACCCCGAGATCGATGCGGTGCTCACCACCGGCGGCACTGGCATCACCGGCCGTGACGGCACACCCGAGGCCGCCTCGGTACTGCTGGACAAGACCATCGAGGGCTTCGGCGAGCTGTTCCGCATGCTCTCTTATGAAGAGATCGGCACATCCAGCCTGCAGTCCCGCGCCCTTTCAGGGGTCGCGAACGGCACCTACCTCTTCGTACTGCCCGGCTCCACCGGCGCCTGCCGCACCGCCTGGGACCGCATCATCCAGGCCCAGCTCGACGACCGCACCATGCCCTGCAACCTCACCATGCTGATGCCGCGCCTGACGGAGTCCTGAGGGAAATACGGATTTCACCACGAAGAGCACGAAGGCACGAACAAGGCCAAGCTCGAAAGCGGACCTGATTAGCAACGAGAGTCGGCCAGTCACGGAGATCCTCCGGAGGCGGCATAGCCAGCCGCAGGTCGCTGTAATCCGCGCCTTTCCTGGAATATCACCAGCGCCGCCCTTTACCCCTGCATCGTCATCCCGGCCGGAGCGTAGCGAAAAGCCGGGATCTCCCCCGTCGGGGCAACCCCTGCCGCCAGGATCCCGGATAACGATTACCGGGAAATCCGTCCTTACCGAAACGCGATACACCGTTCCCACAAGAAAAATGCCCAAAATGCTCTAAAAAAGCCTTTGGGCGTGCCGCTACCCCCTGTATCGGGTGCGGCGCTCACACGGATCTGCTTGTCGCCCTCCGACTAGAACAACGAAATGGAAGGACAACGCGATGACATCCCTGAACCCCCTCTCCAGTGTCGGCTTCGGTACCCGCCTGACGCTGATGATCCTGTCTCTCATCGTGGGCGCGATCCTCATCGTTGCCACCCTCATCTTCTTGCAGTACCGCGCCTCCTACACCGACGCGACCATCGACCGGCTTCACGCAATGGGCGAATCCAACGCCCAGTCCTTCAACGAATGGCTCCTGGGGCGGCAGGATGAAATGCGCTACCTCGCAGGCCTCGATGCAGCTCGCGGCATGGACCTCGATGAACTCGAGCACCTGATCGAGCAGATCGCGTCGCTGCGCGGTGAATACGACACGATCTTTGTCGTGAATGCCGACGGCATGGGCGAGGTCGGAGTGGCCTTCGACGGACAGGCGCGCGTCCTCAGCCGCGAGGAGGCGAACGATTTCAATGTGCCCGACCGGGCATGGTTCCAGAGCGCGATCAGTGGGGAGGACACCTTCTCGCGGCCGGTGGTTTCCCGCGCGACGGGCAATCGGGTCAGCACCGTCGCAATTCCGATCGAAGGACCGGATGGCGAACCAATCGCCGTGATGCGCGGGGCGGTGCAACTCGACACGATCTTTGATCGGGTCAACGCGATCGATCTCGGCGAAGGATCCGAGATCTACCTCGTAGACCGCGACCGGCATCCCGTGACACCGGTTGAATCGGCCCCCGATACGGACCAGCCAATCGACACCCGGGCTGCACAGGCGATCGCCGCGGGTGACAGTGGGGTCGGACGCTACCAAAACGCAATCGGGACTGCGGTGATCGGTAGCTTTACCGACATCCCCCTGCTTGGCTGGGGCCTGCTGATGGAGCTCGACGAAGGGGTCGCACTGGCCGAGCTGCAACGCGCGCTTTGGTGGGTCGTCGGCCTCACCATCGCCATCCTGATCGCGGCCTCGCTGATCAGCCTCGGGGTAATCCGCAACGTCCTGCGCACACTAGGGGGCGATCCTGCCTACGCATCGGACGTCGTCCGCCAGGTGTCGGAGGGCGACATGACCGTCCCGATCCAGCTGCGCAAGGACGATGACTCGTCGTTGCTCGCGGCCATCGCCACCATGCAGTCCCGCCTGCGCGAACTGATCGGCAGCGTTCGCGGCCATGCCGAGGAAGTCGCCTCGGCCGCTACCGAGCTTTCACACATCAACGAAGAGACCGACAAGGGTGTAAATCGCCAGAACGCCCAGCTCAGTGACGCGGCCGCAGCGATCAACGAGATGACCGCGACCGTCGAGGAGGTCGCCCGCAACAGCCAGAGCACGGCAGATGTCGTGCGAGAAACCACGGAACAGGCCCAGAGTGGCCGCAACGTGGTCAGCGCATCGGTCACCTCGATCAACAAGCTCTCGAACGAGATCCAGAGCACCGCCGAGGTCATCACGGCGCTCAAGGGTGACAGCGACAATATCGGCGACATCCTGCAGGTCATCAACAACGTCGCCGACCAGACCAACCTGCTGGCTCTGAACGCCGCAATCGAGGCAGCGCGCGCAGGGGAAGACGGTCGTGGGTTCGCGGTGGTCGCCGAGGAGGTTCGCAACCTCGCCGTCCGCACGCAGGAGTCAATCACCGAGATTCAGCAGATGATCGAGGCGGTGCAGAAGCGTGCGGATCAGGCCGTAACGGCGATGGCCGCCAGCCAGACCCAGGCCCAGGATGGCGTGGATCAGGTCAACCAGGCGGGCACGTCGCTCGAACAGATTGTCGCCGCGGTCGAAAAGATCGAGGACATGACGCGGCAAATCGCGAGCGCAGCCGAAGAGCAGTCGGCTACCTCCAACGAGATCAACCGCAATATCCACTCGGTCAGCGAAGTCTCGGAGCACAACGCCACCAATGTCGTACAAATGGGTCAGGCTAGCGAGACCCTGGCCGGGTTGTCCGAGCAACTGCGCGAGATCGTCAACCGCTTCAAGGTCTGACGCCGATCAGGACGCGTGGGGGACATGGGGCCAGACGGTCTACCCCGCGCGCCCCCCGCTTTCGGGTCCGAAACACACCGGCGAGGCCCGCTCGTCGTTCGTCGCCTCCTCGGCGAGTTCGGCGTCGAGGAGTTCCCGCAGGACCGCCGCATCGCTGTGCTCCTCGTTTCGGGTGGCCGTCAGCGGGGTCAGGCGGCTACGCCGGGCATACCCCAGCAATCAGGCCCATGCATCGTCGGGAGCGGCCGCCAGTTCCGCCCGATACCGGCGACAGAATTCGGGCCAGCACGCCACGTTGTGGCCAAACCAGCGGCGCAGATCCGCGGACGGGGCGAGCGACTTTTCCCAGGCATCCAGCGCGAGCGCCGATTTCTTCACCCCGCGGGGCCAGAGGCGGTCGACCAGCACACGGGCCCCACCCTCGGGATCGACCGGATCGTAGACGCGCCGGATCCGCACCCGCTCCATGCCGCGATTACCGGTCCACGTGGGTCTGCAGCCAGTATTCGAGCAGGGCTGCGTGCCAGAGCTTGGAGCCCTGGATGCGGGTGAAGTACTGGTCCGGGGCATCCAGCAGCCTGTCGATGTAGGCCGGCTGATAGAGGCCGCGCTCGCGCGAGGCGCGCGAGGTCAGGATGTCGCGCATGAACTCGAGGAAGTCCCCGCGCACGTATTTGAGTGCCGGCACCGGGAAGTAGCCCTTGGGCCGGTCCAGCACCGCGTCCGGCAGGCGCCCGCGGGCGATGCGGCGCAGCACGTCCTTGCCGCCGTCGCCCAGCTTCAGGTGCGGCGGCATCGCGGCGGCCGTCTCCACCAGTTCGTGATCCAGGAACGGGACCCGCGCCTCCAGGCCGAAGGCCATCGTCATGTTGTCCACGCGCTTGACCGGATCGTCCACGATCAGCGTGGTCACATCCAGCGCCAGCACCGCGTCGATGAAGGAATCCGCGCGGTCGGTCTCGAGTTCGGCAAACTGCTCGCGCAGCCAGTCGCCGGTCACGTCGTTCGCCGGCGGGTGGCGCAGCATCTCGGCCATCTCGGGGTGGTCGCGGTCGAAGTAGTGGCGGCGGAAACGTTCCACCCAGTCGCCGTGACGGTCCTCGGCCATCTGCGGGTACCAGAAGTAGCCGCCGAAGACCTCGTCCGCGCCCTGGCCGGACTGCACCACCTTCACATGCTGCGAGACCTGCTCGGACAGCAGGTAGAAGGCCACCGCGTCCTGGCCGAACATCGGCTCGGCCATCGCCCCGACCGCCTCCGGCAATCGGGCCAGCACCTGGTCGTTGGGGATCAGCGTGGCCTGATGGTCGGTGGCGTAGCGCTCGGCGACCGGATCGGAGTATTCGAACTCCGAGCCCTTCTCCTCCGGCTGATCCTCGAAACCGACCGTGAAGGTGCGCAGGTCCTGCGCCCCCTCCTCCATCGCCAGCGCGACCAGCAGGGAGGAGTCCAGCCCGCCGGAGAGCAGCACGCCGACCGGCACGTCGGCCACCTCCAGGCGCCTGCGCACGGCGCTGCGCAGACTGTGCTCGATACGCTCCTGCCATTCGGCGTCGGACACGGCCGCGTCCGGGCGGTGGGCATGCAGCGTCCAGTAGCGCTGCAGACGTTCCTGGCCGCGCGCATCGATGCTCAGGTAATGCCCCGGCTCCAGCTTGCGGATGCCACGCAGCACGGTGCGCGGCGCGGGCACCACCGCGTGCAGCGAGAACAGCATGTGCAGTGCCTCGGCATCCAGTTCGGTATCCACGTCGCCCGCCGCCAGCAGCGCCTGGGTGTTGGAGGCGAAGCGGATGCCGTCGCCCGTGCGCGCCAGGTACAGCGGCTTGATGCCCATGCGGTCGCGCGCCAGCAGCAGGCGCTGGGCGTGGCCGTCATACAGGGCAAAGGCGAACATGCCGTGCAGCCGGGCGACGATGCCCTCGCCCCACTCGGCATAGCCGCGCAGGATGACCTCGGTATCGCCGGTGGAGAAGAAACGATGGCCGCGGCCCTCCAGCTCGCTGCGCAGGGCGCGGAAGTTGTAGATCGCGCCGTTGAACACCAGCGCGAGCCCGGTCTCCGGGTCGAACATCGGCTGGTGCGCGCGCTGCGACAGATCCAGGATCGAAAGGCGCCGGTGCCCCAACGCGACCCGCCCGGAGGCCCACAGCCCGTCGGCATCCGGCCCACGCCGTTCCAGGCAGGGCAGCATGCGCGCCACGGCCTCGCCGCTGGCGCGCCGCTCACCCCAGACGAATTCTCCTGCGATCCCGCACATTGGTTCTTTCCTTGTGATTGGGTATTGCGCTCAGGCTTGCGGGCACGATCCGGCGCGGGCCGGCGCTTCGCGGGCAAGCCCGCTCCCACAAGCTTTGCCTGACTATGAAGGCTCGCCTCGGAAACCCTGTTCCAGTGCTGCCATCAGGGACTGGCTGGCCACGCCGGCGCGGTCACGATCGGCATGCGTAATGTAGAACGGCACCCGGTGGCGCGCCCCGGCCTCCAGATCCAATTCGACCAGGCGGCCGTCGGCAAGATCCCCCGCGATGCGATCCTCCGGCACCCAGGCGAACCCGATGCCCGAACGCAGGATCTCGCAGGCCGTGCCCATGTGCGAGACCGTCCAGCGCTGGTCCGCCTCGACCCAGCCGCCCTGGCCACCTCCATGGTCGCCGGAATCGCGCACCACCACCTGGCGGTGTGCCTGCAGATCGCGCCGGGTCAGGGCCGCTTCCGCCTGGGCGAGGGGATGCGAGGGATGCGCGACGCAGACCATCGACAACTCGCCCAGACAGCTCCCGAGATAACCGGAAGGCAGTTCCGGCCCCAGCAGGATGTCCACGGCCGCTTCCCGGAGCATGTCCGGCCCCCCGCTCAGCACCACCTCGTGCAGCTGGATCCGGGTGGCCGGGTAGGCCTTCGAGAAGGTCTCCAGCGCCCGGATCACCGGCTCGCGCGGCAGCAGCTGATCCACTGCCAGCCGGATCTCGGATTCCACCCCTGCCGCCAGCGCGCCGGCCAGGTTCTCGATCTCCGCCGCCTCTTCGAGCAGATGCCCGGCCCGGCGCAAAAGCGCCTCGCCCGCCGGGGTGAGTACGGCCTTGCGGCCCTGCACCTCGAAGACATCCACCCCCAGCTGCTCTTCCAGCTTCTGCACCGCATGGTTGATGCTCGACGGACTCTTGTGCACCCGTTCGGCGGCACGCGCAAAGCCGCCGGCCTCCACCACCGCCTGCAGCATCCGCCACTGTTCAAGGGTGACACGCATCAATCGGCCCGCTCGGACAGGCCCATGGGGCCGCGCCCTGTCAGTGTTCGTCGGGGCATCCGCAACCCGGCTTGTGAGTGCGCGCATGCCACTCCTCGCGCAGGCGGGCATAGGCGGCGCCGGTCAGCAGTACCAGGTGTACGGTGGAGGGATAGATTCGGCCATCCAGGCGCAGGGTCTCGGTCAGTTCGGGGTGGCTGCCTTCGGGGATGTAGAAGAAATCCGCGCCCTCGCGCAGCTGGTCCTTGCGTGCCTTGAACAGGCGAAAGGCCGTGCCCTTGGGCACCCCGTTCCAGTCGTCGATCTGGCGCAGGCTCAGCGTGGCATACCCGGCGTGAATGATCGGCTCGGGAACCGGACCGGCCGCGGAACCTTTCTGGCCGTGAAACCGTCCCGCGCTCCGGGGGTCTTCAACTGTATCGGTATCCATGCTGGCATTATGCACACACCGCCTTCGCGGCTCACCACGCAACCCCATTCAACCGGGACACGAAATGGAATTTCTGCAGGAATACGGACTCTTCCTCGCCAAGGCCGCCACGGCCGTAGTCGCCGCGCTCATCGTGCTGAGTGCGTTCGCCGGCCTGCTCGCCCGCTCGCGCGAGCGACGGCCGGACCGCCTGCAGGTCAAGCGCCTGAACGACCGCTTCGAGCGCATGGAGAAAACCGTGCGCCGAGCCGTTGAACGCCGCCGTGGTCGGCTCGAGCGTCTGCGCGCCTGGAGCCGTCGCAAGCTGGGGCGAGCCCACGATGCCCCGTCGCAGGCGGAAGGATCGGGGAGCGCGGACATGACGCAATCCGCCGATGCGCCTCCGGACGACGGTTCGACGACCGAACGCCCCCGCGTGTACGTGCTGCGTTTCGACGGCGACATCCGCGCCTCCAGCGTCGAAAGCCTGCGCGAGGAAGTCACCGCGATCCTCACGATGGCGCGGCCGGACCAAGACCGGGCGATTGTCTGCCTGGAAAGTCCCGGGGGCCTGGTCCCCTCCTACGGGCTGGCCGCCGCCCAGCTGGCCCGCCTGCGTGAAGGGGGGCTGGACCTAACCGTGGCCGTGGACCGCGTGGCCGCCAGCGGCGGCTACATGATGGCGGCGGTCGGCCACCGCATCGTGGCCGCCCCCTTCGCGGTGCTGGGCTCGATCGGCGTGGTCGCGCAGATTCCCAATTTTCACCGCTGGCTGTCACGCAACGACATCGACGTCGAACTGCTGACCGCCGGCGAGTACAAGCGCACCCTGACCATGCTGGGCGAGAACACCGACGAGGGCCGCAAGAAGTTCCGCGAGCAACTCGAAGAGGCGCATGAGCTGTTCAAGACCTTCCTGGCCCGCTACCGCCCGCAACTGGACCTCGAGCAGGTCGCCACCGGCGAACACTGGTATGGCGAACAGGCCCGCGAGATGGGCCTGGCCGACGAACTGCGCACCAGCGATGATCTGCTGCTGGAACTGACCCGCGAGGCGGACGTATTCGAACTGACCTATCACCGTCCCCAGACGCTGGGCCGGCGCATCACCTTCGCGATGGAATCGGTCCTCGAGCGCGTACTGCGGAACCAGGGGCCCGAGACCCGCATGTAGCGTCCCGCGTCGCAAGGAACGTTTCGCTACGGCAAAGCGTCCACCCTCAACGAGGCAAAGCAACCGAGGAGCCACTCATGAACCGGAAAAACTGTCCCGTAACCCGACTGCTGCTGATCCTGCTGGCCGCCGTCAGCCTGCTGGCCACCCCGTTGGTTGCCGGCGCGGACGATAACCTGCCGTGGGGTTCCGCCGAGAAGATGGATCGCCCCTACGAGCCCCGCAAGGTGGTCTATGACGTCTACACCAGCAGCCCGCGCGAGCTGGAAATGGTGCTGGATCGGGTGAGCATGCTGAACAATGTCTACGAGGCCGACCCGTTCGAATCGCACATCGTGATGGTGCTGCACGGGCAGGAAGTGCCTTACTTCACCCGCGACGAATTCGACGAGCACGAAGAACTGATGCGCCGCGCCCGCTCGCTGACCCAGGCCGGCAATATCGAGTTCCGCATGTGCGAAGCCTCCGCCCGCCTGCGCGGGATCGAGCTCGAGGACATCC
Organism: Thioalkalivibrio sp. ALE30; assembly: GCF_000377465.1. Taxonomy (NCBI): domain Bacteria; kingdom Pseudomonadati; phylum Pseudomonadota; class Gammaproteobacteria; order Chromatiales; family Ectothiorhodospiraceae; genus Thioalkalivibrio; species Thioalkalivibrio sp. ALE30. The sequence continues at coordinate 165,267 of NZ_KB898171.1, read as the reverse complement.
ACGGCTTCGTGAACGTCGTGCCGATGGCCGACGCCGAGATCATCGAACTGCAGCATGAAGGCTACCTGCTGATGCAGTGACGCAGGCCTCGGCACCTGCCGCCCTCTGGCGGACGCCGGAGCCTTTTTTCCGGCCGCTCGAACATAGCCGGCGTCCGCCCGCCCCGGCAGACTGCCCCCCCGAATTCAGGCCCCGAACCGACCATCGTCGCGAGGGGCCCTGCAAAATCTGTATCGATCGTCTACCTTCCCCGCCTTGGGTTTTCCACGCAGGTGCAACCCGGGGCAACGCCCCACCGCTCTCCGGCCCGACCTGTTCGATTCTCCCCGAGACAAGGACCTCGTCATGAAAAAGACTCTGCTCACTGCCCTGCTGCCCCTGGCCCTGACCGCGACACCGGCGCTGGCCGTCGACGTCCCCGGCATGATCGCCAAGGCCAGCCCGCATTCGGCCTCCGAGACCCTGGATCGGCTGGAGAACGCGCTCGCCGCCAACGACGTCGGCGTCGCCCTGCGCTGGGACCATGCGGCAAAGGCCGACGGTGTGGACATCGACCTCGGTCCTACCGAACTCCTGCTGTTCGGCAACCCGGCACTGGGCAGCCACATGTTCACCAGCCAGCAGACCGCGGGCATCGACCTGCCGATGAAGGCGCTGGCCTGGACCGATGACGACGGCCAGACCTGGCTGGCCTACAACGACCCGGAATGGATGGCCGAACGCCACGGAATCGACGACCGGGACGACATCCTGGACACCATGAGCAATGCGCTGGACAACCTGACCAACGCGGCCATCGCGGAGGACTGAGCCCTCCTCGGGGTCACATGCAACCAAGTGTCCCCGGCCGCTCGCAGCGGGCGGCTAATTCGCTGGGGAAGCACTGATTCATGTACACACTCGCGCTCGAGTCGCTTTGGCTCGCGAACAAGGCGCGGTGCGCGGCCGGTAGTGGTTCTACCGGCCCGTTGTTGGCGGATTCGGGCCGCAACGCAGGATCGGGGAACCCGGGGTGCCGACACGAGCGTGTACATGAATTAGTGTTTCCCTATAGTGGGGCTTCCACCCGCACCGGGAGCCGACGTGGATCACCCGTCCCCTTCCAGCCAAACCACACCGCAAACCCGCGAGGCGCCCATCCTCGGCTGGCGCGAATGGGTCGGGCTCCCCGATCTCGGGATCCCCGCCATCAAGTGCAAGGTCGATACCGGCGCGCGCAGCTCTGCGCTCCACACCTTCCACATCGAGCCGTTCACCCGGGACAGTCACGAATGGGTGCGTTTCGGCATTCACCCTCACCAGCACGACGCCACGACCGAGGTCTGGTGCGAGGCCCCGGTACTGGACATCCGCCGCGTCACCGACTCCGGCGGGCACAGCGGCGATCGCTATTTCATCGCCACCCGCGTGCAACTGGGCCCTCTGCTGTTGCCCGTTGAGCTTTCCCTGACCAGCCGCGATAACATGCTCTTTCGCATGTTGCTTGGCCGCGAGGCCATGCGGGGTCGCTTCCTGGTCGACCCCCAAGCCTCGTTCATTGCCAGCCATCGTCCGTCCACCCCGACAGCCCAGCAGGCGCCTGAATGAAACTCGGCATCCTCTCGCGTAACAGCAAGCTCTACTCCACCCGACGCCTGGTCGAGGCCGCCGACCAGCGCGGCCACGAGGTCCGTGTGGTGGACCCGCTGCGCTGCTACATGAACATCACCGCGCACAACCCGCAGATCCACTACAAGGGTGACATCCTCGACCAGTTCAACGCGGTTATCCCGCGCATCGGGGCCTCCATCACGTTCTACGGCACCGCCGTGCTGCGCCAGTTCGAGATGATGAACGTCTATCCGCTGAACGAGTCCGTCGGCATCTCGCGCTCGCGCGACAAGCTGCGCAGCCTGCAGCTCCTGTCGCGCCGCGGTATCGGCCTGCCGGTCACCGGGTTTGCACACTCGCCGGACGACATCGACGACCTGCTGGCCACCGTGGGCGGCGCGCCCTGCGTGATCAAGCTGCTGGAAGGCACCCAGGGCCTTGGGGTGGTACTGGCCGAGACCAAGCAGGCGGCCGAGAGCGTCATCCAGGCCTTCATGGGTCTGAAGCAGCACATCCTGGTGCAGGAATACATCAAGGAGGCCAAGGGCTCGGACATCCGCTGCTTCGTGATCGGCGACAAGGTCGTCGCCGCCATGAAGCGCCAGGCGAAGGAAGGCGAGTTCCGCTCCAACCTGCACCGTGGCGGCAGCGCCACGCTGTGCCGCATCACCCCGGAAGAACGCGCCACCGCCGTGCGCGCGGCCAAGGTGATGGGGCTGAACGTCTGCGGTGTGGACCTGCTGCGCTCCAACCACGGCGCCGTGGTCATGGAGGTCAATTCGTCGCCCGGCCTGGAAGGCATCGAGAACGCCTCCGGCAAGGACGTGGCGGGCATGATCATCGACTTCATCGAGAAGAACGCCAAGCCCAACCGGACCAAGACCAAGGGCCGCGGCTAATGGCGACTCCGCGGGCCGTTCGCAACGACCCGATCACGATCGGCGGCACCACGGTCCGCCCGGGCGAACGCCGCACGGTGGAATTGCAGCTGAGCGCGCTTTACACGCACACCCCGACACACATGCCGGTGCAGGTCCTGTGCGGCCGGCGCAAGGGGCCGGTGCTGTTCGTCAGTGCCGCCATCCACGGCGACGAGATCAACGGCGTCGAGATCATCCGCCGCCTGCTCAAGGTGCCCGCCCTGCGGCGCATGAAGGGCACCCTGATCGCCGTGCCCGTGGTGAACATGCACGGCTTCATCAACCAGAGCCGCTACCTGCCCGACCGGCGCGACCTGAATCGCTGTTTTCCGGGATCACAGAAGGGCTCGCTGGGCGCCCGGGTCGCGCGGCTGTTCATGCGCGAGATCGTCCAGCGCTGCACGCACGGAATCGACCTCCATACCGGCGCCATCCACCGGTCCAACCTGCCACAGATCCGCGCCAACCTGGACCATACGGAAACCCGCGAGCTCGCCCGCGCCTTCGGCGCACCGGTAATCCTCAACTCCGCGCTGCGCGACGGCTCCCTGCGCGAGGCGGCCGCGGAACGCCAGATCCCGATCCTGCTCTACGAGGCCGGCGAGGCCTTGCGCTTCGACGAGCTCTCCATCCGCGGCGGGGTACACGGCATCATCGAGGTCATGCGCCACCTGGAGATGCTCCCGGCCGTGCGCCGGCGCCCGCGCAAGGAGCCCATCATGGCCCGCACCAGCGGCTGGGTCCGGGCGCCGCAAAGCGGCATCCTGCGGACCTTCGTGCGCCAGGGCGATCGCGTCGTCCGCGACCAGACCCGGCTGGCCATCGTCTCCGACCCCTTCGGCGAGACCGAGACCGAGATCCTCGCCCCCGCCTCCGGCATCATCATCGGCGAACTCAACCTGCCGCTGATCAACGAGGGCGACGCCCTGTTCCACATCGCCCAGTTCAACCGCACCGACCTGGCCGTGGAACGCCTCGAAAGCTTCCAGGAAAACCTGGAGGCGAGCGACTATCCCTACGCCGATCCGCCCCCGCGCGAAGGCCCCTGAGCCCGCACACCCGCCGGAAGGTGGTGTCAGTGGCCGATGTCCTCGTGCCACAGTTCGGGGTGGTTCTCGATAAACGACCGCATCAGTTCGCGGCAGCCCGGGTCCTGCACCACATCCACCTGAATGCCGTGCCCGCGCAGCCAGTCCTCCTCACCGAGAAAGGACTCATTCTCGCCAATGATCACGTGCGGAATACCGTAGAGGACGATGGCCCCGCTGCACATCGCGCAGGGCGACAGCGTCGTGTAGAGCGTGCACTCGCGGTATACCCGGGCGGGCTGGCGCCCGGCGTTCTCCAGCGCATCCATCTCGGCATGCAGGATGGCACTGCCCTGCTGCACGCGCCGGTTGTGTCCGCGCCCGATCACCTCGCCCCGGTGCACCAGCACCGACCCGATGGGGATTCCGGCCTCGCCCAGCCCCTCGCGCGCCTCGTCCAGCGCCATCTCCAGAAACGGATCCATCGTCGTCATCCAGCCACCTCCTCCTGCAGGACAGCCACCGACGATAGACGAAGTGGCCGCGCGATACCGAATTCGCTCGGGGGAGGGTAGTGTCGTCAGGGCCGGCAACTCAGACGTGGGCGCTGAAGTCGCCGCGGCGGGGCTGGCCGAGGAGGTACAGGAAATCCGCCTCGCGCAGGTGCACGAGGGATTCGTGGTCGCCGGCCTCGAGATACACGTCGCGCTGCTCCAGCAGGCTTTCGTCCACCAGGGTCTCCAGCCCGAAGGCCGGCCCCAGGGCGGGGATGGCGCCGCGTTCGCAGTCGGCAAACACGCGGGCCACCTCGTCCTCGGTGGCCAGGCCCACATGCTCGCCCAGCAGCCGGTGCAGGCGTCCCAGTTTCACCCGGCGCGTGGCCGGCACGATGGCCAGGCGGTACTGCCCGTCCTCCTCGACCAGCAGCACCGCCTTGGCCACGGCGTCACCCGGCACATGGGCCGCTTCGGCCGTGCGGCTGGCCGAGTCGGAGTGCGGATGGTGCACGATCTGGTAGGTCACCGCATGCTCGTCGAGAAAGTTGTTCAGGGTCCTGGAAATACTCATGGCGCGCCCTCCGGCAAGGCCTTAACCCGACTATAGACCCCACCGGCAACGCCGGCGGCTGCGCCCGACACCTGCGCCGGTACAATCGCACCCATGACCGCATTCTCCGTCCTCGACCTGGCCCCGATCACCGCCGATGGCGACGCCGGCCGGGCGCTGCACAACACCCTGGATCTGGCGCGCCACGCCGAGACGCTGGGCTTCCGGCGCTACTGGCTGGCGGAGCACCACAACATGCCCGGCATCGCGAGCGCCGCCACCGCCGTCGTGATCGGCCAGGTCGCGGCCGCCACCGAACAGATCCGGGTGGGTGCCGGCGGCATCATGCTGCCGAACCATGCACCCCTGGTGGTCGCCGAACAGTTCGGCACCCTGAACGCCCTGTACCCCGGCCGCATCGACCTGGGACTGGGCCGGGCACCCGGGACCGATCCGACCACGGCCCGCGCCCTGCGCCGCGCCCCGGACATCGACCCCGAGGAATTCCCCCGGGACGTCGCCGAGGTGCTCGGCTACCTGGACGATCCGCAGCCCGACCAGGTGATCCGCGCCATCCCCGGCGCCGGCCAGCAGGTGCCCGTCTGGATCCTGGGTTCCAGCCTGTTCGGCGCCCAGCTGGCGGCCCGCATGGGACTGCCCTACGCATTCGCCTCGCACTTCGCTCCCGGGCAACTGATGGACGCACTGGCGCTGTACCGGAATCAGTTCCGACCGTCCGCATGGCTGGACCGCCCCTACGCGATGCTCGGCTACAACGTGTACGCCGCCGACACCGACGACGCGGCCCGCACCCTGGCCAGCTCCATGGAACAGGCGTTCATCAGCCTGCGTCGCGGGCGCCCGGAACCGATCCAGCCCCCCGTCGAGGGCTACCGCGAGCGGCTCGACCGCGCCGAACGCGCGATCGTCGAGCAGACCATGGCCTGCTCCGCGATCGGCGCACCGGACACGGTGGAGACCGAGATCCGCCGGTTTCTCGAGCAGACCGGCGCTGACGAATTGATCGTCACCACCTCCACCTTCGATCACGCGGCGCGACGGCGCTCGCTGGAACTGACCGCGGCGGTACGCGACCGGCTCGCCGGGGACGCTCGCTGAGACGCGGTTCACCCGATTGGGACGAGTGCCCTATGCTTGGATCAGGGGCCGGCCAGGCCACGGGAATTCCGGACAAGGGGAACACATGCGGGTCAAGGTTCACGGCGTCACCATCGAATGCACCACCGGCGACATCGCCGCGCAACGCGACATGGATGCGGTGGTCAACGCCGCCAATGCCTGGCTGCGACCGGGCGGTGGTGTGGCCGGAGCCATCCACCGTGCCGCCGGCCCGGGGCTGGAGCGTGAATGCCAGCCGCTGGCGCCGATCGAACCGGGTCAGGCCGTTCTGACCGACGGCCACAACCTGCCCAACCGCTTCGTGATCCACTGCCTCGGGCCGGTCTACGGGCATGACGAGCCGGCCAGCCGACTGCTGGCCGACTGCTACCGCAATGCCCTGCTCCGGGCGGAAGAGGCCGGGGTCTACGGCATCGCCTTTCCGGCCTTGTCCACCGGGGCGTTCGGCTATCCCGTCGAGGAGGCCGCCCGGATCGCTCTGCAGACTGTCATTGGCGCCACCCCGCGTCTGGACGCCGTCGGCCACATCCGCTTCGTCCTGCACACCGAGGCCGATCTCGAGATCCACGCGCAGATCCTGGAAGAGCTGTCGGCATGACCGGCGCCGGGCACGCAACCGCCCCGTACAGCCCTGGCCTGGCGCTGTTCACGGACCTCTACGAACTCACCATGCTTCAGGCCTACTACGAGGAGGACCTGCACGAACCCGCAGTCTTCAGCCTGTTCGTGCGCCGCCTGCCGCAGCGCCGCAACTATCTGCTGGCCTGCGGGCTGGACACCGTCCTGCAACAGCTCGAAGACCTGCGATTCGAATTGTCGGATCTCGACTATCTGGCCGGCCTCGGCCGCTTCTCCGACCGGTTCCTGCGCTGGCTCGAGACCTTCCGTTTCACCGGGACGGTCCGCGCCGTGCCCGAGGGCACCCCGGTGTTCGCCAACGAACCGATCCTGGAGGTCACCGCGCCGCTCCCCGAGGCCCAGCTGATCGAGACCCTGGTGATGAACCAGATCCACCTGCAGACGGTACAGGCGAGCAAGGCCGCGCGCCTGGTGACCGCGGCCGGAGGGCGGCAGGTCGTCGACTTCGGCGCCCGCCGCATGCACGGGCTGGACGCCGCCCTGAAGGGCGCGCGCGCCTTCCATATCGCCGGCGTCGCCAGTACCTCCAATGTGCTGGCGGGCAAGCGCTACGGCGTCCCGGTGAGCGGCACCATGGCCCACAGCTACATCCAGGCGCACGAGGATGAAGCCGAGGCCTTCGCCGCCTTTGCCCGCCTCTACCCGGACACGGTGCTGCTGGTGGACACCTACGACACCCTCGAAGGCGTGCGCCGGGTCATCCAGCTCGGCCACGAACGGGGCGAGGCCTTCCGCGTTCGCGCCATCCGCCTGGACTCCGGTGATCTCGGAACACTGGCCCGCCAAGCCCGGGCGATGCTGGACGACGCCGGACTGCAGCAGGTCGGGATCTTCGCCAGCGGCGGCCTCGACGAACACGCGATCACCGAGTTGCTTGCACGGGACACACCCATCGACGCCTTCGGCGTCGGCACCAGCATGGGCATCTCCACCGACGTGCCGGACCTGGATATCGCCTACAAGCTGGCCGAGTACGCCGGAGAAGGCCGCCTCAAGCTCTCCAGCGGCAAACCCATCCTGCCGGGCGCCAAGCAGATCTTCCGACGCCAGGAAGGCGGCCGGTTCGCGGGCGACATCATTGCCCGTCAGGCGGAAAACCACCCCGGGGAACCGTTACTGCGGCCGGTGATGCACGAGGGCCAGCGCCTGCCCGCGCATCCTCGCGACCTGGACACGCTGCGTGACCACGCGCGGGAACAGCGGGCGCAACTGCCCCCCGCGATCCGCGCCATCGAGCCCGCGGAGACACCCTACCCCGTGTCCGTCAGCCCGGCGCTACAGGCACACCAGAATGCGGTCACCCGCGCCATACGCGCCCGGCACGCCACATCCGGCCAGCGGAAACACCAAGGGGGAGTCTCATGACGGACGATCCACGCCACCAGCTTCAGACCGGGGACGCCCTGCTGGTCGTCGACGTACAGAACGACTTCTGCCCCGGCGGGGCCCTGGCCATTGATCACGGCGACACCGTCATCCCGGTGCTCAACCGCTGGCTTGAGGCCGCGGACGCGCTGGGACTACCGGTCTATGCCTCCCGCGACTGGCACCCGGCCGGACACCCGAGCTTCCGGGAACAGGGCGGCCCCTGGCCTCCACACTGTCTGCAGGACTCGCCCGGGGCCCGGTTCCATGCCGACCTCGCGCTGCCTGCCGGCGTTATCAAGGTCACGAAGGGAACGCGCTTCGACCACGACCAGTACTCCGCGTTCGACCAGACCGGCCTGGCCGAGGAACTGCGGAAACGGGGCGTGACGCGGATCTGGCTGGGCGGGCTGGCCCTCGACGTCTGCGTGGCGGCAACAGCCGTGGACGCGCGCAACAACGGCTTTGACGTCCACCTGATCCCGCATGCCGCGCTGCCCGTTACGCCGGAGGGCGGCGCGGAGGCCCGAAAAAAGATGAAAGCCGCCGGCGTGGAGATCGCGGCGTATGCCTGAACCCAACAAGATGCCGGTCCAGCTGATCACCGTGGACGAGGTGGTCCGGGCGGCCGACGACCTGGCACACCAGGTCCTGGACAGCGGCTTCCAGCCGGACTGCATCGTGGCGATTGCCCGCGGCGGCTTCATGCCGGCGCGTTTTCTCTGCGACTTCCTCCGCGTGCACAAGCTGCTGAGCCTGAAGGTGGAACACTACACCTCGGGGGCCCGCGCGAAACAGCAGGCAGCGGTCACCATCCCGCTCGCCGGCGACGTGCGCGGCGAACGGGTCCTGCTGGTGGACGACGTCAACGACTCCGGGGACACCCTGGCGACCGCCCGCCCGCACCTGGAGGGCTTCCAGCCCGCCGCGGTACGTACCGCGGTGCTGCACGAAAAGGCCGGAACGTCCTGTCGCGCCGATTTCCACAGCCAGGCGGTACAGGAGTGGCGCTGGATCCTCTATCCCTGGGCGGTCATCGAGGATGTCGGCCAGTTTGCCCGCGAGATGGACCCGGCCCCGAACAGCCCCGCCGACCTGCACGCCCGCCTGCAGCAGGACTACGGCCTCGCGCTGAGCACCGCCGAGCTGGATCGCGTAATCCGCTACAACCGGCTCGACTACTGAGTGCGCGCGCGAACGGGGCCGCAGCTCCGCCCATCCCCTCGTCATTGCGAGGCCCCGCAGGGGCCACGGCAATCGTTTGGAGAGGCCCCCGGATCCACCCGGCCACCGGGGCCAGCACGGAGATCGCCACGGCGCCGCGCGCCTCGCGATGACAGTGGGGTTCCTGCGCCGTGGCGCGCCCCGCAGCACAAGCCGCCGCCACCGAGTGCCCTTTCAGCACCTCGGGCTTGGCATCCCACGCCGCGCGAAGGATCATACGCCCTGGCGTCCGCGCGGACGGACCCCCTGATCGCAACCCATCCAGCATCGAGACCGCCCATGTCGTATCTCAAGGATTTCCCCAGCCCGGAAGGCTACTTCGGCGAATTCGGCGGCGCGTTCCTGCCACCGGAACTGAAACCGCATTTCGCCGAGATCAATCACGCCTACCGCACCCTGGCGCGCTCGGGCGACTTCCTGAACGAGCTGCGCTACATCCGCAAGCACTATCAGGGTCGCCCGACGCCGGTGTACTACGCCCACAACCTGAGCCGCTCGGTAGGTGCGCATATCTTCCTCAAGCGTGAGGATCTGAATCACTCCGGCGCGCACAAGCTGAACCACTGCATGGGCGAGGCGCTGCTCGCCAAGCACATGGGCAAGAAGAAGCTGATCGCCGAGACCGGCGCCGGGCAGCACGGCGTGGCCCTGGCCACCGCGGCGGCCTACTTCGGGATGGAGTGCGAGATCCACATGGGCGAGATCGACATCGCCAAGGAGGCCCCCAACGTCACCCGCATGAAGCTGATGGGGGCGCAGGTGGTGCCCGTCTCCTTCGGCGGTCGCTCGCTGAAGGAGGCCGTGGACTCGGCCTTCCAGTCCTACCTGTCGCAGGCGGACGAGGCCCTGTTCGCGATCGGTTCCGTGGTCGGGCCGCACCCGTTCCCGCTGATGGTGCGCAATTTCCAGTCGGTGGTGGGCATCGAGGCGCGCGAACAGTACCTGGAGATGAGCGGCGGCGAGCTGCCCGACCACGTGGTGGCCTGCGTCGGCGGCGGCTCCAACGCCATGGGGATGTTCGCCGGCTTCATCGAGGACGAGCAGGTGCAACTGAACGGGGTCGAGCCGCTGGGGCGCGGCACCAAGCTCGGCGAGCACTCCGCCACCATGACCTATGGCAAGCCGGGCATGATCCACGGCTTCAAATGCATGCTGCTGGCCGACGAGGAAGGCAACCCGGCGCCGGTGCACTCGATCGCCTCCGGGCTGGACTATCCCGGCGTCGGCCCGGAACACTCCTACCTGAAGACCACCGAACGCGTCGCCTACCACGCGATCAACGACGACGAGACCCTGGACGCCTTCTACCAGCTATCGCGCACCGAAGGGATCATCCCGGCACTGGAAAGCGCGCATGCCGTCGCCTGGGCCATGAAACACGGACGCGAGAACCCGGGCACGACCATCCTGGCCAACCTCTCCGGACGCGGCGACAAGGACATCGACTACGTCGCCCGCGAATTCGGCCACGGATAGCCCCTGCCACGCGGGGAACAGACTACCCGGGCGGGCACGCCCCGCCCCGGCCCGCCGGAACTTCACACCCGGTCCGGGCGGTCTCAGCCTTGCAGGCATGCGCAAAAGGGAGGGCACGCGAATGGCGGGCGGATGGGCAAAGGACGGAGCGGAGCAGGAGCAGATCGACCACACGGTGGAGGATGCCCTGCAGCGCGTGCGCAGCGAACTCCCGGCCGGTGAAAGCCTGCTCGAATGCGAGGAATGCGGCGCGCGGATTCCCGAGGGACGGCGCCAGGCCCTGCCGGGCGTGCGCCTGTGCATCACCTGCCAGGAGGCGCAGGACGCCGAGCACCACGCGACCAGCCCCTACAACCGCCGCGCCTCCAAGGACAGCCAGCTGCGCTGAGGCCCCTAGGGAGACGCTGATTGAATCGCACGTCCGCGTTGGTGCCCCCCGGTCCTTCGAGACAAAGCGTTCCGAGACAAGGCGCGTCGTGCAGCGGGTAGTGGTTCTACCCGCCCGTTTTTGATGGATTCGGGGCGAAACACAGGATCGGGCCATATTCATTCAGAATCGGGGGGCACCAACCCCACAAGCCATAGAAAGCGGGGGCTCGGCCGCCCGTTGTTAATCGAAAACGGGCGCGCGCACGGCGTTGCGGTTCCCTTGTGCAGAGTGACTGCACGGCAGTCACCGCGCCTTGTTCGCACGCAAAAGCGACTCGAGCGCGGACGCGCGATTAAATCAGCGTCTCCCTAGAGGTATTTCATCCGCGCCCGCAGGGCATCCGGGTCGGACACCACGTCCTGCAGGCTGGCGCCGTCGTCGCGAGTCCCCACCACCAGGCCCTTGCCCGACACCGGAATCACGTTGTCGATCTGGAAACGCCCGGTCGTCCCCCGCAGGAAGCACTCCTCGTCGAAGAACAGGCGGTCACCATCGGGACCGATCTCGTCGGACTCGAGCGTATCGAAACCGATCAGCCGCGCGATATCCTCGCGCCCTTCCACCTCCACCGCCTCGATCGTCTGCTTCTCCGAGTCGATCAGCAAGGCCTTCATGCACATCTCCTCTTTACCATGGATTGAGTTCTACCGTACCGGCTGGGGCCGCACGGGGCCACCGCATCGGGCCGCTGTCTGCCCCTATACTCGCAGGAGGTGCCCCGACGGAGGCTGACCATGACCCATACGGCCTATATCTCGCACCCCGACTGCCTGCTGCACGATCCAGGCCCGACCCACCCGGAGCGCCCCGGCCGCCTGCACGCGATCCGCAATGCCCTGCTCGACGAGGGCCTGCTGGAAGGCCTGATCCTGCTGGACGCGCCCCCGGCCACCGACGCGCAACTCGAGCGGGTCCACAGCCCGGCGCATGTCGCACGCATACGGGCCAGCGCCCCGGCTCCCGGGCAGCAGACGATGCTGGACGCGGACACCGTCATGAGCAAAGGCTCGCTGACGGCCGCCCTGCACGCGGCCGGGGCCGGAGTCGCGGGCGTGCGGGCCGTGATGGAGGGGGAGGCCGACCATGTCTTCTGCGCCGTCCGCCCGCCCGGCCATCACGCCGAACGCGAGCGGGCCATGGGCTTTTGTCTGTTCAACAACATCGCGGTGGCGGCCGCCCACGCGCTGGCGCGCTACGGCCTCGCGCGCGTGGCGATCGCGGACTTCGACGTCCACCACGGGAACGGGACCGAGGACATCTTCCGGGAGGACCCCCGGGTGCTCTACTGCTCTTCCTTCCAGCACCCGTTCTACCCGGGCACACCGCTGGCCGAACGCGATCACCTGATCCACACGCCCCTGGCCGCCGGCACCGACGGCGCAAACTTTCGCGCCGCGATCGAACGCGACTGGCTGCCCGCTCTGGATCGCTTTCAGCCGGAGCTGGTGCTGGTCTCGGCCGGGTTCGACGGCCACCGGGACGACCACCTGGCCAGCCTGCACCTGGCGGAAGACGACTTCGCCTGGATTTCGCGTGCCCTGGTCGATGTCGCCGCGCGCCACGCTGGCGGGCGCCTGGTCTCCATGCTGGAGGGTGGATACGACTTCTCGTCGCTCGGGCGCAGCGCGGCGGCCCATGTCCGCGCCCTCTGCGAGCTGTCGCGCCGCTGAGGCGCCGGGCCCCTCCCTCACGCCGGTAAAACGCATTCTGGACCGGCCCTTTGCATTTTTGTGGTGCAGTGTCTTTACTCGACAGGGTTGCGACGGGCCGACATTCGGCCAAGGCAACATGCCAGAAAAAAGCCAAGGAGGAGACGGTGAGCGAGAATCCGCAGGACCTGGAAAAACAGAAAGAGGCCCTGGAAGCCGAATACGACACCGACCACGAGATTGGCGAGCAGAACATCAACCCGCTGGGGCTGGACCTGCACAACCCGGTCTTCGTGGTCAGCGCATTCCTGATCGTCGTATTCGTCATCCTGTCCCTGATCTTTCCGGAACAGGCCAACGAACACCTCGACGCCACGCGCCAGTGGATCGGCCGCACCTTCGACTGGCTGTTCCTGTCGGCCGGCAACATCTTCGTTCTGTTCTGTCTGGCCCTGATCCTGCTGCCGATCGGGCGCATCCGCATTGGCGGCCAGGACGCCAAGCCGGAGTTCTCCGTGATCTCCTGGTTCTCCATGCTGTTTGCCGCCGGCATGGGTATCGGCCTGATGTTCTGGAGCGTGGCCGAACCCGTTGGTTACTTCACCGAATGGTTCGGCACACCCCTGGGCATCGAAGGCGGGACCGAGGAATCCCGCCAGGCGGCGCTGGGCGCAACCATGTATCACTGGGGCCTGCATCCCTGGGCGATCTACGCGGTGGTCGGCCTGGCGCTCGCGTTCTTCGCCTACAACAAGGGCCTTCCGCTGACCATCCGTTCGGCCTTCTATCCCCTCCTCGGCGAGCGCGTCTGGGGGCCAATCGGTCACGTGATCGATACCCTGGCCGTACTGGCCACCATGTTCGGCCTGGCCACCTCGCTGGGCTTGGGGGCACAGCAGGCCGCCTCGGGAATGGAATTCCTGTTCGGCATCGACTCGGGCCTGAATACGCAGGTCGCCATCATCATCGGCGTGACCATCATCGCCCTGCTGTCGATCATGCGCGGCATCCATGGCGGCGTGAAGGTCCTGAGCAACATCAACCTGCTGTTCGCCGCGCTGCTGCTGCTGTTCGTGATGGTGGCCGGAGGGGTTCTGGCGTTCCTGTCCAGCGTCGGCACTACGGTCGGCGGCTACGTGCAGTACATCCTGCCGCTCAGCAACCCGGTCGGGCGCGAGGACGAAACCTTCTACCACGCCTGGACGATCTTCTTCTGGGCCTGGTGGATCTCCTGGTCGCCGTTCGTCGGCATGTTCATCGCGCGCGTCTCCCGCGGGCGCACCGTGCGCCAGTTCGTCACCGCCGTCTTGCTGGTGCCGACCCTGGTCACGGTGATCTGGATGAGCGCCTTCGGCGGCTCCGGCCTGGACCAGGCACGCGAGGGGATCGGCGCCCTGGCCGACGGCATCTCCGACTCGTCGCTGGCGCTGTTCCAGATGCTGGAACACCTGCCGTTCACGGCGATCACCTCGTTCCTGGCCATCGCCCTGGTGCTGGTGTTCTTCATCACCTCGTCGGATTCCGGTTCGCTGGTGATCGATTCCATCACCTCGGGCGGCAAGACCGATGCCCCGCAGTCCCAGCGCCTGTTCTGGGCCACCACCGAGGGCGTGGTCGCCGGTGTCCTGCTGGCGGTTGGCGGGGCCGCGGCCCTCAACGCCCTGCAGGCCGGGGCGGTCAGTACCGGCCTGCCATTCGTCATCGTGCTGCTGCTGATGTGCATCAGCCTGATGAAGGGGCTGTTCCACGAACTGGCCCTGATCCGCATCGAGGAAGCCAAGACCTGACGACCGCCACGGGCCATCCAGGGCCTTCACTCCACCCCGCGCCCGCCCGTCCGGCGGCGCGGGTTTTTTTCGTGCGGGACAACCGCCCCCGGGATCGGGCATCCTCTCGCGAATGAATCCGTCCACCCTGCCATGAGCCTGCGTAAGGCCATCGCGCGGCACCCATTGCTGGCCGGCCTGGTCTTTCAGGCCGCGCTGATCCCGCTCGCCCTGATCCTGGCCCGCGTTGCCGGGATCCCGCTGGCCGAGCGGATCGAGTGGAGCCTGGACGCCGCCGCCCTGGGCGCCCTCGCCGTACTGCCCATGCTGATCCTGCTGGGCGCGCTCGCCATCAGTGGCTGGGAGCCCTATCGTGCCCTGGCCGATCAGGTGCGGGATTTTGTGCACCAGCTCTTTCGGCACGCCCTGCCCGGTGCCGTGCTGCTGATCTCCATCCTCGCGGGCGTGGGCGAGGAACTGCTGGTGCGGGGTGTGCTGCAGGGGTGGCTGACCGAACGCTGGTCCGCCGAGTGGGCCATCGTCGCCGCCGCGGTGGTCTTTGGACTGGCCCATTCGATCAGCCGCCTGTATTTCGTGTTCGCCACGATGATCGGGCTGTACCTCGGGGTCCTGTACCACCTCACCGGCAACCTGCTGGTGGTCATCGTCACCCACGCCCTGTACGACTGGATCGTGATCCACCTGTACCTGCGTTCACGATCGACAGGATAGGCAGCGAACGCATCAGGCCAGCGCTGTCAATCGCGCGTCCGCAACATCTGCTCCATGAAGTATCCCAGGCGGGCCGGCCGGCCGAGGTAGAACCCCTGCACCAGATCACAGTCCAGGGCCCGCAGACGGGTCAGCGTGTCCTCGTCCTCGACCCCTTCGGCCACGACCGTCAGGCCCAGTTTGTGTCCAAGGCCGACCATGGACTCCACGATGCGCTGATGCGGGGGACTGGCGCTGAGTTCGTGGACAAAGGTCATGTCGATCTTGAGTTCGTCCAGGGGCATGCGCAGCAGCCGCTCCATGGATGAATAGCCGATGCCGAAGTCGTCCATGGAGAGGCGCAGCCCGAGCCCCTTCATGCTGTGCAGGGCGTCGCGCGCGGTGGCATCGTGGCTCTCCATCACCGCCGTCTCGGTCAGTTCGATCGTGACCTGCTCGGGTGGCACGCCCCAGAGGTCCAGCGACTGGGCCACCAGGTCCACCACCTCCGGCTCCTGCAGATCATCCGCGGAAAAGTTCACCGACACCCCGACGCCCAGCCCGGCCTGGCGGTATTCGGCGCACTGGCGCAACGCGGTGTTGAAGACCCAGTGGGTCAGGCGCGGCATCAGATCGGTCCCCTCCGCCGCGCGCACCATGGTGTCCGGCCGGATCGCGCCATATTCCGGGTGATCCCAGCGCAGCAGGGCCTCGGCCGATTCCACCCGCCCCGAAGCCAGGGCGATCTGCGGCTGATACTCGAGGTGCAGGGCTCCCTCCTCGATCGCATCGCCCAGCTGCGACCACAGGTCGACACCCTCCAGCATCGTCTCGGCTGCGTCGGGGGCATGCAGGCGCAGGCGGACCCGTTCACGCCGAGCCTTGCGCATCGCCGCACAGGCCTGGGCCAGCAGGGTCGGCGGGGCTACGGCGCGCCCGCCCCGGGACAGGGCCAGTCCGACCCGCGGCCACAGGAGCACCTCGCGCTCGCCGCAGGGAAAAGGCTCGCCCAGCACCCGCAGCATCTTGTGGCCCGCCAGCTCGGCAAATCCGCTGCCGTCCACATGGGGCAGCATGCAGGCGAGCTGGTGGCGTCCCATCATCCCGACGAACCCGCCCGGCAAGGCGGTCGCCAGGGCCTCGCCGGCCTGGCGCAGCAACCGGTCCGTCACGTCATAACCCAGGGCGGCATCAATATCGCCCAGACCCTCCAGATCGACCACGGCCAGGGCCGGAGAACGCGCACCGCAACCCGCCTGCAGGCGTTCGAGAAAGGCTGGATAGTCCGACAGATTCGACAACATCGCTGGGCTCCGGCATTGCGCCCGCGCGGCGCCTCCAGGAAAAGACTGAATCCGTTCGGTCCGGCCGTGTGCCACGAACGCTGTAGCGGACCAGGAACCACTCACCTGGCACTGGGACGCCGGCCGCCGCTTGTAACCAAACCGGACGTTTTTTCAGTCTTTTCTAGAGATAATAGCGTGCAGGATCGACTCCGTAGGCCCCGGCCGGCAAATCGCGCACGATCTGCCGTTGCGCACCCTCGGATTCCGGGTCCGTCGACCCGAGGTCGAGTTCCAGCGGATCGGGGTAAGGCTGACGCTGCGGATCCAGGATGCGCATGACCCGAGGCATGAAGCGCTGGGTCCGCCGGTGGCTCAGGACGATGGCGACCTCGCCGCTGTCCAGCTCCACAAGACTGCCCACCGGGAACAGCCCCACGCAGTGCGTGAACTGGTCGACCAGCGCCGAGTTCAATCCCCAGCGGCCATGCTCGCGCAGTTCCTTGAGCGCCTCGAAGGGCGTTCCCGCCAGGCGCCGATCCGCCAGCAGTTCCTCGTAGGAGTCCACGATCGCCGCCATCCGCGCGCAGGCGCTGATCTCGTTGGCCACCAGCCCCCGCGGATAGCCGCGACCGTCCTCGCGCTCGTGATGCTGAAGGACGATATCGCAGACCTTATCGGGGATGCCGTGGGAGCGCTGCAGGATCTGCTCGCCGTACTCCACGTGCCGCTGCATCTCGCGGCGCTCGTCGGGGGACAGCCGCTTTCCCCGCTCCAGCAAGGCTCGGGGCAACTGCATCTTGCCCACGTCCATCAACAGCCCGCCCAGCCCCAGGATCGACAGCTCGCCGCGGTCCAGCCCCAGGTGCCGTCCCAGCGCCAGCAGATGCACGGACACCCGCAGGGAGTGGTCGTACAGGACATCGCCGGAATCGCGCAGTCGGGCCAGCAACAACAGAGCATCGGGATTGCGCTCCACGCTCTCGCGCAGCGCCTCCGAGGCCTCCCGCGCCGCCGCGACGCGCACCCCGGGATTGCGCTCCATCTCGGTCCGGATGCGATCGAGAATGGTACCGGCCGTGGCCCAGGCCTCGCTTGCGGCCGGGAGTTCCTCGTCCACGCTGCACTGATCGCGGTAGACGGTCATTCCCCGAAACTGGGCGGCCTCGGCGCGACCGGGAACGGCTTCGGTCAGCGCCGCTTCGCGGGTGGCGGGCGCAAGTCGGGTCAGCGACTCCGGGGCACTCTTCTCCCGGTCCACGAACACGTGGCGA
This sequence comes from Thioalkalivibrio sp. ALE30, assembly GCF_000377465.1. Classification (NCBI taxonomy): domain Bacteria; kingdom Pseudomonadati; phylum Pseudomonadota; class Gammaproteobacteria; order Chromatiales; family Ectothiorhodospiraceae; genus Thioalkalivibrio; species Thioalkalivibrio sp. ALE30. The sequence continues at coordinate 147,725 of NZ_KB898171.1, read as the reverse complement.
CAATGGCGGGCCAGCTCGTCGATGTCCTCCTGCGAGCGGATCAGAATGCCCTCGACCCAGTACGGCGTATCCCGCCACGGGCGGTCGAGCTGGCTCACGTACATGCCAACCCGAATCTCCTCAACGGAAATCTCCTGTTGTATCAATCCCCAGGACATGCCAGGAATACTCCGGTCATCATCCGGCGATCTCGCGACTCGCCTCCTATGTATTGTTTCTAGACCACCCCCCCCACCTAAGCCAGCCCGTTAGTGCGCCGGCCGTGAATCGCTAACGCTCGGCGCCCCGAACCCGTGCACGCGTCACGGTTTTGCGGGAGGATGGACCCGCAGCGACGACGACCCCACGCCGGAGTGCCCCATGCCAGCCGACCAGGACACCATCCTTGGCTCCTCCCGCCAGCCGCCCAAGGCCTCCGGCAAATGGACCGGGATGGCCGGGCTGTCGATCGTGCAGCGAGAGCAGCTCGCCGAGATGGTCGTGCCGCGGGTGATCGAACACCTGGAGCGCTGCCTGGCGACGGCCCGCGACGAATGGGAGGCCGGACGCACCTGGGGCAATGTGACGGGCAATCCCCTCCTGTGGGCGAATGACTTCCGCATGTTCGAGAAGCGCGTGACCCGGGACTTCCAGGACGCCCTGATGGAGGACTTCCGCAGCCACGACTACCCCCCGCAGTACGAGTTCTCGGGGGTCGCGTTCGCGGATCAGGACGACGGTCTCAGCATCCTCGACGACTACCAGTCCACGCGGCGGTCGCTGCGGCACAAGCTGGAAGGCTCGATGCGCGAGAACAACCGCTACTCGCACTACGTGTTCACCCAGGCCGCGCGCGAAAAGAACCGCTTCGAGCATCCCAACTGGGCCCCCTGGTCACCGCTGCACTGGTACGAGCGCCTGATCGAGATTGGCGAGCTGTACTTCGGCAAGACCGAGATGACCCTGGACCTGATGCGCTCCTACCTGGACTGCATGCAGAAGACCGCGGCCCCCACCCTGGCCTTCGTGGTCGAGGCGATCGAACACTGCGGGCTGATCACCGAGACACCGGCCGCCCCCGAGTCCAGCGAAACCCTTCGCCGCAACGCCTCGTGGAAACGCCTCGCCGGCGCACGCGATACCGACGCCTCCGCGGAACCGGACGCCGACCCCGCCACGACGACCTCCGGGTGGCGGCCCTCGACGCGCAAGGCCGAGGCCGACGAACCCGCGCGCATGCCCGACACCGAGGCCGACCCGGCCCAGTGGGCCGCCTGGGCCTCGAACATGGTGCAGTCCCCGGTGTTTCGCCCGGTCGGAGGTCATGGCGGCGGGCAAGCGGCGGGCGCCGCGGGCTCCGGCAACGCGGCCCCGATGACGGCCTTCGTCATGCCCTCCGATCAGCCGGACCCGCGCGCTTCGCTGATGCCGTTCATCCACGACCTGCTGCAGGGGCTGTTCGACCACATCTTCCGCGAGGTGGGGTTCAACCCGGCCGTGCGCGCCGAGATCGGCGAGATGCAGTACCCGCTGGCCACCGCCGTCATCCGGGATCTCGGCTTTTTCCGCGACCGCTCGCACCCCTTGCGCCTGTGGATCGGGAGCCTGATCAACGTCGCCATACGCATCAATCCGGAGTCGGAACCCGACAGCGAGGATGTGGAACGCTACCTGGGCTGTATCCGGCGTTCGATCGAATACTTGCGTAACCGGGCCGACCGCCTCGACCGCGACAGCGCCGAGGTGCTGATGAACCAGTTCCTCGAGAGCGTGGAGAACGAGGACGCCCTCTGGCACGCCCGCCAGATCACCCAGATCGACCTGCCCAACGCCGAGGAATGGGCCGAACAGGCCCGACGCAATCTGGCGCTGGCCGCGCTGGAGACCGGGGCCGATCTCCCGGAGACCGCGGCCGAGGAGATCTTCCAGTCCTGGGAGACCGTGCTGGCCGTGGAGCACGACGCCGGCGAGGCCGGGGAGGCCCTGCATCGCGTGCTGCGCCAGGTCGTGCGCCACATCTGCAACATGGCCACCGCCGCCGAGGTGAATCCGCTGGTGGCCGAGGCGAAGGAACACGCCCGCGCCGCAGGCCTGGGGGACGACCGCATCCGCGACCTGGTGCAGCACCTGGGCAAGGCCCACCTCTACCGCCTGCGGGCCCCGGAGGACGCCGAGCGCTTCGACCCGCGGGCACGGCTGCAGACACGCGAATCCGTGCGCTACGAGGACGACGACCCGACACTGGACCAGGACCGCGACGACGACCACGTCTTCGCCGCGATCGGGCTCGACATCGGAGACTGGTTCGAATTCTGCGACGACGCCGGCGAGAACCCGCGGCGCCTGGCCCTGATCTGGCGCGGCGACACGACGCGGCGCTTCTTCTTCCTGTCCCTCGACGGCGTGCACGCCCGCCGCCACAGCCTGCAGGGCGTGGCCCAGGAGCTGCGCCAGGGCCGCATGCGCGCGCTGCCGGAGGACAACCCGCTGGACGCCATTATCGAGGCCCCGGGGGGCTGAGCCCCCGCGCAGCCGGATCGGTCAGTCGCGCGCCTGGCGGATCGCCAGGGCCAGCTGGTTGCGCACCGCCTTCAGCGCCCGCAACACGCTCGGGTCCAGCGAAACGCCTTCCGGCAATTCCAGGTAGAGCAATCCCACACACCGATCCCGCACCGCCAGGGGCAGCAACAGGAAGCTGCGCGCATCCAGGGCCTGCCGGAACTCGTCGGGGATATAGCGGCTGATCGATGCCTCGTGGCTGTCGCTGATGACCAGATCCTTCTGCTGCTCCAGGGCGAGGGACAGGATGTCGCCCTTGCCCGCTACGCTCAGGCGCAAGCGACCGGACAGGGTCTCCGCGTCCTGACCAAACGCGGTATGGGCCACCAGGACCCGGTGCTCGCGGTCCGCCAGCATCAGCATGACCCGGCGCAGGCCCAGCGCCTGATACAGCGTCTCGAGCGTCGTCTGGACCAGCGCGTTCAGGTCGAACTCGCCGACCATGCTGTCCAGCATGTCGGTCAGGGCCTCCATCAGCGCCGCGGCCTGAACGGCGGGCTCCTGCCCGGCCCGCGGGAGCGCATCCCCGGCTCCCGGCTCGGGTTCCAGCGCCTCCGCTTCGCCGTCATCAATGCGTACCCCCAGGTTCGCCTTCAGGCGGTTCAGCGGTTCCCGACCTTCCGGCGGCAGCTTGACCACCGCCAGGAAGTGATCCATATGCTCGCGTCCCGAGCGGATCGCCCGCTGCATGCCGCGCGCATCCACGCCCAGGGCATGTTCATAGCGCCGGCGCAGATCGGTCAGCAAAGCCCCCTGCTGGTCGCGCTCGGCGCGGGTGATGCACTGGCCCATCTCGGAGGCCAGGGTCACGATGCGATGCAGGCGCTGATCGGCATCCCGGGCCGCCGGCAGGATGCCGGACGGAGCGCGCTCTACCGATGCCACCAGCTCGCGCGGGAAATTCCAGTCCTCCAGTACGCTGCGCGCCAGCGCCTCGTAGGAGATCCCCAGCACCTGGCGGGCGGCACTGTCCTCCCCCGTGCCCTGACCCACACGGATGCGGATCTCGTCCGCTTCCTCGGGCAGGTAGTACAGCACCAGCATGCGCCCGATATCGTGGAACAGCGCGCAGACGAAGGCCTGCTCGCTCTCCACCCCGCCAACCTGCTCCGCCAGATCGCGCGCCAGCATAGCGCTGAACAGCGTGCCGACCAGGGCCTCCATCAGGCGACCGGAATGCCGGCCGCCCTTGAGGTTTTCGAACAGCACCAGCCCGAGCGCGGCCGTGCGCACCTGCTCGAAACCAAGCAGCACGATCGCGCGCGACACCGTCCGGATATTGCCGCCGAAGTTGCTGTAAAAGGGCGAGTTGGCCAGTCGCAGCAGCTTCTGGGTGGTGGCGTAATCCTTCAGCACCGCGTTCGACAGCTCCGCCACCGAACGCTTCATGGTGTCATCGGAACACTGGGTAATCTCGCGGATGTGGCTGGAGATCCCGGGAAAATCCGGCTTGCGCCGGATCTTGCGCAGGATGAAATCCTGCGACCCGGCGTCCTGCGAGCCTTCCCCCTCCAGGGCCGCCACCAGTGCCTCGCGAAACTCTCGGGCCGAGGCAAAGCGTTCCGCCGGATCGGGGCGGGTCGCCCGCAGGATCAGGGCATCGAAGCGCTCGTCGCCATTACCGGTACGACCGGATGGTGGCTCCAGCCCCGCCGCCAGCATCGACTGCCGGATCGCCTCCGGATCCTCGCCTCCAAAGGCGCGTTCACCCGTCAGCATCTCGAAGAACAGGGCCCCCAGCGAGAAGACGTCAGAGCGTTCGCTGGCCGCTTCGCCTGCCAGCTGTTCCGGGGCCAGGTAGTAGGGGGTGTCCGGCAGGTGGCTCTCGCCACGGGCCGCGGCGTCGGGCAGCGCCATGCCCAGCCCGGTGATGCGTGCATGCCCCTCGGGGTTCACGGTCACGTTGGCCGGCTGCAGGGTCCCGTGCAGGATGCCCTGCTCATGGGCCGCCGCCGCGGCGTCCAGCAGCTCGCGCATCAGGGCCAGGCCACGATCAATCGGCAGCGCGCCCCCGGCCAGGATCCGGTCCAGGGTCTCGCCCTCGACGTACTCGAACACCAGGTAGACGCCCTGGGGGTAGCTCCCCGCCTCGAAGATCGGCGCAATATTCGGATGCCGGAAGCGGCTCAGGCGACGCGCGTCCGCGAGCAGGGCCTGACGGGTGAGGTCGTCGGCGCCCGCCTGGGTCAGCGTGCGAATCGCGACCTGCCGATCCAGTACCGGATCGTGCGCCACGTAGAGCCCGTCGCGGGTACTGGCACCCAGCGTCCGCAGAATGCGGAAGCGTTCAATCTCGGGAACCGCCATGTGCTCAGCCATCCGCCCGAACCCCGACCGCACCCCACCCCTGTCCAGGGCGCCTGCTCGCGCCCGGCATGCTCGGATCCATCCGTATCTCTCCCTAATTTACAGCGGGCCGGCCCCATCCCGGCCCTGCGCCGATATTCCGCGGAGGATTGCCCCGCTCAATCGGCCGGGTCGCGCGCGTGTTCCTTCAGGATATCCAGCGGGATCACCGCCAGGGTCTCCTCGTGCGTGGCGCGCAGAAACACCCCGGGCGCCGCCCCCGCCCGGTAGGCCTCCAGCCAGCGCGCGGCACACAGGCACCAGCGATCCCCTGCCTCCAGGCCGGGGAAGCCGAACTCCGGTACCGGTGTCATCAGATCATTCCCCTGCGCCAGGGAAAAATCCAGGAACTCGCGCGTGACCTCGGCACACACGGTGTGCATGCCCTGGTCGTCATAGCCCGTGGCGCAACGGCCGTCGCGATAAAAGCCGGTCACCGGGTCCCGGCCGCAGGGCTCGAGCGCCCCGCCAAACACATTCTTGGAGGGAAAAGGCTGCATGGAAAACTCCCCGTTCATGGTCCCTACAGCATAACGGACACCCCCCCGCCCCATGCGAGCGACTACTCGGCCCGCGGGAATTCAGTCGGCATCGGGCCAGCCCCATTCCACCAGGTGGTTCCGCAGATTCTCGGGCCGATAGTCGGGATCCTGCTGGTACCGATCGAGGACGCTGGGATGCAGTTCCGTCGGATACCCCGGCTGGTGCAATGGACGCCGATGGCGGCGGCGCAGGCGATAGATGTGCCGCCGTGAACGATGCAGCGGGGCCAGCGGATCGGGCCGCAGGGCATCGACCAGGTGGGGCTCCACCTGCAGGCCGGCCGCCCGCGCCTGGTCGATCATCCATGCGAGCGGCGCCTCCGACGCCAGACGCCCATCGGTATCCGGGGCATAGCCACCCCCCACATCGGCATGCACCCCGCTGAACCAGACCTGTTTGAGGTCCAGCCCCGGGCGCGGCTCCCACAGGGTCGGCTCGAAGTCGGCGCGGGTCTCGTCGATCGCCATCGCATGCCGCGCGACCCGCACGTTGGGGCCCAGCTTGGTGTCGTAGAACTCGTCAGTGCGGTCGAACAGCCCCAGCAGGGAGAACGGGATGCCCAGGGCGCCCACCGTATCCCAGACCCCGACAAAGCGGATCTCCCGCGAGGGGTGGGCATACGCCGCCCGGAACTCGCGCGAGGCCGACCCCTCCGGCGCATGGCTGGCCGCGGTCTTCTTGTAGTGACGGAAGGCCTGTTCGATCAGGCGCGCGTCCGGGCGCCTCAGGATCCCGCAGTTGTTGATCAGCCCGCACAGGCTGCGCACGGTGTAGGCACCGCGACTGAAGCCGAACAGAAAGATCTCGCTGCCGGGGTCGTAGTTCTGGACGATGTAGCGATAGGCATCCTGGATGTTCTTGTGGATGCCCCGCCCGGTCACGCCGCCCGTGACCTTCGCGTAGTACGCCCCGACACCCCAGTCGTAGAAGACCTGCTGGGGGTCACCGCTGGCGTCGGCGGGCGCGATGGCCCGCGCCAGACGCAGCACGTTGGTCGGCACGTCCGACTCGACGTCCTCCTCGGGGCGATTCCAGGTCCCGTCGGCGCAAATCACGATCCGTCGTGTCATCCGCCCGCCTCCCATCCTGTTCGTAATGACGACCGCAGCCGCCGTGGAGCCTGCGACTGATCAGGAGCCAATGTCGATCCGGCGCACTCCCGGCCGCGCGTCCTCCGCACGGCGGGGGATGTCGATCGTCAGCACGCCGTTCTTGAACCGCGCCTGGATCGCATCGACATCCGCATCCCCCGGCAGGCTGAGGATCCGGCGGAACTGCCCGTAGGCCCGCTCGACCCGATGATAGCCCTGGTCGTCTTCGTCGGTTTCCTGGCTCTTCTCGCCGGAGATGATCAGGTCGTCGCCGTCCACGGTCAGGTCGATCGCGTCCTCCTCGATACCCGGCACCTCGACGGTGATCCGGTAGGCCTTGCGGCTCTCGGCAATATCCACACTGGGCTTGAGCAGCAGCGAGGCCGTATCACGCCCGCGCCCGCCGAGAGCGGCACCGAAGAAGTCCTCGAACATCCGGTCCATCTCCCGGTGCATGCGCATCAGCGGATCACGCATGGGCACCTCCGACATCTCGCCACGGGCCGGAACCACCTCCGGGTTCGCCGCCTCCTCGCGCTTGAACCAGTTCCACGGCTTGAGCTTTTGCAGGTCCATGATCATCACCTCCGGTAGAAATCCAACCCTGTCTAGCGAATTAACTAGGTCGCCCAAAGGGACTTTTCAAGCCCGGTGAATCAAGCCCTTCGAAAGTCGGCCAGCCGCACCGACTGCCGCCGGGCACCCCAGGTGCCGGGGCGGGACTCGAAGACACCCGGGACCGATGCCCCGCAGGCGTTGCAACAGCCATCGGCGGTCAGATTCCAGTCCGACAGTTCATACCAGTCGCGCCCGATCAGGCGTTGCCCGCACCCCGCACACCAGGTGCTCTGGCCGTCCGCATCGTGCACATTACCGGTGTACACGTGATGCAGGCCCTGCTCACGCGCGATCCGGCGTGCCCGCTGCAGGGTCTCGATCGGCGTGCGCCGGTGTTCCGTCATCTTGAAATCCGGATGGAAGGCCGTGAAGTGCAGCGGCACATCCGGCCCCAAATGTTCCAGGATCCATTGCGCCATCGACGTAATCTCCGCGTCGCTGTCGTTCTCGCCGGGGATCAGCAACGTGGTGATCTCGACCCAGGTATCGGTCTCGTGTACCAGCCACTCCAGGGTGTCGAGCACCGGCTGCAGATGCGCCCCGGTCAGCTTGTGGTAGAAGCGCTCGGTGAACGCCTTCAGATCCACGTTCGCCGCGTCCATGGCGGCAAAGAACTCGCCGCGAGCCTGTTCGGTGATGTAACCGGCGGTGACCGCCACCGAGCGGATGCCCCGCGCACGGCAGGCAGCCGCGACGTCGATGGCGTATTCATGGAAGATGACCGGGTCGTTGTAGGTGAAGGCCACCGCGCGACAACCCAGCGCCTCGGCCGCGCGGGCGATGGTCTCGGGATCGGCACGGTCCGCCAGGGTGTCGATCTCGCGCGACTTGCTGATATCCCAGTTCTGGCAGAACTTGCAGGCCAGGTTGCAGCCCGCCGTACCGAACGAGAGCACCGGGCTGCCCGGCAGGAAGTGGTTCAGCGGCTTCTTCTCGATCGGGTCGACACAGTAGCCGGAGGAGCGCCCGTAGCTGGTCAGCACCACGGCATCGTCGAGGTTGGCGCGGACAAAGCAGGCCCCGCGCTGCCCGGGCTTCAGCTTGCAGTAGCGCGGGCACAGGTCGCATTGCACGCGGCCATCCTCCAGGCTGTGCCAGTAGCGCGTGGCCACCGTGAAGGCGTCGTGTTCAGGGGTGTCGTTCATATCCGGTCCGGCTCGTGGTTCATGCCCTTGAATATGAGGCCGAAACCCCGATATTCAACGACATAATGTCCGACGGAGACCTCCCATGAGCGCCCCGCTCCGCATCCGCGAGCCCGCTATCGCGGGACAGTTCTACCCGGCCGACCCCGCCGAGCTGCGGGCCACGGTCACCCGGCTGCTGGATGCCGTCCGGCCGGCACCCGACGCGGCGCCGCCCAAGGCCCTGATCGCCCCGCACGCCGGCTACCCCTACTCCGGCCCGGTGGCGGCCTCGGCTTATGCCCGCATCCGCCCGCTGGCGGGCCGCATCCGGCGCGTGGTGCTGCTGGGCCCGTCGCATCGCGTGCCCTTCCACGGGATCGCGACCACCACGGTCACGGCCTACCGCAGCCCCCTGGGCGACGTCCCCGTGGATCACAAGGCGCTGGATACCATTGCGGGGCTGCCCGGCGTCCAGGCACTCGACGTCGCCCACGGCCCGGAACACAGCCTGGAGGCGCACCTGCCGTTCCTGCAGGTGGCCCTGGGGTCCTTCGAGCTGGTACCGCTGGTGGTCGGGGATGCCCCCGCGGAACAGGTTGCGAACGTACTGGAACGCCTGTGGGGCGGCCCGGAGACCCTCGTCGTGGTCAGCTCGGATCTCTCCCATTTCCATGACTACGCCACGGCGAGCCGCCTGGATGCCGCCACCACCCGGGCGATCGAACGCCTGGACGAACACGCGCTGGGCCCGGAACAGGCCTGCGGCTGCCGCCCGCTGGCGGGTCTGTTGCGTCTGGCGCGGCAGCGGGGTCTCGCCATTACCACTCTGGACCAGCGCAACTCCGGCGACACCGCCGGCCCACGCGACCAGGTGGTCGGCTACGGCGCGTGGATGCTGCAATGACGCCGGTCATCGAACTGTCCGCGCCGGCGCGTGAGCGCCTGCTGGAACTCGCAGCGGACGCCATCCACCGGGCCGCGCACGACCATGCCGCCGACGGTATCGCGCTCGCGGAGGAGCCCGCCCCGCTTGCCGACCCGGGCGCCAGCTTCGTGACCCTAAAGCGGGGGGATGCCCTGCGCGGCTGTATCGGCAGCCTGGAGGCCCATCGCCCCCTGGCCACGGATGTCCAGCACAACGCCCGGGCCGCCGCCCTCCATGATCCGCGCTTTCCCCGCCTGCGCCCGGAGGAACTCGTCGGGCTCGAGTATTCGGTGACCCTGCTAAGCGCCGCGCACCCCGTGGATGCCCCGCATCGAGAGGCCCTGCTGCAGCAGTTGCAGCCCGGGCGCGATGGCCTGGTCATCCAGGCCGGGACGCGGCGGGCGACCTTCCTGCCCGCGGTGTGGGAGCAGCTACCCGATCCCGAGACCTTCCTCGATGCCTTGCTGCAGAAGGCCGGGCTGGGGCATGACGGCTGGACAATGGGGCTCCAGGCCTGGCGCTACAGCTCGCAGGAGTTTGCCGGTGAACTTTGAACCCAGCATCACCCTTTACATCGTCATTGCCACGGTCGTGATCTCGCTGCTGGCATGGCAGAACCCGCGCTGGCTGCAGGCGATGATCCATCACCCACCGTCGGTGCAACGCGGCCAGTACTGGCGCCTGGTGACCCACGGCTTCATCCATGCCGACGGCACCCATCTCGCGTTCAACATGATCACGCTGTTCTTCTTCGGCATGGCCATGGAGCGCGTGCTGGTGCTCGAGATCGGCATGGGTGGCTTCGTCCTGTTCTATCTGGCCGCCATCGTGCTCGCCAGCCTGCCCAGCCACCTGCGCCATCTGCGCGATCCCGGCTACCGCTCCCTGGGGGCCTCGGGTGCGGTGTCCGCGGTGCTGTTCGCCTACATCCTGCTGCAGCCGTGGTCCCTGCTGTTCGTGTTCTTCATCCCGGTCCCGGCCATCGTGTTCGCCGCGGTCTATATCGGCTACTCGCTCTACGCCCAGCGACAGAATCGCGACAACATCAACCACAGCGCCCATCTATGGGGTGGCGCCTGGGGCGTGGCCTTCATGCTCTGGCTGGAGCCCGGCCTGCTGGCCCGGTTCTTCCACGAGCTGCTCGCGCCCCTCGGCTGACCCCAATACTTGTCCGGAGCGCCGCGTCCGCCTAGCCTGCGTGCCTTCTTTCGGCCGCTACGAGATCCCGCCATGCAAGACGCCATCGCCACCCTGCCCAAGGTCGAGCTGCACCTGCACATCGAAGGCACACTGGAGCCCGAGCTGATGTTCGCCCTGGCCGAGCGCAACGGGGTCGAGCTGCCGTACGCCTCGGTCGAGGACGTGCGCGCGGCCTACCAGTTCCACGACCTGCAGTCCTTCCTGGACATCTACTACGCCGGCGCCCGCGTGCTGCTGACCGAGCAGGACTTCTACGACCTGACCCGGGCCTACCTCGAACGCTGCCAGGCGGATCACGTCCACCACACCGAGATCTTCTTCGACCCGCAGACGCACACCGAGCGCGGCGTGGCATTCGCGACCGTCATCGACGGCATCCGCCGGGCGCTCGCCGATGGCGAGCGCGAACTCGGCATTACCAGCCGGCTGATCCTCTGCTTCCTGCGTCATCTGAGTGCGGACGCGGCCATGGAGACCCTGGAGACGGCCCTGCCGTGGCGCGAACACATCCATGCGGTCGGCCTCGATTCGGCCGAGCTGGGCAACCCGCCCGAGCGCTTCCAGGCGGTGTTCGACCGGGCCCGTGCCGAGGGCTTCCCCGCGGTGGCCCATGCCGGTGAGGAAGGCCCGCCGGAATACATCTGGCAGGCACTGGACGGGCTGCAGGTCGCGCGCATCGACCACGGGGTGCAGGCCGAACAGGACCCGGCGCTGATGGAGCGCCTGGCCCGCGACCGGATCCCGCTCACGGTCTGTCCGCTGTCCAACATCAAGCTGTGCGTCTTCGACCGCCTGGAAGACCACAACCTGAAACGCCTGATGGACGCCGGGCTGTGCGTCACCATCAATTCGGACGACCCGGCCTATTTCGGCGGCTATGTGGGGGAAAACTTCCGCGCGACCGCCCAAGCCCTGCAACTGGGTCCCGACGACCTGGAACGCCTCGCGCGCAACGCCATCGACGCCGCGTTCCTGGAGCCCGAAGCACAGCAGCGTCTGCACGGCGAGATCGACGCCTGGCGCACCCGTCTCGCGGACTGACGGCGCTCGACGACTTCTCTACCCGGAAAACCGGAGCGGACGCGCCGGCAGGCGACCCTGCTCCACCAGGCGCTCGATCCGCGAGAAGACCTCGCCGCGACCGAAGGGTTTCTTCATGAAGTCATCGGAGCCGATGCGATCGAGGAAGAACTGCTCCACCGCGTCCTCGTTGCCGCTGATCATGATCACCGGCACCTTCGCGGTCACCGGGTCCCGGCGCAGCTGACGCAGCATGGCAAACCCGGTCATCCCGGGCAGGATGATGTCGAGAAAGATCAGGTCCGGCGGGTTCTCGCGGGCCAGCGCCAGGGCCTGCTCGGCATCGCCGGCCCCCACCGGCTCCATCTCGTTTTGCCGTAGCATGCTGGAGAGCAGTGCGACCACGGTGCGCGAATCATCCACCACCAGCACACGCAGCCCGCGCGCGGCCTCCCGGCGTGCCTTCCTGCGCCGTTCGCCAGCCTTGCCAAAACGCAGCAGACTCCCCATTCGCTGCAGATAGCTCATGCCGGACTCCCTTCCTGATCCATAGGCTAGGCGCGCTCGCCCGCCTGGCTGCATTGTTCCTCCCCCCGCAGGCCCTGTCCACCGCGCCCGTTGCTTCGGTTTGAACAGCAGCGCAAAGGCGCGCATCATCCGGGTTTTCGTGCGGATGCCTGAACGGAGTCGGAACCCGCCATGAAGACCAATACAGCCCGGCCACAGCCCACGCGCGCGCCCCTGCGGCGCCCGGCCGCGGGAGGCCCGGCATGAAGATCCTCGTCGTCGACCGCTCGCGGGTCTTCCGGGCGCTGTGGAGCCGCATGGTCCTGGCCGCCGGGCACAAGCCGATCATGGCCAGCAGCGGGGCCGAAGGGCTTGCCCGCATCGAGGAAAACGACCTGGAACTGGTCTGCGCCTCGATCACCCTGCCCGACATGACCGGCGTGGAATTCTGCCGCCAGGCCCGTGCCAGGGCCGCCGGCCATGACCTGCCCCTGATCCTGCTTACGACCCAGCACGACCACGACATCCGCCGTCAGGCATTCGAGGCCGGCGCCACCGACCTCCACGACAAGACCAACATCCGTGACCTGTTCCATCAGGCCGCGCGCTACGGGCGGCCGGTGGAACACGCCCACGAGGGGAACGTCCTGTACGTGGAGGACAGTCCCACCGTCGCCCGCGTGATGATCCGCATCCTCGAGGACATGGGCCTGGAGGTCGCGCACTTCCGCAGCGCCGACGAGGCCCTGCAGGCCTTTGACCGGGGCACCTGGGACCTGGTGCTCTCCGACATCCTGGTGGAGGGCGAGATCAGCGGGATGGGGCTCGTCAGTCGGCTGCGCCAGCAGTTCCCCGACAAGACCAGCCTGCCTATCGTGGCCATGTCCGGCCTGGACGACCAGAACCGGCGCGCCGAACTCTTCCGCCTCGGCGTCAACGACTTCGTGACGAAACCCGTGCTGGAGGACGAGGTCCGCGCCCGCATCGGGAACCTGCTGGCCAACAAGCGGTTGTTCGAGGAGGTCCAGGACCAGCGCCAGAAGCTCTACGACATGGCAATGATCGATCCGCTGACCGGGCTCCGTAACCGCAACGTCCTGGCCGAGTGCGCCGCGCGTTTCTTCGCCGAAGCCAACCAGAACGACATCCCGCTCAGCCTGATCCTGCTGGACATCGACCACTTCAAGCAGATCAACGACACCCATGGCCACCTGGTCGGGGACGAGGTCCTGGTCGGCGTCGGCGAACTCCTGCGCACCACCGGACGCGAGAGCGACGTGGCCCTGCGTTTCGGGGGCGAGGAATTCCTCCTGTTACTCCCGGAATGCGACCTGTTCGATGCCCACACCCGCGCGGAGGAGCTGCGCCAGCAGCTGCGTGAACTCGAACCCGCCGGGCTGACCATTACCGCAAGCTTCGGCGTCACCAGCCGCCCGGCCGGGCGCGAGGTCAGCATGAACGACCTCTTCCGGGTCGCCGACCAGGCCGTCTACCAGGCCAAGGGCGAAGGCCGCGACCGCGTGGTCTCGCGCACCCTGGACGGCCCGGGCAAAACCGACCTGCCGGACACCCCACCCGATTCTGCCCCGGGGGATGGACAGGCCAGCCCGCAACCCGTCAGCTAGGGAGACGCTGACTGAATCGCACGTCCGCGTTGGTGCCCCCCCAGTTGTTCGAGACAATCGTTCCGAGACAAGGCGCGTCGTACAGCGGGTAGTGGTTCTACCCGCCCGTTTTGGATGGATTCGGGGCGCAACGCAGGATCGGGCCATATTCATTCAGAATCGGGGGGCACCAACCCCACAAGCCATAGAAAGCAGGGGCTCGGCCGCCCGTTGGTGATCAAAAACGGGCGCGCGCGCAGCGTTGCGGTTCCCTTGTGCAGAATGACTGCACCGCGGTCACCGCGCCTTGTTCGCACGCAAAAGCGACTCGAGCGCGGACGTGCGATTCAATCAGCGTCTCCCAAGGTAGACACTGGCGTATCAGCCCTGGACGCGCCAGCTGCCATCCGCCTGCCGACAGGCTGTCCCGTACACCTGCTCGGTCTGGCCGCCAATCACCGCGTCAATGGTGTATTCGCGGCACGGGCCGGCCGTGGTCTCGTAGGTTCGGGTCGGCACCACGGTGTACTGATTGCCACTGTCGGGATTGACCCATCGCGAGGGCACGCCCGTGCGCACGCTCTCCAGGGTCTGGGCCGTCTTCAGGCGGTCCACCTCGTCCATGGACTGGCCCACCGAGCCACCGATCGCCGCACCGGCCAGGGTCCCGGCGATGATGGCGGCCGTGCGGCCACGTCCGGATCCGACCTGAGAACCGAGCACGCCGCCCAGCACGCCACCGATCACCATCCCGGCCTGCTCCTGCGAGCCCTGATAGGTCGCGCAGCCGCCGAGCCCCAGGGTCGCCGCCAGGACGATCACGAAAGAAACATTGCGCCACATGAGCATTCCTCCACCGGCGACCCGTACCTGAACCCGCGGGGGACCGGCGCCGGCTTCGGCGTCCCCCTGCCCCGAGTATAGGCGGCCCGGCGAACCGGGCGGTCAGCCGGACGGCTTCGGCGGGGCTGTCGTCTCCGGCTTGGAGGCGTTGATCGCGCGCTGGAATACCCAGCTCTTGATCTCGCGGATCTGCTCCACCATTGTCCGCGACAGCGGTACCGTGTTGATCACGTTGCGAATTACGTCGCGCTGGTTGAATACCCGGCCCTCCTGGTAGGCGTCGATGCGCGCCGATTTCACCGCCTGCTCGATCTCGGCCCCGCTCCAGTCCTCGGTACTGGCCGCCATGTAGTTCAGGTTGAAGTCCTCGAGGTGGCCGCCATGGCGCTCGATATGGATGCGCAGGATCTCCTTGCGCTCCTCCACGTTCGGCAGGTCGAGGAAGAACAACTGGTCAAAGCGCCCCTTGCGCATCAGCTCGGCCGGGAGCTGCTGGATACGGTTCGCGGTCGCCGCCACGAACACGCGTGGCGACTTCTCCTGCAGCCAGGTGAGGAAGCTCGAGAAGATATTCACATTGCCGGCGCTGCCGGCGGCGTGGCTGTCGAAGCCAAAGGCATTCTCCAGCTCGTCCACCCACAGCACCATGGGCGCGATTTCCTCCGCGATACGGGTGGCCCGGGCAAAGGCGTATTCCGGGGTGCCGAAACTGCCGGACAGCACCAGGCTCATGTCCAGCCGCACCAGCGGCAGCCCCCAGGCGGTGGCGATGGCCTTGGCGGCCATGCTCTTGCCACAGCCGCTGACCCCCATGAACAGCACCCCGGCGGGCAGCGGAACGTTGTCGTTCCAGGCCTTCTCGGTGAACAGGTCGGCGCGCGTGCGCACCCATTCCTTGAGATTCTCCAGGCCCCCGATGTCCTCCAGCGAGCGCTGTGGCGGATAGAACTCGAGACAGCTCTCCTTGCGCAGGATCTGGCCCTTCTCCTCCTGGATCTCGGCCAGCATCTCGGCCTCGGGCAGGGGCTGGCCGCGGAACAGCCGCGCGCTCAGATGCCCGACCTCGTTCAGGGACAACCCGCGCATCCCCGCCGCGAGGCGGAACAACTGCTCGCGCGGGATCGCCTCGGCGCCATGGGTGTGCTCGAGCTGCTCCAGCACCTCGGCCTCCGAGGGCAGGTCCACCTCGACCAGGAAGATCTCCTTTTTCAGGATCTCCGGCAGCTTCAGCAGAGGACAGCTGAGGAACACCACGTTGCGACCCTTCTTCAGCTGGTAGTAGAGATCGCGCACCCCGCGCACCAGTGCCGGGTTGTCGTCGAACCAGGTCGGCAGGTCTTTCAGCAGCACCATACGCGGCGCTTCCGTCTCCCCTGCCGCCACCCGCGCCACCGCCGCGACCGGATCGGTGGTCGGCGCGTCCGGGTCATCGTGTTCCCCGAACCCGTGGCTCGCCGACCAGACCTCCAGGTGACCGTCCTCGCCGTAGAACGAGCGCGCGACCGAGCGCAGCAGCCGCTCCATCCGATCCTCGTCCCAACCCAGCAGGTAGAACACCGGATAACGCGACTTGAGCCCGCGCAGGATTTTGTGTGCCGTCCGATTCTCCAGCTTCTTGCTCAATCCGTCGCTCCTTCGAGGTACTCCGTCGAGTGTACCCATCCATCACGGCACTGCGGGAGAACACTGATCATCCACGCCGCCCGTGCGCATCGTCTACCCTGAAACCATCGGCCCGCCGCAGCCACGGAGACCCCATGCCGCCAGCCCACCGCCGGATCGCGCGCGCCACCCTGGGGCGTGGCGTGCTGGTCCTGCTGATCGCACTGGGCATCGGCAGCGCACTGTGGATGGGGGACCCGGCCCGCCTGCTGGCCTGGGGCGAGACCTTCGCGGGCGGCCCCTGGGCCACCGCCGGGCTGGTGCTACTGATGGCGCTGATGCTCGTCTTCGCCCTGCCGGGCACGCTGGTCATATGGCTGATCGCCCCGTTCCACCCGCCGCTGGTCGCCGTCGGCCTGTTGCTGATTGGCAGCACGAGCGGTGCCTGGGGGGCCTACCGGGTCGCCGCCCGCCTGGCGCGCACCGAACGCGAGGGCCACGAGAACAACTGGCTGACGGATTTCCTGCGGCGCCACGGGCACGTCGCTATGCAGATGGCGCTTCGCGTGTTCCCCGGTTTCCCGCATTCGATGATCAACTACGCCGGCGGGGCCCTCGGCCTGCCACTGGGCGGCTTCCTGCTGGCGGCCGTGCTCGGCCTGGCCGTCAAGTGGGGCGTCTACGCCACCGCCATCCACGAGGCCACGGATGCCATCACCACCGGCGAGGTCCTGCAGGCCCGGACCCTCCTGCCGCTGGTCGTCCTGGCGATCTTCCTGTTGCTCGGCTCGGTGCTGCGCTACTGGATTCAGCGCCAGCACTCGCGCCGGCGGGCGGGCCGACCATGACGGCGTGCCCATGCGGTCGCCCCCCTCAAACCGAGAACGGTTTCCCGCTACACGCCCGCAAACCTGTCACCGTCCGCCAGGTTCGTTAGACTGTCGTCCCGCATTCCAGCACGCCCTCTACGTGACTCGAGAGCCCTCCCCACAACCCTGTTCGGACATCGGCGACGTCAATCAGCGTTTCTATGATGGCCTGTGGGCGGATACCCGCCTGGTAGCCCCCGAGCGCTTCAATACCTGGACCCTGGTCTCCAGTCTCGCGGCATCCCGTGAGCGCCGCCTCGAAGTGGGGCCCGGCATGCGCCCGCGACTGCCCATCGCGGACACCCACTTCGTCGACATCAGCCCGCCGGCCCTGGCCGCACTGGACCATCGGGGCGGTGTCACCCAGACCGCCCCGATCTCCGCCCTGCCCTATGCCGACGACCGCTTCGATCTGGTGTGCGCACTGGACATCATCGAACACGTGGAGGACGACGAGGCGGCCCTTGGCGAACTCTCGCGGGTGGCCGCGCCCGGGGCCCGGGTGCTGCTTTCGACCCCGCTGCACCCGGAATACTGGACCCCGTTCGACGACATCGTCGGCCACTACCGGCGCTACGAGCCGGCGCATCTGATCCAGCTACTCGAACGCCACGGGCTGACGATCGAACAAAGCGCGATCTTCGGGATGAAGCCGAAATCCTCGCGCCTCACCGATCTCGGGATGTGGTTCCTGCAGCGACACCGGCCCGTCGCCATGAAGGTCTACAACCGTTTCCTGATGCCGCTGGGCCTGCGCCTGCAGAAGCCGCTCGCACTGAGCCCCGGCATGGTGCCCACCGCGGGAGTGGAAGAGGTCTTCCTGGTCTGCCGCCGCGAACCCTGAGATCCGCCGGCCGCGCCCCGGGCCAGCCAAAAACCCGGCCTTTCCTCATGCCCGCTTGAAGGAACCACCCGCCCCGGCGTAATGTCTCCTGAAGCAAGACTCCCGAGAGACCATCCGATGCTCGATCTGCTGCGTTCACGTTCCACCTACCGCGATCAGCGCTTCCAGCTGTCCCTGCTGGTGCTGGCCACGGGCTTCGTGCTGACCGTGCAGAACCCCGAGGCACAGGAATCCGCCGCCGAGCTGTTCTCCAAGGTCGAGTTCCCGAATCTGGCCCAGGTCCAGGACATGCGGCCGCAATTGCCGCCGCCGTGGATGGAAGGCGACCAGTTCGTCAGCGAGGACAGCGAGGCCACGCCCGTCGTACCCCTGCTAGAGCGCACCGACGCGCGCTCGCCCGACCCGCGCGAGCGCCCGACGCGCTCAACCGGCGAATAGCGACTCGGGCGCGGCCACTTACAGCCCCGCTGCGCAGACCCGGTTGCGCCCCTCGCGCTTGGCGCAGTAGAGCAGCCGGTCCGCCTCGCCCAGCAGAGCCTCCGGGGTCGTCGAACGCGCCCCGCTCACCGTACTGACGCCGAGACTGACCGTCACCGTAGCGGTCACGTTATCCGGATGTTCCAGTTGCAGGGCCTCCACCTCGCGGCGCACCCGCTCGCCGACCGCGCGGGCACCCTCCAGCGTGGTGTCCGGCAGGATGCAGGCAAACTCCTCCCCCCCGTAGCGCGCAACCAGATCCGTCGGCCGGTGTGCCGCCTCCCGCAGCACCCGGGCCACTTGGCGCAGACAGTCATCCCCGCGCTGATGCCCGAAGCGGTCGTTATACGGCTTGAAGTGGTCGATATCGATCATCAGCAGTGCCAGATTCACCTCGCGGCGAGAGCGGCATTCGCGCTCCAGCACGGCGTCGAATTCGCGTCGGTTCGCCAGCCCGGTCAGGCCATCCACCCGCGCCTGGCGCGCCAGCTCGGCCTCCGCCTGCTTGCGGGCGAACGTTCCGGCGATGATGTCGGCCACCACCTGCAGGGTGGCGATCTCTTCGGGGCTCCATTCGCAGCGCCGGTTCACCGAGTCGAAACCCAGCATGCCGAAGGCGTTCTGATCACTGATCAGCGGGATCAGCAACAGGGACTCGATCATCTGGCGGCGGAACTCGGCCTGCTCCACCGCGGCCTCCGGGGGGAGGTCGTCCACATCGGGCACGTGCACGGTATCGCGGCGCCGGATGTGACCGGTCACCCACCCATGGGACTCCATGGGAATGCCCTGCATCTGGTCGAGGAACGGCTGGACGCCGGGGGCACACCACTCGTGCACCAGGTCCATGGTCGCCCCGTCCGGACGGAACCGGATCACATAGGCACGGCCCGTCTGGAAGAACTCGCCGAGGTCCCGAAGTACCTCCGTTACGGCCGCGTCCACTGCGTCCGCCGCGAGGTCGGCGAACCGGGCGGAGATCGCTGACACCAGCGCCTGCAGCCGCTGCTGGCGCTGGGCCCTTGCCTCCAGGTGCTTGCGGCGGGTGATGTCCTCGGCGATCGCACTGGCCCCGATGAGCGTGCCGTCATCATCGAAAAACCGCTGGGCCGCCCACGACAGCGTGCGCGCCTCGCCGCTGCGCGTCCGGATCGTGGTCTCCAGACCCGCAATCTCGCGCCCGTCGCGAATGATGGCCTCCACCTCCTCCTGGATCGCCGCGCGATAGTCAGCGTCGGGGTAAAGCCATTCCCAGATCGCGGCATGCCCCACGACGTCCTCGCGCCGATAGCCGCTGATCCGCTCCGCCGCGCGATTCCAGAGCGTCACCCGCCCCTCGGTGTCCAGGGTGTTTACCCACACCGGGGCGTGCTCGATGATCAGGGTGTGGAAACGCGTGTGGAGATCGTCCGCCATGGCCATCCTCGCACAGGGATACCTGTCGGCACGCACCGCGCAATCGTTCGACGGAGCCCGTCCACGATGCTCGCCCATACTCTGGAGGGTAGCAACATTCCCGCCGCGCGGGTCCCGCGCTCGCACCTTTGTTAGGCTCTCCGTCCCATCCGTACGCCACGCCAGACCGCATGACCGATACCTTCAAGGCCCTGATCCTCGAACACACGCCCGATGGACCGCGGGCGACAATCCGCCCACTCCAGCTCGATGACCTGCCCGCCGGCGAGGTCCTGCTGCGGGTGCACTATTCCGGGCTGAACTACAAGGACGGCATGATCCTGCAGGGCCAGGGGAACCTGGTCCGGGACTACCCGCACGTGCCGGGCATCGACCTGGCCGGCACGGTCCTCGAGTCCGCGGACCCACGCTACCGCCCGGGCGACCCCGTTGTGCTGACCGGCTACCGAGTGGGCGAGACCCACTGGGGCGGCTACGCCGAACGCGCCCGCGTGCAGGCGGACTGGCTCGTCCCGCTGCCTGCGGGCTACAACGCTCGCCAGGCCATGGCCGCGGGCACCGCCGGCTTTACCGCCATGCTGGCGATCCAGGCCCTGGAGGACCACGGCCTGCAGCCGGACGCCGGCGAGGTCCTGGTCACGGGTGCCTCCGGGGGCGTGGGCAGTATCGCCGTACGTCTGCTGGCCCGCCTGGGCTACACGGTCACCGCTGTCACCGGCCGCGCGGAGAACGCCGACTACCTGCACCGGCTGGGTGCGTCGACGATCCTGCCCCGCGCCGACCTGGCCGATGCCCCGACCAAGCCCCTGCTGCGCGAACGCTGGGCCGGCTGCGTGGACACGGTGGGGGGCGACATGCTGGCCCATGTACTCGCCGGCATGGGCTATGGAACCTCGGTGGCGGCCTGCGGCCTGGCCGGGGGGCCACAGCTCAAGACCACGGTCCTGCCGTTCCTGTTGCGCGGCATCAACCTGCTGGGGATCGACTCGGTGCTGTGCCCCGCCGAACGACGGCGAGCGACCTGGGAACGCCTGGCCGCATTGCTCCCCGGCCACGATCTGGAGGCGATGACCACCGAGATTGGGCTGGACGACCTGCCGCATTACGGCGAGCAGATCCTCGCGGGACAGATTCGGGGACGCACGGTAGTGCGCCTGGATCCGCAAGTCGCTGGCGACTCCTGATATCCCCGGGCCACCTCGAACCGGCTATGCTCGCGGACAGACCACCCCGGAGATCCCCATGACCGTACTCGCGTCCCGCCTGAAGTCCATCCGCGACCGCCTCGCCGAACTGGAAGCCATGGCCCGGGAGGACCGAGCGGAGGCCGCCCACCGCCTCACCGCCGAACTGACGCGGGAGCTCAATCAGGCGCTGGAGGAGGCCTCCGGCTCCACGGACGGCGGGCCCGCGCCGACATCCGGCGAACCCCGTCCGCCGCGCGACCCGGTCGAGAAATGCCCGCGCTGCACCCTGCGCAGCTTCACCTTCCAGGACGGCACCATCCGCGAACGCCCGGACGAACCGGGACATTTCGAGGCCCAGTACCAGTGCATGAGTTGCGGCCACGAGGCCTGGCGCCGACTGGGCTAGCAAACACGGGCCGCTGGACGCCGGGCCCGGACCCACGTCTACACCTGCCCCCGCGTCCAGCGCACGATATCCGCCGCGCCCATGGCCCCCGCCTGGCGGGCCAGCTCGCGGCCGCCGCGGAACAGCGCCAGCGTCGGGATGCTGCGGATCCCGAACTGCTGCCCCAGATCGGGTGCTGCCTCGGTGTTCACCTTGGCCAGCCGCACGGTGGGCTCCAGCTCCCCCGCCGCCTGCCGAAACTGCGGCGCCATCATCTTGCAGGGACCACACCAGGGCGCCCAGAAATCGACCAGCAGCGGGATATCGTTGCGCTCGACGTGCCGCCGGAAATTCGTGCTCGTCAGTTCCAGCGGTTCGCCGGCGAACAATGGCTGGTGACACTGGCCACACTTCGCCCCGGCGCCAAGGCGCGCGGCGGGGATTCGATTGACCGCATCGCAATGCGGACACACCACATGCAGAGACTCACTCACAGCAGCACCTCGCCATTACCACCCGACGGACCACTTCATTCTACTCCGCGCCGCGGCAGCAACCAGCCGAACAGAAGATGGGTCAACCACCAGACCCCGGTACAAAAAGCCATCACCACGCCCAGCCACGTGACCGGATGCATCCACTCCTGGACCTGACCGCCCGGCCCCAGGACCCAGTTCACGTTGTTCTCGGGGTCCGCCAGCGCAAAGGTCAGCAGCAGGATGGCCCAGCCCAGAATCGCCATGTAGCGCCAGGCACGCGGGTCGTAACCCAGGCGCCAGACCAGCCAGATCAGCACGAACGGCAGCGGCAGGTGGTACAGCGACAGCAGGCGCACGAACAACGGAATCTCCGGGTTGAACATGTAGTGCACGATGCCCAGCGGCGCCCAGCCCCAGACCAGCATGCTGAGCAGGAAGTCCAGCACCCAGCCCAGCTCCAGCAGCACCACGGCCACCAGCATCATGCTGGCCAGGCGACGGCTCTCCAGCCAGGCCGCGAGCAGCCCGCCCAGCAGCGCGACGTTGGAAAACCACAGGAAATTGAACCACCCGTGCACGGCCGCGTAGATCGGCACCAGCACCAGCACAAAGGCGAGATAGGCCCACTTGAACCCGCGGGGAATCCTGTCGGCCCGCGCACTCGAATACCCTGATTGCAAAAGGCTTGCCCCCGGATGCATTCCGGCTCAGGGTAGCAGGATGCACCTCACGATTCGGAAGTACGCCACCCCATGAAGCCGCTGCTGGTCCTGCTCCTCGCCCTGTTGCTGTCCGCCGCGCCGGCGCCTCTGATGGCGGAGCGCGCCGATTCGTCATCGCCAACCATCGGGCTGGCGCTGGGCTCGGGCGGCGCCGGCGGCCTGGCGCATATCGCCATCCTCCAGGTGTTCGACGACCTCGAGATGCACCCCGACCGCATCACCGGCACCAGCATCGGGGCCGTGATCGGCGGGCTGTATGCCGCTGGGCTGGATGCTGAAGAGATCCTGGACCTGTTCGATGACTTCGCCGGGTCCGAACTCGACGCCCTCACCGGGCTGGCACGCTCCGACATCAAGCTGCTGGACCTGGTCCCGCTGCGGCTGGGCCGCAACGCCCTGTTCGACTCCAGCGAATTCCTGCGCTTTCTCGCCGATCACACCGAGGCCCGTGACTTCGACGACCTGCGCATCCCGTTCTCCGTGGTGGCCACCGACTTCCGCAGTGGGGACAGCGTGGTGATCGACGAGGGCGACCTCTTCGCCGCCATCGGCGCGAGCATGGCCGTTCCGGGACTGTTCGAACCGGTGCAACATGGCGATGACCGCTACCTGATCGACGGAGGCGCCTCCAACCCGCTGCCCTACGACCTGCTCCAGGGCCAGTACGACTATGTCATCGCCGTGGATGTCTCCGGCAACGGCGCGCAGAACGACACCGAGGACATCGGCATCACGGACCTGCTGTTCAAGAGCTTCAGCATCATGCAGGGTTCCATCATCCGCCACATGACCCGGCTGGATCCGCCCGATCTTTACCTCGTCCCGGACACCGGCGGCATCCGCCTGCTGCACTTCAACCGCATTGACGAGATCCTCGAAAAGGCACAGCCCGCCGCCGACGAACTGCGCGAGCAGCTCGAGTCCCGGGGGCATGCCCTATAATCGCGGCATCGGTCGCAACGGAGGCGACCCCGCGGGAATCCAGGAGCAGCGTGGCCCACGACCCCCCCAATCCCTCGCCCGATCCCAACGACCCGTTACCGGAACCCGGCGACGGGCGCCATGAACTGTGGTTCACCCGGCGCGGCGGGCAGGTCTGCGGCCCCTACCCCCAGCGCTCCATCGGCCGCTTCCTGATCCTGGGCCGCCTGTGCCCGGATGACGAGGTCAGTCGCGACGGCGAGACCTGGTGGCGGATCGACCAGCGCCCGCACCTGATCCCCGAAGAGCTGCAGAACGCCCACACCCCGGAGGGTCGCGAACGCCTGGAGCAGGCGCGCCTGCGCGAAGACGAACGCCGCCGCGAGCGGCGTCACGACGACCCGCCGCCCGAGATCCGCGACCGCCGCAAGGGCGACCGCCGCTGCCCGGAATCACCGGAGACCCTCTCTCACCGCCAGCAATGGGCCGAGATCCTGGAACAACCGCCACCGCCCTGGAGCGGCTGGATCCGCGGGCCGCGCCCCTGGATCGTGGGCGGCTCCGCGGTTGCGCTGGCCCTCGCGCTGCTCATCGGTTTCGGCATCACGCTCGAACGCGACCCGGGACCGGACTGCGCAGCGGCACCGGCGCCCGGCATCAACTGGAACTACTGTGACCGGGCCGGCGCCGACCTGCGTGGCGTCGACCTGACGGGCGCATCCCTGCACAACACCCGCCTGGCCGGCGCGCGCTTGCACGGTGCCCGCCTCACGGACGCCGATCTGCGCTTCGCCGATCTCACCCTGACCAGCCTGGAGGGTGCGGATCTCGCCGGCGCCAACCTGACCGGGGCCGACCTGATCCGGGCGCACCTGGTCGACGCCAACCTCGAGGACGCCAATCTCGCGCATGCCAACCTGACCGGGGCCGACCTCGCGGGCGCACGCCTGGACGGGGCCCGGCTCGGGCGCAGCATCTGGACCGATGGCCGCATCTGCGCCCGCGACTCCGTCGGGACCTGCGACTAGCCCCGATCTCCCTGCGCACCCACTTCGGACTCCAGGTCGATCCCCAGTTCCCGGGCGACTTCCGCCCAGTAGGGTTCCGCCTCGCAGGAACAGCAGTCACAGGACGCGGTCACGCCTTCGTGCATGCTGAGGCGGCTGCGCGGCGCGGCAACAGCGGCTTCGGCCCGTGTTCCGGGCTGGGTGGGTTCCGTCTTCGTGTTCATCGGGCACCCCCGAACCGACTGGTATCCCTTCGAGCATAGACGGCTCCGGATGCCGCGCCAAAGCGCCGCGCCCGCCGCGGAATTCGTCCGGGCGCATGCTAAGCTTCAACTGTCCCGCCTCTTCCACGGCCACCATGATCACACGACGCGACAAGGTCCTGCTCTCGGTCTCGGCCGCGGCCCTCCTCGGCATCCTGCTGCCGCTCGCCGCCCTGGCCTGGTTCCTCTGGCAGGAGTCCGTGATGGCGGAGGAAAAACGCCTGGCCGAACTCGCCCAGCGCCTGGGCGAAGGGACCGAGGCGACCCTGGTCGATGCCCGCGACCTTCTGGACACCCTGAACCAGCTGGAGATGGAGCCCTGCTCGCCGGAACACCTGGAACACCTGCAGGATGTGGCGATGGCCCGGCCGCATGTTCGGGCCATCGGCTACTGGCGCGCGGCGGAACGCCAGTGCGGGGCCGGATTCGTCCAGGGCGAGGCCCTGACCCCGCCCCGGGCCAGCCGCATCTACGACAGTGGCGTGATCGCCTGGTGGCCGAGCACGGCAACCGCCGTGGGCGGTGTCGAGCTGTTCCTGATGCGCTTCGGACAGCACGACGTGGCCATCGACCCGCGGCTGCTGATGCCCCCCGGCCTGCTGGACAGCCAGCAGGTTGGCCTGTGGGTCGAAGGCCTGCCCATGACACGCCATCCAGCCGACGCGGACCTGCCGTCGCCCGACGCCACGCCCGCCGGTCTCAGCGTCGACCATGCCGCGGGGCGTCTGGTCAGCCACTTCTCCCTGGATACGATCTTTCCCATCGACATCATCGCGGCGCAGCCACTGGCGGCCTTCTGGGAGCGCTACCTGCCAACCCTCGTCGTGGCCGGGATCTTCGGGCTGCTGCTGGTGGCATTGTGGCTGCTCCTGGTGGTGCACTACCTGCGGCGGCGCCTGAGCCTCGCCAGCGAGTTGCGCGAGGCCATCGCCCGCGACCGCCTGAGCGTGGAATACCAGCCCATCGTCGACCTCGCCGATGGCCGCTGCCGGGGGGCGGAGGCCCTCGCACGCTGGCACCGCGAGGGCGACGAGACCATTCGTCCGGATGTGTTCGTGCCCCTGGCCGAGGACACCGGACAGGCCACCGACCTGACCCTCGCGATCCTGCGCGCCATCCTCCACGACCTGGGGGATCATCTGCGGGCGCATACCGAGCAGACCGTCAACCTCAACATTACCGGCCATGACCTGGCCTCCGATCGCTTCGGGGACGCCCTGCGCAAGGCCCTGCGCGAGGCCGGCGTTGCCCCCGCCTCGATCAAGCTGGAACTGACCGAACGCTCCCTGCTGAACGAAGACGCCGTACGCGGCCGCCTGCGGGAACTGCGCGGGCGCGGGCACCGCATCGCCATCGACGACTTTGGCACAGGATATTCAAGCCTTTCCTATCTGGAACATTTCGAACTGGATACACTGAAGATCGACAAGACCTTCGCCGATGCCATCGCCCACGAGGCGGTAACCAGCAGCGTGATCGGCCACATCATCGAGATGGCCCGTTCCCTGAAGCTGCACATCGTCGCCGAAGGCATCGAATCGCCCCACCAGGCCGAATGGCTGCGCCAGCAGGGCGTGGACGGCGGACAGGGCTACCTGTACAGCCGCCCCCTGCCCGCCGCGGCCTTCCTGGACTGGTGCCGCAACCACTGAGGAGAGCATGCCCAATATCCCCACCCCGCGCCTGCCGGGACGCGCCCTGACACTGGCCCTGTTGCTGGCGGCAACCGCCACCGGCTGCGGTCTGTTGCCGGTGGAACAGGAACGCCCGGCCGCGACCGAGGACCGCCCCGCCACGACCGCCGAGCCGGCCACCGACCCGGACGGGGCCGCGGACACCCCTGCGGCCGACGAGGCCACGCCCGAGGAACCCTCGGCCGCGGCGCTGAGCCTGGCCACCTCCAAGCACGCGGAAAGCGAACGCCGCGTGGCCCTGCGCGAGCAGGGCCACGCGACGCTGGAGCCGGCCCGCGTGGGCTACTACGTGGATGTCCTCGGCGCCCGGCTGCGCCAGGAGCTGGCCGGGCAGCCCGCCACCATCGAGCACCGGGACGCGGGCATCCACGTCACCCTGAACGAAGGCAACGGCCAGGCCCGTGCGCTGGACACCATTGGTCACCTGCTCCACGAATTTCGCGCCAGCCTGATCACCCTCGTGGCCTATCGCGACGGCCCGGACCCCGACTCCGACGACGGCGCGGAGACCCCCGCCGCAGGCGATGCCCTGAACGCGGGCAAGCGCCTGCAGGATGCCGGCGTGGCACCCGAGCGGCTGGTACTGCGCAGTATGGGTACCGGTACAGTGAACACGAACCCGGGCAGCCCCGTCCGGACCCCGCGCCTCGAGCTGCTGATCCAGCCACTCACAACAAGCTGAAAGACGGCACAAGGACGCCTTTCGCCATGAGCGCGAACCCGCCCGAAACACCCGGTGGCACACGGGGACGGGGCGAAATTCGTGCTGATCCTGCCGGACACCGATCGGGAGAGTGCTCACACCCTCGCCGAACGCTGCCTCCAGCGCATACGCGACGAGGCGATCCCTCACGCCAGTTCGCGCATTACCCCGACGCTCACCGCCAGCGCCGGGGTGAGCAGCATCATCCCGGACGCGACGGGCGGCGCCGCGCGGCTGGTCGAGGCCGCGGACCGCGCGCTGTACCAGGCCAAGCGCAATGGCCGCAACCGGGTCGCGATCACGGACTCCCCGAGGGCCGGCTGAACCATTGCCATCGCCAGCGATCTCAGGGAAAACCGATACGCGTGCGTGACGGGGACACGATCGGCCGCTAACGCCCGAATCCGTGATCCATACCCGATTCCGCCGGGCGCTACGCGCCGTCATCTGGAAAACGCCCCGGTTTCGGACCAGACTCCGGGGAATCCGGCACTCGGGAGGGCGAAACGGACATGACCAGCCTGCATGACCCCGCGCGCGAACCCGCGCTATACCGAACCCTCGGCATCACCCTGCCCCCGATCGCGGCCTACCGCTACGGTGCCGCCGCCCACAGCTGCGCCGCCCCCATCGCCATCGTCTGGGCCGCGGCCCTGGTCTCCATTGCCTATGCCCTGTGGACCGGCCTCGGGGGTGCTTCGGGGCACGCCGCCTTCCCGCTGGCCATCGGGGTCTTTCTGTGGGGGTTTGCCACCGTGTGGACCTTTCTGGTGGTACGCAATGTACAGGCCGACCCCTCGCTCGCCGATCCCGGCCTGCACGCACGACGGGTGCGTCAACAGGAGGATGACCACGACCCGCTGGATCAGCTGGAGTCCCGCGAGGACCCGCACTGACCTCTACGGGCGCTCCCGCATCCGGCGACAGGCGGTCGCGTAGCGCGAGCCAAATCTCCCTCTGAAGTACCGTTTGCGCGGTCGCGGACCTCCTGCCAGACTCCGGAAGACGCGATCGGTGGGAAGGGGCCACCGAAACCGCGACCGACAGGGGGAAGTGCATGAGCGATTCGTCAGGGGTGGAGATCCAGTACCAGGAACTGGTGGAACATCACCCCTTCATCATCATCTGCTATCACCCCGACACGACCATCCTCTATGCCAACCAGGCCGCCCACGAATTCTTCGCGGCCCCGCCCGGCGGGCTGGTGGGCCACCGCTGGATCCACGACCTGCCCGACGAGCGCCAGGCGGAAAACCGGGCCGACCTGCTGCGCTACACCCCCGATGCCCCGGTGCGCACCATCGAAAACCCCGTCCAGCGCGGCGATGGCGCGGACCGCTGGGTTCGCTGGACCAGCCGCGCGTTCTTCGACGGGGCCGGCCGGATCACCCACTTCCAGACCCTGGGCATCGACGTCACCGAGCGCCGGCAGACCGAGTCCCTGCGCGACAACCTCCTGGGGAGCCTGGCCGAAGGCGTGTTCGGCATCGATGCCGACGGTCACTACACCTTCCTCAACCCCGCCGCCCGCGAACTGCTGGGGTTTGCGACGGAGGAAGAAGCTCTGGGCCGCAACTCGCACGAGCTGTCCCATCACAGCCGCCCCGATGGCCAGCCCTTCCCGGCCACGGACTGCCCCGTGTACCGGGTCCTGCGTACCGGGGAACCGCTGCAGGCCTGCGAGGAATACTTCTGGAGCCGCGCCGGGTACGGGTTTCCTGTACTGATCAACGTGGCCCCCCTGTTCAATTCCCGCAACCGGGTCACCGGCGCGGTGGTCTCCTTCCAGGACATCACCGAGCGCCAGGCCGCGCGCGACGCCCTGGAGCAGCGTGAATGGGAACTCCAGGAGGCCCAGCAGATTGCTCATCTGGGCAATTGGATCTCGGATTTCGAGGCCGGCAGGATCCGCTGGTCCAGCGAAGTCTTCCGGATCTTCGGCCTCGAAGCGGACCAGTGGGGCGCGACCCACGAGGCCTTCATGCGGGCCGTGCATCCGGACGATCGCGAGCGCGTGCAGCATGCCGTCGACGCGGCCCTGACCCCGGAGGGCCCGGACTACGACATCGAACACCGGATCGTCCGCCCCGATGGCAGCGTCCGCATCGTGCACCAGCGCGGTAGCGTGGACTTCGACTCCCGAGGCCGGCCCCAGCGCATGGCCGGTGTGGTGCACGACATTACCGAGCGCCGCGAGGCGGAGCGGCGGCTGCATTTCATCACCTATCACGACGCCCTCACCGGCCTGCCCAACCGGACCCGGTTTGCCGAGCGCGCCGAGCAGGCCGTGGTGGATGCCGAACGCCTGGGACGCCCGCTGGTACTCGCCCATATCGGGCTCGACCGCTTCAAGAGCGTCAACGAAGGCATGGGCCAGGCCACCGGTGACGAGGTCCTGCAACATGTGGCGCGGCGGCTGGAGAACGGCCTGCCCGTGGGCGGCGTCCTGGCCCGCCTGGGCGGGGACGAGTTCGGCGCCCTGCTGCCGGTGGAAGCACCCGGCGCGGTCGCCGGATCGGTCACCCGCCTGCTGGAACCCCTGCGCCGGGTCATCAAGGCCGGGGAACACGAACTCTACGTCCCGGGCTCGATCGGGGTCGCCGTGTATCCGCACGATACCCGCGACATCGCCGACCTGATGCGGCGCGCCGAATCGGCGATGCATCAGGCCAAGCGTACCGAGGGCAATGCCATCGAATTCTGCTCCGGCGACCTCAACAGCGACGTGCGCAAGCGCGTCTCGCTGGAGGGTCAGCTGCGGCGCGCGGTCGACCACCACGAGGGGTTCTTCCTGCATTACCAGCCACGGGTGGCCGCGCAGGACGGGCGCGTCGTCGGCGTCGAGGCCCTGCTGCGCTGGATGGACCCCGGCGGTACGGTGCATTCGCCCGGCGGCTTCATCCCGATCCTCGAGGAGACCGGGCTGATCGTCGAGCTGGGCCAGTGGATCCTGACCGAGGCCTGCCGCCAGTGCCGGGCCTGGCATCAGGCCGGACTCCCCGCCGTGCGGATGTCCGTGAACCTGGCCGCCCCCCAGTTCCGGGATCGGCAAATGGCCCACTGCATTGACCGTGTGCTGGAAGAGACGGGGCTGGACGCCAATGCCCTGGAACTGGAGGTCACCGAAAGCATGCTGATGGCCGACATCGAGCAGGTAATCCGTACCCTGGGCCAGTTCCGCGAGCGGGGCGTGCGGGTGGCCCTGGATGATTTCGGTACCGGGTATTCCTCGCTGGCCTACCTGCGCCGCTTCCCGCTGGACGTGCTGAAGATCGACCGCTGCTTCATCGCGGATCTGGCGCCCGGGACCAGTGATGCCGCCATCGTCCGCACCATACTGGGCCTGGCCGACAACCTCGGTCTCGAATCCGTCGCCGAGGGCGTGGAGACCTCGACACAGAAGGACTTCCTGGAGGCGGAGGGCTGCCAGACCCTGCAGGGCTTCCTGTTTGCCCGCCCGCAGGCAGCGGCGGACTGCGAACGCCTGCTCGCGCGAGCCGCGGCAACCGGCGCGCAGTCGGGCCACAGCGCCTGATCACTGCGTGCCAACAACCCCGGCACCGCAGGGAGACATGCAAGGGCGTCCGCCCAGCGGCTACGATGGCACACCATCCACCGGAGGCCACCGCGTGCGCCCACTCCTCGTCCTCGCCGGAATCGTCCTGCTCGCCGGCTGCAGCGCACTGCCCCGTGGGGACGACGCGCCGCGCGAGGTGTCCTACATCTGCGCCTACGGGCCCGAGTTCACCGCCACCTTCGAAGACAACCAGGCCCTGCTCGCCTTCAATGGTGCCCGGGCCCGCCTGCAGGCCACCGAGACCGCCTACGGCGGACGCTACGCCAACCCTACCGACGACATCGTGTTCTGGACGCGGGACGACGCGGCGATGCTGGAGATGGTCGGCGTGTTCTGGAGCTGCCGCGCCCTGCCCCCGCGCCGATGAGCGCCCGCACCACCGACTTTGTCCGGCAGGCCACCGGGGCCCGCCAAGCGGAACGCGAGCAGGTGATCCAGACCCTGTGGAGCGGCTACGGGGAGATCGTCCGCTACCGGCTGCAAGGGGCCGACCAGCCGACGGTCATCCTCAAGCACGTGGTCTTCCCCGACGCAATGGACCATCCGCGGGGCTGGAGCAACGACCGCTCGCATC
Source organism: Thioalkalivibrio sp. ALE30 (assembly GCF_000377465.1). Taxonomy (NCBI): domain Bacteria; kingdom Pseudomonadati; phylum Pseudomonadota; class Gammaproteobacteria; order Chromatiales; family Ectothiorhodospiraceae; genus Thioalkalivibrio; species Thioalkalivibrio sp. ALE30. The sequence continues at coordinate 116,643 of NZ_KB898171.1, read as the reverse complement.
AGCGCAAGGTTCGCTCCTACCAGGTGGAGATGGCCTGGTATCGTGACTGGGCCGGCCTCTGCAACCCCGTTAGTCGTGTGCCCCGCTGCCTGGCCACCGGGACCATCGGCGACGAGCACCTGCTCCTGCTGGAAGACCTCGACGCCGCCGGCTTTGCGCGGCGCAAGGAACACCTGACCCGCGCCGAGGCGCAGCACTGCCTGCACTGGCTGGCCCGCTTCCATGCGCGCTTCCTGGGACACGCCCCGAAGGGGCTGTGGCCCGAGGGCAGTTACTGGCACCTGGCCACCCGCCCGGACGAATGGGCCGCCATCGAGGACCCGGCGATTCGCGCCGCGGCGCCCATGCTGGACGCCGCCCTGACCAGTGCCCGCCACCGCACGCTCGTCCATGGCGACGCCAAGGTCGCGAACTTCTGCTTCACGCCCGGGGCCGACGCCGTCGCCGCCGTCGATTTCCAGTACGCAGGCGGTGGCTGCGGGATGCGCGACGTGGCCTATTTCCTCGGGAGCTGCCTGGACGAACGGGAACAGGAGGCCTGGGAGGCCGAACTGCTGGAGGTCTATTTCGCCGCGCTGGGCGAGGCCCTGTACGCGCAGGGCAAGGGAGACGTGGCCGGGGCCGTCGAGCGCGAGTGGCGCGCACTGTTCCCGGTGGCCCAGGCCGACTTCTACCGCTTCCTGGTCGGCTGGATGCCGGACCACTGGAAGGTCCACGACTACAGCCGGCGCACGGCCCTCGCGGTGATCCACCGCATTCAGGAAGAAGGCGGGTCCGACACGGGCCCGGGGTCCATCGCGGGGCCCATCTCGGGATCCAGCCCCAGCTCCTCCGCGACTTCCAGCCAGTAGGGCTCCGCCGAGCAGCTGCCCCAGGCCGCGGTCGTGCCTGCCGGTTTCGCGTCCGGGGTGGGCGCTTCACTCGCCGATTCGGTGTTGTTCCGGCTCGTTTCGGTCGTCATCGGTGAATGATGGCATGTCCGGGCGCCCATCACGGAGCGGGAGAGTCGGCCGCGGCCGCGCCCGCCGCGCCGGAAAACCCGGGACCGCGCACATCCTCGGTTGACCAGCCGCGGTTGCTGTCACGTCCCGTAACCCACCACTCGTGCACGAACAGACGCAGCGGGCCCCGCACCCGCTCCTCGAAGCGGGTCGGCAAGGTGAATCCCTCGACCTCGGCATACTCCAGGAAGGTCGTGTCCACGTGGGCACCCTGGGTCGGTCCAAAGCCGTTCAGCGTGATGTGCACGCGATAGAGCAGGTCCGTCTCCGGATGGATCCACATCACCACCTGGTCCCGGTCGGCCTTGCCAAAACCCGGCTCGAGGGTGGCCAGGACGCGCCGATAACGCACCCCGCCCTCGCGCCGATCCTCCAGGCGCTCGAAACCCGTTGCCCGATGCTTCACGAAGCTGGGTCCGTAATGAAACAGCTCGCCGGCATCCGTGGTCATCGCGCTGGCACGTATCCGCTCGGGATCCGTGCTGCGTTCGCCGTCGTAGAACACCCGAAACACGTCGCCATGGCGGTACACGCTCTTGGTGCCCTCCGGTCCGGTGTAGTGGAGGGCGTACAGATCATCGGCGGGGCGGAAGCGCTCCTCCCCCACCCCGCGGTAGCCCGCGTCGGCCACCAGCGGCTGGATGCGCTGGATCATGCGCCCCCATTCGCCATCGGTCGCCTGATTCAGGTCGCCGTCGAACGCGCGCAGATCTCCACCGTGCGCCGCGAGCGTGCGCTGGAACAGGGCGTCCGCCGTCAGTCCATCCTCGAACGTCGCGCCGGGACCGGGCTGGGGAAAGGTCCCGCCACAGCCGGCCAGCAGCACGGCCAGACCAAGCCACAGAACCGCCCACGAGCCTCCCGAACGTGCTGAGTGCCCCATGCCATCGCTCCTTTTAACAAATAGCTGTACTTTTCTTGTACACGCCCTGTACAGTGTTTTCAACGACACAGGTCGTTCCCTCACTGTCCGGAGTCCACCATGACATCCATCTTCCCGTCCCGAGCCGACGCCGCAGCCGCTTCCGACGCGCCCGCCAACCCCGTGCTCGAGGCGATTCGCGAGGCGGTCGCCTACATCGAATTCACCCCGCGCGGCCAGATCCTCGACGCCAACGAGCGTTTCCTCCAGGCCGTGGGCCACAACCGCGAGGACGTGATCGGGCAGCACCACCGGATGTTCTGCAGCCCGGAATACGCCCGTTCGCTGGAGTACCGCGACTTCTGGCGCCGCCTGGCGGCCGGGGAATCGCGCGCCGGTACCTTCCCCCGGGTGACACGCTCGGGCGAAACCCTCTGGCTCGAGGCCACCTACTTTCCCGTGCGCGACGCCCATGGGCGGCTGGAGAAGGTGGCGAAACTGGCCTACGACGTCACCGAGCGGCAGGCTCAACTGCGCGACCAGGCTGCGGTGTTTACCGCGCTGGACCGGTCCATGGCCGTCATCGAATTCACCCCGGACGGCGTGATCCTCAAGGCGAACGACAACTTCCTCAGGGCCGTGGGCTACGATCTCGACGCGATCCGCGGCCAGCACCACCGCATGTTCTGTGACGAAGCCTTCTACCGCGATCATCCGGACTTCTGGGAGCGCCTGGCGCGCGGGCAGTTGATGAGCGGCAAGTTCCGCCGGCTCACGGCATCCGGTGAGGAACTGTGGCTGGAGGCTACCTACAACCCGATCCTTGATGAACACGGACGGGTCGAGAAGGTGATCAAGTTCGCCACCGACATCACCGCCAGCGTGCATACCGCCGAACGCACCCGGGAGGCCACGTCCGTCGCCCACGAGATGGCGCAGAAGACCGCCGACCACGCCCGCCACGGAGCAGAGTCCCTGCAACAGAACGCCCAGCACACCGAGCAGATCCGCGCCGAGGTAACCGGCACCCAGGAGGCGGTCGAGCGTCTGAACGCCGAGGCCCGCAACATCGAATCCATCATCGAGACCATCCGCACGGTGGCCGAAACCACCCGGATGCTGTCGCTGAACGCCGCCATCGAGGCCGCCCGTGCCGGCGAACAGGGGCGCGGCTTTGCCGTGGTCGCCCAGGAGGTGCGCAAGCTCGCCGCCAACACCAGTGAGGCCACCACCCGCATCGCCGAGGTGATCAACGGCAACCTGGAACGCACCCGCGAGATCGGCGAACGCATCGAGACCGTGCGCGAGATCGCCGAACAGGCCGACGCCCAGGTGCAGACCGTGCAGGGCATCGTCGACGAGATCCACGACGGCGCGAATCTCGTGGTCGAATCCGTCGCCTCCATCCCCCGCGACGGGCACTAACCGTCTTACGGGTCCGCGAGCGGTCTACGCCTGGCTACGCCTCGCGGCGGTCGCGGGTCTGTCGCTCCTGTGGCAGGCCCGACCAGAGTTCATCGAGATCGGGGAACGGCCATGCGGCCGGATCCTCGCGCGCAGCAATGGCCTCCTGCTGGTGCGGCGCGGACAGATCCACGATCTTCGGGGGGATCCGGCAGCCCGAGGTGGTGGAGTAGAAGATCTTCACGACCGGCTTGAGCAGGGATGCGGACGATTGGTCGACGACCACCCCGATGCGGCCGGATTCCAGGCGTACGAGCGAACCCACGGGGTAGATCCCCAGGCTCTTCACGAAGGCCTGGAACACCCGGGGATCGAAGTGGCCGTCCGCCCACTCGGCCATCTTGCGAATGGACTCGCCCGGATCCCAGCCCGCCTTGTACGGCCGGTTCGAGGTGATCGCGTCGTACACATCGCAGACCGCGCCCATCTTCGCGTGCAGGGTGATCTGCTCGCCTGTCAGCCCCTCGGGGTATCCCGATCCGTCCATCTTCTCGTGGTGATGCAGGCAGACGTCCAGGGTCACCGGATCAAGCGCGTCCGCGGACGCCTGCAGGATTCGGTGCCCCTCCGCCGGATGGCGTTTCATCACGGCGAACTCCTCCGCGGTCAGCTTGCCCGGCTTGTTCAGTACCTCCAGCGGCATCGCGGCCTTGCCGATGTCGTGCATCAGCCCCGCCTCGCCGGCCGCCAGCAGGGCCTCGTCCTCCAGCCCCAGTTCACGCCCCAGCGCCACCATCAATGCACAAACCGCCACCGAGTGCATGTAGGTGTAGTCGTCCGCGTTCTTCAATCGCGCCAGGCTGACCAGCGCGCGGGAGTTGCGGGTGACCGAATCGGTGATCTCCTCGACCACCTTGCGCGCCAATTCGGTATCCACCGCGCGGCCCATCCGCGCCTCGCCGAAGATCGACGTCATGGCCTGGCGCGACTTCCGGCAGATGGTGGCCGCCCGCTCCAGCTCCTCCCGGGTCGAGGCGGGCTCCCGGTCGCGCCCCGTATCCGGGATGAACTGCAACGGCGCCGGCACCGCGGCGTCGCGTTCCTCCGGCGTCACAACGGCCTCCACGGCCTCCGTGTCGCGCCCCCTGGAGGTGTCGATCCACACCTCGCGGATACTGCTGTCCCGCAGGCTCGCCAGATCCTTCGGGTCATCCAGCAGGAAGCGCGTACGCCAGAAGGGATGCTCCATCCACGACCCGCACAACTCGCGGATAAACATCCCGCAAACGACGTGCTCCACCTTGATCTTCTTCAGCATTCGTGTCCCAGGTTCGTCGAGTCAGGGCACGGGGCGCCCCGCGGCCGGGATTATCCTGCCACTACCGGAGAGCCACAAATCGCGGCTAACGGCGCCTAACGAGAAGCCTTGCTAGGATGCCGGTCATCCACCGGGAGGACGTTCATGAGCAGCAAGATCATCGAGGTCGTGGGACCCGCCGGGCACCTGGACACCGTGCTGGGCATCGCCGAGGGGCTCGCGATCGACGTGCTGTGGCACGGCGTGGACGAGAACCGCGACCGCATGGCGGTGCACATGCTGGTCAGCACCGAGTACCGCCAACGCCTGATGGACGACCTCTACCGTGTACTCGGCGCGTCCGAGACCGCGCGTATCCTGGTGCTGCCGGTCGAGGCCGTACTGCCGGACCCCTTTCAGGAGCCGAAAGAGGCCGACAAGGAGGCGGCCGGCAAGAAGGCCCGCGCCGTGTCACGCGAGGAGCTCTACACCAACGTCGCCGGCGGGGCGGATCTCACCGGCCAGTTCCTGCTGCTGACCGTGCTGTCCACCATCGTGGCCGCGATCGGCCTGCTGGAGAACAACGTGGCCGTGGTCATCGGCGCCATGGTCATTGCGCCCCTGCTGGGGCCCAACCTGGCGCTGGCGCTGGGCACCTCCATGGCGGACACCCGGTTGATCGGCCGCTCCCTGCGCACGAACGCGGTGGGCCTGGGGGGTGCCATCCTGATCGGGATGCTGCTCGCCACGGTCATGTCGGTGGATGTGGGTGCCCGCGAGCTGCAGATGCGCACCGAGGTCGGACTGGATTCGGTCGCGCTGGCCCTGGCCTCCGGTGCCGCGGCCGTGTTGTCGCTGACCACCGGCCTGCCCACGGTGCTGGTCGGCGTGATGGTCGCCGTGGCCCTGCTCCCGCCGGCCGCGACCGTCGGGATCATGCTCGGCTCCGGCGAATTCTCCGCCGCGTACATGGCGGCCCTGCTGCTCGCGGTGAACGTAGTCTGCGTAAACCTCTCGGCCAAGCTCGTCTTCCTCTACCAGGGCGTACGCCCGCGCGGCCAGGCGCAGCAGGCAGCCGCCGCGCAAAGCATGGCGGGCTACCTCCTGCTATGGGCCATCACCCTCGCCCTGCTGGTCTTTCTGATCCTCGAGGCGGACGTCACGCTGTAGTCTCGCCCCCGGCGCCACGCGCGGCTTTGACCCCGTCCACCGCTTCGCCTAATCTCACGACTGGGTGGCGATCCTTCAGGATCGGTGGCGAACATACCGGAATGGATCCGAATGGGCCGCGACCACCCGACAGGGAGGAACCCGCCCCATGCCCCTGCGCATGCCCGGCTTGATCGCCAGACTCGGCCCCTGGCTTCGCCCCGCTCTGCTCGGACTGGGGGGCCTGCTTTGCCTGCCCGCCGTGGCCTCCGTGGCCCCGGAGCCGCTGCCCGACAATCGGGGGGCCTATCTCTCGCCCTATACGGCGCAGGGGGATCTCGCCGGCTGGGTCGACGAGGCCGTGGGCGAATCCTCCCGCGACATCGCGGGTCTCGCCGGGCGGCTGCTGCAGACCGCCGCAATGGCCTATGGCGCGCAGCAGACGCATCGCATGAGCGGCCTGCTCGATCATGCCAGCCGCACCGCCGGTGTCCCCGCAATGGATTTCGGCAGCGCCCTGGTCGCCGCCACCGAGCCCGGCCGCACCCCCGCCGGCGGACTGGAACAGGTCACCGCGATCCTCGGAGAGCTGGGCCGGCACGGACTGGTCGGCGAGCATGCCGGGCACCAGGTGCGCCAGCTCGCGCGCGTGCTGGAGGACCCGGAAGCCGCCGTGCGCGGCGAGCTCGAACGCCTGCAGATCGGATCGCGGGATGTCGCCGGGGTCTTACGGGATCTCGAGCGCCTGCCACACGGACAGCGCCAGGACGTCCTGCGTGAGCTGGGTGACGACACCGCCCCGGCGCTCGAACTCCTGCTGGACGCGGGGCATCAGCGCCTGGACCGCGAGATCCGCGAACTCTCCCGGCCCCGTGGCGCCCCGGCCAGTGCCACCGGCAGCCTCTTTGGCCTGCTGGCGCGCGATGGCAATGCCGGCCTTTTCGGCGCCGGCGAGGTCCTGCAGCGCCAGCTGGGCGATCACGCCCTGCGCCAGGGGGCCGATCTGGGGATGGGCTTCTTCGCCCTGTTCGACGGCTTGTCGCAGACCCACCGCCAGCTCGAACTGACCCCGGAGCGCATGGCGCGCTACCGCGAGGCCGCCGACCGCTCCTTCGACGATCTCGACAGCCTGCTGGTGCACACCATGGTGCACTACCGCACCCGGCGCGACTTCGCCCGCGCCAGCGAGGCCGTGATGCTCCTCTACCCCGAGGCGCGCCCGCGCATGGACGCCGCCCATCGCGTGGCGGGCGACATCATCACCGCCGAATGGCACCGCATGCAGCAACGCATGGACCTGCAATGGCAGTAAACCCACGGAGAACCGACTGATGCGCACCCACCCGACACCCACCCGTTTCCTTGCTCTGGGCCTCGCCCTGACCCTCGGCCTGGCCGCCACGGCCGCCCACGCCACCCCGGGCGCCGACCGCCAGTTCGACCGCAACATCCAGGCGGTGGACACGGCCTTGCTGGAGCCCGGCACCCGCGCGCTGCTGGACACCTATCGCAGCGAACGCGGCTCGCGCGAGGCGCGGCAGATCAGCCGCCAGGCCCTGCCGGGACGCGGCGCCACGCAATGCGCCTGGGACGACCGCTACCGCGCCATGGCCAACCTCGAAACGCCGGCCGAGGTGATCTTTGCCCGCGCCCTGGTCACCAACAAGGGACGCGGTTCGGTGGACCTGGGCTTCGACCGCTTCGGACTGCATGCCGACGGCGCCTGCCCGGATGCGGTCGACAACGGGCCCGTCAGCTTCTGGATGACCTGGTACCAGAACCACCAGGCCATGGAACCGGCGGCCGTCTCCAGCATCGAGGAGGCGCGGCGGCTGTACGCCGCCTCCGCCATGGACAGCAGCATGAAGATGGTCATGCGCTTCGACGGCGAGATGCGGGACGGCCAGCCCCACGGGCGCTTCCGCGTGATCCAGACCAATCACACCCCCGAGATGCAGGGTATGCGCGGCGGCCATGTCAGCAGCCATGCGCTGGGTTATGTCGAATTCGAGGCCGGCGAGCGGATCCGGCGGCTGATCGTGACCGAGATGGCCCACGGCGCCACCCTGGTCTACCTGGAACAGCCCCACGGCGAGGCGCACATGCTCAACTACTGGGTCCTGCACGGGGCCGGCATGCACATGGGCGACCATTACCCGACCAACGCCGCGGGCGAGATCGACGGCCGCTTCGTCCGCCTGCGCAGCAACGAGAACCCGCCCGAGATCAGCACCTGCGTGCGCGGCAACCTCCCGGCCGCCGCCACCGCCTGCGACTAGCCCGTCAAATCCGGTGCGGGCGCCCGACCCGCACCGGACACCCGGATCCCCGCGCGACCCAGCCGGCAACAGGCCCGGGCCATGGCGGACCCCGGCCGGCGTTTTCCCGCACATGGACTACACTCGGGAAATAGGTCGCGATCTCGTACATTCCGGATCGCGGCCGAGAGCCGCGCCCCGCAATGAGGCGGCCCGCACTGCAGCAACCGGCCCGGGATCGGCCAAAGGAAGTGCGCGATGTCCAGGTTCGAATCGGCTCCCCCCTCAGCCGGCGGCCTTCGGTATTCCGACCACCTCGCCCGCACGACCCTGCGCGCCTGGGTCGGCATGTCGTTTGTCACCGCGAGTGCGCTGATCCTCGGTGGGCTGATCCTTTCCTGGCTGATCGTCTACACGGCGGGCGGGGCCGACAGTATCGTCCCGCATTTCTATTACGTTCCCATCCTGTTCGCCGCAGCGCGCTTCGGCGCCAGCACCGCGCTGGTCGTGGCCCTGGTCGCCGGCGTGCTGGCCGGCCCCCTGACGCCGGTGGATGTCGCGGCCGGCACCGCCCAGGAGACCGAGCGCTGGCTGACGCGCACCGGCTTCTTCATCGGCATCGGACAACTGATGGCCTGGCTGGTCATCCCGGCGCTGCATCCGGTTACCGAGGAGCTGCGGCGGATGCGCCAGGAATTCGATATCCGGCGCGGGCTTCGGCACAACGAGTTCTTCCTGCGCTACCAGCCGATCTACTCCCTGGAGCTGGAACGCCACGTCGGGGTCGAGGCACTGATCCGCTGGCAGCACCCCATTCGCGGCGAACTCGCCCCGGCCGACTTCCTGGATGTAGCGGAGGACTCCTCGCTGATCCACGACATCAGCGACCGGGTGCTGAACGAGGGCTGCCGCCAGGCCGCTGAATGGAGGGCCCAGGCCACCAAGCATGGCCACCCACCCTGGTACGTCGCGATCAATCTCTCGGCACACGACATCGTGCGACCCGAAATGGCGGCCCACGTCGCGGCCGCGCTAGAGCGGCATCAACTCCCGCCGGAGCTGCTCCACATCGAACTGACGGAAACCGTGCTGGCCATGGACAATGCCACCGACACCCTGCACCAGTTCAAGTCGCTGGGTGTCCCGCTGGCCATCGACGACTTCGGAACCGGCTATTCGTCCCTCGCCTACCTCAATCGCTTCCCCATCGACATCCTCAAGATCGACCGCCAGCTCATTTCCGGACTGGGTCTGGATCCGTCCGCGCGGGACCTGTCGCGGGGCATCGTCCTGCTGGCCGACTCCCTGGGTCTGCGCACGATCGCCGAAGGGGTGGAGACCCGGGAGCAACTGGAGATCGGCCGCCAACTGCGATTCGACTGCGTCCAGGGCTACTACTTCGCCCGCCCGCTGCTGGCCAAAGAGATCCCGGCGCTGCTGCTCTCCGACGAACCCCGCACCGGGGCGCTCCACGCGGTTCACTACTGACCGAAGTACTCCCGCAGCAACTGGGTGGTGCGTGCCGCCGGGTCCTCGCGGATACGGCGCTCCTCGTCGGCCAGGATGGTGAACAAGCCGTCCAGGGCGTGATCGGTCACGTAGCGGTCCAGATCCACGTCCAGCGCCTCCAGGCCGGGAATGCGTCCCGCCGCATCCCGCAGCGGCTGGTACACGCGATACACATCCGCTCGCTCCATCTGCTCCCGGACAATGGGCATGTAGCGCTCGCGCAGGGTGGACTCCGACGCCCCGCGCAGGTACTGCGTGGCGGCATCATCGGCACCCCGCAGCACGCCCTGAACGTCTTCGGGACGCATCCCGCGGATGGCGTCGACAAACACCGGCACCGCCTCCCGTGCCGCGGACTCCGCCGCCCGGTTCATGCGCCGCTCCAGGTCCTCCACTTCGCGCGCGAACCCGACGCGGCGCAGCACATCCCCGGCCTGCTCCAGCTCCTGTGGCAAGCCGATGCGGATCAGCGCATTCCCCCAGTAGCCGTCCTCGCGGCCGGTGCGTTCCACCGTGCGCTCGGTCCCGACGCGCAGGGCCTCGCGGATCGCCTCTTCGGCTCGATCACCCCCGCCCCCGTCCAGCCCGAAATCGCGTACGTCCAGACCGGCGCAGGCCGTCAGCAGGAAGGGCAGAAGGAGCCAGGGGAGCAGGTACACGCGGCGCATAACAGGTGATCCATAACGGGTGTCCCGTCATGATACACAGGGTGGAAAACCCTCCGGTCCATACCCCGCGACAACCCTTGCCGCGCCGGCCCGCTTGTCCGATGGTGAACACATGAACGCCCCCCGTCCCGATTCGTCCCGGCGCCGCCGGCGCCTCGCGGCCTTCCTGATCCTGGTGGGCCTGCCCCTGCTCGCGCTGACAATCTGGGTCGGCTGGGCCGAACACAACCCGGAGCAGGAGCGCGAACTGCGCGTGGAGGTGCAGGACCGCCTGAGCGAGTGGTTTCCGGAGGCCATGGAGCTTCCCGACGAGCTGCTCGGATTCATTCCCCGATCCGAGCGCTTCGCCGAGGACCACCCGCCGGACGTCTTGCTCCTGCACGGGCTGGACGAGCCTGGCGATATCTGGGATACGCTCGCGCCGGCGCTGGACGAAGCCGGCCTCAACGGCTGGGAGTTCCGCTACCCCAACGACCAGGCCATCGACCACAGCACGGACCTCCTGGCGGAACACTGGGGGCAACTCGAGGGCGATGCCCCGCTGATCCTGATCGGTCACAGCATGGGTGGCCTGGTGATCCGCGATTTCGTGACGCGCTACCGGCACCCCGAGGGCAAGCCGCCCCGGGTCGGGGGGCGGCCAGTGGCCGGTGTCATCCTCGTCGCCACCCCCAACCACGGCTCCGAATGGGCACGGCTGCGGGTCTGGCTGGAGGTACGCGAGTGGCTGGCCGACCTCCAGGAGCAGCGCTTCTCGCTGTTCGCCGGACTGCGCGACGGCACCGGCGCCGCCAAGATCGACCTGCGTCCCGACAGCCCCTTCCTGGCCGAACTGAATGCCCGTCCCTGGTCCGAGGCGATCCCGGTCCGCATCATCGGTGGCAAGCTCCCCGAACCCACCCCCGCCATGCGCGAGAGCCTCGCCGCGCTGGACGAGCAGATCGACCTGGAGGCCGTGGCCGGACGCATCAGCGAATGGTGGGAGCAGACCGACGAGGAACTGGGCGACGGCGTCGTACCGCTGGAGTCACTGAGCCTGGAGGGACACCCGGAGCCCCTGATTCTTGAGGCCTCGCACCGGGGGCTGCTGGTCCCAGGCCCGCTGACGGACGAGCCCCCCGCCATCGACCCGATCCTCGACATCCTCGACCAGTGGCGCGCCCGCCCCGCCAACGACTGACCGAAGCCACGGCAACCGCGAGCGGTCCCGGCCGGCCCGTGCATGCCTGGCGCAACGACGGAACGACGGACCGACGGAACCAACCGGGGCTTTGCCAGCATCGCGACCGACGTACGTCCGAAAAGCCCCGCTCGCCGCCACCCTGAACGACCCGCCTATGGCCGCTGCAGATCCATGTGGATCTCGATGGTGCGCAGCAGTTGCTGGCGTTCGATCCAGCCGATCGCGCGCCCGGAGGCCTCCATCACCGGGATCTGGTTGAGGTTGCGCTCGCTCATCATGCGCAGGATCGCCTCGGCCTTCGTGTCTGGCGCCACCCGGCTCAGCGACTCCACCGGGGTCATGATCTCGTCGACCCGGCGCGCGGCCCACTGCTCGCGCGGCAGCTTGCGGCTGTCGCTGAGGCTCACCAGGCCCTGCACCCACTCCGGGGTACCCACCAGAAAGGCCCGGCGCCCGCCCGGCAGCACATCGTGGTGAATCCAGTCGTCGATGGTGGTCTCCGGGCGCACGCAGGGCGGATCCGGGCTGGCCAGGTCCCGCGCGCGCACATCGGCCAGGCGTTCCCGCATGTCGAACATTCGGCCCTGGCCCTCGGCCATGGTCAGCAGGAACCAGGCAATCAGCATCATCCACAGCCCACCGATCAGGTTGCCGATCACCACCAGGTTCCAGAAGGCGAAGCCAAACAGCAGGAACGCCACTACGCGCCCGCCCCACACGGCCGCCTGGATGGCGCGGCGCGCATCACCCGTGAGCTTCCAGATCACCGCGCGGAACACCCGCCCGCCATCCAGCGGAAACCCGGGGATCAGGTTGAAGATCGCCACGACCAGGTTGATCAGCGCGAGCCAGCCAAGGGCCACCGGGATCGGCTCGTACCCGTCCGCGGTGGCCCGCGCGAGCGCGGCGAAAGCGAGCGCCAGTGCCACGCTCACCGCGGGCCCGGCAATGGCGATCCAGAACTCGTCCTCGGCCCGCTCCGGGTCCCGCTCCATCTGCGCCACGCCGCCGAAGATGAACAGCGTGATGGACTCCACCGGTACCCCGCGCCGCAGCGCGACGATGCTGTGCCCCAGTTCATGGGCCAGGATGGACGCAAAGAACAGCAGGGCCGTCACCAGCGCGGTGGCGGCCGCCATGGCCAGACTCCACTCCGGGTATTGATGGTGAAAGCCCGTGCTCATGCTGGCCACCAGCAGGACCAGAATGAATACCCAGCTGATGTGGAGCTGGATACGAATCCCGCGGATATGGCCAAGGATCAGGACGGTCTTGAACATGCAGCAACTCCTTGCGGCGCCAGGCTCCCCGATACCATGAGCGGTACCGGCGTGGTCCGTATTATGGCGCGGAGCACTTGGCTGTCGGGAGGCACGGGGCTTGCGGAACATCCGCCGCCGGGATCGCTCTCAATGCCATGGATATCCCCCTGCTTATCATCGGCGCCCTGCTCGTCGTCAGCCTGACCGCGTTCTTCTCCGGCATCCTGCCCTACCCCATTGGCTGGATCATCCTGGGTATCGCCTTCATCGCGCGGCTGCTCTATCTGGCCGGGCGCTGAGCGAGCCGGCGTCACGCGGACGCGGACCTGTTGTATCGTCGAGACCATGCGCAAGCCCGGGACCGCACCCGTATGACCGCCAACCGACTCATCGGCCTCTACACCGGCCGCGCGGCCCCCGACTACGCCCGAGGCCGCGCCAGCGCCATCGACAAGCAGCCGGTGGCCGGCCCGCTCGCGGTGGGGCCCCTGGGCCTGGACGGTGACGAGCAGGCGGACCCGGACAACCACGGCGGACCGGAACGCGCCCTGCTCCATTACAGCCTGGACCGGTACGACGGTTGGCAGGCGCAGTACCCGGCTCACGCCGCCCGCTTCGTCGCCTCCGGCTTTGGCGAGAACCTCGCCAGCCACGGCATGGACGAGCGCAACGTCCACATCGGCGATATCTACCGCATCGGTACCGCCCGGGTGCAGGTCAGCCAGCCCCGTACGCCGTGCTGGAAACTCGACGTACGCTTCGACATCCCGGGCCTGGCCCGCGAGGTCCAGGACACCGGCCGCTGTGGCTGGTTCTACCGCGTGCTGCAACCGGGCACCCTCGGCGTGGGCGACACCATCGAACGGCTTGAACGCCTGCCCGACACCCTCAGCATCGCCGCCGCCATGGCGGCGGTCTACCAGCACAACCAGCGCACGCCCCTGGAACAGCTCGCGGACTGCGAGGCCCTGGCCGCCAACTGGCGCGATAAGGCCCGAAGAAAGCTGCGCGGCCTTGGCAAACACTGATCAATCTGCACGCTCGCGTTGGCCCCCAGGTTTTCCGATGCAAGGCGTGGCATGCCGCGGGTAGTGGTTCTACCCGCCCGTTTCTAATTGATTCGAGGCGCAACGCAGGATCGGGGAACCCGGGGCACCAACCCCACAACTTAATCAACGAAGGGGCCCGGCCGCCCGTTGTTGATCAAAAATGCGCGCGCGCACGGCGTTGCGGCTCACCTGCAGCAGAATGACTGCACGGCGGTCACCGCGCATTAAACGCACGCAAAAGCGACTCGAGCGCGAGCGTGTACGTGGATCGGTGTTTCCCTGGCAGGCCCCAGCGCCCACCGCCGACTTGCCGACAAGCCATCCCCCGGGTAGAACAGCGCAACCCTCACCGCTCACATGCCCCCTGTGCACTGCGCTCGACGCATCGCCGACTTGCGCGACTGGCCGAATCGCGTGGCCAATCCGGAGAGCTCGTGCCGGTGCGCACGCGAACCACTCCACAACGCGCCGCCTACGTCTGTGAACTGGCGGTCAACTCCTGACGCACAGGCTTTAACGCGATTTCCGGCCACGCTATCCATGGGTTGCACACAGCCGGGGCGCACCCCCGCAGGGCGCCACCCCGGCGGTGCTTTGTTCAAATCGCAGGAGCAAAACTATGTGGAACGTTCGCAAGACAGCCATTGCCATCGCACTGAGTTCGCTGTTCACCGTCGGCGCCGTGGGCGCCGCCCAGGCCCAAGACCTTGGCGGGTCGGCAGAAGGAGCGGCCGAAACCGGAGCCGAGGCCAGTGGCGGAATGGCCGGCGGCTCCGAACGGGGGTCCGAGGCCTCCGGTGGCGCGGCCGGCGGTGCGACCGGTGACGGTCGGGCCCCGGGTGCCGAAGGCGGTATGGGCGCAGGTGCCGGCGCGGACACCCGGATGGGTGATGACGGCGCCGAAGCCGAAACCGATGCCGAAGGTGGCATCGACCTGGGGAATGACACCGAGGAGGAAGAAGACTGAAACCAGGTCCGTCGACAGGCCGGCCCCTTCGGCCGGCCTGTACTGCCTGCTCCCCGGGGAGCGATGCCCGGGGTCATCGAACCAGCGGGGGTATCCCCTTTACCCCCTGAGCCTTCCTGCCCATGGCACGCGCCATGGGCTTTCCCGAGCCGACGCAAGTCCTGGTGGCCCGGAGCCGAACACCTTCCTCCGCCCCCTCGCATCCCCTCCGAACGATTTCCACCGGTTCTCCAAGCGGTGTGACCGATGACGGATATCCCTTTGTCTGTGCAGGTTCGCGTGCCTGTTCTATAGCGATCCGACCGCACCGATGTGTATGCGCGCTCGGCGACGGGGTAGCATGATCCCATTCGCGTCGCGCGGGAGAAGCGATCGTGCTGTTCTGGCTTACGCTGGTGCCCTTCCTGCTGCTGTTCGCATGGCTGGTGCCGTTGCGCCGCCCGGCCTTCGAGGCCGCGCCGCTCGCCTATCTCGCCACACTCGTGCTGGCCGTCCTGGTCTGGGAGGTATCGGGCCCCGTGCTGGTGGCCAGTCTGCTGGACGCCGCGGTCGTGTTCGTGGAGGTCCTGCTGATCATCGTACTGGCGCTGCTGGTGCTGAACGTGATGATCGGTACGGGGCACATGAGCGCGATCCAGTCGGTGATCGCCAGCGTCTCGCGCGACCACCGGGTACTGGCCATGCTCCTCGGCTGGGGGCTGGTCAGCTTCGTCGAGGGCATCGCCGGTTTTGGCACCCCCGCGGTGCTGGCCGCCCCGCTACTGGTCTACTTCGGGATGCGGCCGCTAAAGGCCGTCGCCATCGCCCTGATCGGCAACAGCACCGCCGTCCCTTTCGGTGCGGCCGGCACCCCCGTGATCATCGGCTTCGCCGGCCTCGGCCTGGATGCGGAAACCACCCGCTCCGCGGTGCTGCAGACGGCCGTGATCCACACCGCTCTGGCGCCGTTTGTCACGCTGTTCATGGTCTGGGTCGCCACCCTGGGCGAGGAACGCGGGCGCTTCCGCGCATTCGTGCCGTTCGCCGTTCTGTCGGCCCTGGCCTTCGGCATCCCGTACCTGCTGGTTGCCTGGCTGGTGGGGCCTGAGCTGCCGTCCATCATCGGGGGCGTGGCGGCCATGGCGATCATTGCCCTGGCGGCCCACCGCGGCTTCCTGCTGCCCGGCCACGAGCGACGGGAGGAAGTCGAGCAGGCCCCGGTCGGACGCGTCCTGCTGGCCTTCGTCCCCTTCGCGGTAATGGCCGTTGCCCTGATCGCGTCGCGGACCATCATGCCCCTGCGCGAGGCCCTGCAGTCCGTGCGCTGGTCGCCCGGGGCGTTTCGGGAGATCGAACTCGGCCAGAGCCTGACCCCGCTGTACACCCCGTATTTCTACTTTGGTCTTGCCCTGCTCACCGCCTTGGTGCTGTTCCGCGTGAGCCGCCCCACGCTGGCCCAGGCCGTCGCCGCCACCTGGACCAAGCTGCGCGTCGCCGCGATCGTGCTGGCCTTTATCATCGCCCTCACCCAGCTCCTGCTGACCTCCGGCCACAACGCGGCCGGCCTGCCGTCGATGCCACAGGTCCTGGGCCAGGGACTGGCGGAGATCCTGGGCGGCACATTCGTGATGTTCAGCGCCTTTATCGGCGCCCTGGGCTCGTTCATGACCGGCAGCGCCACCGTCTCCAACCTGTTGTTCGCGCAACTCCAGGCCGATACCGCCGACGCCCTGGGCATGGCGATTCCGACCGTGCTGGCGCTGCAACTGATCGGTGCCGGGGTGGGCAACATGATCTCGCTGCACAACATCGCCATGGCGGCCGGGGCCGCCGGGCTGCAGGCCCGCGAGGGTCAGGTGATCCGCGAGACCATCGTCCCGGTCATCGTGGTGTGCGTCGGCGCGGGCCTGCTCGCCCTCGCCTGGTAGCGCCCGTCCGGCGCCTGCGCCGTGGCCCCGTGGCTCGGGGCTGGCGTCGCCGGCCACACTCCTGTACACCGGGGGGCGGAACCCCACACCCCGGAGATCGCATGTTCGCCAAGCCGCTTCTTCTCGCCGCCCTGCCACTCGCCGCCGTAATGGCATCCCCTGCCTGGGCAGCCGAGGACACGATCCAGCAGATCCTGGAGGCCAAGGCGGCCGCCTGGGAGGCCGGGGACGGCGAGGCCTGGGCGCGCGACTATGCGGAGGATTCTGGAGTGGTCAATCTGGTCGGCACGCGCTTCGAGAACCGCGCCGGCAATGCCCGGCGGCATACGGAGCTTCTGCAGGGCCCCTTTGTCGGCACCTCCCTGGATGTGGACGTCCAGGACATCACCCTGCTGAGTGAAGACACCGCCTTCGCCGAGGCCCGGTTCCGGGTCTCCGGTATCGAATCCATGCCCGAGGGCCTGCCGGACCACGGCGACGGGGAACTGCACACCCACATGAGCTTCCTGCTCGAACACGACGAACACCACGGCTGGCAGATCCGGTTCGGCCAGAACACCGCGGTGCACCGGTAGACCGGGCCCCGGTCGCGAACGCCTCAACGGCTGGCGTGCTCACCGGGTACATCCCGGCCAGGGGGATCCCGGCGCTCTTCCAGCAACCGCTTCAGACATTTCAGATCGTCTTCCACCGCGCGGCGATCGGCCCGGAACTGCTCGTCCGTCGTCCCCGGCTGGCGGAACAGGCTGAACACGAACTCGCTGCCCGCTCCGTTCGGCAGCACGCGCATGGGGTTGTGGATCACCGCGCCGGTGGGCAGCTCGACCTCATGATCCAGCACCCCGAACGGGTTGGCCGGGGCAAACCGCAGCGTGACCGTGCCCACGGGGCCGTCGACGACCCACGCATCCCCCGCCTGCCGCACGCTTGAACGCGCCAGCCCCGCCGCCCATAGCGGCAGGTTTCTCAGGTCGCACGCGAAGGCGTACACGTCCTCGGGCGCTCGCGCGATCGAGGTCGTCAGATGGACCACCTCGGCCAGGTGCGGCCCGCGGACGTCCACGTCACCGACCTTCGTACGCGCGAACGAGCGCCGCGATGTCGAACTTCTTCATCGGCAGGAATGCCTGCGTGACCCGGGCCAGCGCCTCGGGGTCACCGGGCTGCATCATCTCGTCCATCACCGCGGGGACGATCTGCCAGAACAGGCCGAACTTGTCCTTCAGCCAGCCGCATTCCACCGCCTGCCCGCCATCGGCCGTCAGCCTGTCCCAGTAGTGGTCGATCTCCTGCTGGGTATCGCACTTGACCACGAACGAGATCGACTCGTTGAACGGGAACAGCGGACCCGCACTAATCGCCTGGAACTCCTGCCCCAATACGAAGAAGGTGACCACCTCCACCGCGCCGGAGGGGGTCCCCTCCAGGGTGACCGAGCGCTCGACCCACGAGTTTGCGAACACCGACGCGTAGAACTCGGCCGCCTCCCGAGCCTGATGATCAAACCACAGATGCGGAACGAGC
This sequence comes from Thioalkalivibrio sp. ALE30, assembly GCF_000377465.1. Lineage (NCBI taxonomy): Bacteria > Pseudomonadati > Pseudomonadota > Gammaproteobacteria > Chromatiales > Ectothiorhodospiraceae > Thioalkalivibrio > Thioalkalivibrio sp. ALE30. The sequence goes on along the minus strand of NZ_KB898171.1, from coordinate 98,603 downwards.
TTGTGCCGAATGGTTGCCATCACGTACCTCCCGCAAGGCCCGGGCCAACGACTCTGACCTCACCCCCAAGTATTGGCTCCCTGTTCGAAGCCTTCCCGAAAGGGGCTCCCGACACAGAAGCGATGGCCATTCTGTCGGCATCGAAGTCTTCGGGCATCGGGTAGCCCAGCGCCCTCGCCCAGAAACGGGCCTCGGCAGCCAGATCCTGCGTCCGGCAGTCGATCACGAGGTTGCCCAGTCGGCTTCTGTGCACGGCATCCTCGCATCGGCGCGGTACGACCCGCGGCCGTCCGCCCCGAGGTTCACGCTTGCGCAGCGCAGCGGGAGGACACACAGGCGCGCGTGCCCTCCCACCCGGTCAGCCTGGCTTGCAGGCCAGGCCGTACTCGAAGGTGTGGATCTTCACCCCCTCGGGGAAGGCCTCCTTCAGCCGCCGCTCGAACTCGGCGTAGATCTCGGCCTTGTGCTGCTGGACGTCCCAGTCGCGGCTGTCACAGTCGACGCCCTCGACGTCGAGTTCCATGTTGAACTCCAGATCCGGGGCCATTTGTACGCGGATTCTCGGCATGTCGATTCTCCTTCCGGTTCGGGGCCCTACAGAACGGGCACGAGCAGCAGCGCCATGATGTTCAGCACCTTGATGAGCGGGTTGATCGCGGGCCCCGAGGTGTCCTTGTAGGGGTCACCGACCGTGTCGCCGGTCACTGCGGCATGGTGCGCTTCCGACCCCTTGCCCCCGTGATGCCCGTCCTCGATGTACTTCTTCGCGTTGTCCCAGGCGCCGCCGCCCGCGGTCTGCGAGATCGCCACGAACAGCCCGGTCACGATCGTCCCGATCAGCAGCCCCCCGAGGGCCTCGGTACCCAGGAACACGCCGACCAGAACGGGGACCAGCACCGGCAGCAGCGAGGGCACGATCATTTCGCGGATCGCCGCACTGGTGAGCATATCCACGGCTCGAGTGTAGTCCGGCTTCGTGGTGCCCTCCATGATCCCGCTGATCTCGCGGAACTGGCGCCGCACCTCGTTCACGATGCCGGAGGCCGCGCGACCGACCGACTCCATGGTCATCGACGCAAACAGGTACGGGATCAGGCCGCCGATAAACAGGCCCACGATCACGTTCGGATTGCTCAGCTCGAAGTTGTGCCCACCCCCGGTGTGATGCACCAGCTCGTGGGTGTAGTCGGCAAACAGCACCAGTGCCGCCAGGCCCGCCGAACCGATGGCGTAGCCCTTGGTCACGGCCTTCGTGGTGTTGCCCACCGAATCCAGCGCATCGGTGGTGTCCCGCACCTCGGAGGGCAGATCGGCCATCTCCGCGATGCCACCGGCGTTGTCCGTGATCGGACCGTAGGCGTCCATCGCCACGATGATCCCGGTCATCGACAGCATCGTGGTCGCGGCGATCGCGATGCCGTAGAGCCCGCCAAAGGCATAGGCCACCAGGATGGCGGCGCACACCGCCAGCACCGGCGCGGCGGTCGCCTTCATCGACAGCGCCAGCCCGGCGATGATGTTGGTCGCGTGACCGGTCGTGGAGGCCTCGGCCAGATGGCGAACCGGCCGGAAGACCGTGGAGGTGTAGTAGTCCGTCGCCACCATAATGACGCCGGTCAGGACCAGCCCCACCAGTGCCGCCCCGTACAGGCGCAGCGCGGCCCCGCTCTCGATCCCCATGTTGTTGGCCAGCGCGGTATCCGGAACCAGCACCAGGGTAATGGGCAGGAATGCCACGGCAGCCAGCCCCCCCGAGACGATTAGCCCCTTGTAGAGCCCCCGGATAATCTCGGAACCCTCGCGCGCCTTGACCACGAAGGTACCGATGATCGAGGCCAGGATCGCGCCGCCACCCAGCACCAGCGGATACACCGCGGCCATCAGCCCCAGCTCGGGAATCAGCAGCGTGCCCAGGATCATCGTCGCGATGATGGTCACTGCATAGGTCTCGAACAGGTCCGCGGCCATCCCGGCGCAGTCGCCCACGTTGTCGCCCACGTTGTCGGCGATCACCGCCGGGTTCCGCGGGTCATCCTCCGGAATACCGGCCTCGACCTTGCCCACCAGGTCCGCCCCGACATCCGCGCCCTTGGTGAAGATGCCACCGCCCACACGGGCAAAGATGGAGATCAGCGAACCGCCCAGGGCCAGCCCGACCAGGGGCGAAAGTCCCACATCGCCCCCCTCCGGTGTCAGCCACCAGAGCACGGCGAAATAGCCCGCCACCCCCAGCAGCCCGAGCCCGACCACCAGCAGGCCGGTCACCGCGCCCCCGCGGAAGGCCACATCCATCGCCGCCTCCAGGCTCGACTTCGCAGCCGCCGCCGTGCGCACATTGGCGCGCACCGCCACATGCATGCCAATGAACCCGGCGGCCCCGGAAAGCACGGCACCGATCAGAAACCCGACCGCGGAGCCGATGCCGATCACCAGCCACAGCCCTACGAACAGCACCACCCCGACCACTGCAATGGTCGTGTACTGCCGCTTCATGTAGGCCGAGGCGCCTTCCTGGATCGCGCGGGCGATCCGCCGCATCTCGTCGGTACCCTCCGATCGCGAAAGTACCCAGCGGATGGACAACAGACCGTAGACCAGCGCGACAACGCCGCACAGCAGCGCAAACACGAGGCCGGAAAGTGGCATGGACATGAGCTCCCCCTTCGATACGTCGTGACACAAACTCCTCCGGCGCAGCGGGCACCCGCGACGTTCAAGAAGAACGCGCCAGGCGCGACGCCGCCGCCCGGGCCAGGCCCGGACATCCGGTTTGTGCAGCCCGGTCGTGCCTGCGCGCGACCGGTCGTCGAGGCGCGCGGCGGCCGCTGGCGCGGGCGTACAGCCTCGACAAACGTATCGGGGGATGGTGGGTCGGCCGGGAGATCACTCAGTGACCGGACCGCAAAAACCCCTTACAATGCTAGGGAACTTACGTGGTGCGATCCCGGCCGTCAAGCCATGCAGCCATCAGGGTTTTCGGAACCTGCGCCGACATTACCGTTCACAAGAGCGTTGATCGCGCACGACCGGGCCCGATTCGTCCCGCGGCCACACCGCGTATCCGATTCGCCGCATACAGGGACGCGGGCACGCAAGCGCGGAAGTCGCGTAAAATCCGCCACTTTCCAACTGACGCAAGCCCCTACTCGCAGGCCTCCCCATGACCAGTGCCCAACCAGCCACCCCGAACTGCTACTTCTGCCGGGTATCCGCCGGCCTGGCCGACCCGCTGATCTACGAGAACCGCTCGTTCGTCGCCCTGTTCGACACCAATCCGGTCAACCCCGGGCACGCACTCGTCATTCCCCGGCGCCACGTGGTCTCCCTGTTCGACCTCGACGACACCGAACAGGCGGACTACTTCGACGCGCTTCACGGCGTGCGCCGGGTCATCGAAGCCACGGACCTGGAGAAGCTGTACCGCAACATGCGCGTCCGCGAAGACCTCCGCGAGCGCCCCAAGGACCACATCGACAACGTCCTGGACCTGCCCTTCCTGGGCAATCCGCCCGATGCCTATACCGTCGGCAACAACGACGGCCGCATGGCCGGGCGCAGCATCGACCACCTGCACGTGATCCTGCTGCCGCGCTACGCGGGCGACGTCGAAGACCCTCGCGGCGGCATCCGCAACGTCATCCCGGATCGCGCGAACTACCACCGCCATGCCCACCCGGGCGTACGCACCGACACGGCCTGAACAACGCCAATGCCATGCGCGTGGCACCCCTCCACCAACCCCTCGGCGCAGTCGCCTGGCTCGCACTGACCGCGGCATCGTTGGGTCTGCCGACGGCCAGTGCCAGCGGGGACGAGGACCTCGGTGCACGCATTGCCCAGGAAGGCAAGGACCGCGGGGCGACCGCCTGCATCCAGTGCCATGGCGAACAGGGTCAGGGCCAGTCGCAGCCGCCGTTCCCGCGCCTGGCGGGGCTGCCGGAGCAATACCTGGTGGAGCAGCTGGAGGCCTACCGGGACGGCCTGCGCCCGAACGCCACCATGGCGCGGATCGCCCAGCACCTGAACGACGAAGAGATCGAAGCGATCAGCCGGCACTACGCGGAGATGGAACCGGCGGGCGGCCCGCATGACGTGCCGGGCGATCTGGCGGAACGAGGGCGCGAGATTGCCCTTGCAGGATTGCCGGAACGCAACGTCCAGTCCTGCGCCTCCTGCCATGGGAACGAAGGACGCGAACGGAACCCCAGCCTGCCGCCGCTGGCCGGCCACCCGCCCCGCTATCTGATGGCACAGCTCCAGGCTTATGCCCACGGTGCGCGCGAGACGTCCCTTGCCGGCCTGATGCAGGGCATCGTGAGCGAACTGGAAGAGGAAGAAATGGCGGCACTCGCGGCCTACTACGCCTCCCTGCCGGCCCGCGGCGAGTAACCAGAGCTCGAGGCAACCTGTCCATTCGGCCTGGCACTACCCCGCTTCCACCGCCCCCGAGGCCGGATCAAACACCCATGGTTCGTCGCCGAGGCGGAACCGAAGAGTTCCCTCCACCCAGCCCAGCGCCTCGTAGCGTTGCGCCTCCGGATCCAGCTCCCCGTGGTGCTCAACACGCACTGGGATCGCATTCGCTTCCACCGAGTCGCCCAGCGATTCGCGATCCACGACCGTCAAGGTACGGTTCCCTGCAGGTCCTTCCTGCGCGAACACCACATGGCGCCCATCGTCGCTCCAGGGCCCGATCGTGACGCGGCCCCCGTACTGAAACGCCGCCGGGCTCGCCGCGCCGCTGTCCGCCCGCACCAGCCAGCCGGCGCTGTGGGCCGCACCGCTGGTGACCACCGCTACCCAGGCATCATCCGGGGATGCCCTGGCCTCCCGGAATCGCGTTGTCGCACCGAAGGCGTTCTGCGCGTCCACCTGGATATCGCCGGGCAGGTCTTCAATGCCAAGGAGCGTGGCACCCTCCGCCGTCCGAACAGACGCCTCACGGATGTCGAGCGGCGCCTGCACGGACGCCTCGCCGTACCCGGACGGATGCTCTTCCTCCCCCGACGGCGTGCAACCACTGATCACGAGCAACGTGACTACCACACCGGCGGCGACCCGGGGCGCGACGCGTCGAACCGAGCGGCCGCGTCCAGGCCAGAACGCGCCCGCGCCCGACCGCTCCGCCAGCGCATCCTCGCGTTCTCGACTGTTCGCGAGACCCCGCATCCCCCTCCAACGACACACACCTGCATCCGCAGAACTCATAGTGCGTGTCCTCTTTATGTTGCGGTGCTCGTCTTCAGAGGCCCCCGAACACTTCCGACGCGGGCACCGGCTGGCCCAGGTGGTAGCCCTGTCCAAGGGCAACCCGGTAGTCCTGCAGGATGGGAATAATCGCCTCCTGATCAACGAATTCAGCGATCGCCTCCTTGCCAAGGCCAACCGCAAGATCTGCGATCGCCCGGACAATGACCCGACTTTCATGGTCATCCACGAGTCTACGAGTAAAGCTTCCGTCGATCTTGATGTAGTCCACTGGCAGCTGGCCCAGGTAGTGGAAACTGCTGAACCCCACCCCAAAGTCATCCAGTGCCGCGCGGCATCCAAGCGCGCGTATGCCGGTCAGCACACCCCGTGCCGTGGAAAAGTCGCTGACGGCTGCGGTCTCGGTCACTTCCAGGATGAGTTGCCGTGGGTTGGCACCACTGGCGCGCAACTCCTCGGCCAGGTAATCCGTAAGGTAGTCGTCATGCAATGACTGCCCGGAGAGGTTCACGGCCAGACTGATGTCTTCGTCCTGAATCCTGCCCAACAACTGCAGCGCCGCGCGCAGCACCCAACGATCCAGCTGCACGATCTGACCACTGCGCTCGGCAAAGGGGATAAAACGTCCCGGCATCAGTAACTCGCCTTCACCACCGTGCATACGCAGCAGCACCTCATAGTGACGCACGCTGCGGTCACTCAGGCGCACAATGGGCTGAACCATCAGCTCAAAAGTGTTGGTCTTCAGCGCCTTGTGCAACTGGTCCACCCAGTAGACCCGCTGCTCCAGTTCATCCCTGACGTCTTCCACCGCGTGCAGCATGTGCCAGCGTTGAGGCCCTCCCTCTTTCGCCTGATACATCGCCACATCGGCGCTTGCCATCAGGTCAGCGGGCGTAGCGCCGTGCTCCGGGAAACGGGCAATACCGATGCTGGCCGACACTCGATGGCGCTGCTCACCGATGGCGAGATCCACATCCTCCAGCAGCTTCACCACGTACTGCGCCACGTACATGGCCTGATCGTCGCTCGCGCCCTCCAGCAACAGGGCGAACTCGTCACCGCCCAGGCGCGCGATTACGCCGCGGTATCCCAGATACTCGTACAGGGTATGGCCCACTCGGCGCAGCAACTCGTCCCCGGCGTGGTAGCCCCGTAGCTCGTTCACATCCCGGAACTGATCCAGGTCCATCAACAGGACGGCGCCATGGGCACCCTTGGCAAGGGCCTGATCCAGCGCCTCATGGAAGTAGCGGCGATTGTAGAGTTCGGTGAGCGGATCGCGCTGGGCCAGCCAGGTCAGTCGAGCCTCGGCGGCCTTGCGTTCGCTGATGTCCAGCCCCACGGAGATCCGGCCCGGCTCATCCCCGGGAAGCGGCGCGTGGTACCAAACGACCACTCGTTCCTCACCACCGGGCGTGCGCAACGAACGTTCTTCCTCCCCCTGCTGGACATCTCCATCCAGGACGGCAGATCCGATGGGCAAGACCTCGTCAAACGTCCGGCCGATCAAGTCCTCCTCGGAATGCTCAAGCACGGTCGTCGTGTATTCATTGACCAGGGTGATCCGCCCGTCCGAATCCTGGCTGATGATAAACACCCGTGCCGTGTCCAGAAGGCTACCGATGAAATCGCGCTCGCGCGCCAGTGCCTGGATCTGCGCCGCCAGCTGCTGATCCCGGTTCTGCACCGTGCCCTCCAGGGTCTCCAGCTGATCGGCCAGATCCAGGGTCGTGGTCTCCAGTTCATCAATCTCGTCCTGAAACCGCCGGCGCGGTTCCGGAATCACCTCCCGGGTCCGCGCGAAGCCACCGCTGGCCAGCCCCGGCAGCACCTCAGCCAGTCGATACAGGCGCCGCATCGGTGGCCAGACGATCAGCAACACGATGACCTCCGCGATCACCCAACCGGTCATCCCGGCGAGGAACAGGTTACGGGTGTGCTCCCGGATGGCAGCGACCTGAGAGGAGATATCCGAGAGGGACAGCAAGTACCCCTCAACATCGGTATCCGTGCCGCCATGGCCCGCAAGCGGGAGCGCCTGGACTTCCAGAACCCGCGACCCATCCTTGAACGTCACTGGATCCCGAGACAGCGAGGACCACGCCACCTCCTCGGCCATGGCGCGCAGGGTCGGCAACGTCTGTTCGATCCGGGTGATCGCCAGGAGATGCCCGCCCCATTCCGGCACCTGACGGAGCATATCCCCCGTTTCGGGCTGCCCTGCGCTGCGCAATAACAGGGCAACCTCACTGCCGGACACGTTACGGACCTGTTGGGTGAGATCGGCCAGAGACCGGGAAACCAGCACAGTCCCCGCCATTTCCCCATCCACCAGCACCGGTACCAGACTGTGGATAAGACAGTCGGCTGCACAGCGCAGATCGCTGTGAGGCCGCTCTGTGTCGCGGACCCGATCCAGCCAATCTTCGACGAGCCCGGGCGTCAGGCTGTCGTCGTCACCTCGGCTGGAGAGCAGACGCCCCGATTCGAGATAGATCCGGACCTGCGCCACTCCGGCGTCCAGTTCCAACGTGGGCCATTGGGTCGCCAACACCTGATCGGCCAGTATCTTGTCTCGCTGCTCGAGCGCACGGGACAAGCCCGGCGCCGCCGCCACCACGGCTGCCAATTGCTGCAGGCTGTCCTCGGCACGTTCCAGCGCCAGCCGCATCTCGCGTTGCTCGCGAGCGTGACTGTCCTCGCGCTCCTGCTGGAACTGGCTTTCCAGGATGTCATGGCCCAGCGTGGTAATCAGCGCTACCAGACCGACCAGCACCAGACTGGTCAGCACAATAAGCCGCCCCGTGAGTCCCACCCGGATGCGCGAATGCGATGTGTGTGGCTTCGTCATCCCCAGGTGCCCGTTCTATTGCGTTCCGGCCGGTTTCAAAAACGCAGGGAGAGCTGCAACATCAGCATGTTCCAGCGCTTCCGGGTCTCGGATGGGTCGGGATTGTCACCGGATGGCAACCAGCCCGTACCTTCGATGTGGTGATACTCCGCCCCCAGCATGACCTGCGGGTGCGGATGCCAGCGCAAGCCAACGGTCCAGTCTTCGGCGTAGCGCGCATGTGCCGGCAGGCCAGTAGCGGCTGCAAAGCCACGTCCGGAACGGTCACTGCGATCGACCACCAGGCTGTCGTAACGAATCAACCATTCCCAGTCATCACTGAAGCGACGCGAGTACTGCAGATACCAACTCTCCCCGGTGATATCGAAATCGGCCCCGAGGTCGCTTAGTCCCTCCATGCTGGAATGACGCAGCGCATATTCACCGGTCAGGCTCCACAGTGGCTGGTTGTACTGGAGGGAAAGAATCCAGGGCTCGAATTCAAACTGCCCGTCGGCCCCACCATCGCGCTCAAAGCGTGCCTCGACCTGAGCAGCACTCAGTCCAGCGACCACACGGCCACCGTCGTGCTCGTAGAGCAGCTGCGCGATCGCCGAGTTACGCGGCTCGATGGAACCCGGGACGCTATCCAGGCGCAGCGCACCTTGCAGGTCTTCATCGGCCTGAGGCCGTCCGAAACCGACCTCGCCGCGCAGGCGCCCGGCATCGCCTATCCGCTCCTCGAAATAGGCCTTGCCACCGTCCGAGGCCAGCGCCAACGAACGGGCACGATCAAAATAGATGGATTGAGGCAGAAGGATGCCCGGCCGGGTAAAGGGCATATCGCGGGTTTGATTGTAGAGGCCGAAAGGATTTTTCACTCGCCCTAGCTGCACACCCACCGTTCGCTCGGGCCCGGATAGCGCCTGGTAGTCGAGCAAACCATGATCCAGTTTCGGCCGACCACCATCCCCGATCTCCCCGGCACGCCGGCTGAGCACTTGCGCCGAGAGCAGCAAGTCTTCGCGGGGCCTTAGGGAGGCGTTGGCCCCAAGCTCCGTGAAGTCGAAGCTGCCGCCGCCGTCGCTGCTGGATCCGAAAAAGTTGTTGTAGTCTGTCGTCACCCAGCCCTGGCTGAGAAACCCGTGCAGCTGCAAGGTCCCCAGCGCACCCTCGTCGGCCATCGCCGGGCCAGCCGCCGATGACGCAATCAGTAGCAGGGTCCCGCCCAGGGCAGGCCGCACCTTATTCCATCTCGATGACTTGGATACGCTCATCCAGGTACTCCTTTGTGAGGTAGCCAACCGCGCCGGGCGTGGTGCCCACACGCTCATGCATCTCCGACAGAGATCCCACTCGACGGGGTGCCTGGCCGGTGCCGGAAAATACCGCTCGGTCCCACGCGAGGCGTAATTGATGGGGGAATACCCCGAGCTCTTCCTTCGCAAAGCGCACATGCACGGGGTCGTTGTCCCCCAGCACGAACACGCGCGCGATCTCGCCGTCCGGCCAGCTGCGCTGGCGCATGCCAAACAAGGCCCGGGTGGTGTCGCGGGTCAGGGTCTGGGTCGCCACGCTCGGATGGGCGACCACAAATACCGCTTCATCATCCGCCTTGGACAGACCTGCGATGCCGAAAGCGACACCCACCCAAAGCGCGATGAAAAGCCGAAGCGCGCCACGTCGATCAGGGACGCACGCACCAGCAGATCCCGCAGAGGGAAGATTACGGTTAGCAGGACAGATGATGGGCGCTCCCTTTCCTGTCAGGCATCCGGAGGAACCGGACCCATGGCGTGAATCAGCCGCATCTCGCCGATCCTGACTTTCCCGGATACGAAACATCGGTCTCCTTCGCGGGCTTGTCAGGACTGCAACACTCAAGCTCCGGATTGTACTGGGCTGCTCACCGAAATCTACTCGCCTGCGCGCCCGGATCCACCTTCGTACTTCATCTTGCCTTCAGTGTCTGCGGGGCGCACACGGGACACTCGGTGTTCCGTTAATGGCAGACTGCATGGAAGCCAAGTCCGATTCGGGTCCGTTGCAATGATCTTCGACATAACACGGTGAAAATGAAGCGCCCTCCTCCCCTGCTGTCCACCGGTTTCGAGCCTCAAGGTGCAAGTGCCTGCCAATGGCTTGGCCTGGCCCTCCTGGTCTCCCTGGTCTTGTGGATTCTCGTTCCCCCGGCGGCCTTGGCCTCCACATCCACCGAACAGACGATCGAGATCGGCGAGCTCGGCAGCATGACGCTGCGCGAACCGGCGACCTTCTGGGTCACCGACCGCGCGTACGAGCCATCTGAACTGCCGCTCGATCAGTTCCGCCCTCTGACCAGTGATCAAATCAACCGCGGCATCACAAAAGAGGCCCACTGGGTCCGGGTCCGGCTGTCCAATGCAGACGCGGAACAGCCGCAACACTGGGTTCTGCACCACGAGACCAGCTACCTGGATGAAATGGCCGTCTATTTCTCCGATAACGGCGCGCCACTGGAAAAAGTGCTGCTCAGTGACCGGCAGCCCTTCGCGGAGCGCCTGCTCAACTACCGGACACTCGCGTTTCCCCATACCACCCCGGCGGATGGTTACACCGACCTGTTTCTCCGGCTGCAGTACACGAAGCCCGACGCCATGTCGCTGAACGTCTTCCTGAGCCGTGCGGATCACTTCCACAGCCAGTCACGGGGCGAGTACCTCATCTACGGTGGTTACTACGGCCTGTTGGCGGCTCTGATCATCATCGCCGGGACGTTCTCGCTGATCATGCGCCAGGGTGTTTACCTGTGGTACGCCACATTCCTGCTGGCCAGCATTCTGATGTGGGCGCTGCTGAACGGTTTTGCCTTCCAGTACCTCTGGCCCAATTCCGTGTTCTGGCATAACGAGGGCTTTCACATCGTATTCCTGGCGGTCGCCATCACCGCCCTGCAGTTCTCGCGCCTGTTTCTCCAGACTCGATACTGCTGTCCCCGCATCGACAAGGTCATCCTTGCGGCCCAGGGCATCATGGTTGCCGGAATCGTCTTGCGGTTCGCAGGCTTCTACACGCCAGTCCTGTACCTCTCCTTCGCCTCCCTGGCCCTACTCGCATTGCTACCCATCCTGGGCGCGATCGCCTACCGGAACGGCATGCGGTATGCCCGCTGGTACACAGTGGCCTGGAGCCTCTACGGTCTGGGCCTGCTGATCAGTGTGTTCAGCGCCGGCACTTCATTGTTTGCATGGGGCATGGCACCACTGGCGTACGCCCAGGCCTTTAGCGCGCTAGAAGCCGTGTTCCTGCTGGTCGCTCTGGGAGAAAGGTTGATCGACTGGGACCGGGACCGCCTGCAGGCGCTGAAGATCGCCAACCAGGACCCGCTCACCGGGCTGGGCAACCGCCGCGCACTCAACGCGGCATTTGATCGCGTAAAGGCAATCCCCCGATCCAGCGAACTGTCGGTATTCCTGATTATGATCGACCTGGACAACTTCAAGGCAATCAATGACCACTATGGCCATGATGCCGGCGACCGCATCCTCACCCGACTCGGCAATCTCCTGCTGCAGTTATCCCGGCCTCAGGACATCTGCATCCGCTACGGTGGCGAGGAATTTGCCATCCTGCTTGAGGCACCCGGCCCGGAACAGGTGCGCCTGATGACCGATCGGATCCGCAAGGAATTCTCCGACACGCCCACGGATTACGAGGGCCACCGCATCGAGCACACCCTGACAGCCGGCATCGCCATGGCCCCTTCAGCCGGTCGCCGGTTTGACCCGGACGCCCTCATCCGTCAAGCCGATGCCGCTTTGTATCAAGCCAAAAACGCCGGGCGGAACCGAGTCGTCTTCCAAATGAGTGAACCAGAACCCCCAGAAGGTCAGGACTAGTGCTTCGCATCGCTGCCGTGTTGCTGGGCCTTGTGATGCTTGCCAGCTACATCGGAGTGCAAAACTGGGAGGCCATGCGGGTGCTCCAGGACATCGAGGCCGGTGACGGACCGAGCGCGCTGAAGGACCGCACCCCGGAACCCGCGCGCGAAACGCTTGCAGTCACGACGAGCGAAGGGGCCATCGAAGCCGACCTCTACCATCCCCGGCAGGATGTCGGCGCCCGTATTGTCCTTGTGCCGGGCTTTACGCCAGAGGGCAAGGACGACCCCCGCCTGGTACAACTCGCCAATACACTGGCCCGGGCACGCTTCCTGGTGCTGGTCCCCGATCTGGAGGGCACGAAAGCCCTGAGGATCCGCACCCAGGATGCCGCCGCCATCGCGGATGCCGCTGCCCTGTTGTCCCGCCTGGAGGCAGAGCGCGCCCCGGATCACCAGGACGTCGGGGTCGCGGCAATCTCTTACGCCGTGGGCCTGGCCGCGCTCGCGACGCTAACGCCACAGGGAGAAGCCAGCATCGACTTCCTGGTCGGGGTCGGCGGCTACTACGACACGAAGAACGTCATCACCTTCGCCACGACCGGGGCCTTCCAGGAGCCCGGGTCAGACCGCTGGATGACCAGGACTCCCGATCCACTGGCGAAGTGGCTATTCCTGCGCGGCAATCTGCACATGCTTAATGACCCTGCAGACCGCGAGATCCTTGACGAAATTGCCTGGCGGCGCATGCACGATCCCGAGGCCCCGATCGACGAACTGGCCGCCGGTCTCGGCGAAGAGGGGCGAAGACTATTGGCGTTAATCCGCAACGATGACCAGGAACGCGTGCCGGGGCTCCTCGAAGAGCTACCTGCAAGCGCGCAGGAGGCCATCGAGATGCTATCCCTGGCCCATCGGGACCTCTCGCACCTTTCCAGCGGGGCGCTACTGATCCACGGCCGCGACGACAACATGATTCCCCACACCGAAAGCGAGCGCCTCGCCCATGCAGTCGGCGAGACCGACCTGCATCTGATCGATGGCTTCTCCCACATCGATGCGCGAGGCGTGGGCCTGGTGGGCCAGTGGCAGCTCATCCGTGCCGTAACCAACCTGTTGGCTCGGCGGGACAACTGACCTGCGACAAGCGCATCTTCTCGCCCGGTCACCGCCTACTGGACAGCCCTCGTCCCGCGGCAGCCGGGATACTGCGTGCACCCCCAGAACTCCTGCCCCATGTTGGAGCCCCGACCGGCCTTGCGCTTCACCATGGCGCTGCCGCACTTCGGGCAGTCCGGAATGGCCGGCGCCGCATGTCGCTCACGCAAACCCTCCACGTGTGCCCTGCGGGTCTGGCGCGAACGCTCAAGGCCGCAGTTCTCCAGCGTTGCGAACATGGCATGGACCTCATCGTCACTCCACGCCTCATTCCGGAATGAGCGGATATAACTCACCAGCCCCAGGCCATGGACCACATTGTCCGGCATCGGTGTCTTGAACGTGCTGCCACCGACGAAAACCACCACCGAGTGAATCTGCTCCGGATCCACGCCCAGCACCTCGGCTACCGCGCGTTCATGGCGATAGTTCTGGCGCAACGGATTCTGGAAACGGAACGACCGGCGGTAGATCTTCTGTGTCCACTGGGCCTGGCGCTCAGTCCCGAAAATCCAGCCCCGCATATTCTTCGTCTCGATGACGAAGACCCCGAACCGCGACACCAGCACATGATCGACCTGCGTAGTCCCGTCCGCGGTCTGGAGCATAACGTCGTGAACCACGCGGCCGGACTTTCCATCCAGGCCAACCGCCAGGATCAGGCGAACCCACAGCTCGCCAAGCCAGCCCTTCACCTTTGGAAACCGAGCGATTGCAACCAGCGCCGCCAGTACCCAGGCCCACCAGAACTGCAGAGCCGCGTTGACCAATACTGCGCCCAGATCGATATCCATCTCGATTTCCTGCTCCGCTCCCGGGATCCCGCATCGCCGACTGCGCGGGATCAACGAAATCGCGGCTGTCCTCTCGTCGCTCTTCCCGCCGAGACCGTTGTCCTCAAATCAATATGGGACAGGGCCCCACTCCCGGCGCAACCGCGTCAGTGTCGGATCGAATTGGCAGCCAATCCGCCGGTCCACCTGCTCGAAATGGCGTGTCAGCTCCGGCATGGCCTGGCGCAGCTTTTCCACTTCGTCCGGAGGGATCTCCGGATCGCCCTCCTCCAGGCAGATTCGCGCCAGATCATAGCCCCAGGCCTGGCCGAGGTAGTTCACCTTGTGGTGATCACAAACGTCTTCCGTACCCCGCGCTACCTGGATCAACTGCCGCGTGAATGCGTCGTACTGCCGATGCTTGATGGCACATTGCTCGCCCCCACCGGGCGCGCCCGCGACACCGTCGGCCACCGACTCCGGCGCGACCCCCGTCAGGGTCGGGTCATACTCGCCGTCCAGAACCGCGGCCAGCAACGCGTCCGCCGTCTCGCCAGTCTCCAGCCATTCCTCGGCAGCCGCAGCCAGCTGACCGCGTTCCTCGTGAAGCTCACTGTACTGCTCCACAGAAGCTTGGACCTCGTCATCGAGACGCCAGTAGGCCTCCAGGGATGGTCGCGCGTCCCGGTTCAGTTCCGCTTCGCACCGCTCTTCCATCCGCCAGGGATCGTTCTCCCATGCACGGCGCCCATACTGTTCAAAGCAGTACCCCAGCGCCGACCGGGTAATCGTGTCGTCTATATCCGGGCCCGTGAAGGGTGGGCGCACTTGCCACCGGCTTTCCAGTTCATCCCGGAGATCGTCTTGCTGCCTTACCAGCGCTTCGTAATGCGCGCGCCGACGATCCAGCTCTTCATCCTGCCGCTCCAGGGCCACCCGCACCCGCTCACCGTCACCATCCAGCCTCGCATCATTCCGAGCGATGGCGGGCTCCTCGTCGCCGTCTTCCGTCCTGGTGTCCGCAGCCAGCTGCTCCCCGCTCTCTGCCTCCGGCTTTGACGCTGACTCCGAATCCGGCGCCTCTATTTCCACCTCCGCTTCCGCCTGCCGTCGCACCGGCACCAGCCGGGCGGCCTCCGGATACGCCTCCAACAGCTCTTCGTAGCGCGCCTCGGGGGCGTCCGACTCTTCAATGCGCGCCACCATGCGCTCGAACACCGCCTCCCGCAGCGGCGTCGCGGGATAGGCTTCGAGGAATTCCCGATACGCCTCCAGCGTGTCGCGCTCCCGATACGGTGCAAAATCTTCCTCATCGCCACGGGGTTCCAGCTCCAGATGGATCGCGATGGGCTCGCCCCCCATAGCCGACGTAGGCTGCTGATGAAGCTCCGAGTCGTGATACCCCTCCTTGCGCGCCAGGAAGTACATCCCGGACCAGCCCTCGGACCGCGAGGTCGTCAACCGGAAAGGCGTGGTCGTGTAGTGATGAAGGCGGTCCGGACGATCCCCTCGATAGATCTCGGCTCCGGGCGGATCCGACGTCAACACATACTGGGTAGGCCCATGCTGGACACCAGCACATCCCGCCACGACCCAGGTCAGCCATAGCCCAACCGCCGCCAACCCTACCCGCCTCAGCCCCTTGATCATCCTGCCGCTCCCTGACCCTCGCCCGTGCCAAACGAGCCTAGGCCAGTCCGTGCGAAGTTGCCATCGCGGCCATCGGCCAGAAAGCCGGGCCCGAGAACGCGGCGCCGCGCCCCGGTCAGGCCAGTAGACGCGCGCCCGATCTTGGGTATGCTGCAGGCATACCCCGGCTATCGCTCGCGATCGGCAGCGGCCGGGATTCCGGCACCCGCGCGGGCGTCAGGGCGCGCCCCGAACCAATCGGCGCCGCATCCCGACGTCGCGCGCGTTAACCAGGAGCCACACCGTCATGGGCATGGCCTGTTGTGCACCGCACGGCGCGAACGCCGACATCAACCCCTGCCACTGTGGCGCGGCCCATACCCAGGCGGCCCTACGGCGCATCGAGGCCGACCTGAACCGGCGCCAGTTCCTCGGCGGTGCCGCCGCCGTGCTGGGCATGTTCGCGGGCTTCGGCCTCGCCCCGCGCGAGCTCAAGGCCGGTGAACCCGGGCAACCTCTGCTGCTCACCCACCTGCGACTGTTCGACGGCGAGACCCTCGCGTTGCGCGAGGACGTGGACATCCTGATCGAGGACGGCCGCATCGCCGCGCTGCCCCGGCGCGGCGAGGGTCCGACCGCCGCACGCACAATCGACTGCGGCGGGCGCGCGGTCATCCCCGGCCTGATCGACGCCCACTGGCACAGCACGCTGGTCGGGGTTAGCCAGATGACCGCAATGACCGCGGACATCGGCTTCCTGCACCTGATGGCCGGGCGCGAGGCCGGCGCGACCCTGATGCGCGGCTTCACCACCGTGCGCGATCTCGGCGGCCCGGCCTTCGGCCTGAAGATGGCCATCGACCGCGGCGCGGTGGCCGGCCCGCGCATCTTCCCCTGCGGCGCGATGATCTCCCAGACCTCCGGGCACGGCGATTTTCGCCAGCGCCACGAGTTGCCACGTATGCCGAGCACCCCGCCGAATTACATCGAGAGCAGCGGTGTCGCTGCGATCGCCGATGGCCTGGACGAGGTGCTGCGCCGCACCCGGGAACAGCTGATGCAAGGCGCCAGTCAGATCAAGATCATGGCCGGGGGCGGCGTCTCCAGCCTGTACGACCCGCTGGACACCGCCCAGTACCTGGAAGAGGAGATGCGTGCCGCCGTGCGCGCCGCCGCCGACTGGGGCACCTACGTATGCGCCCATGTCTACACGCCGCAGGGCATCCTGCGCGCGATCCGCGCCGGGGTGCGCTCCATCGAGCACGGCCAGCTCGCCGACGAGGAGACGGTGCGCATGATGGTGGATGCCAACGTGTGGTGGAGCATCCAGCCCTTCCTGGACGACGAGGACGCCAACCCGAAGACGGACCCCGTCTCCCGGGCCAAGCAGCTCCAGGTGAGCGCGGGCACCGAGCGCGCCTTCGAACTGGGCCGCCAGTACGGCGTGCCCATGGCCTTCGGCACCGACATCCTGTTCAGCCCCGAGGGCGCCGCCAGCCAGGGCCGCCAGCTCGCCAAGCTGACCCGCTTCATGTCCCCGCTGGAGGCCCTGCACATGGCCACCGGCGCGGCCGGCCAACTGCTCGCCCTATCCGGCGACCGTGCCCCCTACCCCGGCCGCCTCGGCGTCATCGCTGAAGGGGCCCTGGCCGACCTCCTCGTGGTCGATGCCGACCCGTCGGCCGGCCTGGACTGGCTGGATGCACCCGCCGACCACCTGCACCTGATCATGAAGGGCGGCAGCATCGTCCGAAACCAGCTGGACCACGCCTGACCCCAGCCACCCGCGCGGGGGAAACACGAAACCCGCCTTGGTGCGGACAAACCTTGCCTTTGGCCGGATGCGCTTGCACACCCGATCCCGTCAGTTCGCGCATACTCGTCCTCCGGCCATTCAGGTCCGCAGGGGCATCACGACTCAACCGCCCGTACAGTGATTCGCGAAGGCGAAAGCATCGTTCATCGTCCATTGGGCTTGCGGCGTGTTGGCCATCCGCTCGCACCAGGCGGGTGACCCCACCCGGGAGGCAGGCGCGGCCTCCACCGGCTGCGGCTCCGGCTCTGGCGCCATCAGGAGATCCATCGCCACCATGCGCTCGTCCGTCATGAACGCCTCCACCTGATCACCCAGCGCGAGCATCCCTTCCAGTACCGCGTGGCCCTGCCGAGGATCGCGCAGCATCAGGGCCTCCAGTCGCCCCCCGACCCGCTCGGTGGCACGATCAAACCGCATCTCCGCTGCCTGGAACCGGTCCGAGGCCGCAAACAACGCCTCCAGCTCCTGATCGATCACGGCACGTTCCGCTGCGTCCACCGGCACCAGATGCGTCTCCGCCCAGACCACCATCTCCTCCATCTGCGCAATCATGCGAGCGGTGTATTCACCCGCCAGGCGCCGACCCAGAGCGTCCGCCGCCGCCTGGTCATCCACGGCCTCCAGCTCGTCACCAATCGCCTCGAAGACGGCCGCCTGGTCGTGCAGATTCGCCAGTACCCGATCCGCCACCATCCCGGCATCCAGCGCCAGGGACTCCGCGGCAACCGGATCGGCATCCGCCGTCTGTTCCGTTCCACAGCCCAGGGGGAGAAGAATCATCAGCGCCGCGAGCGCCACCCATCGTTGCGTAATCATATCTGCAGCCCTCCATATCAGGGGCTGTCGAACGACGGCGGGTGGGAGTGAACGGCCGCCGTCCGGCGGGGAATCCACCGGGCCACGGCCCGCGGATCAGGGGACAGGCAGATCCGGCGACCCACGGCTCCCGGCCAAGGTCTTACGCTCGCTCCGCCCGGAATACTCCGCACTTCCTGAGTATAGATCCGCAAGCATCTCGCGCCGCCCGGAATCACCAGCGCCGGAGCATCGCCGACCAAGGGCGACAGGACACCCCGCTGCAGGTATGGTGTGGCCATGGGACAAGGCAGTCCCACAGTCGGGCCGGGACGCGCCCGACCCGGTTACGGAAAGACCAGGGAGCGAACATGTCAGGGAAGGGAATCTTGGTCGGCCTCGTGGTACTCACTGCCGCGGGCTTCGGCTACTACCACTACGAACTCCAACAGGCGGAGCAGAAACTCGACGATCTGGTCGAACGGCTCCAGCCACTCGGCACACTGCATTACACCAACGTCGGGGTTGGCCTGGGCGGCAGCCTGTACGTAGACGGTCTGCTGTTCGAGCCCCACAATACGGCGGTGGGCCGCATGCGGGCGGAACGCGTCTCACTGGAAGCCGGCAACCTGTGGCGACTCGCCCGCCTTCGACACACGCTGGACGCCCGCCGCCTCCCACAACAATTCGGGTTCTCGGTGCAGGGCCTGACTCTTCCGGCCGGTCTGGTCACCGGCAATCAAGGCGACCCACCCGCACTGTCGCTGGACACCGCCGGATGCGGTTCCTACCACGCCGCTCCGCCGGACGAATTGATGTCGGCGCTTGGCTACCACGACATCCCTCTGGATTTTTCTGTCCGCTACGACCTGACGGACGGCAACGACCGCATGACCGTGCACAGCACTTTCGGCATGGGGCCGTTAAGTGCGGGCTCGTCCACTGCACACTTCTCGCTTGAGGCCCGCTCCAACCGGGCGCGCGATCTCGCACCGGCGCTGATCAACGCCCCCCTGCAGTCAATGACGGTGGTTTTCGAGGATCGTGGCTACTACCCCGCATTGATGGAATTCTGCGCGGCCGAAATGGACATGACCCTCGAGGACTACACCAAACACCACATGGGTGAATGGGTCGAGGCCTGGCGCCCCTTCGGCCTGCAGCCGGGGCCCACGCTGGTCGCAGCCTATGAACACTTCATCCAGGCCCCCCGCGACCTTTCGCTGCGGATCGGTCCAATCGACAATCCGATGCTTCTCTGGGCGAACCTGGACTCGGCCGAACGCATGCTGGGCCAGATCGAACATCGCCTGAGCGTGGCGGGCAGACACTTTGGCCCGGTGGACCTTCACCCGGTCGCCCCGGAGCCGGCCCGGACGCCCCCTCAGCCCCAAACGAACTGGCCCCAAATGCGGCCCGAACGCGACACGCAAGCTGAACCCGCAACGACCGCCACCATTGCACTGTCGGCTCTGGAAGAGCACATCGGACACACACTCCGCATTACCCTCGCCGACGGACGCGCGCGCAACGGTGAACTGCTGGCCATCGAGGGGGATCGCATCCGCGTGCGTCGTCGCGTCGGCAGCGGCTATATGGAGGCGCCGATCGCTCTCTCCGCGATCGCCGAGGTACGCCGCCTGCGCTGAAGCCATCCCACCCCGGTGACTACCACTCGACCCGACAGTCCTGTGCACAGGTGACAGTTCTTACGAAATCACGGGTGTCCTCGTCGTGACGCTCCGCTCATGAAACGCCCGGCAGGCTTTCACGATTCGATCCTGCTCCCATGGATTAAACATTACCAACGGACACTCGACACGTCCGGGCCGGGTCCAAAAACCACGAAAAGTTAGTGAAGAACGAAATTCACCAGGACGCAGGTAGAGGAAGAGCGTCACGCTGCCCGTCTGAACCATGGTGAAGCTCCCCACATTCTCGACCTCCGACCACGGCACGAATACAGCGCCAAAACGGCACATACGGTCAAACGAAACCCCGTACGGATCGAGTGTCAGCACCCGCCGTGGCTTGCTCAGGATACCAATCAACCATGGTGCCAAGGCCAGAAGCAGAAACGCCAGCGGACCGAACAGAATCCACCCGGCTGGCGCCGCCCGGTGGGCGAGCTCGAGCAAAAGCAGGGCCGGAACAACCAGCATGGCCAGAAAGCTGGCTGGAACCCACCGTGTTTCTGAAAATACGACCGCGCCGCCGGATTCATCCATTCCTCTCGCCCCCCATGACTCGTCTTTGTGCTTTCGCAGCGAATCAGAGGCGTGGATTCCGGCGGCCCAGGCTCCCCGAATCTCGCGCCTTGGAGGACGGGCCGAACACCGTGGCGAGAATCATCCGCGTGGAGATCGCGATCAACACCACCCCCAGTAGCAGCATGCCATCGACCACCCAGCCGTTCTCGAACCACGACAGGAGCGGATCCGAGTTTCCGAGTCGTTCCGCCAGGCCGAGTCCCAGCAACATCGCTCCGGGCGTATGCACCATGAAGGCAAGCCGCATCGCCCGCGCCCGGTCATCCTGCCTCGGCGCCACATCGTTTCCATGCCCCGAATCGGACTCGTGCCCAGCGCCATCAGACTCCTGCCCCGCGACGTCGGTAACCAGAGGGTCCCGCCTCGGGTTCACATTTGTCTCCTGCGCCGGCGATACGGACGGGTATCGCCGCACGAACATCCGACCAAGACCGGCGGGAACGACCACAAACCCGAAGAACAAGACCGTCAGCGCCACCCCCATCGACGGGTCGCCACCGGCGATAGCCCAGCCTGCAAAGAGCACGACAACGGGCAGCATCAGCGTTGCGAGGGCGTACCGCACCCGAGGCCCCAGTGCGGCCCGCCTGGCCATAAACAGGATTCCCAGTGCGACCAGCACTGCGGGGATATACAGAATCAGTAAAACCATGCGCGCCTCCATGCGTCGCTTATCACTACTATTGGCCCGAGTCCGATCAGGCTTACCCATCCACGTACAGAACTCAGCCCCTCAACCCAACCGCTAGCCCTTCTTGCGAGCTTGCTTTACATCGTCCGCAAGCCACGCCTTGATCAGGGACTGATACGGCATATCGCGCTTGTTGGCCTCGATCTTGATGTGGTCAAGAAGCGACTCCGGCAAGCGCAGGGAGATCGTCTTGGTAGAGGGCCTGAGGTTCGGGAGCTCGACGGCCTTGGCTCGGCCCCAATCGACATAGTCGCTGGAATCATGGCTTTCCCAGAACGTCCGTTCTTCCGCCTCGTCCTGGAATCTGGGGATCTTCGAGGTGTTGCTCATAAGTACTCTACCGAGCAGGCGCAGGTGCGCCTCGCAGCAGCCCTTCAGTGCTCAGGTCTTCGTCGAGCTTTGGCCAGTGAATTCCGTAGCCTCCGGCGGAGATCTCCCAGATCCGTAGCTGAGCGGGCGTTGCGTGCGCGAGGCGTGGGTACCACTCCAGCGGAACCGAGATTCGACGGCCATCCATCAGGCCGACCACCAGGTCATGCTCGGTGAAATCCACCGACGCAACACGCTCATCCGCGTTCGTGGCCAAAGAACTCATGCCAAGCCTCCAACAGCTCCGGCTGCCGACCCTCGACAACCTCCCGCATCCGCCGCAATTCGTGCGCCGGAAACCCCATATTCCGCGCCAATGCCACCCGGCGCAACCAGAACTTGGCCGAGCACTTTCCACGGTCCACATGCACATGTGGCGGCTCGTCCGGCTCATGGCTGAACCAGTAGTAGCGGTAGGGTCCGTCCCTGAACACCGTCGGCATCCGCGCCTCCCCTGAAACCGAAATGGTTCAGCGACAACCGGCTGGCGCCAGAAACATCCGGCCCGATATCCCCACACCCTTGATGCTGCGACGGCCGAGCTGCTTCACCGCCTCGCGAAAACGCTCCACGTGCCCCAGGGCCGATACATGGTGCGACCTCTGTCCCCTTCCGACATGCCGCAGGAAATGCACTGGATCGATCCCCAGACGTTCCAGGATCGGCGGAATGGATTCCGGGATAGCCCCGCGCTTGTCCTCGCGGATCGCGCGCCCGGTCCAGTCCACCAGTTCCAGATAGTCCTCCGTAGTAAAGGCCACCGCATTGCCATGTGGATCGTCGCCTTCCCGCCCCAATACGGTCAGGCGAGGCTCGTCTCCCTCACCCGCCGGACCTTCATGCCCCTGATCCTTACGAGCCAGTGCCCGGATGCGCTGCTGGATCGAGGTGAAATCGGAGGCCTCGGGCGCATCCGCCATCCCGGCGCGCACCGGGTTCAGATCCACGTAGCTCATGCAGGTCAGCACGGCCGCGTCGTCCAGCAGCGCCTGGCTCTTGTAGCGGCCTTCCCAGAAGCGGCCCTTGCAGCCATCCTCTGCATTCGCCCGCCGCGCCAGATGTTCGTTCAGGCTGCGCATGAACCACGACAGGTCCTGCAGTCGGTCCCGCCACTCGGCAATCTGTAGCTGCGCCCGCTCGCGCTCTGCCACCGTCTTGGTCTGCCCCGCCCGATAGCGGGCTACCAGCACCGGCAAGGAGAACAGCCGCTCCCAGCGCTCCATTACCTCGCCTTCGCTCCAGGCCGCCGCCCGATCCACATCCAGCCGCACCACCAGGTGATAGTGGTTCGACATCACCGCATACGCGCACACGTCCACGGCAAACACGCCCTGCAGCTCACGCAGACGCTCCAGCACCCAGCCCCGCCGGTGCGCGTAGTTCTTGCCCGAATAGGAATCCTCGCCGCACAGAAACGCGCGGCGAACACAGCGACAAATACAGTGGTAATACGGCGTCGTCTCGACCGAGACGAGCTCCTTCCTGGCTCGCGTCATCTCCGGACCCTCCCTGGCCCATGCACTCCCCCACAAACCTAGTCAGCCCGCCTCAGGCCGTCAAGAAATCATGGGTGTCCTCTTCTTCTGCCATTAGAGGCCTCGTATTTCTAGCGGCCCTTTCCGCAACGATAGAATATCGTCCAGTACCATTATCGTTCTTAGAAGGCATCTCCTAGCTTCGTGCCGAAGAACATCTGAATGAATTCCTTTATTCACAAGGCTGCCCAGCTTTTCCAACTGTTGCGCAAGCATTTCAGTCGACGCACAAATCAGGTCGATGTTGGTATCACTCCGCCGCTCTTCATCAGCATAGGCCAACAGACGATTTCGATAATTATTTGGTCCCAATTTCCTGCCATTTGGTGCCTCCTCTGTCGGCGGAAACAGCACATCGGAAACATACTCGATCACCCGACGACATGAGGCAGAAACCTGAGCATAATCTTCATCAACCTCAGCGCGATCATACGTTCTGATAGCCGACCATAATTTATTTCCTAACTCAGGGGCCGCGTCAGACATTCGTGTGATAACTTGATCCGCCAACATCCCAAGTGAATCGCTCAATGCATTGGCCAACTCTGCGACTCGTCGCGCCTGCCGGAAGTCATGGTACTTGTCGAAAACTGTGAACTTTCCATTTAGAGGCTCAAATTCTACCCTTTCGAATCCACACTCTTTCAGCTCTTCGATGAACCCGTAATCTTTTGAGTCATCGGTTATGCCGTCCCAAAACTGATGTATATCCTGACCGATGATTCTATAATGTGGCAGGAGCGCGTTGGCATATGCACCCCAGTGGACTGGAGAAGTATCATCGATCTGTAGACCTCCGAGATACCACTCATACTCTGCCAGATTTTTATCGATATCTTGGGCATCTCGAAAGCTAATGCTTTCTAGGAGCACAACGAAGACGTTATTTGAAACCAGATATTGAATAGTATCGTTCGAGAACGACATCCAAATATGCCTTCCCGGATTGAGCAGGTTTTCTAAAGCTGACAAAAAGCGCTCTCTGTTGAAACGACGAACCTCACCTTGTTCTGTTTTTTCTCTGTCCATCGTCTGCATGTAGAGCAGAAGATCACCCTCAAAGACCTTGGTGTGGAGATCTATAGTGCGTGAACGCAGTATCGCCCCAAAAATAGCCCTCCGGATGGGAGCTCCGTAATAGTTACCAAGATCACTATGATCGGCATTAAAATGAAAGGCTACCTTCATATTTCAACTCTCATCCCTTAGTGCATAACGCCCAGCGTAACCGGCTGGCTCTGTAGCGTCAGCGGAAAAACCAGGCCGCGTTGACGCTATGGTTAGGCTCTTATTCATGAAGCCATGGCGCATAACTCAGACCAACCAACACTCCCTCGGGGCTAAGAAACCTTGCGACTGTCTGCCCCCAGGGTTCAGTCCGGGTTTCATGAACGAACTCCTGACCCCTTTCCTTCATTTCTTGTACTGCCGCCCCCACAGCAGCCGCATCCGCCAACTCAAATTCAATTGTAGCCGTCGGCTCAGGAACATGGTCCGGCCATTCCTCTTGGCCAAAACAAGACTGGGCTGCCATAGAGAGGGGCCATACCCCGAAATGATTCGCTCCGGGGAATTTATCCATAAAACGATAATCGTCCATTTTCTCCAGCGGCAGACCTAGTGCATCCTGATACAGGGACGCACTTCCCGCGGGATCTTTGGTAATTGACGCAAAACCCGCAATACACTTGATTTCCATTCACTCCCTCCGTGACTGATGGAGCCTAACGCCGCCAGCATGCGCGCCAACGGAATGGAGGCGAAGCCGCAATGTAGTTGGCATCGCCATGCCTGGCTTGGTTATAAGTGGTCTGGCAGGAAACCAAGATCTATGCCGATTGCTCAAGCTCTGTAATGGAATCCCGTAAACTGCTTTGGCTCCAGCTACTCCGCATGCGATTAATGAGCTTTTCTGCATCGTATTCGAAATCGACCTCAATAGCCGACCGCTCTCCTTCCAAAAAATACTCAGCAGTTAATGTCGCGCCAACAATCGGATTTTTCCGCAACGCCCTAGCCAGTTTTACTCGATCTTCGATGTGGCCTTCACCTTCAAGGTTCACATCTAAAATTTTGGATTCTTTTGGCCCAATCTCAGCGCAAGACCCTACCGACTCTCCTGAACCCCAAATCAGCTTTGGCCGGCCTTTCAGTTTGAGCCAGGACGAATCCTGCTTTAAGTGGACTGCCACATTATCAAGAGCAATGGCTTTGTCAGAATTATTAGAGACAGCGAGCCTGAGTGATAGCTTACTTTTCCGGAATATATTTCCGGTTCCGGAGGAAAAAGTAACGGTGCCTTTATCAGCCTTAAGAACAAGCGGCTCCCCTTCGTCCGATGGCAAACTCTCTTCCCATGTCTTATAACCAGCCCAATAAAATGCAGCGATCCCGCCAACATATAGAGCCAGTGATACATAATCAGACACCTCCAAAAACACTGGCAGCACAAGGACCAGCACAAAGGAGATTGCACCTAAATACACAGATCCATGGTGAAGGAGCTGCTTCAAATATCGCCGATGGCCAGTGCCGCTACTCATAAAGTCCTTTGCGTTGGGGATGACTTATAACGCCTATCTCAGCCGAGGAAGGCCGCATTGCGGCCTGACGTCGGCTGGAGCGCCGTCTTAGACCTTCGGCTTATCACCATGCTCAAACCTTGCCTCTCGCGCCTCCATTAAGGCGTGCTCGAGAGACATTTCTCTAGAGCCTTCGCAGCAGTTGCCTTTGATTGTGTCATAGACAGCGTTTTGGACAGAAATCTTTCCGCATTCATCACATTCGAGGAACATATCATCATACCCCCAATACATCATTTCGCCCTCTGGCGCGTATGACTGTGGTATGAATGTTTTGAGGTAGCCTCTTCCTGATTCGGGAAGAGGTATTTCCTCAAACGCAACGAATAGCGGTTCTCTAATTTCGTTCGCAAACTCCTGCATCAATTGATCGTCGTACTCATATCGCCCCTTGACTTCAAAATAGCCAAACTCCGGAAGATAAAAATCAGGCAGATATGGTTTTCCGTTAACTGAGAACCCTTCTTTCTCGTAGATCCACTTTATTCCAGAAGCATCGAAGAAAACCGCCCATCGAGCTTCTAGGCGCGATCTGAATCGGTGTCCTTTGTATCTAGTTTCGATGGCTTTGATCATGTACTCGCCCGATTTCTTAGGTCTAACAGTAGATTAGACAGAATCTGTCATTTTTGTGATATGCAGAATCTGTATAGCACCTGATTCTCGCGGCGCCGTCCCTTGCTCTGGCAGCCGGTGTTCCTTCAGCATACCCATGACCGAATCATGGATAAACAAGGAGGTCGGCTGATGGCGACAGGAAGTCGTGCCGAAAGGGAACGCCGTTTCTGGGAGCGATACCGGAATGTGGCGATTTCTCAAGGGGTTAAGCCAAAGGCGGTACGCTGGTACGTGGTCCGGGCGGAACGGTTTATCGCGGCGTATCCCGGTCGTCGCCTGGCGGAACTCGGGGCGGAGGACATCGCTCAGTATCTGACCGGCGAAGGGCAGAAGTCGTCGATTCAGGACTGGCAGTTCCGGCAGACCGTCGATGCTATACGGATTCTGTATAGCATCGTGAAGCCAGAATGGGCGACACCGCCGGACAGGGAGTTCTGGCGGGATTCGGCGCGCACGCTGGAGGCGCAACATGCCACGACGGCACGGGAGTTTGCGCCGGTTTCGCCGGAAGATTACGCACAACGGGTTGGCGAGACGCGCTTTACTCCGCTCATTCACAAGCATCTTGATCTCTTTGCACGGCTGGCCTCGGCCATTCGCACACGGTGTATGGCGGTACGGTTGCCTTCGAACCTGGCGTGAGTCTCCACAAAAAAGGGCGCCGACTTTCGGCGCCCTCTTCTGTTGCTGCGTGGCCATTTCCCTGGCTCCGCTTCGTTGGGTCTCGGCCTCGCCGGGTCAGTCCCAGCTCAGCGCGCCCCCGGTCTGGTATTCCGTTACCCGGGTCTCGAAGAAGTTCTTCTCCTTCTTCAGGTCGAGCACCTCGCTCATCCACGGGAACGGGTTATCAGCCCCCGGGTACAGCTCGGCCAGGCCGATCTGGGCGCAGCGGCGGTTGGCGATGAAGTGCAGGTATTCCTCGAACATCTGCGCGTTCATGCCGAGCACGCCACGCGGCATGGTGTCGCGCGCGTACTGCGCCTCCAGCTCCACCGCGTCGCTGATCAGGGTGCGCATCTCGTTCTTGAAGTCTTCGGTCCACAGATGCGGGTTTTCGAGCTTGATCTGGTTGATCACGTCGATGCCGAAGTTCATGTGCATGGACTCGTCGCGCAGGATGTACTGGAACTGCTCGGCCACGCCGGTCATCTTGTTGCGCCGGCCCATGGAGAGGATCTGCACGAAGCCGACGTAGAAGAAGATGCCCTCGAACACGACGTAGAAGGCGATCAGTTCACGCAGCAGCTTCTGGTCCGCCTCCGGCGTGCCGGTGCGGAAGTTCGGGTCCGCCAGGTGCTTGGTGAACGGCAGGGCCCACTCGGCCTTGGTGGCCACGGAAGGCACCTCGCGGTACATGTTGAAGATCTCGCCCTCGTCCAGGCCCAGGGATTCCACGCAGTACTGGTAGGCGTGGGTGTGCAGCGCCTCCTCGAAGGCCTGGCGCAGCAGGTACTGGCGGCACTCGGGGTTGGTGATGTGGCGATACACGGCCAGCACCAGGTTGTTCGCCACCAGCGAGTCGGCGGTGGAGAAGAAACCCAGGTTGCGCTTGACGATGGTGCGCTCGTCCTCGGTCAGACCATTCGGGTCCTTCCACAGGGCGATGTCCGCGTTCATGTTGATTTCCTGCGGCATCCAGTGGTTGGCGCAGCCGTCCAGGTACTTCTGCCAGGCCCACTTGTACTTGAAGGGCACGAGCTGGTTGAGGTCCGCGTGGCAGTTGATGATCTTCTTGTCATCCACGCGGATGCGCTCGGCACCCATCTCCAGGTCTTCCAGACCGGTGCCGGTCAGGGCGTCTTCGTTCGGCTCGGCCAGCGGCTGGCCGGCGTTTTCCGGGTCCGGCGAGACGCTGGGCGCGGCGCCGGCGGTGCTCATCAGCGCTTCGTTCTCCTGAAAGCCCATGCCGGGGCGGACGGCGGGTTCTTTCTGGCCTTCGCCTTTGATGGCTGCGATCGGATCGTCCCAGGAAAGCATAGTGTCCCCTCTTGTTTTCGGTGGCGGCCCGGCGCGGTGGCCGGGCCTTTTGTTCAGTGCGTGGTAATCAGTGCGTGCTGCGTATTCGGTGCCCGTGGGCGGGGCCGCCTTACTGGCAGGCCTCGCAGTCCGGGTCGAGGATCGAACAGGCCTTGGGTGCTTCCGGCTCGGCCGCCTGCTGGCCGCCGGAGACGGCGTTCAGCTTGTTGGCGCGCGAGGAGTCGGCCACGGTGCTCTTTTCCACGTGGGTCGCGCCCATGGAGCGCAGGTAGTAGGTCGTCTTCAGGCCGCGCACCCAGGCCAGCTTGTACAGGGCGTCCAGCTTGGGCCCGGAGGGCTCGGCCATGTAGAGGTTCAGGCTCTGCGCCTGGTCGATCCACTTCTGCCGGCGCGAGGCGGCCTCGACCAGCCAGCGGGTGTCCAGCTCGAACGCGGTGGCGTACAGGGCCTTGATGTCCTCCGGCACGCGGTCCAGCGGCTGCACGGAGCCGTCGTAGTACTTGAGGTCGTTGACCATCACCTCGTCCCACAGCTCGCGGTCTTTCAGATCGCGCACCAGGTACGGGTTGATCACGGTGAACTCGCCGGACAGGTTCGATTTGACGAACAGGTTCTGGTAGGTCGGCTCGATCGACTGGCTGACCCCGCAGATGTTCGAGATGGTCGCGGTCGGCGCGATCGCCATGGTGTTGGAGTTGCGCATGCCGACCTTCTTCACCCGCTTGCGCAGCTTGTCCCACTCCAGGCGCTGGGTGGTGTCCATCTGCAAGTAGTCGTCGCGGGTCTCGGCCAGTTTGTCGATGGAGTCGATCGGCAGGATGCCCTGGCTCCACAGGCTGCCGGGGAAGCTCTCGTAGCGCCCGCGTTCCTCGGCCAGGTCGGTCGAGGCCTTGATGGCGTAGTAGGACACCGCCTCCATGGAGGTGTCGGCAAACTCCACCGCCGCCTCGGAGGCATACGGCACGCGCAGCTTGTACAGCGCGTCCTGGAAGCCCATGACGCCCAGCCCGACCGGGCGGTGGCGCAGGTTGGAGCGCCGCGCCTGCGGCACGGAGTAGTAGTTGTAGTCGATCACGTTGTCGAGCATACGCATGGCGGTGTTCACGGTCTGCTCGAGCTTGGGCAGGTCGAGCTCGCCGGCCTCGTTCACATGCGCAGCCAGGTTGATCGAGCCCAGGTTGCACACCGCGATCTCGTCATCCGAGGTGTTCAGGGTGATCTCGGTGCACAGGTTCGAGCTGTGGACCACGCCGGTGTGTTGCTGCGGGCTGCGCAGGTTGCACGGGTCCTTGAAGGTCATCCACGGATGGCCGGTCTCGAACAGCATGCCGAGCATCTTCCGCCACAGGTCCACGGCCTTCATGGTCTTGTGCACGCGCAGCTCGCCGCGCGCGGCCTTCTCTTCGTATTCGCAGTAGCGCTTCTCGAACTCGGCGCCGACCAGGTCGTGCAGGTCCGGGGTCTCGTTCGGGGAGAACAGGGTCCACTCGCCGTCTTCGGCCACGCGCTTCATGAACAGGTCCGGGATCCAGTTGGCGCTGTTCATGTCGTGGGTGCGGCGGCGGTCGTCGCCGGTGTTCTTGCGCAGCTCGATGAACTCCTCGACATCGATGTGCCAGGTCTCGAGGTAGGCGCACACGGCGCCCTTGCGCTTGCCGCCCTGGTTCACCGCCACGGCGGTGTCGTTGGCCACCTTCAGGAACGGGACCACGCCCTGCGACTTGCCGTTGGTGCCCTTGATGTGGGCGCCCATGCCGCGCACGCGGGTCCAGTCGTTGCCCAGGCCGCCGGCAAACTTGGACAGCAGCGCGTTGTCGCGGATGGCGCTGTAGATGCCGTCCAGGTCGTCCGGCACGCTGGTCAGGTAGCAGCTGGAGAGCTGCGGGCGCAGGGTGCCGGAGTTGAACAGCGTCGGCGTGGAGCTCATGAAGTCGAACGAGCTCAGCAGGTTGTAGAACTCGATCGCGCGCGCCTCGCGGTCGATCTCGTTGATCGCCAGGCCCATCGCCACACGCATGAAGAACGCCTGCGGCAGCTCGAAGCGCGTGCCGTCAGAATGGATGAAGTAGCGGTCGTACAGGGTCTGCAGGCCCAGATAGGTGAACTGCAGGTCGCGCTCGGGCTTGATCGCCGCGCCCAGCTTGTCGAGGTCGTAGCGGGTCAGCTCGCTGTCGACCAGCTCCAGGTCGGCGGCGCGGCGGATGTAGGCACCGAAGTACTCGGCGTAGCGCTCGGCCAGCTGGGCCTGGGTGGCCTCTTCCGGGCGACCGTGCACGAAGCTCAGGGCCTCGCGGCGCAAGGCGTCCATCAGCAGGCGCGCGGTGACCTCGGAGTAGTTCGGCTCCTTCTCGATCATCACGCGGGCGGCCATCACCAGCGCGGTGGCCACATCCTTCTCGGCGACGCCGTCGAACAGGTTGCGGCGCGCCTCGGTCAGGATCTTCTGGCCGTCCACGTGCTCGATGCCGTCACAGGCCTCGGCGACGACCGCCTGCAGGCGCGCCTCGTCCAGCGGGGCCTGGGTGCCGTCGGCGCGGGTCACGTTCAGGCTGGCGGCGGCCTCCTGCTCTTCCGGGGACTGCTCGGCGGCCTCGGCGGCGCGCTTCTGCGCCTGCTGCTCGCGATAGATCACATAGGCCCGCGCGACCTTGTGGTGGCCGCCGCGCATCAGGGCCAGTTCCACCTGGTCCTGGATATCCTCGATGTGCACCGTCATGCCCTGGGTGCCGGCGCGGCGGAACAGGCTGTCCACCACCTGCCCGGCCACTTCCTTGGACACCTCGTGGATGCGGCGGCTGGCCGCGGCATTGCCGCCCTCCACCGCGAGGAAGGCCTTGGTCACCGCGACCTCGATCTTGGAGGCATCGAAGCCCGTGACCTTGCCGTTACGGCGAATCACCTGATGCTGGCCCGGGCTGGTCGCCAGGACCTCGGCCGACGGTTCGGCCTGCGGCGGGTACTGGGTGCCCTCGGGGGCTTCGGCGGTGTAGGGTTCGCTGTTCATGACGGCCTCGCGCTGGTGTTGGATCGAACGTGAAGTACTATAGATCGGGGATCCGGAACTGCATAGCCACTAGATATAGTGGTTCGCGAAAGAACAAGCCGCGCACAACCCGTGAGCAAGCTGTGGATAAAAACGGCGATTCCCCGTCCTGCCGCCGTTCCCGGAGGGGCGCCCGGGTTATCCACCAAACGCCGATGTAGTGACTGCCCGGCCCGCGATCCGGCCCGCGCGATCATGAAAATGTTTTATCGACCGCGATTAACCAAATGCGTCCCGCCCTTCCCGCCGGCGCGGCGTTCCCCCGGTGCCCGTGACCGCGTTGGACAAAGCCGTCCGGCCTCCCAATAATCCCCGCCATATCGATCCCCGATCCGGGATGGCCCGCGAGCTGTGGGCGCACCCCGGATCCCGCTACCCGATTCATGGAACCCGGGCCCACGCCCGACGATCCGGTATCGTGTGCAGCACTTGCAGGGACGGCCCCGCCGCCCCCGCCACGGAATTCATTGTTGCGAGATGGAGAGCGCCATGAGCGACGCCAAGAAGTCCAAGAAGGACAAGAAGAACGCATCCGGCAAGGCCCAGGCCGAGACCCCGAAGATGGCCAGCGCCACCGGGGCCGTGCAGGCCGCCACCGGCGCCGTCCAGCTGGGCGGCGCCACCGAGTCCGAACCGAAAAAGGGCGGCAGCGGCAAGGAAGCGCGCCACTGCCCGCTCTTGATCCTGGGCTCCGGCCCGGCCGGCTGGACCGCCGCGGTCTACGCCGCGCGCGCCAACCTGAACCCGGTCGTGATCACCGGCCTGGAACAGGGCGGCCAGCTGATGACCACCACCGACGTGGACAACTGGCCGGGCGACAACGAGGGCGTGCAGGGCCCCGAACTGATGCAGCGCATGCAGAAGCATGCCGAGCGTTTCGACACCGAGGTGATCTTCGATCACATCCACACGGTGCAGCTGAAGGACAAGCCCTACCGCCTGATCGGCGACTCCGGGGAATACACCTGTGATGCCCTGATCATCTGCACCGGGGCCTCCGCGCAGTACCTGGGGCTGGAGTCCGAGACCACCTTCGCCGGCAAGGGTGTCTCCGCCTGCGCGACCTGCGACGGCTTCTTCTACCGCAACCAGAAGGTCGCGGTGATCGGCGGCGGCAACACCGCCGTGGAAGAGGCCCTGTACCTGTCCAACATCGCCTCCGAGGTGGTGCTGGTGCACCGCCGCGATGCCCTGCGCGCGGAGAAGATCCTGCAGGACAAGCTGTTCGAGAAGGAAAAGAACGGCAACATCACCATCGAGTGGAACCACACCCTGGACGAGATCCTCGGCGACGCGACCGGCGTGACCGGTGCCCGCCTGAAGCACGCCCAGAGCGGCGAGACGAAGGACATCGACGTGATGGGCGTGTTCATCGCGATCGGCCACAAGCCGAACACCGACATCTTCCAGGGCCAGCTGGACATGGAGGGCGGCTACATCAAGGTGCAAAGCGGCCTGGAAGGCAACGCCACCGCGACCTCCGTACCGGGTGTGTTTGCCGCCGGCGACGTGATGGACCATGTCTACCGCCAGGCGGTCACCTCCGCCGGCACCGGCTGCATGGCCGCACTGGACGCGGAGAAGTACCTGGACAAGCTCGGTTGATCACGTGAGCGCCGAGGGCGATACCCAGGCACCGCACCCGCCGGAGAACGACTCGGGCGACACGCCCGAACGTGTCGAACTGCGCGACGGCCTGGCCGACGTGGACCCGGCCGCCTGGGACGCCCTCACCGGCGGCACCGAGCCGTTCCTGCGCCACGCCTTCCTGGAGGGCCTGGAACGCCACGAGTGTCTGGGGCGCCAGTTCGGCTGGTTCCCGCAGCACGTGCTGATCTTCCGCGACGACCAGCTCGTCGCGGCCGCGCCGGCCTACGCCAAGACCAACAACTACGGCGAGTTCGTGTTCGACTTCGCCTGGGAGAGCGCGTGGAACCGCCAGGGGCTTAACTACTACCCCAAGCTGGTCGTCTCCGTGCCCTACACCCCCGCCACCGGCCCACGCCTGCTGGTGCACCCGGAGGCGCCGGACTTCGATCACCTGCGCACGCTGCTCGTGCGCGCCCTGGCCACCCGTGGGCGCGAACTGAACGCCTCGGGTGTGAACATCCTTTTCCCGAACGCGGACGACCTGGACGTGACTCGCGAGATGGGGCTGGCCGAGCGCATGGGCTGCCAGTACCACTGGACCAACGCGGACTACGCAAGCTTCGACGACTTCCTGGCCGCGCTAAGCTCGAAAAAGCGCAAGAACATCAAGCGCGAACGCCGCCGCGTCAATGAGGCCGGCATCGAGTTCCGCACGCTGACCGGGGCCACCGGATCGCCCGAGGACTGGGCGCGCTTCCACCGTTTCTACGTCGACACCTTCGAGAAGCACATGGGCATCCCGACGCTGTCGGAGGCCTTTTTTGTGGAGACGGCTGCGGCGCTGGGCGATCAGGTGGTGCTGTTCGAGGCCCGGCGACCCGGCGCGGCGGGCGACGACGAGACCATCGCCGCGGCCCTTTGCTACCGCAGCCACGACACCCTGTACGGGCGCTTCTGGGGCTGCACCGAGGAGTTGGCCGACCTGCACTTCGAGACCTGCTACTACCAGGGCATCGAATTCTGCATCCACGAAGGACTGGCCCGCTTCGAGCCCGGCGCCCAGGGCGAACACAAGATCCCGCGCGGCTTCCTGCCCACGCCCACCTACTCCGCCCACATGATCCTGACCGAGGGCTTCGACCAGCCCGTACGCGACTTCTGCGAACGCGAGGCCCAGATGATGCAGGCCCACTGCGAACGCCTGCACGAACACTCGCCCTACCGGCAGGTCCAACCCAACGATGCACCTCGCGCCTGAACCATCCCCTGTAGGAGGCCAGCCCTCTGGCCGATGGGGGCCACCCCCACGCCCCATCGCGCAGGGGGCTGCGCTCCTACAACACCCCGCACGCCGGACCCAACCCGTAGGAGGCCAGCCCTCTGGCCGATGGGGCGTAGCCAATGCCGCAATCGCCGAGAGGGCTCGGCTCCTACAAGGCTTGGCATACAACCGGGGCCCGGGTCGCCCCGCAGAGACGATCTTCGTGGGAGCGGGCTCGCCCGCGAAGCCCCTGCCCGCGCGGGGCGCCGCCACTGGCCCTTCGCCTGCAAGCAGGCTCCTACAGAACCCGGGCCTCCAATCTCGGGTCATGCACGGAAGCGCCCCATGAACTCCAGCCCGCAGATCACCCTGCCCTGGCTGGACCCGGAGCACCCGGAGGCCCCGTTCCCGGACCCGGCGCATGCCCTGGCCGAGCCGAACGGCCTGCTCGCGGCCGGGGGCGATCTGTCCGTGCCACGTCTGCTGAATGCCTACCGATCCGGGATCTTCCCCTGGTTCGAGGCCGGGCAGCCGATCCTGTGGTGGAGCCCGGACCCGCGCGCGGTGCTGGAGCCGGGTCACTTCCGCCTGCACCGCAGCCTGAAGAAGGCGATCCGAAACCGTGGCTACACGGTCAGCTTCGATCGCGCCTTCGAGGCCGTGATCGAGGCCTGCGCCGCGCCGCGCGACTACGCCGACGGGACGTGGATCACCGCCAGCATGCAGCAGGCCTACATCGCCCTGCACCGCACGGGGCACGCACACTCGGTGGAGGTCTGGGACGGTCCGCGCCTGATCGGCGGGCTCTATGGCGTGGCCGTGGGGCGGCTGTTCTGCGGCGAGTCCATGTTCTCGCGCGAGCGCGACGCCTCCAAGGTCGCGCTCGCCTGGCTCAGCCGCCACCTGGTCGCCTGGGGCTGGCCGCTGGTGGATGTGCAGATGGAGACCGCCCATCTTCTCAACCTGGGGGCCGTGACCCTGCCCCGCCGCGAGTTCATCGCCCGCATCCGCGACATCGCGAACGAACCCGTCGAACCCGGCCCGTGGCGCACCGACCCGACCCTGAGCCCCCTCGACCCCGGCTGGAACACCGCCGCATAACAGCAGCGCAGGGGCTTCGCGGGCAAGCCCGCTCCCACAGGCCACTGCCACACCCCCCCGCTCCCTCCACAGAGCTCCCTCCCCGCTCGCCCCCGCCCCCGTCACTGCGAGGAGGCGCAGCCGACGTGGCAGTCTGCTGGGGGTATTCCGGCGCCGGGGGCTGAGTCGGGCGATTGCTTCGCGGCGCTCGCAATGACGGGATGGTGGAGCAACCGGGAACCCGTATGCCCGACACTGCGAGGCGCCCGCAGGGGCCAGGGCAGCCTCCGAAACCGGGCACGTCAGCCGGCGCACCCTTGGCCCCCGTTGCGGGTGCTTTATACTCCCGGCCATTAGGTGAACCGAGCGGGAGATTCGGGTGGGCAAGGCAGATCAGGGGGAATCGCGAGCCATGGCGCTCAACGGGCTGCGCGCGAGCCTGCTGCTGGCGCTGGCCGTGATCACGGCGGGCTGTGCGACGCTGGCGCCATCGCCACCTCAGGACCAGAGCAATATCTGCGAGATCTTCCGCGAGCAGCCACGCTGGTACGACTACGCGCGTGATTCCGAACGCGAATGGGGCACGCCCATCGCCACGCAGATGTCGTTCATCCAGCAGGAGTCCTCGTTCCGCAGCCACGTGCGCCCCGACCGCGAGCGGCTGCTGGGCTTCATCCCGTGGAGCCGGCCATCCTCCGCGCGGGGCTACGCCCAGGCGCAGGATCCGGTCTGGGGCGAATACCGGGAGGATGCCGGCAGTCGCTTCGCGCGGCGCACGCACATGAAACACGCCACCGACTTCATCGGCTGGTACAACGATCGCACCCGGCGCATGACCGGCGTACCGCTGCACAACGCGGAGCACCTCTACCTCGCCTACCACGAGGGTCAGGGCGGCTACAGCCGTGGCAGTTATCAGAACAAGCCGCAGGTGCGCTCCGCGGC
The DNA here is from genome assembly GCF_000377465.1 of Thioalkalivibrio sp. ALE30. Lineage (NCBI taxonomy): Bacteria > Pseudomonadati > Pseudomonadota > Gammaproteobacteria > Chromatiales > Ectothiorhodospiraceae > Thioalkalivibrio > Thioalkalivibrio sp. ALE30. Next base: position 62,571 of record NZ_KB898171.1, on the reverse strand, counting down.
GCGCCAGGTCGCCCAGCGGGCCGACCGCTACGAGTCCCAGCTGGCGAGCTGCGAATCCGAGTTCCGCTGCCGCCGCTTCTATCAGGTCTGGCCCTTCTGCCGCGGGTAGCCCGGTCGATGACGCGGGCTCCCGACCGGTAGATCCGGAATTACCGGTGCGCGGTTTCCGGGGCGACGATCCTTGTAGGAGCGGGCTCGCCCGCGAAGCCCCTGCCCGCGCCGGAGTCCATCGCAAGCCCTTCGCCTGCAAGCAGGCTCCTGCGCGGCCAGGCATGCGACCGGGGTCTGGTGGTCCATCATCCCGGCCGCAGCGAAGCGCCGGGATTTCCCACCGCAGCCTCCAACGTCGGGGCAACCCGACAGACTGCCGCGTCGGCGGCGCCTCCTCGCAGTGACGGGGGAGTCGCGTTCCCGACCGCTCGATCTCAACACGTGACGGCGGCACTTGAGGGAACCCGCACCGCCGTGTTCCAGTCTCCGGAGTACCCTCTTACGGACTACAAGGACGCACCATGAGCGACAATCCCACGGCCGGCTTTCGCTTCAACCACACCATGCTGCGCGTGAAGGATCCGCAGAAGGCGCTGGACTTCTACCAGCGCGTGTTCGGCATGCAGCTGGTGAAGACGCTGGACTTCCCGGAGTTCGAGTTCACGCTCTACTTCCTGGCGCAGATCGGCGAGGACGAACCGCAGCCGCCCAAGGACGCCGGCGAGGCCACCCGCTGGATGTTCAACCAGCGCGGCATCCTGGAGTTGACCTATAACTACGGCACCGAGAAGGACGCCGACTTCCACTACCACGACGGCAACGAAGAGCCACAGGGCTTCGGCCACATCTGCTTTTCGGTCCCGGATCTGGACGCGGCCGTACGCTGGTTCGACCAGAATGACGTGGAGTTCGTGAAGCGCCCGGACGAGGGCGGCCTGAAGGACATCGCCTTCGTGAAGGACCTCGACGGCTACTGGATCGAGATCCTCGAACCCAGCCGTCTGACGGGGCTGGGGCGGTAGGCCCCACCACCAACCGAGCGGGTGGCGCCGCCAGGTGGTGCCCGCCACCGGCGCTGGCGGGGGCTTCGCGCGCGAGCGCGCACCTGCAGGGATGGGGCTAGCCCTGGCTCATCGGAAAAGGCCAGCGATTCACCTCAGCGGGCGCTGTACCCGAACATAAAAAGGGCCCCATTACGGGGCCCTCCACTCTCCAGAGCGTTCCGGCGTTAGCGGCCGGTGCGATCGTCGCCCGATCGTTTAGACCTGGGTGTAGCGCAGGTAGGAGCGGATCTCCTCGAAGCCCTGCGGGAACTTCTTCTGCGCGTCCTCGTTGCTGACCGTCGGCGGGATGATCACGCGAGCACCCGGGGTCCAGTCGGCCGGCGTCGCGATGCCGTGCTGGTCACCGGTCTGCAACGCGTCGATCACACGCAGGATCTCGTCGAAGTTGCGGCCCACCGACATCGGGTAGGTCATCATCAGCCGGATCTTCTTGTTCGGGTCGATGATGTAGACCGAGCGCACGGCGGCGGTCTCGCTCTCGCCCGGGTGGATCATCTCGTAGAGCTCGGAAATCTTCTTGTCGGCGTCGGCGACGATCGGGAACTCCAACGTGGTGTTCTGGGTGTCGTTGACGTCCTCGATCCACTTGTTGTGCTCCTCGACCGTGTCGGTCGACAGCCCGAGCGGCTTGGTGTTGCGGTCCGCGAACTGCTTGGCCAGCTGCGCGGTACGGCCCATCTCGGTGGTGCACACCGGGGTGAAGTCGGCCGGGTGGCTGAAGAAGAAGCACCAGGAGTCGCCAATCCATTCGTGGAAGTCGATCTTGCCCTTGGTGGTGTCAATCTGGAAATTCGGTGCGGTATCGCCCAAACGCAGTGCCATGATGTACTCCTTGCTTTGAAAGTTTGATCGGGTCGTTCATGGGGTCGTGCCTCCATGTACGTCTTACTTTATCTGTCGACCCGAATATAGTGAATTACTTATTTCTTAACGCAACGATAGTTTTTCACTAAAGCGGGCCAGGCAAGACGGCCCCTGCCCCAGCCCGCTCACCACGGGCCTACATGCGACGGAACAAGTCCACCAGGTCTTCACGCATGTCCTGACGACCCATCTCCTCGGTCGTGAAGCCGTCGCCATCGAAGTTCACGCCCAGCATCACCGCCTGACCCGCATCCAGGTCGGGCTGGAGCGCCACCATGTTGATCCCCTGAAGATAGTCGGCCACGGCCGTGTCTGCCTCCGCGACGGCCTGGACCTGCTTCTGCATCCACGAGGAGATATGCAGCACCAGGGTGCCGTCCCATTCGGAGGCCGCGAGTTCCTGCAGATAGGCGTGGGCCAGGGCAACGTTTTCGTCACGCGCGAGATTTCCCCCGAGTGCGAGATAGGCCACGTCCTTGTCCGCGGTCACGCGCACCGCGGCCGCGGCGTCGTCAGCGGAGCGCAGGGTGGCGATGCGGAAGCCGGCCTGCGGATCGGCCGACAGCATCGACGCACCCAGCCCACCGGCCAGGGCGCCGCAGACCGCGGACGGGTTGTTGATCACGGCCATCGAACCGGCCCCCATCTCGTTCACGATGGCCTGGCCGATGCCGGCACTGGCCATCGAGCGGATGGTCTGGTGCTCGCCGAACGACAGCGGCTCGGCCGAGGCCAGCATCGGACTGGCCAGCAGCGCGGCGGACAGGGAGAGGGTCATTGCGGTCTTTTTCATCTGAGACTCCAGTCTTTCGGGTGTATCGGTTTATCGCTATTTACTGATTCGTCTGGCGGTATGCATGCAGCCCCATCCTTGGTGACGGGCCCGTGCCGGGCGTCCGTCCGCGGCCGCGGACGCCGCTTCAAGCCGGGCGGGGCGCGTTACCAAGCCCGCCCGGACGGGCGATTTCAGTCCCGCTCGTTGGCGTCGTCCTCGAGCTGGCTCAGGCGCCGGTACAAGCTGCGCTCGCTGATCCCCAGGGTCTTCGCCAGCGCCCGGCGGTCCCCGGGGTACACCGCAGCCGCGTGCCGCAGGTATTCGCGCTCGATCTCGTCCAGCGGGCGCAGTGACTGCGGATGCAGCAATCCGTCCAGTCCGCCGGTCTCCGCCCCGCTCGGGGACTGCCCTCCTTCCCGCACGCGATCCGGAAGATGTTCCGGCCGGATCGCCTCGCCGTCCGCCAGCAATGCCGCACGCTCGAGGATGTTGCGCAGCTCGCGCACGTTGCCGGGGAAGGAATACTGCTTGAGGATTTTCAGGGCCTCGTATTCGAGGCGCGGGGGTACGGCCAGATCCAGGCGCTCGCCGAGGGCTTCTACCAGCAACGGGAGATCCTCGGCCCGCGCGCGCAGCGGGGGCACCTCGATCGGGAAGGTGTTGATACGGTAGTAGAGGTCCTCGCGGAATTCGCCGGCCCGGACCATGGATTCGAGATCGCGGTGGGTCGCGCAGACCAGGCGAAAATCCGCCCGCCGCGACTCGACACCACCGACCCGGCGATAGGCGTGGGTCTCCAGCAGCCGTAGCAGCTTGACCTGCTGGCTTAGCGGTATATCCCCCACCTCGTCGAGAAACAGGGTGCCGCCGGCCGCCGCCTCCACCAGCCCGGCCTTGGCCGAGGTCGCCCCGGTAAACGCCCCCCGTTCATGGCCGAACAGCTCGCTTTCGAACAGGGTTTCGGTGAGGCCGGAGCATTCCACGGGCACGAACGGCAATTTCTTCCGCGGGCTCGCTTCGTGAATGGCGCGTGCGATCAGTTCCTTGCCCGTGCCGGACTCGCCGAGCAGAAGGGCCGAGGCATTGCTCGGCGCCACCCGGCTGATCATCCCCAGCATGGCATTGAAGGCCTTCGAGCGACCGACCAGCCCGCCACTGCCCGCCTGCGGTGCCGATACCGGCAGGTGGTGCAGCCGTTCGATCAGGTAGCGGATCTCCCCGCCCTCGCCCCGGATCGGCAGCAACTCGACGTCCACGTGCTCGCGCCCGGCCTCGGTGTGATGCACGTGCAGCACGCGCTCCCTGTGACCACTGCCCAGGGCCGCCCGCAGGGGACAGGACTCCCCCGCCTCGTCACAGGGGCGTCGGAACCCGTGCGAGGCCTCGAAGCAGGTGCGGCCGGAGCCATCGCGGTCGGTCCCGTAGATGCGCTGGTAGGCGCCATTGGCCGCCAGGATGCGATAGTCCGGGGACAGCAGGATGGCCGGTTCACGGAATACATCCAGCACCTGACGCAGGGTCCCGGCATCGGGATCCAGGGGTGCCGTTTCCTTCTTCGGGATGCTCGTCACGTCGCCTCGCACAAAGGGGTCCTGGAAGGCGTATCCGACACCGGAACCGACGCCGTCACGCTGCCCGATAGACACGTTCAGACGAGCGATGTTCAACGGCATGCCATCACCCCCTATGCAGCTCGTGAGAGGAAGGTCCGCCATTCGGGTCGTGCCACGGCGCCGACTTCCTGCAGACGCGTGGCTCGATGCCCTGAATGGCGGACTCGGACATTCCGGAAAGGCCCTGTGACAACCGATGGGCGATCCCGCCTAGTGATAGCCGGTCTCCGGGGTCACCTTCCCGCGGAAGACCCAGTAGGTCCACGCGGTGTAACCCAGGATGATCGGGATCACGAACAGCGCCCCCACCAGGATGAACAGCTGCGCATCCGGCGAGGAGGCCGCATCCCAGAAGGTGTAGTCCGGCGGCACCACGTACGGCCACTTGCTCACCAGCAACCCGAGATAGGTGGTGATGAACAGGGCAATCGTGGCGACGAACGGGATCCCCTCGTCACGGCGGCGCACCGCACGAATCAGCACCCAGGCGGAGAACAGCGCCAGCGCCGGGAGCACCCAGAGGTACTGCCAGGTCCCCATCCAGCGTTCCATCACCTTCGGATCGATAAACGGCGTGATGAGACTCACCGCGCCGAACACCAGCAGCACGACCGCCAGCATCCACGGCGCCACCCGATAGGCAAAGGCCTGAGTATCACCCTCGGTCTTGACGATCAGCCAGGTGGCGCCCAGCAGGGCATAGCCCGCCAGCAGTCCGATCCCGGTGAGCACGGTGAACGGCGTCAGCCAGTCCAGCGGTCCGCCGGCGAAACTGAACCCGTCCATCTCGAAGCCCTGGATGTAGGCACCCACGACCGCGCCCTGGGCGAAGGCCGCCACCGCCGAGCCGATCGCAAAGGCAGCATTCCACAGCCCCTTGGAGCGATGCGCCTTGAAGCGGAACTCGAAGGCGACACCGCGGAAGATCAGCCCGGCCAGCATCAGGAATACCCCGATATAGAGCGCCGGCAGGAACACCGAGTAGACCAGCGGGAAGGCGGCCAGCAGCCCGGCCCCGCCGAGGATCAGCCAAGTCTCGTTGCCGTCCCAAACCGGGGCGACCGAGTTCATCATCACGTCGCGCGAGGTCTCCCCCGGGGCAAAGGGGAAGAGGATCCCCACCCCGAGGTCGAACCCGTCCATCAGCACGTAGGCGATCACGCCCACGGCGATGATGACGACCCAGATCAGTGTGATATCAAGTGTGGTTTCCATGACTTAGCTCCTTTCACCGCTGACCGCGGCGTCATCGATCCAGGTATCGGCGGCCGACAGCGGGCGCTTGGCGTGCGCCGGCGCATGCGTGGCATCGGCCTGTTCCGGGCCCTGGCGCACGATGCGCACCAGGTAGTAGACCCCCCCGGTGAACACCGCGGCGTAGACCGCGACGTAGCCGATCAGGGTGAACAGGGCCATGCCGCCGGTCAGGGCCGGGGTAATGCCCTCGGCGTGGTTCATCACGCCGTATACCAGCCAGGGCGCGCGGCCGGTCTCGGTCACGAACCAGCCCGCGACCACCGCGAGGAACGGCGCCGGGATCATCCAGGACAGTCCCCTGAGGAACATCGGGGAGGCGTACATCCGGCGGCGGAAGCGCAGCCAGGCACCGGCCAGCGCAAACAGGATCATCACCATGCCGATCGCGACCATGACGCGGAACGACCAGAAGGTGATGCCCACCGGCGGGCGTTCCTCCGCGGGGACCTCCAGCAGACCCGGCACCTCGCCATCCAGCTCGTGGGTCAGGATGAAGCTCGCCATCTTCGGGATACCGATCTCGAAGTGATTGGTCTCGTTGGCCGAGTCGGGGATGGCGAACAGCAGCAGCGGGGCACCGCGCTCGGTCTCCCACACGCCTTCCATCGCCGCCACCTTGGTCGGCTGATGCTCGAAGGTGTTAAGGCCATGAATATCGCCGACCACCAGCTGCGCGGGGGCCGCGAACAGCAGCACCCACATGGTGGTGCCCAGGGCCTTGCGATTCATCACCACGTCGCGCTGGCGCAGCAGGTACCAGGCCGAGACCCCGGCGACCACGAAGCCCGCCGTCAGCAGCGAGGCCAGGCCCATGTGGAAGAAGCGCGGCCAGAAGCTCGGGTTGAAGATCGCCGTGATCCAGGAGGTGACGTGGAACACACCGTCCTGCAGCTCGAAACCGACCGGTGTCTGCATCCAGCTGTTGGCCACCAGGATCCAGAACGACGAGATGAACGTGCCCAGCGCCACCATCAGCGCGGAGAACAGATGCACGCCCTGCGGGACCCGGTCACGCCCGAACAGCAGCACGCCGAGGAAGGCCGCCTCCAGGAAGAACGCGGTCAGCACCTCGTAGGACAACACGGGCCCGAGGAAATTGGCCGTGGCGTAGGAGAACGCGCTCCAGTTGGTGCCGAACTGGAACGACATGACCAGCCCGGAGACCACGCCCATGCCGAACACCACCGCGAAGATCTTGATCCAGAACTTCGAGATCTGGGTATAGAGCGTGTCGCCGGTCTTCCAGGCGCGAAATTCCAGAAACGCGATAAACGAAGCCAGCCCGATCGTGAACACCGGGAAGATCGCGTGAAACGAAACCACGAACGCGAACTGGATTCGCGAGAGTAGTATGGGGTCGAGCTCCATGGCCTTTCCTCCGTTATCAGGGGCACGCCGGGATGACGTATCGATGAACCCCTAACAAGTACCGTGCCAGACTTCCGGTCCGGACCCCGGCGGCGCGCTGCAGGCGACTGGCCCGTGCCTTGGCGCCTGGCCAACGCCCGCCAATGCCGCCCCGGGTCTGCCATTCTTGGCAGCCAGGCCACAGGTGACTGCCATTTATGGCAGGCCGTCACCGCCAGCACGGGCGCCCAGGCCCCGACGGGGCGGTCTGCCGGTGTTGGCATGCAACTTGTAAGCATTCCGTCACACGAAGCGCCCGGCAGACGGCGCGACCCTCAGAACTGGCCCGCCCGGTCCCCGGAGCGGCAGACGGATACGCGGAGAGAGCCATGCATCAGCCCGAAGACCCGAAGCACCCCGAGATTGACCAGGCCCTGGCCCGGCAGGCCCGGGAGACCTTGCGAGGACTGTCCCGGCGCGATTTCCTGAAGATCGCCGGTGCCGCCGGCCTGGTGTCGGCGACTGGCGTGCAGGCCGCCCCGGCCCGCGCGGCGGTCTCCAGCCAGGCGCGCATCGTGGTGCTCGGTGGCGGAGCCGCCGGCATGACCATGGCCGCCCGCCTGCGCGACCTGCTTGACGGCGCACGCATCACCATCGTCGAGCCCAGCGAGATCCATCATTACCAGCCCGGCTGGACCCTGGTGGCCGCGGGCGTTTATTCCGTGGGCGAGGTCCAGCGCCGCAATGAACGCTATATCCCGCGCGGCGTCGACTGGGTGCGCTCCGCGGTGGCGGCCATCGATCCCGAATCGCAGCGTGTCGAGACCACCGACGGCGACCGGCTCGACTACGACTTCCTGGTGGTCGCCACCGGGCTGCACCTGGACTTTGAAGCCATCGAAGGGTTGCGCCGCGAGGATATCGGGCGTCCCGGCCTGACCAGCCTGTACGCCAGCGCCGAGGCCGCACGCGATGCCTACGAACAGGTCCATGCGTTCGGCGAGAACGGCGGGGTGGCGCGGTTTACCATCCCCAATACGCCGATCAAGTGTGCCGGGGCGCCGATCAAGGCGACCTTCATCGCCGATGACCTGCTGCGCTCGGCCGGTCAGCGCGCCGGGGCCGATTTCCACTATCACACGGGGTCGGACACCCTGTTCAGCGTGCAGCGCTTTGACCGCATGGTGCGCGACCTGTATGCAGAACGCGGCGTGAGCGTGAACGACGGAGGTGCCCTGGTGGCGGTGGATGTCGACGCCCGCCAGGCCCAGTTCGAGACCCGCGACGGCGGGCGCGAGACGGTGGACTACGACTATCTCCACGTGACTCCGCCGATGCGCGCGCACGACTTTGTGCGTGACGCCGGGCTGGCGGTGGAGGACGGTCCTCTGGCGGCCGGAGGCTGGCTGGCGGTGGATGACCGCACGCTGCAGCATACGGATTACCCGAACATCTTCGGCGCCGGGGACGTCGTCGCGACCGCGATCGGCAAGACCGCCTCCACCGTGCGCTCGCATGGCGCGGTGATGCCGGACAACCTGGTGGACGTGATCCAGGATCGCGAACCGTCGCGGCAGTTCGACGGCTACACCTCCTGCCCGCTGATCACCGAAGTGGGCAAGGCCGCACTGGTGGAATTCGATTACACCCTGCAGGAGGTGCCGACCTTCAGCTTCCTCGACCAGGGGGAACCCAGCTGGATGTGGTGGCGCCTGAAGGTGCATATGATCAAGCCGTTGTACTTCAACATGCTGCGCGGGCGCTACCTGCGCTAGTCAATGCCGCAACCGGGCGAAACAGGCGCCCCGCCGCCGGACCACCGTGCCGCGCCGGGGCCATGGCTGCGCGCACGGCAACGGCCACACCGCCACTGGCTGGTGCTCAGTGCCGCCAGCACGCTGGTGGCCACGCTGGCGACCATTGCGCTGGCGGGGCTCGTGGCCTGGGCGGTGCACGGCACGCTGTTCGCCGCCGCCCCCCCGTACCTGCCGGGCATCCTGCTGGGCGGCCTCGCCTTGCTCGGTCTGCGCTATGCCGCCCAGGCCCTGCGCGACCTGGCGGGACACCGCCTCGCCTTTGCGGTCAAGCAGCAGCTGCGCACCGATCTCCTGCAACAGGTCCGGCATGCCGGGCCCGCGCGCCTGGCCGGACAGACGACCGCGGGCGCCTGGGCGGAGCAGTTCCAGACGCGGGTGGATGACCTGACCGGCTACTATGCGCGTTACCTGCCGGCCCGCCAGGCGGTCATCCTGACGCCACTGGCCATTCTGGCCGCGGCCTTCTGGCTGGACTGGCTCGCCGCCCTGCTGTTGCTGCTCGCCGCCCCGCTGATTCCGGCGTTCATGGCGATCGTCGGCATGGGTGCGGAACAGATCCACCGGCGTCAGCAAGAGGAGGCCAACCGTCTGGCGGGGCACTTCCTCGACCGCATCCGCAGCCTGGACTGGCTGCGCCGGGCCCGCGCCATCACGGCCACCGAGATCGAGGTCGTCGAGCGCAGCCACCAGCAACGCCGCCTGACCATGCGCACCCTCCGGGTCGCATTCCTGTCCTCGGCGATCATGGAGTTCTTCAGCGCGGTCGCGATCGGCATGGTCGCGATCTACATCGGCTTCGCCCTGTTCGGCGCCATCGACTATGGCCCGGCCGGGGACATCACCCTGTTCACCGGGTTGTTCATCCTGCTGCTGGCGCCGGAGTATTTCCTGCCCCTGCGCCAGTTCGCCCAGAGCTACCATGACCGCGCCGGTGCGCTGGCCGCCGCCGAGAGCCTCGCTCCCGCGCTTGCTTCGCCCAACGGGGCCGAGGCTTCAGCCGCGGTCACCGAGGTCACCGGCGGGGACGAGACCGACCCCTTGCTGAAACTCGAGGATGTGATGGTGCACTACCCGGGTCAGCGCACACCGGTCCTCAAGCATCTCGACCTCGAGATTCAAGCGGGGGCGCATCTCGCACTGACCGGCCCCAGTGGCAGCGGAAAATCCACCCTTCTGGCGGTATGTGCCGGCTTTCTGCCCCCCACCGAGGGCCGCATTCAACGCCATGCCCGGGCCCGCCATTTCGCCTGGATCGACCAGGATGCCCATCTGTTCCACGGCAGCCTGCGCGAAAACCTGCAGCTGGCCCGCCACGCAATGATCCCCGATGCAGAGATGGCCACGGCACTGGAACAGGCCGGGTTACCCCTCGACGCGCCCGAGCTCCCCGACGGCCTGGACACCGCCATCGGCGAGGCCCGGCACGGCCTCTCCGGCGGCCAGGCCCAGCGGGTCGCCGTCGCGCGCGCACTGCTCTCCGGGCACCGCCTCTGGCTGCTCGACGAACCGACCAGCGCGCTCGACGTGAAGACCGAAGAGGCACTCCTGGACACGCTGTTCCGGCTGGCCGACACCCGTGGCCTGACGCTGGTGATCGCGAGCCATCATGCCGCCATCCACCGGCGCTGCCCGCAACAGCTGGAGCTGGCGCCGGTCACGCCGGAGACACCCCATGCGTGACGAAACCCGCGCCAACCTCGCCTTTCTGCACCGCGTCTTCCGCCGGCGCCGCGTCTGGTACTGGGGCGCCTGGGGCCTGCTGGCATTGACCTGGATCGCCGGGATCGCCCTGCTGGCGCTGTCCGGCTGGTTTATCACCGCGACCGCGCTGGCCGGCGCCGGACTTCTGGCCACCCTGGACCTCTACGTACCGTCCGGTGGCATCCGTACCGCCGCGATCAGCCGCACCCTGGCACGCTATTTCGAGCGTCTGGTCAGTCACGAGGCGGTGCTGCGCAGCCTGGCCGATCTGCGCGGCCACAGCTTCCGCGGGCTCGCCGCACTGCCCATGGCACGCGTTCGCGCCTACCGCAGTGGCGACCTGCAGACCCGCCTGACCAGCGACATCGACACCCTCGATGGGATGCCCCTGCGGGTGGTCGGACCGATGGTCGCCGCGGCCATCACCCTCGTGGTCACGCTGGTCATCGCCATCTGGCTGGCGCCCTGGCCCGCCGCGGCCGTGCTCGCCGTCTCCGGTCTTGCAACACTTGCCGTCTCCGCGCTGCTTGCACTGGCCGGGCAGCGCCGCAGCCAGGCGCTGGTGCAGGCCCGGGCGCGCGAACGCATCGGGCTGTTCGACTACATTGGCGGCCTGGCCGAGCTTCTGGCCTACGACCGGGCCCGCGAACACGAGGCCTCGCTGCGCCGCGAGAACGCGACCTACGCGCGCCAGCAACGCGCCCAGGAGACATTTGGCGTCGGGTCCGAACAGGCCGTGCAGGCCGTGGTCGGCGCATCCGCGCTGCTGATGCTGGTCCTCGCCCTGGGCTGGTACCGCGACGGGACCCTGAGCGCGCCTGTGGCGGTACTGCTGCCGCTGATGACCCTGGGATTGGGCGAGGTCCTCGGCAGCCTGCCCGGGGCGTGGTGGCGTGCCGGCGAGAGCCTGAAGGCCGCCGGGCGCGTGCAGCATCTCGAAGCAGCCGGGCAGGCCCCGGCAGGAGCCGCACGCCCGGCCCCTGCCGACCACGCCCCCGTGCTGCAGGCCCACGGCCTGACCATCGGCTTTCACCGCGAACGCCCGCTGCTCGGCCCCCTGGACCTCGCCCCCGCGCGCGGCCGTCCGCTGGTGATCAGCGGGGCCAGCGGGCGCGGCAAGAGCACGCTGCTGGACACCCTCGCCGGCGAACTGCCGCCCCTGACCGGGCGCATCGCGCTTGGCGGCGACGATCTCGATCGAATCTCGGCCGACACCCGGTACCGCCATCTCAGCTACCTGCCTCAGGGGCTGCAACTGCCGGACACCTCCCTCCGCGACATCCTGGAGCCGCGTCACACGCCTCTCAGCGATGCGGCCCTGTGGGAGGCTCTGGAGCAGGTGGATCTGGCGAACGCCGTGCGTGGCACGGAAGAAGGTCTGGACTACCGCATCGGCGAAGCTGGCTCGTACCTCTCCGGCGGCCAGCGGCGCCGGCTCGCCCTGGCGGCGATCCTCCTTCAGGACCGTCCCGTCGTCCTGCTCGATGAACCCTTCGCCGGACTCGACCCGAGGACTCTCGAGCGCGTGCTGCCCCGCATCGGCCCGTGGCTGAACCAGCGCCAGTGCCTGCTCGTGACCCACGCCCCGGAATCCCTGCCGCGCGACTGGCCCCGCCTCGATCTCGGCCGCCCCGCCCCCTCCTGAACCCGGACCGAAGGGATACCCCGGCCGCCGAAATGCGAACAGAACCGCGCGGGCTTCTTCGCTGGAGAATATGGAGCGTGAGGGGTGACGGGCGGCTGCGCTCCGCCATGCTGGCGCCGTGAGGCGGCGCCGCTCGAACCACCGGTCTTCCATCTCGGGGCCGAATCCCGGAAATCTCGGGGGCCAGACGTGCGAAAGGGGCCACTTGGGCCCCTTCACAGGATTTGGCGGAGAGTGAGGATTACGCCCGGCTGCGCCGGTCGCCCTTCGGGCCGCCTTCGCTGCGCTGCGGCGTTCCGGTGTCGCTACGCGCCACCGGTCGAACCATCGTTCTCATATCTCGGGTTCGAATCCCGGAAATGCTGGGGCCAGACGTGCGAAAGGAGCCAGTTGGGCCCCTTCACAGGATTTGGCGGAGAGTGAGGGATTCGAACCCTCGATGGGCTTTTGACCCATACTCCCTTAGCAGGGGAGCGCCTTCGACCGCTCGGCCAACTCTCCGGAAACGCGGCACAGGATACGTTCTTGGGCGGCCAAATGAAAGGCCCGCAGGCGGTGATCCGCCTCCGGGCCCTGACATTGCCTGCCGAGGGTTCAGTCGTCGCGTGCGCCTGCGGCCACACCCCCGGCCCCGGTACTACCACCGCCACCGGAGTTCTCCCCGCCGCCGTCACCGCCGGCGACGTTCGATTCGCGCTGGATGCGCTGAAAGATCTCCTCGCGATGAACCGCGACGTCCTGAGGTGCGTTGATGCCGATGCGGACCTGATTGCCCTTGACCCCCAGGACGGTGACGGACACATCCTCGCCGATCATGAGGGTCTCGCCCACACGTCGAGTCAAAATGAGCATGCTCTTCTCCGCAGTGCCTGTGTCGGACGGAGTCGGTCGTCCGGTAACCGTTTTACGGTCTGTCATCCTTAACCGTCCTCCTGTTGACCGGCAGGGTCGTGTTCGAGTTCAAATGCATCGTGCAATGCACGTACCGCAAGTTCGAGGTACTTCTCATCCACCACCACGGAGATCTTGATTTCCGAGGTGGAGATCATCCGGATGTTGATGGTTTCGCGCGACAGGGCCTCGAACATCTTGCTGGCGATGCCGGCGTGCGAGCGCATGCCGACGCCCACCACGGAGATCTTGACGATGTGGGTGTCGCCGGCGACCTCGCGGGCGTTGAGGTCCCTGGCCGCCGCCTGCAGGATCTCGAGGGCCTTGTCGTAGTCGTTGCGATGAACCGTAAAGGTGAAGTCGGTGGTCTGATCCGCGCCCACGTTCTGCACGATCATGTCCACCTCGATATTGGCCTCCGCGATCGGGCCGAGGATGCGATGCGCGACCCCCGGCTGATCGGGGACGCCCTGAATCGTCAGCTGGGCCTCGTTCTGATTGAACGCGATACCCGCAACCAGCGCCTGTTCCACCTGCGCATCCTCCTCCGTGGTAATCAGGGTCCCCGGTCCTTCCTCGAACGAGGACAGCACTCGTAACGGGACGTTGTACTTGCCGGCGAATTCCACCGCCCGGATCTGCAGCACCTTGGAACCGAGGCTTGCCATCTCCAGCATCTCCTCGAAGGTGATGCTGTGCAACCGGCGGGCATTCGGGACCAGGCGCGGATCGGTGGTGTAGACGCCGTCGACATCCGTGTAGATGCGGCACTCGTCGGCCTTGAGCGCCGCGGCCAGCGCGACTGCGGTGGTATCCGAGCCCCCCCGGCCCAGGGTGGTGATCGCACCGTGTTCGTCCACGCCCTGGAAACCGGCCACGACCACCACGCGCCCGGCGTCCAAGTCGCCCCGCACGCGGGCATCGTCGATGCTGCGGATGCGCGCCTTGTTATGCGCGCTGTCGGTGCGGATGGTCACCTGCGCGCCGGTGTAGGAGCGCGCGTCGCAGCCGCGCGCCTCCAGCGCCATCGCCAGCAGCGCGATGGTGACCTGCTCGCCGGTGGACAGCAGCACGTCCAGCTCGCGGCCATCCGCCCGCGGGTTCAGCGCGTGGGCGAGCCCCAGCAGACGATCGGTCTCGCCGCTCATCGCGGAGACCACGATCACCAGCTGGTGCCCTTCCTCGCGCAGTTTCAGGGCGCGTTCCGCGACCGCCTGGATGCGTTCGGGCGAGCCCACCGAGGTGCCGCCAAATTTGAGTACCAGCAACGCCATTTGAAGATTCCGTTCCGTGCCCGGCCCTTGCGGCCGTCCGGACAGGGCGCACCCCATCCATTAGCGTTTACTTAAAAGGCCACCATTAGACAACAAAATATCCGTCGTTGCGAGGCCCGTCAGCGGCGGCGCTATCCCAAGGAGATCGCCGCGGCGCTGCGCGCCTCGCGATGACAAGACCACCGTCGTTGCGAGGCCCCGTCAGGGGCCGCGGCAACCGCCGTCCGAAGCCACCGGAACCACCCGCCTTCCAGCGCCGGGGCCACCGCCTGGAGATCGCCACCGCGCTGCGCACCTCGCGATGACGGGCGTGCTAGTGACGGAAACCGTCAGGCCCGTTCGCGTACCCAGTCGGCGACCGAGGCCAGCGCGGCATCCAGCTTGTCCGGGCTCTGACCGCCAGCCATCGCCATGTCCGGGCGGCCGCCGCCCTTGCCGTCCACCTGCGCGGCGACATGACCGACCAGGTCGCCGGCCTTGAACTGGCCGGTCTCGGCCTTGGTGACGCCGGCCACCAGGCTGACCTTGCCCTCGCCGGTGGCGGTACCCAGGACCACGACCGCCTTGCCGAGTTTCTGCTTGAGCTGGTCGACCATGTCGCGCAGGGCCTTGGGCTCCACGCCTTCGACCTTCGCGGCCAGCACCTGCACGCCGCCGACCTCCTGCGCCTGCGAGGCCAGATCGCTGCCGGCCTGGCTGGCCAACTTGCCCTTGAGCTGTTCGATCTGCTTTTCCAGTTCGCGCGAGCGCTCCTGCAACTGGGCGACCTTGTCGGCCGCCTCGCCACGCCCGGCGCGCAGGCGATCGGCGATCGCATCCAGGTACCCGAGCTGCTGGTCGACCCAGCGCAGCGCCACCTCGCCGGCCACCGCCTCGATACGGCGAATACTGGCCGCCACCCCGCCCTCGGAGGTGATGCGGAACAGGCCGATGTCGCCGGTACGATCCACATGCGTGCCGCCGCACAGCTCCACGGAGGTGCCAATCTTCAGCACCCGGACCTGATCGCCGTACTTCTCGCCGAACAGCGCGACCGCGCCGGACTCCATCGCCGACTCGATGTCCATCACGCGGGTATCGGTGGCCTCGTTGGCCAGGATCTCGGCGTTCACCTGGGCCTCGATGGCACGCAGCTGCTCGTCGGTCAGCGGCTCCATGTGGGTGAAGTCGAAGCGCAGGCGCTCCGGGTCCACCAGCGAACCTTTCTGCTGGACGTGGTCGCCCAACTGGTCGCGCAGGGCCTTGTGCAGCAGGTGGGTCGCCGAGTGATGTCGACGGATGTTCTCGCGGCGCGGGCCTTCCACCGCGGCCTGCAGCGTCTGGCCGACCTCCAGCGTGCCGGCGCGGACCTGGCCGACATGGATGTGCGCCGCGCCCTGCTTGCGGGTATCAGCGACCTGGAAGCGCACGCCGGAGCCACTGAGCGTGCCGACATCGCCCACCTGGCCGCCGGACTCGCCGTAGAACGGCGTGCGGTCCAGTACCACCAGGCCTTCGGCGCCGACCTCGAGTCGTTCGACCGGCTCGCCGTTCTGGTACAGCGCGACCACGCGACCCTCGTCGTCGACGGTCTCGTAGCCGGAGAATGTGGTCTCGAGATCGACCTGCGGCAGGCCGCCGTCGTCCATGGAGAAGTGGCTGGCGGCGCGGGCCCGGGCGCGCTGGTCGGCCATCGCGGACTCGAAGCCCGCCATGTCCAGCTCCAGGCCGCGCTCGCGGGCGATATCGCCGGTCAGGTCCACCGGGAAGCCATAGGTGTCATACAGCAGGAAGATGGTCTCGCCCGGGATCACCTGGCCCTCGAGATCGCGCAGGTCGTCCTCGAGGATCTTCATGCCCTTGTCGAGCGTCTCCAGGAACTTGCGTTCCTCCTTCTCCAGCACCTTCTCGACCTGCGCCTGCGCCTCGGCCAGCTCCGGGAAGGCCTCGCCCATCGCGCGCACCAGGTCGCCGACCATCTGGTAGAGGAAGGCGTCCTGCGCGCCCACCTTGAAGCCATGGCGCGCGGCGCGGCGGATGATGCGGCGCAACACGTAGCCGCGGCCCTCGTTCGACGGCAGCACGCCGTCGGTAATCAGGAAGGCAATGGAACGGATGTGGTCGGCGATCACGCGCAGCGAGGCGGAATCCTTTTCCCTCGCCCCGGTCACGCGCGCGGCGGCCGCGATCAGGTCCTGGAACAGGTCGATCTCGTAGTTGGAGTGCACGCCCTGCAGCACGGCGGCCAGGCGCTCCAGTCCCATACCGGTATCGACGGACGGGCGTGGCAGCGGGTTCAGCGTGCCGTCCGCGTCGCGGTCGTACTGCATGAACACCAGATTCCAGATCTCGATGTAGCGATCGCCGTCCTCGTCCGGGGAGCCGGGCGGGCCGCCCTCGACCTCCGGACCGTGGTCGTAGAACACCTCGGTGCAGGGGCCGCAGGGGCCGGTATCGCCCATCTGCCAGAAGTTGTCGGAACCGCCATCGGGGTCGTCGCCTATGCGGATGATGCGCTCGGCCGGCACCTGGATCTCGTTCGCCCAGACGCTGTAGGCGTCGTCGTCGGTCTCGTAGACCGTGACCCACAGCTTCTCCGGCGGCAGGCCAATGGACTCGGTCAGGAACTGCCAGGCGTAGTGGATCGCGTCGCGCTTGAAGTAGTCGCCGAAGCTGAAGTTGCCCAGCATCTCGAAGAACGTGTGGTGGCGCGCGGTATAGCCGACGTTCTCGAGGTCGTTGTGCTTGCCGCCCGCGCGCACGCAGCGCTGCGTGGACACCGCCCGGGTATACGGACGCTTCTCGCGCCCGAGGAACACATCCTTGAACTGCACCATGCCCGCGTTGG
The DNA here is from genome assembly GCF_000377465.1 of Thioalkalivibrio sp. ALE30. Classification (NCBI taxonomy): domain Bacteria; kingdom Pseudomonadati; phylum Pseudomonadota; class Gammaproteobacteria; order Chromatiales; family Ectothiorhodospiraceae; genus Thioalkalivibrio; species Thioalkalivibrio sp. ALE30. The sequence goes on along the minus strand of NZ_KB898171.1, from coordinate 45,505 downwards.
TAAACAGCAACGTGGGATCATTGCCCGGTACCAGCGGGCTGGACGGCACGATCGTATGGCCATGCCCTTCAAAGAATTCGAGGAAACTCCGGCGAATGTCGGCGCTTTTCATGCGGTTCCGGTGAGCGTTGGGGTCAAACCCGGAATGCTATCACGCAAGCGCCCCAGCCGCGTATTGCCGGGCCCGCCTTCGGGCCATGTTGCCCCTCATTGCGAGGCCCCGAAGGGACCGTGGCAATCGTCGGTGGGTCACTCGACGCCTGGATCAGGTGGCCGTGGATGCAGATTGCTTCGTCGCGTTGCGCCTCGCAATGACGTCGTCTTTGTCCCGTCATTGCGAGCGTAGCGAAGCAATCGCTTTACGGAACCCCCCGATCCCGATTCTGGCCTGGCCTGGTCGAGTGCCACGCCCTCTTCGCAGCCTCGCAATGACGCACCATGATCGCCGTCATTGCGAGGAGCGCGGCCACGAAGCGATCGGCAAGGACCTCCCCAGTCGGGTTCAACCCACGATGTCGTCGAACAGATCCCGCCACCCGGGGTTCACCTGCTCGATCAGCGCAACCTTCCTGCGCCGCGGGCCCGCCTTCAGCTGCTTTTCGCGCTCAATCGCGGATTCCATCTCCACGCATTGCTCGAACCAGACGAGCCGATGCAGACCGTAGCGGCTGGTGAACCCGGATACCTCTCCCGAGCGATGCTGCCAGACCCGCTGCACCAGGTTGCTGGTCACACCCACGTAGAGGGTCCCGTCACGACGGTTGCTCATGATGTAGACACAGGGTTGTTTCATCGCTCCCTCCCTGGGCGACTGCACATTGGTACTCAGCGGCCGAGAATCCTTTCGGCCATTCACCACCGAGACACTAGCGTGCCCCCAACACAAGGACGTCATTGCGAGGCCCCGAAGGGGCCGTGGCAATCGCTGGTGGATCACTCGGCGTCTGGGTCGGGTGGCTCTGGACACAGATTGCTTCGTCGCGGGGCTCCTCGCAATGACGGGGTCAGAAATACGTCATTGCGAGGCCCCCAAAGGGTCCGTGGCAATCGGCTGGGTCCGGCCAGACCCCGGATCTGGTGGTTCTCTCGGGGATTGCTTCGTCGCTTCGCTCCTCGCAATGACGTTCCTCCAAACCCGTCATTGCGAGGAGCGAAGCGACGAAGCAATCGGTCAGGAGATACCAGCGTCGTCTTTCCAGGCGGCGAGGGCCTGGTGGGCGACGCCGCCGGGGAAGCCGCGGCCGGCCAGGTGGCGGAGCATGCGGGCCTCGTCCTCGCGGGTCTCGGGGGGGTGGCGGAAGTGGCGTTCGAGCTGGCCGCGGGCCTGATCGGTCCAGTCGACCTCCAGGGCATCGAGGGCGGCATTGACGGTATCGCTGCCGATACCGTTGTGGGCGAGTTCGGCGCGGATGCGCTGTTCGCCGTAGCCCTGCTCCGTGCGGTGGCGGGCGATGAAATCCGCGTAGCGGGTGTCGCTCAGGTAGTCGAGCTCGCGCGCGCGCTCGAGCGCGGTATCAACCGCATCCCGCTCGAACCCACGCTCGGCCAGCTTGCGGCTCAGCTCCAGCGCGGAGTGTTCGCGCCGGACCAGCAACCGCAGGCCCGCCTCCAGCGCGGCCTCCGGGTCGGCCGGGTCAGCCTTGCTCCTCGACCGGGGCATCGACCGGCTCGTCCTCCGCCGCGGCCTTGTTACGCTTCGGCAGCAGGCGGTCGCGCAGGGTCTTCTCGACTTCCTCGGCGATGTGCGGGTTGTCCTTCAGGTACTGGCGGGCGTTCTCCTTGCCCTGGCCGATACGCTCGCCGTTGTAGCTGTACCAGGCACCCGCCTTGTCGATCAGGCCTTCCTTCACGCCCATCTCGATGATCTCGCCGACCCGCGAGATACCCTCGCCATAGAGGATCTCGAAGTAGGCCTCCTTGAACGGGGGTGCCATCTTGTTCTTCACGACCTTCACGCGGGTCTCGTTGCCGATCACCTCGTCGCCCTTCTTGATCGCGCCGATACGGCGGATATCCATGCGCACGGAGGAGTAGAACTTGAGCGCGTTGCCGCCGGTGGTGGTCTCGGGGCTGCCGAACATCACGCCGATCTTCATGCGGATCTGGTTGATGAAGATGACCAGCGTGTTGGAGCGCTTGATGTTGGCGGTCAGCTTGCGCAGCGCCTGCGACATCAGGCGCGCCTGCAGGCCGACGTGGGAGTCGCCCATCTCGCCCTCGATCTCGGCCTTGGGCGTCAGCGCGGCCACCGAGTCGACGATCACCACGTCCACCGCGCCGGAGCGCACCAGCATGTCGGCGATCTCCAGCGCCTGCTCACCGGTATCCGGCTGCGAGACCAGCAGGTCATCGACGTTCACGCCCAGCTTCTCGGCGTAGGTCGGGTCCAGCGCATGCTCGGCATCCACGAACGCGGCGGTACCGCCCACCTTCTGCGCCTCGGCCACCACCTGCAGGGTCAGGGTCGTCTTGCCCGAGGACTCCGGCCCGTAGATCTCGACCACGCGCCCGCGCGGCACGCCGCCGATGCCCAGCGCGATGTCCAGCGCCAGGGAGCCCGTGGAGATCGCGGGGACGTCGACCGCCTGCTGATCGCCCATGCGCATCACCGCGCCCTTGCCGAATTGGCGTTCGATCTGCCCCAGTGCGGCGGTCAGGGCCTTCTTGCGATTCTCGTCCACGGTTTGCCTCCCGATACTTGCAGCGATGATTTCCGATCCGTTGCGGGGCGGATACGGGGCCGCAGTATCCCACAGGGCGGGGAACGACCCAACCCGGGATCCTGCGCGGATCAATGCCGGGCACGAAACCCGCCCCGAGCGGCGTCAGGCCGCCTCGTGGGCGAGCAGTTCGCTCAGGGCGTGGAGCATTGACTGCAGACGAACGGCGTGGCGTTCGCCGGGGAAATGGCGGGTCGCGACGCGCACCTCCTGGCCGCGCGTCTGCCAGCCGAAGCAGACCGTACCGACCGGCTTGTCCGCGGTCCCGCCACCGGGCCCGGCGATCCCGGTGACCGAGAGCGCATGATCCGCATCGCAGCGGGCCAGTGCGCCCTCGACCATCGCGCGGGCCACGGCCTCGCTGACCGCGCCGTGTTCCGCGATCAGTTCGGCCGGAACCCCGACCATCGCCGTCTTGGCCGCGTTGGAGTACGCGACCCAGCCGCATTCGAACCATTGCGAGCTGCCCGGGATATCGGTCATCGCCTGGGCGATGCCGCCACCGGTGCAGGATTCCACGGTGCACAGACGCTCGCCCCGTGCCATCAGGCGCTCGCCCAGGTCGTACACCAGCGCGGAGAGGCCGGGGGCGTCGGCTTCCCCCGAAGTCGGGATCGTGCTGCTGGATGCGGCGGTCATGGCGCGATCATCCCTCCGTATCGAAGGCGACCGCAACCCGCCAGCCGCCGCCATCGGCCGGATCGACGGCGTCGCAGCGCACCACGCGACCGTGGCGTTCCAGCCCCGCTAGTCGGCCGTCGGGACTCGGTACCACCACGCTGACATCAACCCCCGGGTCGGTCTCGCGCTGGACCACGAACGCACAGCCCGTCGCCGACAGGTCCTCCAGCTGCACGGCGACCGACTCGCCACTGGACCGCCAGGTCATGCGCGCCTCGCCCTGCACCTGCATCCGCCGATGATTGCGCCGATCCTCTTCCCCGATCATGTTCGCCCCTCCCTGACGTGGCGTCCGCCGCACGGCCTCGAGTGTGGCACAACTACCAGGCCAGACCCACCTGCCATGTGGCGCGCTGCATCCGTATACTGCGCGTTTGCCCGGATCGAGCGCCGCCGAACCGATGAGCACCGCCGAACCCCTTTCTGCCCATACGCCGATGATGCAGCAGTACCTCGGCATCAAGGCCGAGTACCCGGACACGCTGCTGCTCTATCGCATGGGCGATTTCTACGAGCTGTTCTACGACGACGCCGAACGCGCCGCGTCGCTGCTCGACATCACCCTGACCCGGCGCGGCGAGTCCGCCGGGCAGCCGATCCCCATGGCCGGCATCCCGGTGCACACCCTGGAGAGCTATCTCTCGCGCCTGCTGAAGCTGGGTGAGAGCGTGGCCATCTGCGAGCAGACCGGCGCGGTAGGCGCGCAGAAGGGCCCGGTCAAACGCGAGGTGGTGCGCATCGTCACCCCCGGCACGGTTACCGAAGAGGCCCTGCTGGAGGCCCGCAGCATCAACCGGCTGGTTGCCGTCTGTCCCGCCGGCTCGGCCGCGATCAAGGGCCGCAAGGAGGGCTACGGGATCGCCAGCCTGGAGTTCGCCAGCGGCCAGTTCCGCCTGCTGGAGGTGCGCGATGCGACCGAGCTCGCCGCCGAGCTGGCGCGCCTGGACCCGGTGGAATGCCTGATCCCCGATCAGGCAGCGCCGATCCCCGGGATCGACGGATTCGCGCCGCAACGCCACGCGGACTGGCACTTCGACGGCGTCTCCGCGCGCCGCGTGCTCACCACACACTTCGGCACCCGCGACCTCTCCGGCTTCGGCTGCGATGGCCTCGACCTCGGCATCGCCGCCGCTGGCGCCCTGCTCGCCTACGTGCAGAACCGCTATCGCGGCGATCTCGCCCACATCACCGGCCTGGCGCACGAACTGCGCAGCCAGATGCTGGTGCTGGACCCGGCGACCCGCCGCAACCTGGAACTGACCCGGACGCTCGGCGGCGAACGCCAGGGATCGCTGCTGGCCCTGCTGGACACCACCCGCTCGGCGATGGGTTCGCGCCGGCTGCTGCAGTGGCTGCACCAGCCGCTGCGTGACCGCGCCGTCATCCGCGAGCGCCAGACCGCGATCACCGCGCTGCTGGAGGCCGGAGCCACCACGCCCCTGCGCGAGGCCCTGGCCGGCAGTGCGGATGTCGAACGCATCCTGTCGCGCATCGTCCTCGGCAGCGCGCGCCCACGTGACCTGACCGCCCTGCTCGCGAGCCTCGAACGCCTGCCGCCGCTGCACCAGGCCCTGACGCCCGTGGCCGGGAACAGCGACGCCCTGCAGGCCCTGCATCAGGCCCTGGCCCCGGAGGCCGACCTGAGCGCCACTCTGGCCGCCGCGCTGGTCGAGGAGCCCCCGCTGCGCGTCACCGACGGGGGCATGATCCGGCCGGGCTTCGATGCCGAGCTGGACCGCCTGCGCGCACTGGAGCACGACGCCGACTCGTTCCTGCGCGAGATCGAGGCACGCGAGCGCGAGGCCACCGGCATCCCCACCCTGAAGGTCGCGTACAACCGCGTGCACGGCTACTACATCGAGGTCTCGCGCACGCGCTCGGCGGAGCTGCCCGGACGCTTCATGCGCCGCCAGACCCTGAAGAACGCCGAGCGCTACACCACCGAGGAACTCAAGCGCTTCGAGGACGAGATCCTCTCCGCCCGCGAGCAGGCGATGGCCCGCGAGCGCGCCCTGTTCGAGGGCCTGATCACCGAGCTTCAGGGCCGCGCCCCGCGCCTGCGCGCCATCGCCGACGCGCTCGCCGAACTGGACGCCCTCGCCTGCCTGGCCGAGCGCGCCCAGCGCCTGGACTGGCACTGCCCGGAACTGGTGGAGAACCCCGGCATCCGCATCGAGCAGGGCCGCCACCCCGTCGTGGAGGCCGGTCTGGACGCGCCGTTTGTCGCCAACGACACCGAACTGGACCCCGAAGAGCGCCGCCTGCTGGTGATCACCGGGCCCAACATGGGCGGCAAGTCCACCTACATGCGCCAGACGGCCCTGATCGTGCTGCTGGCCTGCATGGGCAGCTTCGTGCCGGCCGCGCGGGCGCAGATCGGGCCGGTGGACCGCATCTTCACCCGCATCGGGGCCTCCGACGACCTGACCTCCGGGCGCTCCACCTTCATGGTGGAGATGACCGAAGCCGCGAATATCCTGCACAACGCCGGTCCCGAAAGCCTGGTGCTGATGGACGAGATCGGGCGCGGCACCAGCACCTTCGACGGCCTCGCCCTGGCGCTGGCCTGCGCCGAGCGCCTGACGCGCCACAATCGCGCCCTGACCCTGTTCGCCACGCACTACTTCGAGCTGACGGCGCTGGCCGAACGCGAGTCGGCCGTCGCCAACGTACATACGGATGCCATGGAACACGAGCACAGCATCGTGTTCCTGCACCAGGTCCGCGAGGGGCCCGCCAACCAGAGCTACGGCCTGCAGGTCGCCCAGCTCGCCGGTGTTCCAGCCGACGTGCTGAAGCTTGCGCGCACCCACCTGCGCGAGCTGGAGGATCGTGCGGCCGCCGCCGACTCGCCCCAGCTCGGCCTGTTCACCCCCGCGCCACCCGAGGTGACGAGCGACCCGGAACCGCAAACGGCTCCGGAAGAACGCGCCCTGAAGGCGCTGTTCGACACCCTGGACCCCGACGATATGTCCCCGCGCGAAGCGCTGGACGCGCTGTACCGGATGAAGGAGGCCCTGCGCAACCCGGATTGACGCGCTCGTTGCGCGGTCCCGAAGGGGCCGTGGCCATCACGTTCGGAACCATCGGGATTCACCGGAGTGACTCAGCGCCGGGGGTGCCCCGGGAGATCGCCACGTCGCTTCGCTCCTCGCGATGACGGGTCAAGGGGATGGTTGCGCCTTGCGATGAGGCGTTGAGGGGTGGCCATGCCTCGCGGTGTCGAGATGGTTCCCCTGTCATTGCGAGGCCCCGCAGGGGCCGTGGTAATCGGCCCGCCGCTGGCGCGAGCCCCCCGAATGTGGCCAGGGTTCGCCCGGGATTCCCGACAGCCGCAGGGGAGGCGTTACAATGCGGCGAAATCCTGCCGGCTGGCGGTGCCACAGCCCGACCGGTCAGCGGAAACGACCGGTCACAAGACTGAATGAAAAGGGAGAAACACCATGACGTTCGTCGTTATCGATAACTGCATCAAGTGCAAGTACACCGACTGCGTCGAGGTCTGCCCCGTCGACTGCTTCCATGAAGGCCCGAACTTCCTAGCCATCGATCCGGACGAGTGCATCGACTGCACCCTGTGCGAACCGGAATGCCCGGCCGAAGCCATACTGCCAGAGGACGACGTGCCAGAGGATCAGATGCACTTCATAGAGCTGAACGCCGAGCTGGCCCGCACCTGGCCGGTGATCACCGCGCGCAAGGACCCTCCGGAAGATGCCGAAGAATGGGACGGCGTCGAGAACAAGCTGCAGTACCTGGAACGCTGAGACTCCACCCCAACATACCCTGCGGATCCCGAACCCCGGGCCGTCCGCGTAACCGCAGTACACCGGGCCGGCCCGCAGGGCCGCCCGGCGGCTGTGGTGCGATCCTCCGCCTCCACCAACCGCCACACCTGCCGCCGGGGTAATCGTCTCATCGGCCAGCCCGGGCGCCATGAACGAGCACGTAGCCATACGCCGATCTGCGATACCGCACGTCCTGGGCACTCGAAGCCTTGCGGCCCCAATACGCCTCTGCCCAGAACCAGTTGGACCCCGTTTGCCCATCTCGCGTGGATGCTGGGCGATGGTTGTCTCCCGGGAAGACAGCTTGCGTCCCGCGTGATTCTTTTCGGATTTCCGCCACTTACAGGCGGATCCGCAGGAGACCGATCATTTGTTGTTTCGCCAGCGGTACAGATCGCCCGCGACGGACATCCGAGGGGAATCCGCAAGGTCCTGATTAATCGAAGAATCTTCCATTTGGCCCGACTCCTGCTAACGGATTTGTCGTGGCCGCCAGGGCGGTTGCGTCATGGCGGCCACGACGCCTAGAGGCGTGTCGCCACAACCCAAAGGAGATTCATCATGAGCTTCAAAAAGACACTTATCGCTTCCGCGATCGCACTCGCTTTCGGCCTGAGCTCCGGACTCGCGCTGGCCAATCCGACCAATACGGCGGAAGGTGAGGTGGGCGATCAGAATGCCACGGCCTCCTCGACCGCCGACAATGGCGGTTCCTCCGCCAACGAAAATTCGCTGGCGGTAACGGTCAATGACTCCGACCTGTCCAATAGCTCCGACAACAGCACCAGCGTGGCGGACTCGGGGAACACGACGGTCTCGGATTCGGGCAACGACAGTTCCGACAACAGTCTGAATGTGGCCGACTCGGGCAATGACAGCTCGGACAACAGTCTGAACATCGCCGATTCGGGCAACGACAACTCGGACAATAGCCTGAACGTCGCCGACTCCGGTAACGACAGTTCCGACAACAGCACCAGCATCGCGGATTCGGGGAACACCACGGTCTCGGACTCGGGGAATGACAGCTCCGATAACAGCCTGAACATCGCCGATTCCGGTAACGACAACTCCGACAACAGCCTGAACGTTTCGGACTCGGGCAACGATAACTCCGACAACAGCCTCAATGTGTCGGATTCGGGCAACGACAGCTCGGACAACAGCTCGGCCAGCGCCGACGACAACAGTGCCGCCGCCAACAATGGCTCCACCGCCAGCGTGACCCGCGATCAGAGCGACAACTCCGACAACAGCCTCGCGGTCATGGATTCCGGCAACAGCACGGCAACCGACAGCTTCAACACCATGCTGCAGGTCAACGCCGTGGTCAGCCAGAACGACCTGTCCGGTACGGTCACCGGGAACTACGTGGATATCGCCGAAGGGGCGCGCAGCACCGCGTACAACACGATCGGTTCCGATTCCTTCGTGTCCCCGGCTGGCATCACCCAGGTCTCGCAGAACAGCGGGGCCAACAGCCTGACGCAACAGCAGGTCTCGGTGCAGGCGCACTTGAACCTGGGCAACTAGTCCGTACGACGCGGCGGGTCTCCGGACCCGTCGCGCCTTGGTACTCCACTGGAGAATTCGGTCATGTTCCCTTCCCGAAAGCGCCCTCGATACCTCCTGCCCGCAATGCTGGGCGCACTGAGCCTAGTGGCGGGTACAGTCACCGCGGACGACGCCATCGAGAGCCACACCTCTCATGCACATCCATCCCAGCTGGACATACAGGCACTGGCACCTGTGGGCACGGATACCCTGAATGAGCAACGCGCCCGGCAGGGGGTCAGCAACGTGCAGCTGGGTCAGGTCCATTCCCAGATTGCCCTGCACGACAATGTCGTCGTGGGCGGCCATGGCGGTACCAACCTGATTGCCAACGGCGCCTTTGACAATGCCCGTGGATTCTCCACGATCATCCAGAACACCGGCCACAACGTGGCCATCCAGGAATCGATGATCGTGAACGTCACGATCAACCCCTGAATCATGGCCCGCCGGGGTCTTCGTCTGGCACTGGCCGCACTGCTACTGGCCCTGCAGGGCCCGCAGCCCCTGATGGCGCAGATGGGTGGCGCCCAGTTTCCGGGGGTCATCGGGAGCATGAACGTACCGGTCGACAGCATGAAGGCCCTGCGCTTCCGCTCGGTGGTGCCGCAGCAATACGACTTCAGCTGTGGATCCGCGGCGCTGGCGACCCTGCTGAGCTATCACTACGACCGTCCCACCGAGGAAACCACCACCTTCGACGGCATGTTCCGCCGCGGCGATCAGGATCTGATTCGTGCCCAGGGCTTCTCGCTCCTGGACATGAAGACCTACCTCGCCTCGGAGGCCCACCTTGCAGCAGATGGCTTCCGCATCGGCCTGGACGACCTTGAGGGGCTTGGCGTCCCCGCGATCGCGATGATCGAGACGCGAGGATACCGGCATTTCGTGGTCATCAAGGGGCTGCGCGATGGCGAAGTGCTGGTCGGAGATCCGGCCCTGGGACTCAAGAGCTATCGTCGCCCCGAGTTCGAGTCGGTCCAGGTCAACGACATCCTGTTCGTCATTCGCGAAGACGTGGAGCGTGCCCGCGCAAGCTTCAACGCCCCGCAAACGTGGGCGGCCATCACCCGGGCGCCCGTCGGCGAGGGTGTGGTGCGGCACGACCTCGGCCGATTCACCCTCAACCTCCCGCGAGCACGAGAATGGTGATGCCTGCGACAACCACGAACCGAACGGGCTTCGCCGAACCGCATGCTCCGCGGACGGGTCAGAGGCGCAGGTACTTGCGAGTGGTGCTGTGCTTCATACTGGCCGCCCTGCCCGCCACCGGATTCGCCCTGGACAGCCTCCCCGGCGCACAGGACCCGCGCGTGGTCCCCGATACGATCCTGGCCGAACAGCGTGGCGGCTTCTTTGGCCGCGACGGCCTGCAAATCGCGATCGGGCTGGACCAGATCACCTCCCTGAACGGCGAGACCCTGCACCAGACCACGCTGCTCCCGATCGGCCCCCTGAACCAGGCGGCGAGCCATGCCCACACGGCCAGTCGCATCATGATCCGCAGTGGACCGGATGCATTTCCGCCGCGGGCGCTGGTCACCGATTCGCTGGACGGCACGGGCTGGGTCACGACCATTCAGAATCAACTGGACGGCCAGGCGATCCACCACCAGACGATCATGCAACTGGAACTGCGCAACCTGCAAATGCCGCGCAGTGACCTCGGGCGAGCCATGGATCAGCAGCTTCTGGACGGCGGCCGCGGCTGGTAGTAACACCCGCCACAACCGCCCCTGCCACGCCCCTCAGAAACGCATCGGAACCCGTACCGTCATCTGGACGTCGGGCGCCGATTCCGTTACCCCGACACCGAGGGAGAAGTTCAGGCTGGTGCGTTCGCTCAGACGGTGCGACACCCCCCACAGCAGAGTCCCCACCTGGCGTCGTCCGAACACCGGCTCCAGCCCCGGATCGTTCTCCACGCGGGTACGAAACACCACGCTGTGGTCGTAGCCCAAGCTCATCGAGGTACGATCGTTCAGGCTGATGGCCATCCCGAGGCTGGCCCCGAAGGCATCCCCGGGATCGACCGTGCCGTAATCCGGCCCCACGTCGCGCTCGATGTTCCACAGGTAGCTGACGTTCGCGAACAGTACCGCAGGATCGGTCGGATAGATCATGGTCACGCTGGGCTGCACCGCCCAGAACCCGGAACCGGTCGGCTGTTCCAGGAAGATCTCGCCGAGACGATTGCCATCCTCGTCCACAATCCGGCGCCGATCCACCGAGAACGGGTCGGTCCCGGTGCGGCTCTTGGCCTTCAGGTTGCCGATAAAGAACGGTCGTCCTCGGTCCGCCGTGTTGAACTGATAGGACAATCCGAACTCGATATCGCCGAGACCACTGCCCGTGGACCCGGTGACCCGCTCCAGCTCGGTCCCCTCCAGGATGTCGCGGCGCCGCACCTGCTGCTCGCGGTAGACCCAGGGGATCTTCAGCCCGACCTCCAGTCGGTCGGTGAGCCCGTACCGCAATGCCACCGCCGCCGTCAGGGTATCCCGCTCCGTCTCGCTGACATCGATCAGCCCGATCGCCAGGGCCGGGATAATCGTGAAGCCTTCAATCGAGACATCCAGCGCGCTGCTGTGCACGTAGGACAGCGAGGGCTCGATCACCCATTGCCCCTGCGGCGTCAGCATGCCGCGCTCCTCGAAAACCGTGACCTGTGGCCCGGTGTCGCGCGGTGCATCACCGACCGCCTCGCGACCCTCCTGCGCAACCACCGTGGCCGAAAATCCCAGCAACAACGGGCCGACCATCAGCCCCGCCCCCCTCCTCCCGATCCAAGTCCCGTCCACGGTCATTCTCCCGGCCCCGCAAGGGGGCAACGAATACAGGAACCCACAGCCCGGTCACGCCGACCGGGCCTTGCGCGTCCCCCATCGGACCGCCTCCACGACACCAAACCGCCGGTTCAGTGCTTCTGTGGCCGCACCCCGTACTTGTCGAGCAAGCGATAAAGCGTCACTCGCCCCACTCCCAGTTGGCGTGCGGCACGCGACACGTTGTTGTCGCACTGCCCCAGCGCCCGTATGACCGTCTCGCGTTCCGCGCGGTCGCGCGCCTGCGCCAGCGTCTCCTGGCTGTCATCCCGCTCCTGCGCCGGGAATCCCAGATCCTCCGGCCGTATCAGGCGTCCCTCCGCCATGGTCACGGCCCGCTGGATGCGATTGACCAGTTCACGGACATTGCCCGGCCAGCGATGGCCATGGAGCGCCCGGACCGCTGCCTGGGTGAAGCCGCGCAGGCGCGGGTTCTGGCACCGGAAACGCTCGAAATAGAACTGCGCGAGCGCCATCAAGTCGCTCCCGCGATCGCGCAGGGGCGGCACATCGAGCTGAATCACGTTCAAGCGGTAGTAGAGATCCTCGCGGAAACGCCCCGCCTCGACGGCGCGGAACAGATTCATGTGGGTGGCCGCCAGCACCCGCACATCGACCTGGATGGGCTGCAGGCCACCCACACGCACCAGCGTCCCCTCCTGCAGGAAGCGCAGCAGGTTCACCTGAAGCTCGAGGCCCAGATCCCCGATCTCGTCCAGCAGCAGCGTCCCGTCATGAGCCAGTTCCAGCTGCCCGATCTTGCGCCGCGTCGCGCCGGTAAAGGCCCCCGCCTCGTGCCCGAACAGTTCGGACTGGATCAGCGGTGCCGGCAGCGCCCCGCAGTTGACCGCCACAAACGGACCGTCAGCGCGGCGCGACAGACGATGTACCGTCCGCGCCGCCAGTTCCTTCCCGGTCCCGCTCTCCCCGAGGAACAGGACCGGCGCTTCCGAACCGGCCACGCGCGTGAGCTGCCGCGCCAGGGACTGCATGGGGGCGCTGTGGCCAATAATCGGGCGTCCCTCGGCGGGCGCCGGGACCATCGCGGTGGGCTCGGACGGGGTCTCCAGCACGGCCATGCCACAGGCACGGCCCAGCGTGACCTCCAGACGGGCCTGATCCAGCGGCAGGGTATGGAAGTCATAGCAGTTATCGCGGATCAGGTCGCGCAATGCCGGACTCGGCAGCAACCCCGGATGGACCAGCGCAATCCATTTGACCTGCTGGTGGGCATTCACGAAGTCAATCAACTGCGACGGCAGGGGATGATCGAGATCCAGCAGACCCACCCGGACCCCGTCGAGGTCGGGCCAGGCGCGCGCCAGCGGGAAGCTCAAGCGGCGCAATCGCCAGGCACCCGAAAGGCGCAGCACGGACTCGCGGGCATGCCCACCGGCATCCAGCCAGGCCACCTCGCGGGGTGCACCCGTGGAGCAGGCCCGGAACACCTCCGCACCGAAGCCGGCCTGCGCGCCAGCCGAATCGACAATTCCGCTGGGCAGCGCAGGCCACAAGGCCCCGTTGATCTTTCCTGATCCGGACATGCTCTTCCCCGTCTGTCCGAAGAAATCCCTGGCGCCCCAGGTCCCGGGTGACGCTTTTCACCTTTTGGAGTATAGGCCGCTTCCGTCAAAAATCCGTTTCCAGGGATGACAAAAATGCTACACAGGCAGGCTACTGTCGGATTAATGACACCAAGGGGTCGCCGGGGCGATCGGCGGCGCATGAGGACCGACGCCGCCAGCGGGTCCGCCGGGCTCACATCAAGCCAGTGCCGGAGGGCCCGCCGTACTCAGGAAGCAGCCGAAGGATTGGGGAACAGGTGCCGCGGAATCCACCACAGGTACAGCGCCATCCCGACCAGCTCGACCAGGGACTGGAACACCACCACGACCACCGCGAGCTCCAGGCCCTGCGGCAGGGCCAGCGCGATCGGGAGCACCACGAAGGAATTGCGCGAGCCGAGGCTGAACGCCAGCACCCGCCCCTGCGCCACCGGCAGGTCGAACCCCCGGGCCAGCGCCCGCGCCAGCAGGGCCGCAACCACCAGAAAACCGGCAAAGATCAGCAGCAGCGGCAACAGCACGCCGACTCCGTCGAGCACCGTCGTGACCTGCGAGGCCGCGATAACGAACACCACCCCGGCCAGGAGCGGGACTGGCAGCCAGGCCAGGCCCGCGATCAGACGACCGCGCCCGGGATCATCGTCGGCCCAGCGCTCAGTCAGATACGCCAGAATCAGCGGGACCAGGATCAGGCCGGCAAAGGCCTTCAGCACGTCTCCGCCGGCCAGCACCAGGGTGAACTCGCCACCGAAGAGCCACCACAGATACAGCGGCAACAGGGAAAGCTGCAGCAACAGCGAAAGGGGAGAAAAGGCGATCGCCCGGCGCGTGTCACCCCCACCCAGATGGGTGAAAGTGATGAACCAGTCGGTGCACGGCACCAGCAGCACCAGCGCGATGCCCAGCAGGACCGCCGGACCGCCCGGCGCGACCTGAAGGATCGCCCAGACCAGCAGCGGGATCACCACAAAATTGCCGATCACCGCTGCCGCGAGCAGGCGCGGCTCGCGAAACGCCGCGCCCAGATGGGTTAGTGGCGTCTGCGTGAACGTGGCGTACAGCAACAGCCCCAGCACCGGCCAGAGCACGGCATCCAGCATCGCCCCGAACTCCGGCGCGGACAGGCCCAGGCCGAGCCCCAGGGCAATCGCCACCAGGTAGATCAGTACCTGGTATTGCTCCAGCCACTCGCGCATTCGCCAACGCCGCTCAAGGGCGGCGCACAAGAACTACCAGAGCCAGGTCTCGGGCTGCTCGATGGCGCGGTTGTCGTTGTTCGCCAGCAGGCCCTTGATGCAGCGCACCAGCAGCCAGACGATCAGGGCCAGGAAGATCACAAAGCCGATGCCGATCGGCGTGGTGATGGCCCCGATCACGGCGAACAACAACCCGATCCAGAAGGTACGGATCTGATAGGTAAAGTGGGAGACACTGACCGTGTCGGCCTCGCCGCGCTTGATGTAGGCGATGATCAGTCCTGCGATGGCGGTCAATGCGGTCAGGAAGCTCACCAGGTACAGCACGTACACCACGGTGACCATCGTGACGTCCTTGCGCGGCCCCGCCGCGGGCTCGCTGACGTCGCTGCGCACGACTTCCGGCTTGGGATCTTCGGACACCTGGCACCTCCTGTGGGTTGGGTCACGCCGCCAACTTAACAGACTTGCCGGTTCCCTACCCGGGCCCGCCGAGCACGATGAGGACGATGCCCGCCAGGGCGAAGACGAAACCGGTCAGTTGCACCCGCGACATGCGCTCGGCCTGGAAAAAACGCGCCATCAGCGCGGTCGGGGCCGGCGACAGCGCCCCGGCCACCGCGATGATCGACAGCAGGCCCATGCGCACGGCCACGACAAAGGCGAGCGTCGCCGCGGCCTGGAACAGACCGGCCAGCGACAGCAGCACCAGCGTGGAGCGGCTCATCCCGGTCTGCGGCCGGCGCACCAGCATCACCGCCAGCAGCGCCAGCGCGCCCACCGCCGAGGTCGCCACCACCGGCCACAGCGGCGAGCCCGCCTCGGCCTCGTTCAGGAACACGAAGACCAGCCCGAAGCAGACGCCGGCGATGGTCGCGTCCACCAGCCCGCGCACCGGGTGCGCCCCCCGGGCCAGCGCCATCAGGCCACGCACGGGCTCGTCCAGGCGGCGTGGACTCGCCTTGCGCGAACCGCCGGAGATCATCCCGATCGCGATCACGATGGCCGCGATCCCGGCCAGCGCCAGCGGGCCCGGCTGCTCGCCCATCACCAGCCCGACCAGCAGCGGCACCAGGGCCGAGATCACGCCGGTCACGGCGGCGACCAGCCCCATCGAGCCCTCGGCCAGGCCGTGGTAGTAGGCCAGCAGCCCGAGGGCCAGGGCGAGCCCCGAGGCTCCGCCCCAGATCAGGGCCTGGGTCCCGGGCAAACCCGCCAGCGGGAGAGCGACCACCAGCAGGACGACGGTGGCCAGGATCTGCGAATAGCAGGCGACCACCAGCGCCGGGATGCGCCGGGAGGCCAGGCCGCCAAAGAAGTCGCCAGCGCCGAAGCCCAGGGCCGTCAGCAGGCCGAGGAAAAAGGCCATGTCAGCCCCGGCCCGGGCTCGGAAGCCTCATGCGCGGCGCTTACTCGCCGGCCTCGTCGAGCAGGTCCTTCAGGGCCTCTTCGCTGCCGGCATGGCCAACACCGGTCACCACGCCCTCGCCATCCAGCAGGACCACGGTCACCTGTTCGCGCTCGTGCGGCAGGAAGCCGGCATCGGCCTCGCTGGAGGTCACCACGATGGAGTAGTCCCGCGCCTGCATGCGCGGCAGGACCACGTTCTGCATCGGCTGCGGCGGCATCTCGTGGATGTCGGCGATGTAGACGATCCCCTCGCGCTCGGCGGGGCTCATCTCGCTCAGGACCGCGTTGGCGACGCCGGCCGGGGCCGCCTCGACGGTCTTCAGGATTACGCGGGCATTGCCCGGCAGCTCGACCGGGTTCCCGTGCTGGTCATTCAGGCTGCGCTCGGGAAACGGCTGGCCCTCGGCGAACTCGGGCTCCGGACCGCCCCCGGACATGCAGCCGGCCACCAGCCCGGCGGCGAGCAGCAGGGCGGCGGGCAGAAGGGATCGGGCAACAAGCGACATGGCAGTTCTCCTGCGGATCGAGACATGGGATCGAAACACACGCGGGTGCGCGCGACAGCGGCGCCGATGGTAACGCATCGAGCGCGTCAGTAGACTGCAACCACCTTCACGGACGACCGCCCGCATGCTGCATTCGCTGATCAAGCTGCTGCGCCCGCACCAGTACATCAAGAACGGTTTCGTGTTCCTCGGCGTGGTGTTCGCGCACGAGTGGGGCGAACCCGGGACGGTGCTCGCCGCCAGC
Organism: Thioalkalivibrio sp. ALE30; assembly: GCF_000377465.1. Lineage (NCBI taxonomy): Bacteria > Pseudomonadati > Pseudomonadota > Gammaproteobacteria > Chromatiales > Ectothiorhodospiraceae > Thioalkalivibrio > Thioalkalivibrio sp. ALE30. The sequence goes on along the minus strand of NZ_KB898171.1, from coordinate 29,016 downwards.
GTCACGTTCCTCGCATTCTGCGCGATCGCCAGCGCGGTCTACGTGCTGAACGACATCGTCGACGTCGAGGCCGACCGCCGCCACCCGACCAAGCGCGAACGCCCGATCGCCAGCGGCGCGATCGCGATCTCCACCGCCTGGGCGATCTTCGCCACCGCGGTCATTGTCGCGCTGGTCCTCGCGGCACTGGTCAGCACCTGGGTGATCGCGCTGATCCTGACCTACCTGGTGCTGAACGTGGCCTATTCCTGGTCGCTCAAGCACATCGTGATCCTCGACGTGTTCAGCATCGCCGCCGGCTTCATGCTGCGCATCCTCGCCGGCACCCTTGGCCTGGGCATCGAACCCTCGCAATGGCTGCTGCTGTGCGGGCTGATGCTGACGCTGTTCCTGGGCTTCGCCAAGCGGCGCGCGGAGCTCGCCGATGGCGCCATCGAACACACACCGGATCAGGACGGGACGCGGCGCGTGCTGCACGACTACAGCGTCAGCCTCCTGGATCAGTTCATCGCCATCAGCGCCGCCTGCACCGTGCTCGCCTACGGGCTCTACACGGTCAGCGCCGAGACCATCGCGCTGCATGGCACGGATGGGCTGATCTACACCCTGCCGTTCGTGATCTACGGCATCTTCCGCTACCTGTTCCTGCTGCACGCGCGCGGCGCCGGCAACGACACCTCGCGCGACCTGGTCACCGACCCGCACCTGCTGGCCACGGTCGCGGTATGGATGGGTGTGACCCTCGCCGTACTCGCATGAATGCGGTCCTGCTCTCCGGCTGGCGCCTGCGCGCGGTGATGCTCTCGATCATCGTTGCCGTCGCGCTGTACCTCGGGGTCATGCTGTGGGCGGGGGCAGACGAGGTCTGGCGTGCCCTGAAGCTGGTGGGCGTCGGCGGCGTCCTGCTGGCCCTGGGGCTGTCGCTGGTGAACTACAGCCTGCGCTTCACCCGCTGGCAGCTCTACCTGCGCACCCTGGGCCATGCCATCCCGACGCGCGCCAGCCTGCATATCTATGTGGCCGGCTTCGCCCTGACCACCACGCCCGGCAAGGCCGGCGAGGCCCTGCGCGGGGTGCTGCTGAAGCGCCGCCGGGTGCCCTACCCGGACAGCTTCGCCGCCTTCGTCTCCGAGCGCCTGTCCGACCTGATCGCGGTCGTGCTGCTGTCCCTGTTAGGCCTGACCCTGGTGGCCCAGGGCACCTGGCTGATCGCAGCCGGCGCGGCCCTCATCCTGGCGGCACTGATCGTGCTGTCCTGGCGGCGGCCGCTGGCCTGGCTGCAGCGCATCAGCGACCGCCCGGGCCAGCGTCTGTGGCGCAGCCTGCACCATGTCGCCACGATCCTGCTGCAGGCACGGCGCTGCCACCGCCCGGCCCTGCTGGCCGCGGCCACTGCCCTCAGCGTCATCGCGTGGAGCGCCGAGGCCCTCGCCTTCTGGTGGATCCTCAACGCCATGGGCTTCGAGGCCGGCTTCGCCTTTGCCGCTTTCGTCTTCGCCCTGGCCATGCTGGCCGGCGCGCTGAGCTTCCTGCCCGGGGGACTGGGCGGTACCGAGGCGGTGATGGTCGCCCTGCTGCTGTGGGCCGACATGCCGCCGGCCGACGCCATCGCGGCGACCATGCTGATCCGCTTCACCACCCTCTGGTTCGCGGTGATCCTGGGCCTGATCGCGCTGGCCACCAACCCCGAGGCGCGCGGCCACGAACACCCGGTGCAACCCCATGCGTAACGGTTCCTTTGTAGGAGGCCAGCCCCCTGGCCGATTGGGCGTGCGGTCGAGCTGTACCCGAGGGAATGTCGCACCCCCGGCAACCGGGGGCCTGCGGATGCGTGGACGCCCGCGCATTCACGCGCAGAGGATATTAGCTGCGCCCAATCGGCCAGGGGGCTGGCCTCCTGCAGGGGATCGCAACGACGAGGTGGGCGGGTGATGACTGCCAGCTGGAACCGCATCCCGCGGGTCGAACATGCCGCCGAAGTCGAGCTTGCTCACCGCGGCCGGCCGCTTCCCCCGGGCACGCCTCGCCCCCTGCTCGCCCACGGCCTCGGGCGCAGCTATGGCGACGTCTGCCTGAACCCGGGGGCCACCCTGCTGCATACGCCGGGGCTGGATCGCTTCGTGGCCTTCGACGCCACCACGGGACGGATCACCGCGGAGGCCGGACTGTCGCTGGATGCCCTGCTGCGCTTTGCGGTGCCGCGCGGCTGGTTCCCGCCGGTGGTGCCGGGTACCCGTTTTGTCACCCTCGGCGGCGCGGTGGCCAACGACGTGCACGGCAAGAACCATCACCAGGCTGGCACCTTCGGCGACCACGTACTCGGGCTGACCCTGCGCCGTTCCAACGGCCAGGTCCTGGAGGTCACCCGCGAGGCCAGCCCCGACTGGTTCGCCGCAACCGTGGGGGGGCTGGGCCTGACCGGACTGATCGAGACCGTGACCCTGCAGTTGATGCCGGTGCGCTCCGGCTGGATGCGCGCCTGGTCGCAGCGCTTCGACTCGCTGGATGCGTTCTGGGAGCTGAATGCGCAGGCCGAGCGCGAGTGGCCCTACACCGTCGCCTGGATCGACTGCCTGAACCCGGGCCCGAACGGCCGCGTCGGGCGTGGCATCTACGGCGCGGCACGCCACGCGGCCACCGCGCCTGTGCGCGGGGACTACCGCGAACGCCGGCGCAGCATCCCGCTGGACCCGCCCGTCTCGCTGGTCAACCGCCTGTCGCTGCGCGCCTTCAACCACCTCTATTACCGCCAGCCGGTGCACGCGACACCCCGTGCCGTGCACCACCAGCCCTGGCTGTTCCCGCTGGATGCGATCCGCCACTGGAACCGCATCTACGGGCACCAGGGCTTCTACCAGTACCAGTGCGTCCTGCCCCCGCATGCCGCACGGGACGGCGTGCAGGCCCTGCTGGATGCCATCGCCGCCAGCGGCCAGGGGTCGTTTCTCGCGGTGCTCAAGACCTTCGGCGACCGGCCCGCGCCGGGCATGCTGTCCTTTCCCCGCCCGGGTGCCACCCTCGCGCTGGACTTCCCGGAAAAGGGTCGCGACACCGCGCGCCTGTTCGCGCGCCTGGACGCCATCGTGCAGGAGGCCGGCGGTGCCCTGTACCCTGCGAAGGACGCGCGCATGCCGGCCGAAGTCTTCCGCCAGGGGTTCCCCGGCTGGGAGGCCTTCGCCGAGTATGTGGACCCCGAATTCTCCTCCGGCTTCTGGCGCAGGGTGACCGCATGAACCCGATGAACAACGTTGTCCTCTTTGGTGCCACCTCGGCCATTGCCTCCGCGGTGGCGCGGGAGCTGGTAGACACCGGCGCCCGGCTGTTCTGCGTGGCCCGCGACGGCGACGCCCTGGAGGCCCTGCTGGCCGACCTGCGGGTGCGCGCCGACGACCCGGAGGGCACCCGCATCCTCGGGGCCCGCGCCGATCTGGCCGATATCGACGGGCACGCGGCGCTGTGGCAGCAGGCGCAGGAGGCCCTGGGCGAGGTGGACAGCGTACTGCTGGCCTGGGGCACCCTGCCGGACCAGGCGGCCTGCAACGCCTCGGTGGACGCGACCCTGCAGGCGATCCACGTCAACGGCACCAGTGCCATCGCCCTGCTCGCGCTGATTGCCCCGGACTTCGAGGCCCGGGGCCGCGGCGTGATCGCCGCCATCGGCTCGGTCGCCGGGGATCGCGGGCGCCAGAGCAACTACGCCTACGGCACCGCCAAGGGCATGCTCGCGATCTACCTCCAGGGGCTGCGCAACCGCCTGTTCTTCAGCGGCGTGGACGTGGTCACGCTCAAGCCCGGCTTCGTGCGCACCCCGATGACCGAGGGCCTCAACCGCGCCGGCGCCCTGTGGGCCGAACCGGAAACGGTGGCCCGCGGCATCGTCCGTGCCATGCGCCGCGGCCGCGACGTCGCCTACCTGCCCGGCAAGTGGTGGGTGATCATGACCATCATCCGCCTGATCCCCGAATACCTGTTCAAGCGCCTGAAGCTGTAACCCTGAAGCCATAACGATGAACCGGAATGACACGCGGCCGATCGTGCTGTTCGACTTCGACGGCACCCTGACCCGGCGCGACAGCCTGTTCCCCTTCCTGCGCCACGCACTGGGGACAGCGGCCTTCCTGCGCCGGCTGCCGGACTGCCTCCCGGCGCTGATTGGCCTGGCACTGAAGCGGCTGTCCCATCAGGACGCGAAGGAGGCGGTGCTGACCCGTATGCTGGCCGGCGAGACCCTCGCCCACCTGCAGGCCAGGGGCCGTGAATTCGCCGATCGCGGCCTGGACCGCCTGCTGCGCCCGGCCGGGATGCGCGCCCTGCGGGCCCATCGAGATGCAGGCCATGACTGCGTACTGGTCTCCGCCTCGCTGGATGTCTGGCTGCAACCGTGGGCCGAGCGCTACGGGCTCACCGGCGTGGTCAGCTCGCGCCTCGCGGTGGATGACGCCGGTCGCGTCACCGGGCGCCTGGACGGCACCAACTGCCGGGGCGCCGCCAAGCCGGCGGCGGTCGCCGCCTGGCTGGCCACCCTGCCCCCGGACGAACCGGTCGATCTGGTCGCGGCCTACGGCGACAGCGCAGCTGACCAGCCGCTGCTGGCGATGGCCGGCAGCGGTTACCGCCTGCGCCGGGGCCGCTTCCGGCGTGTCCACGGGCCGTCGGTAGAGGGGGCCCCCGAGTGAACCCGACAACCACAACCTGGCCCTGGCTCGCCCGTCACTACGGCGCGATTATGCTGGCCGTGCTGCTGGTCAAGATCGGCATGGCCTGGGCCCTGCCGATCACCGGCGACGAGGCCTATTTCCTGATCTGGGGACAGAACCCGGATCTCGGCTACTACGACCACCCGCCGATGATCGGCTGGTGGCTGGGCGCCATCCTGCCCCTGTCGGAGCACCCGCTGGCCATCCGTGCCCTGGGTATTTTCGTCTCCATGGCACCGGCGCTCGCGATCTTCCTCTGGTGGCGGCATACCGATCCAGTCCGCGCGCGCCTTGTGTCGCTGCTGGCGCTGTTCATGCCGCTGTTCTTCATCGCGGTGATCACCGCGACGGACACCCCGCTGATCCTGTTCAGCCTGCTGGCCACAGCCCTTGCCTGGCAGGCCCTACGCACCGGCGCGGCGCACTGGTTCCTGCTCGCCGGCCTGGCCCTGGGGCTGGCGTTCCTGTCCAAGTACTTCGCGGTCCTGCTGGGGATTGCACTGGGGCTGCATATCCTGCTGTTCGCGCGGCAGCACTGGCGCGGCCTCCTGCTGATCATCCTCGGCGTGGTGCCGGCGGTGGCGCTCAATCTGTACTGGAACTGGGGCAACTGCTGGTACAACGTGATGTTCAACATCGTGAACCGGCACGGCGACGGCGGCTTCGACCCCGGCAACTGGCTGACCTACGCGATCCTGCTGCTCTACCTGTTCACGCCCTGGCTGCTGTGGTTCTACGCGCGTCAGTGGCGGGCGCTGGCCGCCGGCATCCGCGCGCACCAACTGGGCGTGTTCCTGTCCGCCGGACTGATCCCGCTGCTCCTGTTTGCCCTGCTCGCCCCGTTCAAGAGCATCGGGCTGCACTGGCTGGCCGCCTTCGCCCCCTTCCTGCTGCTGCCGGCGCTGTTCCTGAATGTGCGTGCACTGACCATCAGCGCCTGGCTCTCCGGGGCCCTCGCCGTGCTGCACGCGATCGCGATCCTGACGATCGCGCTGATGCCGGTGGAATGGCTGAAGGGCCAGGATCGCTACGCCGACGCGGTGTTCTACCTAGCGCCGGAATCGGTGGCCGCGGTGGTCAACGAATACGACGCCGACTGGCACGTCTTCACCCGCAGCTACTCGCGCTCGGCGGTGCTGGGCTACTACGCCGGACGCGAGGTCGGCGTGTTCGGCCCCGGCTCCCACTACGGCCGCCAGGACGACCTGCTCACCGACTTCCGCGCCCTGGACGGCGCCAACCTGCTCTACGTCCCCACCCGCGGCGAGCTGGATCCGGCGCAGGTCGAGCCCTACTTCGACGAGGTGCGCATACGCGAAGTCACCATCCGCGGCGTCGACTGGACCCTCGCCGAGGGCCGCGGCTTCGACTACGCCGCCTACCACGACCAGGTCCTCCAACCGATACTCGAGCGCTACTACGACTTCCCGGCCTGGCTGCCGGAGGGCCGCTGCGCCTTCACCGACCGCTACACTCGCGAGACGGACTAAGCCCCCGGAAAACCGCTCCTGCAGGGCTCACGCCAGGTTGTAGCGATGCATCTTGCGCCAGAGGGTCGTGCGGTCCATCCCCAGTTCCCGAGCCGTCCGGGTTCGGTTACCAGCGTTCGCGATCAGGGCCTCGCGCAGGCGGCGGGCTTCCGCATCTTCCGAGGCACGAGCCAAGCTGTCTTCGGCAACCGCATCGGGCGGGCTCGTCGTGTCGGCACCTTCGCCATCATTCGACGGCAGGTTGGCGGCCGCCGACTGGATGCCGGAGGTTGCTTGCACCAGTGGATCGGACAGTTCGAAGTCACGAATCTCGCCGTTGCGTGAGCGCAGGCACATGCACTGGAAGGCATTCTCGAGCTCGCGAAAGTTTCCGGGCCACGAGTACGCCATCAGCTTGCTCCGCAGATCGGACGCGAGACGGACTTCATTGGCCGACTCGAATTCATCGAGCGCCTGCTGCAGGTCGAGAGGGCGCTCGCGCAGCGGCGGAAGGAAAACCGTCGCTACGGCAAGGCGGTAGAAGAGGTCGCTGCGAAACTCGCCAGAAGCAACAAGGGAACGCAGATCCTTGTTGGAAGCGGCCACGACGCGTACGTCAACGATCCGGGACTGATTCTCGCCGACCCGCTCGAAGGTGCCGTCCTGAACTGCTCGCAGCAGCTTGGCCTGCAGTTTCGGGCTCATCTCTCCGATCTCGTCCAGGAACAGCGTACCCCCATGGGCCGCCTCGAACCGCCCCTCGCGGTCGTTCACGGCTCCGGAGAAGGCCCCGCGAACGTGGCCGAACAGCTCCGACTCCAGGAGTTCTTCCGGGATGGCGGCGCAATTCACCTCGACGAAGGGTTTTCCCGCCCGCGGGCTGAGCCGATGCAGGGCGCGTGCGACGCGCGTCTTGCCGGTGCCGGACTCGCCCAGTATGACCACACGCACGTCACTGCCGGCCACCTTGCGGGCAAACGCGAGTGCCTTGCGGCATTCCCCGTCCAGCGAGCGCAGGGTATCCGTCGGCCAGGCCCGGGCCGTGGTCAGCGTCTCCGACTCTTCGCTACGCCGTCGCAGGGGTTGCAGGGTGATCAAGCGTAGCCGCTCGTCGCCCTGCATGCGCACCGACTGCTCGATCACGCGCAGCGGCAAGGACTCCCCGTCAAGGTCGACGGACAGCGTGAAATCCACGTTCGCCATGGGTCCGGCATGAGCGTTCGTACTCGCATCATCCAGCGCTTGGCGCAGATCGAGCGGCCCCAGGCGGGCCAAGGTGAGAGGGACGTTTTCCGGAAGGTTGAAGAGGGTATGGAAGGCAGGGTTACCGAAGACCACGTTGTCTTGATCATCGACGATGATGTGCGGGTCTCGACTGTGTCGAATGCAGATCTTCGCCAATTCCGTTCCGGTCATGTCGCCTCCCGCCCCACAAGACGTTGGTGGGGACCGGCGGGACGTTACATGCAGATTTTATTTCACCGCAACTATTTGCAGACATCTGTGAGGGACTTTGCCGGCTGCCGGATCAAGGCCCGATGCGTTGCACTGTTGCGGATCCATGTTGCGAAAGCGTTGCAACGAAAGTCCACGTAAAAAAAATACCTTATCAACGGAGACCCGCGGCCACGCACGCCTCTCGGTCAATGGCACACCAATTGCTGACTTCCCCGGAAGGATGATTCGTCCGCTGGCCGCCGTGTGTGCCCCCTCTCTCCAGGCTACGCGTCTTCCAGTGAATCGTCCGAACTATGGAGAGGGCCTGGAAGCGCCGTCGTAGCCGCTCTTCGCGGATGAATCGATGACCGGGCCCAAGGCGGTGCGGGCCGGAAGCCCGCTCCCTCCGGTCGAACGGAGGGCTGTTTGCCATGTTTGTTCTCCTTTCGGCCTGCTCCGTGGGAGCGGGCCTCTTTTGGAGAGCAGGATGGCTGCCAAGCCGAAATACAGGGCGCTTCGCCCGCGTTCCCGGGGGCCAGGGGGCCCACACCGGAAGCTCGGGCCACGTTCCCGGGATGCGCAACGTGCGGGCTTGATCCCGCCGGCGCGATAACGGTCCGGACCATGCAGCCGGATCCGAGGATGAAGGCAGTTATCGAAAGCTGTCGCCCAATGAATCAGCCATTCGATACAGAGGAGTCTGTTCATGAAGACGCGAACCTACATCGCGGGGTTTTTTTCCGCGCTCGTCCTGACCAGCGCGGCTCCAGCCGTGTCCGCCGATACCAGCGACGAGATCACCCGGGGCCAGTTGATGGCCGCTTCCTGTAAGGCCTGCCATAACGCGGCAGGTGCCAACGACGGCGTCACTAATTTGTCCACCCTTTCGGAAAACCTGATCGCCAGCCAGATGCGCGCGTTCCGGGATGACCAGCGCGATGGGACGATCATGAATCGTCACGCCAAGGGATACACCGATGAAGAAATCGACGCCATGGCAGCGCACTTCGGCCATCAATAACAGGGGATACATCATGAGTCATTTCACGCGACGCAGTTTTCTTAAGGTGGCCGGAATCACCGGGGCCGCGACATTCACTGGCATTGGCTGTGCGCCCAGCGATTCACAAGCATCCAACGGCGCCCATGTGGTAGTGGTCGGGGGCGGCTCTGGGGGAGCGACCGCCGCGAAATATCTGAAACAGTTTTCGCCGACCCTTCGAGTCACGCTGATCGAGCCCAACGCCACGTACTACACCTGTTACGGGAGCAATTGGGTCCTCAGTGGTTTTGCCTCGATGGACGACATCGCTCAGACCTACGACAGCCTGCGCGACAATCATGGCATCGAGGTGGTGGCGGACCGCGTGACGGCCGTCGACGCCGAGAACCGTCGCGTTCACTTGCAAGGCGGCGACCGGGTCAGCTACGACCGCCTGATCATGTCGCCCGGCATCGACTTCAACTACGATTCGGTAGAGGGAATCAGCGAATCCGATGCGGAAGCGATTCCCCATGCCTGGAAGGCTGGCGACCAGACCCGCCTGCTGCGCGATCAGCTAGAGGAAATGCCGAACGGCGGCGTGTTCGTAATGGTCGCGCCACCCAATCCTTTCCGCTGCCCCCCGGGACCCTACGAAAGGGTCTCGCTGATCGCACACTACTTCAAGCAACACAAGCCGCGGTCGAAGATCATCGTGCTTGACGCCAAGGACGGCTTCTCCAAACAAGGCCTGTTCGAAGAGGGCTGGGCAGAGCACTACGGTGACATGATCGAATGGCGCGCGGCATCCGAAGGCGGTCTGGTCGAAGCCGTGGATGTGGCCGAGAAAACGGCCCGCGCCGACAGCGGGTTCGAGCGCGTCAAGGCTGACGTCATGAATTTCATTCCTCGCCAGCGGGCCGGAAAAATCGTCCGTGACGCGGGGCTGGTCAACGACGAAGGCTGGGTACCGGTCAATCAGCAGACCTTCAAGACCGAGGCCGACGCCAATGTCTACGTCCTGGGCGACGCCAGCGTAGCCGGCGCCATGCCGAAGTCCGGCCATTCGGCCAACAACCAGGGCAAGATCGTCGCGGCAGCGGTTGTCCGCGAATTGTCCGACCAGGAGCCGTTGAACCCTTCCTCGGCCAATACCTGCTATAGCCTGGTGACCCCGAATCACGGGATCAGCGTGGCCGCGGTATACCAGTACAAGGACGGAGCGCAGTCCGGCGTTGAAGGTGCCGGCGGGGTGAGTCCCTCCGGAGCCAGCGCAGAATTCCGTGCCCGCGAAGCCGGATACACGCAAGGCTGGTACAACGGCATCACTGCGGACATCTGGGGTTAGCGAACCGCAAGCATTGCCCTGGAGGTGTTTCCGCTTCAGCCGGGGACAAGCAACGCTTGTCCCCTTTTTATTCGGCAGCGACCGACCCGCGCTGGTGAGTCCTCGCCGAAGGCCGCGGCTTCGACTACGCCGCCAACCACGACCAGATCCTGGAACCGGTGCTCGCCCGCTACTACGACTTCCCGCCTTGGTTACCGGAGGGCCGCTGCGCCTACACCAACCGCTACCGCGCGGACTGAACCTGCGTCTGCCACCGCGGTCTCGATTAGCACCGGCGATGGTTGCCACCGAGGGCCGCCATTGGCCATTCTGTACGGCTGAATACAAGTTCCGGAGCACACCGAATGACTATCCGCCCCCTGCGCGCGGGCCTGATCCCGGCCCTGTTTCTTCTCCTGCCCGGCCTGGCGCTGTCCCAGCAGGCCGATCCGCAGATGCAACAACAGATGCAGCAGCAGGAGCCGGAGACCACGATCCACCAGGACTGGGAGGTCGCCTGTATCGAGACGCCACAGGGCGAGCGTTGCCGGATGCAGCAGACGCTGGAGATCCAGGACGAGCAGGCGCAGGGGCTATTCCTGCAGGCGACCGTACGCCGCGAGGGCGACCAGCACATCATCGAGATCCTGGTACCGCTGGGCGTCGACCTGCGCCCCGGCATCCGTATGCAGGTGGACGATGCGGGCGAAGAGATGGATGCGGGCTACGTGACCTGCGTGCAGCAGGGCTGCGTCGCCGGGCGCGAACTGAACAGCGAACAGATGAGCGCGCTGCGCGGCGGACAGGCCCTGACCGTCGCCTTCCGTGCCCTGCACCAGGAACAGCCGTTCGTGTTTGACGTATCCCTGATGGGCTTCACTGACGCCAGCAACCAGCTGCAATAACCGGCGGCGTCACCAGCGACCCCACCCAGCGATCACGCGATGGCGCGCGCCTCGGTCCCGTCCCATGCCGGCCGCAGATTTGCCGGTCGCGGCCGGTCGCGGGCACGGCGGGCACTGGCCACCGCCGCGGCCGCCGCACTGCTCTGGTGGGTCCTGGCCGGCAGCGCCGCCCTGCTGGAACCCCTGGCCCTGCTCGCAATCATCCTGGCCGCGGTCGCGAGCCTGCTGCTGCCGGCCGGGCGGCCGCTGCCGTTGCGACCCGGCGCGCTTCCGGGCCTGCTGGGGTTCTTCCTGCGCAGCTCGTTCCTCGGCGGGCTGGACGTCGCCCGCCGCGCCCTGCACCCGCGCCTGCCGATCCGCCCGGCCTTCCTGAGCTACCGCACGGAGCTGGCCCACGGCCCGCCCCTGACCCTGTTCATGGCGGTCGTCAGTCTGCTGCCCGGCACGCTCAGCGTACGCCTGGAGGGGCGCCTGCTGACCCTGCATGTGCTGGACCGGGACGCCGATACGCGGGCGGCACTGATCGCCCTGGAACAACGGATCCGTGCGGCATTCCACGACCCGCGTGACCGCCGCGCCAGTGACGACGGAGCCGCTCCATGAGCCTCTTCTATTTGGCCGCCGCCCTGTTCCTGCTCGGCACCATACTGCTCGGACTGGTCCGCGTGCTGCGCGGCCCGGGTTCCGGCGACCGCATGCTGGCCGCACAACTGTTCGGCACCACCGGGGTCACGATCCTGCTGCTCCTGTCGCTGGCACTGGAGGCATCCGCCCTGGTGGACGTGGCACTGGTCTTCGCCCTGCTGGCTGTCGTGGCCGCGGTGGCCTTCGTCCGCCAGCACGGTCTGCCGGAACCACCGGATACCCCGATCCACCGCCAGCCGCCGGACACCCCCGGCCCCGAGAGGCGCCACGATGATCGCTAACGCACTGACCGTGATCCTGATCCTCGCCGGACTGGTGTTCTTCGCGGCCGGCACCGCCGGGCTGCTGCGTTTTCCCGATGTCTATTCGCGCCTGCACGCCCTGACCAAGGCCGACAACGTCGGGCTCGGGCTGGTGATACTCGGACTGATGTTCCAGGCCGGCGGACCGGCGGACATCCTGAAGCTGCTGCTGATCTGGGTGCTGGTACTGGCGGCGGGGACCACGGCCGCGCACATGGTCGCGCAACGCACCTGGACCCACGGGGAGTTCGAGTCGGACCGATGAACGCCCTGCTGGTCCTCTTCGATCTGGTCCTGCTGGCCGGCATCGTCGGGGTGGCCTGGCGCTGCCTGGCGAGCACCGACCTGTTCCGGGCCGTCGTCCTGTTCATCACCTTCGGGCTGCTGCTCGCGCTGGCCTGGGTGCGGCTGGAGGCGCCGGACATCGCGCTGGCCGAGGCGGCCATCGGCGCGGGCATCACCGGCGCCCTGCTGCTGGTGACGCTGGAGCGCCTGCGCAGCATCATGGCCGAACGCCGCAGCGGGCGGCCGCATACGCCACCGCCCGACCCCACCGGGCCCCATGCCCTGCTGCGCGCCCTGCATGACCCGCCGCCCGAACGCCGGACCTTCCTCCCCGCGCTGACCTTCGCCCTGGTGGTCGGCGGCCTGCTGGTGACCGCGCTGTGGCACCAGCCGCAGTCCGTCGGTCTGGAGCCGGTGGTGGATGCGCACATGGACGTCTCCGGGGTCGATCATCCGATCACCGCGGTGCTGCTGAACTTCCGCGCGTACGACACCTTCCTGGAACTGGCGATCGTGCTGATCGCGCTGCTGGGCGCGTGGTCCCTGGGGCGGCACGACCTGATCCCGGCCCGCCCGGCCCCGGGCCCGATCCTGCCCGGCACCCTGCGGCTGCTGGTACCGGTCGCGATCGTCACCGGGGTGTACGTGCTGTGGGCCGGGAGCCACGCCCCCGGCGGAGCCTTCCAGGCCGGGGCGATCCTCGGGGCAGCCGGCATACTGCTGGTGCTGGCCCGACCACGACAACTGCCGATGGCCCCCGGGGCGCCGCTGCGCCTGGGGATCACCGCGGGTGTCGCGCTGTTCCTGCTGGTGGGGACCTATGGGCTCGTCGCCGGGCACGGCTTTCTCGGCTACGCCGACGCGTGGGCCTATCCGCTCATCATCCTGATCGAGGTGGCGGCGACGCTGTCCATTGCCCTGACCCTGGTGGCCCTGTTCGTGGCCGGCCGCCCGGCCGGAGACGACACATGAACGGGCTGGCGGAGACCGTCGCGCACACCCTGGCCCCGGGCCTGCTGTATCCAACCGGGGGTGCGATCCTGTTCGCCCTGGGCCTGTACGGGCTGATCCGCCGCCACCACCTGGTACTGCGCATCCTGGCCCTGAACATCATGGGCTCGGGCGTATTCATGGTGCTGCTGGGTGTCGCCGCCCGCGGCGAGGGCCCGCCGGATCCGGTGGCGCAGGCCCTGACGCTAACGGGCATCGTGGTGGCGGTCAGCGCAACCGCCTTCGCCCTGGCCCTGGTGGTGCACCTGACGCGGCTGACCGGCCACGCAGTGATGCTGCCCGGGCCGCCCGATGACGACGCCCCGGTGGAGGACATCTCGCGCGAGGAGCACCACGCGGATGGGGGTCCGGCCGAATCGTCCGCCGGCGAGGACCGGTCGGCGTGATCCCGGCAAACCCCGAATGGCTCCCGGCGGGGAGCGCCGGACTGGTCGCGCTGTCACTGGGAGTGGCCGTGCTGGCAACGGCCTGGCCGCGCCAGGCCCACCGGATCGGCCTGCTGGGCGCGCTCGCGGTGACGGCCTGGGTGCTGGGTCTGAGCGCGACCTTCCTGCACGCCGGGCCGGACCCGGAGACCGCCGCGACGCGGGTGGCCCTGGGCGGCTGGGAGGCCCCGCTGGGGCTCATGCTGCAGCTGGACGGGCTGTCCATGACCCTGCTGGTGCTCACCGCGGTGGTGGCCCTGGCTACCAGCCTCTACAGCCTCGGCTACGTGCACGACCGCATCGAGCGTCGCCAGTTCTGGCCCCTGTGGCTGTGGCTATGGGCCGGGCTCAACATGCTGTTTCTCTCCGGCGATGCCTTCAACCTGTACATCACCCTGGAGGTGGTGTCGCTCGCGGCCGTCGCCCTGGTGGCCTTCACCGGCACGGCCGCCGCGGTCTCCGGCGCGGTGCGCTACCTGCTGGTCAACATCCTCGGCTCGCTCAGCTTCCTGATGGGCGTGGTTCTGCTGTTCGGGGAACACGGGGTACTCGATCTGGTGCTGCTGGAGGCCCGTACCGAAGCGGGCCCGACGGAACTCATGGCGGCGGTGCTGATGACCGCGGGCCTGATGCTCAAGGCCGCCCTGTTCCCGCTGCATGTCTGGCTGGCGCCGGCCCATGGGTCAGCCCCGGCACCGGTCAGTGCGGTCCTCTCCGGGCTGGTGGTCACGGGATCTTTCTACCTGATCCTGCGGCTGTGGATGGGGGTGTTTGCCCCGCTGGCGACCCCGGCCTTCGGCATCCTGGTCGGCCTGCTCGGGGTGGGGGCGCTGATCTGGGGCTCGCTGCAGGCGCTGCGCGCGGGGCGGCTCAAATCCATCGTGGCCTATTCCACGGTCGCCCAGTTCGGCTATCTGCTGGTCGCCTTCCCCTTGATGCTGGTGGACCCGGGCGCCTGGCGGGTGGTGGTGTTCTTCGCGGTGGTCCATGCCCTGGCCAAGGCATCGGTGTTCCTGGCTGCGGGCACCCTGCAACACGCCGCCGGGCATGACCGCCTGGCCGAGCTGGGCGCGGTACTCCGGGCCCGGCCGCGCACGGTGTTCGCCCTGGGACTGGCCGGGGTCAGCCTGATGGGGCTGCCGTTCACCGGTGGCTTCATCGCCAAGTACCTGCTGCTGGAGGCCGGCCTGGGCACGGTCCTCGCCGGCAGCCTGATCGGCGTGCTGTGGGTGCTGGCGATCGCCGGCGGCGGGCTGCTGGCGGCGGCCTACGTGCTGCGCATGGTGGCCCCGGCATTTCATCGCGGCCGCCGCGACGCCGGCGAGGCAGTGTCGCCGTGGATGGACTGGGTCCCGCTGGCTCTGGCCACGGTCGCGGCGCTGGCCGGGCTGGCCGGCGTGCTGACGCTGAACACCCTTGCCCTGACCCCGGGGGCCCCGTGATGGACGGTGGCTGGCTGCTGCTCGCGATCCTGTTCAGCTCGCTGGGACCGGGCATCGCGATCTTCTTCCTGCCCGAGCATCGCCAGGGACTGCGTACGGCGCTGAACCTGGGCGGCGCCGGCACCAAGCTGGCTCTGGTCGGGGTGCTGCTGGCGGGCGTACTGCGCGGTGAAGAATACCGCTTCAGTCTGCCGCTGATGCCCGGCATCGACCTGGTGCTCGCGGCCGATGCGCTGTCGCTCCTGTTTGCCAGCCTTTCGGCCGTGCTGTGGTTCGTAACCACGGTCTACGCCATCGGCTACCTCGAGGGCTCACCGCGACGCAGCCGCTTCTTCGGCTTCTTCTCCCTGTGCGTCAGCGCGACGGTGGGGATTGCCCTGTCCGGCAACCTGATCACCTTCCTGATCTTCTACGAGATCCTGACCCTCGCGACCTGGCCCCTGGTGGTTCACCGCGGCACGCCGGCGGCCCTGCGGGCCGGACGCCTCTATCTCGGCTACACCCTGACCAGCGGG
The DNA here is from genome assembly GCF_000377465.1 of Thioalkalivibrio sp. ALE30. Classification (NCBI taxonomy): domain Bacteria; kingdom Pseudomonadati; phylum Pseudomonadota; class Gammaproteobacteria; order Chromatiales; family Ectothiorhodospiraceae; genus Thioalkalivibrio; species Thioalkalivibrio sp. ALE30. Next base: position 13,574 of record NZ_KB898171.1, on the reverse strand, counting down.
CTGGTGCTGTTCACGGCCATCGTCTGGCTCACGCTGCTGGCCGGGGCCGAGGGCTTTACCCCGGGCGGCTACCTCGAAGGCCTCGCGGAGACTCACTCGGTGACGCTGCAGGTCCTGTTCGTGCTGCTGATGGTCGGCTTCGGGGTCAAGGCCGCGCTGGTGCCGCTGCACTCCTGGCTGCCCATCGCCATGGTCGCGCCGGCGCCGGTCAGCGCGCTGCTGCACGCGGTGGCGGTGGTCAAGGCCGGAGCCTTCGGCATCATCCGCGTGGTCAACGATGTCTACGGGGCGGAACTGGCGATCGAGCTGGGCCTGACGGCCGGGCTGCTGGTGATCGCGGCGGTCACGATCATCTATGGCTCCATTCAGGCCCTGCGCACCGACGACCTGAAGCAGCGCCTGGCATTCTCCACCGTGAGTCAGGTCTCCTACATCATCCTGGGCGTCGCGCTGGCCGGGCCCCTGGGGGTCATCGGCGGGCTGGTACACCTGGTGCACCAGGGCATTACCAAGATCACACTGTTCTTCTGCGCCGGCAATTTCGCCGAGACCCTGGGCATCCATCGCATCAGCGAGCTCGACGGCGTGGGCCGGCGCATGCCGCTGACCATGCTGGCGTTTACCGCGGGCGCGCTGGGCATGATCGGCCTGCCGCCCCTGGCCGGTTTCGTGACCAAGTGGCACCTGGGGCTGGGGGCGCTGGAGGCCGGCATGCCCTGGATCCTCGGAGTGCTGGTCCTGTCGAGCCTGCTGAACGCGGCCTATTTCCTGCCCCCGGTGATCCGGGGCTGGCTGGGCGAGCGCCGCGAGCCGTGGCATGAACCCCTGCAGGCCCATGCCGGCCCGACCCGCTTCGAGACCCACTGGATGCTGCTGTTCCCGGTGGTCTTTACCGCCGCGCTGGGGCTCCTGGTCGGGCTGTTTGCCGGGCTGGGGCTGAGCCCGCTCGGCTGGGTCAGCCTGATCGTCCAGCGTGACTATGCGCTGCCGGAGTTCGGGCTGTGAGCGGGGCCGCGCTGCTGACCGTCCCGCTCGTGCCGCTGCTGCTGGCGGTGTTCATTGGCCTGCGTCCGGGGCGGGCGCGGCTGAACCGCCTGGTGCCCTGGGCGGCGCTCCCCGGCCTGGCGCTGGCCGCCCTGGCCCCGCCCGGGCTGGAGGCGACCTTCTCCGGCCTGCTGATGGGCACCCACCTGGCGGTCGACCCGACCGGCCGGGCCTTCCTGGGCCTGACCGCGGGCCTGTGGCTGGCCGCCGGGCTGTTCGCGCTCTCCGATCGGCGCGACGATCCCCGGCGGCATCGCTTCTATGTGTTCTGGTTGCTGGCCCTGGCCGGCAACCTGGGCCTGATCCTGGCGCAGGACGCGATCGCCTTCTATCTGTTCTTTTCGCTGATGAGCCTGTCGGCCTACGGACTGGTGATCCATTCCGGCAAGCCGGAGGCCTGGCGGGCCGGACGGGTGTATCTGATCCTCGCGGTACTAGGCGAGGTGTTGCTGTTCGCGGGTCTGGTACTGGCTGTCCATGCGGCGGGGCAGTCCAGCCTGGCGGCCGTGGCCGCGGCGCGCCCCGAGGGCTGGGCATTGGTCCTACTGGTCCTGGGGCTCGGCATCAAGGCCGGCATGCTGCCGCTGCATTTCTGGCTGCCGCTGGCCCACCCGGCCGCTCCGGTACCCGCGAGCGCCGTGCTGTCCGGGGCGATGATCAAGGCCGGCCTGCTGGGCTGGATGCGCCTGCTGCCAATCGACGCCGCCGGCCACGCCGTGCTGGGCGAGGCGCTGGTCCTGCTGGGCCTGGCGGCGGCCTTCCTCGGCGTACTGGTCGGGGTGCTGCAGGTACGGCCGAAGACCCTGCTCGCCTACTCCAGCATCTCGCAGATGGGGCTGATGACCACGGGTATCGGCCTGGCCCTGCTCCTGCCCGAGGCGCGCGGCTGGCTGCTGGCAGCAGTCACGCTGTACGCCGTACATCATGGCCTGGCCAAGGGGGCGTTGTTCCTGACCGCCGGCATGCAGCGGCAGTGGCCGGTCACCCACCCGGCGCGGACCGCCTTTGCACTGTTCACGCTGTTGCCGGCGCTGGCCCTGGCGGGCCTGCCCTTCACCAGTGGCGCGCTGGCCAAGAACGCGTTGAAGGAGCCGCTGGCGGCGGAGGCCCTGTCGGGCTGGCTGGCCCATACCGAGTGGCTGCTGACCCTCGCGGCGGCCGGCACCACGGTGCTGCTACTGCGCTTCCTGTGGCGCTGGCGGGCGGATCTCGAGACCGCGGCCGACGGCCTCGACCGACCGCGCTGGTGGGCCTGGGGCGGCCTTTCGCTGATGGCACTCCTGCTCCCGCTCGCAACCTTGCTGGCCGGCCCCACGGCCCTGCCCCTGAGCGTCCATGACCTGTACGGCTCGTCCCTGCTGTGGCCGGTCATGCTGGGGCTGGGCCTAGCCCTTCTGGCCTGGCGCGGGGTTCGCGACCGCGAGACCCCGCGCGTGCCGGAGGGGGATCTGGCCGTGCTGGCCGAGGCCGCCTGGGGCGGCGCCCGCCGCACTCGACGCCGCCTGGCATTGCCGGGGCCCTGGCCACCCCGGATACCGGCCCGCATGCGTGCGCTGCGGCTGGGCGCGCGCCGTCGCCTGGAAACCGCCGAGCGCATGTTGACCCGCTGGGAGACCATCGGGCTGCTGTTTTCCGCAGCGATGCTCGGGCTCTACCTGACGCTGCTCGCCGGATAAGACCGCCCTCGAGCCAGGCACGAAAAAGGCCGGCCCGGGACTGCCCCGGGCCGGCCTTCAGGCGCCGTTCCTATTGCGGGCTGGAGCTCAGTTCTGATCGATGAAGTCCGCGGTGAAGTCGGCCACGTCGTCCGCGAAGAAGTCACGGAAGAAGTGCCCCGCGCCGTCCACGGTAATCAGGGTGATGTCACCGCTGTCCTTCACCGCCTCGACCTTCTGCGGCAGGTCCGGCACCACGTCGTCCTCGGAACCGGTGATCACCAGCGTCGGGATCTGCATCCCGCGGATCACCGTCGGGGTATCGTTCTGGCGGGTCGGCTCGTAGTAGCCGAGGAAGGCGCGCGGGGTCACGTCCAGTTCCTCGCAGTAGAGGAAACGCACGTCCTCCATCAGGGTCTCTTCCTGGTCCATGCGCTGGAGTTCGCGGGCCTGATCCAGGAGTACCTGCAACGGCATACCGCTTTGTTCCTCATACTCGCTCGCAGCCTCGTCCTCGTCATAGGTGGACGCGGCCACCAGCACCAGGGCGCGGATGCCGTCCGGGTCATGCTCGGTCAGGTAGCGGGCCACCTGGTTGCCACCGCGCGAGTGGCCAAACAGGGTGACCGGACCATAGCCCTCGTCCTGCAGCCATTGATGCCACAGGCTCAACTCCTGCAGATGGTCATCGACGCCGTGACGCACCGGGGCATCGCATTCGAACATCCCCTCGCGCGCGTCGATGCCGTAGCTCAGATTGACGGACAGCGTATTCAGGCCATGGTCCGCCAGCAGATCCTGCACCGCGGCCATCACCTCCATGCGCCCGTGCGCCAGGGTGCCGTGCAGCATCAAGACCACCCCGTCGGAGGGGCTCGCCCCCATGCCTTCCTTCATGTGGCCGATCAGGGTTCGGTCATCGTGTTCCAGCGTAACCTTCTCCGCGGCCATCACGGTCGACGTCGCGACCAAACCGGCCACCGTCAGGGCGGCCGTGGCAATCCAGCGAGACATGGGAACCTCCTGTTGTTGAGTCGTCCGGAAATAGACTCGTTCGCGCCGGGAAAATTCCACCCCGGCTGCGCACCATGGCCTGACAGCGCGGGCCGCGCCGGCGCATGATAAGCAGGTCCGGATCCACTGGGTGATACATCTCCGGGAGACCCATGAGCGATCGCGACCCGTCACGCGACTGGCATGCCCTGAAGACCGACGAAGTGCTCCGGCGTCTGGAGACGGACGCGCACGGACTCGCCTCGTCCGCCGCGGAACGGCGGCTTCAGGATGTCGGCCCCAACCGCCTGCCGGAGGCCGCGCGCACCGGCCCCGTCCGGCGCTTCCTGCTGCAGTTCCACAATGTGCTGATCTACGTGCTGATCGCCGCGGCGGTGGGTACCGCGTTCCTTGGTCACTGGCTGGATACCGGCGTCATCCTGGGGGTGGTGCTGATCAACGCCATCATCGGCTTCATCCAGGAGGGCAAGGCGGAGAAGGCGCTGGACGCGATCCGCGGGATGCTCTCGCCCCGCGCCCAGGTCCTGCGTGACGGCCAGCGCCACAGTATTCCCGCAGAGACGCTGGTCCCCGGCGACATCGTGTATCTGCAGGCCGGGGACCGCGTCCCGGCGGACCTGCGCCTGACCGGGGCGCACAACATGCGCATCGACGAGGCCGCGCTGACCGGCGAATCGGTCGCCAGCGACAAGCAGAGCGAGCCGGTGGCGGCCGCATCCGACCTCGGCGATCGCCGCTCGATGGCCTATTCCGGCACGCTGGTGGCCTTTGGCCAGGGCCGCGGGGTGGTGGTCGGCACCGGGGCCGATACCGAGATCGGCCGCATCTCCACCCTGATCGGCGAGGTGGAGACCCTGACCACCCCGCTGCTGCGCCAGATCGCCCAGTTCGGCCGCTGGCTGTCGGTGGCCATCGGCGTCCTGGCGGCGGCGACCTTCGCCTTCGGCTACTGGGTGCGCGACTACGACCTGGTGGAGACCTTCCTCGCCGCGGTCAGCCTGGCGGTGGCGGCGATCCCCGAGGGCCTGCCGGCGATCATGACCATCACCCTGGCGATCGGGGTGCAGCGCATGGCCACGCGCAACGCGATCATCCGCCGCCTGCCGGCGGTCGAGACCCTGGGCTCCGTCACCACCATCTGCTCGGACAAGACCGGCACCCTCACCCGCAACGAAATGACGCTGAAGAGCATCATCACCACGCAGGCGGAGTACGAGCTGGGCGGGGTCGGCTACGAGCCGCACGGCGGCATTACCCGCGACGGCCAGGAGGCGGACCCGGAGGCCGATCCCCTGCTGGCCGAGGTCCTGCGCGGCCTCCTGCTGTGCAACGATGCCGAGGTCTATCTGAAGGACGACCGGTGGACCATGGAGGGCGACCCGACCGAGGGGGCCCTGATCGTCGCGGCGATGAAGGGCGGACTGGAGCCGAAGGCAATCAACGAGCGCTTCGTGCGGGATGACGTGATCCCGTTCGAGTCGTCCTACAAGTTCATGGCCACCCTGCACCATGACCATGAAGGCGGGGCCTTCGTCTTTCTCAAGGGGGCGCCGGAACGCGTGCTGGCCGTATGCAGCCAGCAGCGTACCGCCGATGGCGAGGCGCCCCTGGACGCCGAGCACTGGCAGCAATGGATGGACGGCGTCGCCGCGCGCGGCCAGCGCCTGCTCGCCCTGGCCACCCGGCGCATGGAGGATCACCGCCAGGAACTGGAGTTTTCCGACATCGAGGATGGCGGGCTCACCCTGGTGGCGGTCTGCGGGATCATCGACCCGCCACGCGAGGAGGCGATCGAGGCGGTGGCCCACTGCCAGGAGGCCGGCATCCGCGTGAAGATGATCACCGGCGATCACGGCGTGACCGCGCGCGCGATCGCCGACGAGCTGGGCATCAGTACCGAGGGCGGTGTGGTGGTCGGGCACGAGCTGGAAAGCGCCAGCGACGCGGAACTCGCGGAGCAGGTCCGCCATGTGGACGTGTTCGCCCGCGCCACGCCGGAGCACAAGCTGCGCCTGGTGCGCGCGATCCAGAGCCACGGCGACGTGGTCGCAATGACCGGCGACGGTGTCAACGATGCCCCCGCCCTCAAGCGCGCCGATGTCGGCGTGGCCATGGGCGTGAAGGGCACCGAGGCCGCGCGCGAGGCCGCCGAGATGGTGCTGGCCGACGACAACTTCGCCTCCATCGCCAACGCGGTGGAGGAAGGCCGCACTGTCTACGATAACCTGAAGAAGGCGATCCTGTTCCTGCTGCCCACCAACGGCGGCCAGGCCTTTACCATCGTCGCCGCGATCCTGCTCGGCCTCACCCTGCCGCTGACACCGGTGCAGGTGCTGTGGGTCAACATGGTCACCGCGGTCACCCTGGCCCTGGCACTGGCCTTCGAGCCCACCGAACCCGGCACCATGCAGCGCCCGCCGCGGCCACCCAACACGCCGCTACTGTCCGGCTTCCTGCTCTGGCGCATCGGCTTCGTCTCCGCGCTGCTGGTGGCCGGCACCTTCGGCCACTTCCTGTGGCTGGAGCAGCAGGGCGTGGCGGAGGAATTCGCGCGCACCGTGGCCATCAACACCCTGGTCATGGGCCAGCTGTTCTTCCTGTTCAACAGCCGCTACATCCTGGAGCCGGCGCTAAACCGGGAAGGCCTGTTCGGCAGCCGCCCCGTACTGATCGCGGTCGGCGTGCTGATCGTGCTGCAGGGCCTGTTCACCTACGCCCCGCCGCTGCAACTGCTGTTTGGCACCACCGCGATCGGGCCGGAGGAATGGCTGCGCATCCTCGCCTTCGGCCTGATCCTGTTCGCCCTGGTCGAACTCGAAAAGACGCTGCTGCGCCGGCGCGACTTCAACCCCCACCAGTAGGGTATTCCCGGGAGGCTGCCCATGGCCGCGACAGACACGCCCGTAACTCGATACCCCGCCCCCAACGCCAGCGTTCATACGCCCCCTGCGCTGCACCCGACCGGGGCCTCGCTGGCCCCCCTGTGCGCGCTCGCCCTTGCCCTGTGGGGGCCAGCGGCCCTGGCGGGAGACGCACCCGAATCCCGGGTCGCCTGGGAGGAGCCGGTCGAGGTCGCGCGCGGCGAGGCCTTCCGCGGCCCCTGGCGCATGAACGCCTCGGATTTTCGCTATGTCGACGATGCCTCGGTGGCGATCAATGACCATGGCGACGCGCTGGTCGTCTGGGCCGACCAGGCGCAGCAGGCCCTGTTCCTGCAGCGCTACGACCGCGACCGCCGGGCGGTCTTCGAGCGACCGACCCGGATCGGCGGCGTGCCGGGAACCTTTTCCTGGCTGCCGCGGGTCGCGGTCGAACCGGCGCCGGACGACGCCGACGCCTTCGACGTGCACCTGCTGTGGCAGGAGATCCTGTTTACCGGCGGCGACCACGGCGGCGAGATCCTGTACGCCCGATCCCGCGACGGAGGCCGCTCGTTCGAGGGACACCAGAACCTGTCCCGTTCGCGCGACGGTGCCGGCAAGGGCCGCATCACCGCCCAGCGCTGGGACAACGGCAGCCTGGACCTGCTGCTGACGACCACCGGCGAGGTGGTCGCGGCCTGGACCGAGTACCAGGGTCCGCTGCGCGTCACCTATTCGGCGGATCGCGGCGCGTCCTTCGCCGAACCCGTGACCGTCAACCCGGACAACTCTGTGCCGGCCCGCGCCCCGACCCTGGCACAGACGCCGTCCGGTCGCGTGCTGCTGGCCTGGTCGGAGGGTGACAGCCCGTACGCGGACATCCGGATCGCCCGCTCGGACAACCTGGACGCGGGCTTTTCCGAACCGGCCACCGCGCTGGAGCACTCGGGCCATGCCGACGCCCCGACGCTGGTGGTGGACGCGGACGGCGTCGTTCACCTGGCATTCGGGGCGATCCCGGCCAACGATCTGGAGGATTACCGGCAGCCCCATTTCCGCCGCCTGCATGTCAGTCGCGCAGACGCCGACAGCCTGGACTTTGCAGCGCCTACCCGGCTCGACGCCGAGGACTGGCCGGGCGGCTTCCCGACGCTGACCCGGGACGACCGGTGCCTGTATCTGGTCTGGCAGCGCTATCCCCACCCGACCGATCGCCCCTGGGGCCTGGCATTTACCCACGCGCCGCTGAAGTCCGCGCGGTTCGGGCCTGTCGAGGCGGTCCCGGGCACACTCGACACCCCCTACAGCGGGGGCCTGCAGGGGCAGTTGAAACGGCGCATGGCGGTCAACCGCCACGGGGCTATCGCGATTGCTCAGAGCCGCTTCATCCCGGCAAGCCACAGCGACATCCTGCTGATCCGCGGCCAGATCGAGGAGGGCGGATGCCATCCGAACCCTTCTCGCTGATGATTCACGGCGGCGCCGGGCAGATCCGCGAGGCCGGGGATCCACAGACCGCCGGCCGCTACCACGCCGCGCTGCACGCGGTACTGGAGGCCGGTCGCGAGCGGCTGGCGCGGGGCGATACCGCCCTGGATACCGTGGAGTACTGCGCGGCGCGGCTCGAGGACAACCCGCTGTTCAATGCCGGCACCGGTGCCACCCTGACCCGGGACGGGACCGTGGAACTGGATGCCGCGATCATGGATGGGGCCGCTCTGGCCGCCGGTGCGGTCGCGGCGGTTCGCGGTATTGCCAACCCGATCCGGCTGGCGCGAGCGGTCCTCGACGACGGGGAACATGTGCTGCTGGTCGCGGACGGCGCCGCCAGCTTCGCCCGCGAGATCGGGATGCCGCAGGTGGACGAGGACACCCTGATCACCCCGCAGCGGCGGGAACAGCTGGAGCGCGCCCTGTGCCAAGGCCGGGTCACACTGGATCATGACGAACCCGCGCCCGGGACTATCGGCGCGGTCGCGCGCGATCGCCACGGCCATCTGGCCGCGGCCACATCCACCGGCGGGATGACTGGCCAGCGCCCCGGTCGTGTCGGGGACTCGCCGATCCCGGGTGCCGGCGTCTACGCGGACGATCACAGCGCCGCCGTCTCCGCGACCGGGCATGGCGAGCATTTCCTGCGCAGTGTGTTTGCCCGGGAACTGGCCGACCGTATCGAATATCTTGGGCTGAGCGCCGCCGAGGCCCTGACCGCCAGCCTGCAGCGCCTGCGGGAGCGGCTCGCGGGCTACGGCGGGGCCATCGTGATCGACCGCAACGGGCGCTGCGCGGCCGGCACCACCACCCCGCGCATGCTCCACGGCTGGATCGAACACGCGGGCCCGAGCCGGACCCGCATCGAACCGCCGGCCCGTTGACCGGGCCACGCCAGCGACCGCGGAATCACCCGACGCGCGGGTCGTGAAACGGCAATCAGTCTCACGCCCCGCGGGGTTCAACCCTGCGCCGCCGCGGCGTTCCAGCGCCGCCCCATGCGGCTGCCCAGCCACACCCCGGCGATCCACAGCACTAGGGACACGCCCACATAAAGCCCGGCGCGGCCTGCAGCACCCGACTGCATCAGCCACAGGCTCTCGAGACTGAACACCGAGAAGGTCGTAAAGCCGCCGCAAACCCCGGCCAGCATGAAATGACGAAACACCGGGTCGGCCGGGCGGCAGCCGCCCGGCGCGCTGATCACCGCATACAGCCCGATCAGCCACGATCCGGCCACGTTCACGGCCAGCGTGTCCCAGGGAAAGCCGGTTCCGGCCAAGTGCAGCCCGGTCCAGGAGACGCCGTAGCGCGCCATGCTGCCGAGCGCGGCCCCCAGCGCCACGAACAGCGAGAGCCGCAGCGAATACCCGGTCACGCCGCACCCCCTGCCAGACGGCCCAGCGCGTGCCCGATGGCCACCAGCGCCAGCCCCCCGCCCAGGGTCAGCACGACGTAGACCAGCGCCTGGCGCAGCCCGTCCTGCTCCGCGACCCCGACCACCTGCAGGCTGAACGAGGAGACCGTGGTAAAGCTGCCGAGCACCCCCACCACCAGCAACAGCCAGAGCCAGGAGGTCCACGCCGGCCCCGAGGCCCAGCCCAGCGCCAGCCCGATCAGCAGCGCACCGGAGGCATTCACCGCCAGCGTCCCCCACGGGAAACGGCCGCCCCCGGTGCGGTTGTCGATCCACTGCGACAGCCAGAAGCGCGCCAGTCCCCCCAGCGCACCCCCGGCTCCCACCAGCAACAGGCCCTCCCACCACGCCATCATGGCGCCATTGTCAGCGGCACCGGCCAGGCTGTCGAGCGCCCTGGCCGGCCAGCGCGCGGGCGGGCGTCGAAATCCTCCGGCATTCGGGCTTCACCCTCGTCGGAATGGTAAAGTGCGGACCCAGCGCGGGTCGTCAGTGGCCCGCCCCTCATTCAAACCGCTTAGGTCGCAGGAGCATCATGGCGCAGTACATCTTTACGATGAACGGCGTGGGCAAGATCGTCCCGCCGAAGAAGTACATCCTCAAGGACATCAACCTGAACTTCTTCCCGGGCGCCAAGATCGGCGTGCTGGGCTACAACGGTGCGGGGAAATCCACCCTGTTGCGCATCATGGCGGGCGTGGACACCGAGATCGTCGGCGAGGCGCGGCCGCAGCCGGGCATCAACATTGGCTACCTGCCACAGGAGCCGCAGCTCGACGAGAGCAAGGACGTGCGCGGCAATGTCGAAGAGGCCGTGGCCCCGATCAAGGAGGCGCTGGCCGAGCTGGATCAGGTGTATGCGGCCTATGCCGAGGCGGATGCGGACTTCGATGCCCTGGCCGCCAAGCAGGGCGAGCTGGAGGCAAAGATCGAGGCCGCCGATGGCCACAACCTCGAGCGCAAGCTGGAGGTCGCCGCGGACGCCCTGCGCCTGCCGCCGTGGGATGCCGACGTGAAGACCCTGTCCGGGGGTGAACGCCGCCGCGTGGCCCTGTGCCGCCTGCTGCTGTCCAGCCCGGACATGCTGATCCTCGACGAGCCGACCAACCACCTGGACGCCGAATCCGTGGCCTGGCTGGAGCGCTTCCTGCAGGAGTTCCAGGGCACCGTGGTCGCCGTCACCCATGACCGCTACTTCCTCGACAACGTGGCCGGCTGGATCCTCGAGCTGGACCGCGGCCAGGGCATCCCGTTCCAGGGCAACTACTCGCAGTGGCTGGAACAGAAGGAAAAGCGCCTGAAGCAGGAAGAAAAGGCCGAGGCCGCCCGCGTGAAGGCGATGGAGTCCGAGCTCGAGTGGGTGCGTTCCAACCCGAAGGGCCGCGGCGCCAAGAGCAAGGCGCGCCTGAAGCGCTTCGAGGAGATCGCCTCGACCGACTACCAGAAGCGCTCCGAAACCAAGGAGATCTACATCCCGCCGGGCCCGCGCCTGGGCGACAAGGTGCTGGAGGTGGAGAACCTGTCCAAGCACTTTGGCGACCGCGTGCTCTACCAGGGCCTGTCGTTCTCCGTGCCGCGCGGTGCACTGATCGGTGTGATCGGCCCGAACGGCGTCGGCAAGACCACGCTGTTCCGCATGATCGCCGGGCAGGACCAGCCGGACGACGGCTCGATCGAGCTGGGCGAGACCGTGCAACTGGCCTACGTGGACCAGAGCCGCGATGCGCTGCAGGACGAGAAGACCGTCTGGGAGGAAATCTCCAACGGCCAGGACATCATCCAGGTCGGCAACTTCCAGATGCCGTCACGCGCCTACGTCGGCCGCTTCAACTTCAAGGGCACCGACCAGCAGAAGCGCATGAAGGAACTGTCCGGGGGGGAACGCAACCGCGTGCATCTCGCCAAGCTGCTGCAAAGCGGCGGCAACTTCCTGCTGCTCGACGAACCGACCAACGACCTGGACGTGGAGACCCTGCGCGCGCTGGAAGAGGCCCTGCTGGACTTCCCCGGCTCCGCGATCGTGATCTCGCATGACCGCTGGTTCCTGGACCGCATCGCCACCCACATCCTCGCGTTCGAGGAGGACGGCAACGTGGTGTTCTTCGACGGCAACTACCAGGAATACGAGGAAGACCGCCACAAGCGCCTGGGCGCCGAGGCCGACCAGCCGCACCGGGTCAAATACAAGCGACTCGCCTCCTGACCTACCCCCCGAAGGCCCGGCACCCGCCGGGCCTTCGTCTTTCCGCCCCCGGAACATTGGCCATATGGTCATCGCCAATGCCTGCTGCATCGGGCCGGCCTGCGCCGAGGCTACGGGCGAATCGGCCGGGTCTGCTCCAGGAATGCCTCCGTAAAGCCTTCCAGCTCTGCATCTTCGATCAGCCCTTCGCGCCGCATACACAGGAACTGATCCAGCGCCTTCGAGCGAGCATGGCCATCGAAGATGAATGCAAGCCGCTCGTTCGCTTCGTTCAGCTGCTGATAGAGATCCAGAAAGCGTTCGTGATTCGAGCGGTCTTCCTGTTCCATTGCCGCCCGGCAATCGGCCAGGGCGCGCTCGCAGTAGCGATCCAGCGCGGTTTTCTTCAACTGGCTGAACCGTTTCCAGTCCGATTCCTTGATCATCCCGGAGGCCTCCTGAAATTCGACACGCCAGGGAGTCAGGCGGATGCACGCCCAACAGCTGGGAAATGATGCAGCGGCCGCAGCCGCTCCGCCAACCTTATCGGCGATCGCAGCTCGCGGTCAGGCGCCCGTCCACTGGCTCGGTGGTCATCCCGGTATCGACGAACCGGCCTTCGGCATGCAGTTCACCCCCATCAATCCGGATCAGCGGCTCCGACGCACCGCCGGCGACGCTGATCCACTGCCCGCCCATGCGCGTCCGATTGGCCTCCAGCACCTCGCCCCCCGCACGAAAATCGCCAAACTGGGCCGAAATCGAATGCGTCAGCATCCCGGCGACCTCGTTGCGCGACGCAAACACCCGCAGCGAACCGCGATCGGTATCGGCACGCGCCACCAGCGTCTGGTAGCGATCATCCGCATCACCGGAGAAATCGCAGACCTCCATCTCCAGCGCGTATTCCTCGCCATCCAGGACCAGGTTCGCGACCTCGGCCGCTTGCGCATTCACGGAAACCAGCGAAACGGCCAGCAACGACAGCAAACCTCCAGGCACTACCAGCGCAAGACGCATGCGGCAACTCCTTTGCAGAGATGGGTACGGAAGGGAAGCTTACCCCATTCCCCTAGGGAAACACTGATTAATGCACGCGCTCGCGCTCGAGTCGCTTTTGCGTGCGAACAAGGCGCGGTGACTGCCGTGCAGTCATTCTGCACAAGGGAACCGAAATGCCGTGCGCGTGCCCGTTTATGATCAACAACGGGCGGCCGAGCCCCGACTTTCACTAGCTTGTGGGGGTTGGCACCCCAGGTTCCCCGATCCTGCGTTGCGGCACTTGCCGGTAGAACCACTACCGGCTGCGCACCGCGCCTTGTCTCGGAAAACCTGGGGTGCCAACGTGAACCGCCCCGGGTTTCCCGGAGACCCGTTGGTTTGGGTCACGCTGCACGAACGGACCCCTGAACTTGTTGATGGTACTGCGCTTCGATGATTGCCGGCGGTCGATACCCGTTGGATTCCAACAGGCGTCGCCGGTTGAACCAGTCGACCCACTGGAGCGTAGCCCACTCGACGTCGCGTCGATCGTTAAGACGTCCCCAGTAGGCCCGGACCTCGGTCTTGTACAGCCCGTTGAGGGTCTCCGCCAGGGCGTTGTCGTAGGAGTCACCGACCCGGCCCACCGAGGGCTGGAGCCCGGCTTCTCCGAGGCGGTCGGTGTAACGCACCGATACGTACTGCACGCCGCGATCGCTGTGATGGATGGGACGCGGCGTGCCCTGTCCCATCCGGGCCTGCAGCGCCTGTTCCAGCGCTCCCAGCGTCAGGTCGGTGCGCAGGCTCCGACTGACGCGCCAACCCACGATGCGGCGGGCGAACGCATCGGTGATGAAGGCCGTGTAGACGAAGCCCTCTCGCGCCGTGGGCATGTAGGTGATATCCGCCACCCACAGGGCGTTCGGACG
>NZ_KB898170.1:0-336760 GCF_000377465.1 Thioalkalivibrio sp. ALE30 | reverse complement strand
CGGTAGCCCAGGCGGCCCTCGGTGCGCTCGCCCGGTGCCGCCTGGAGCTGGTCGCTCATCTCGGCTTCCAGAACCTGCTGGACCGCCTCGCGCACCAGCGTGCGCATCAGTTCCTCGTCTGTCCCCAATAACGCTCGCAGTGACGTGCGATCCGCAGTAGCCTGGCTCTTGTGAGTGGTCATGGTCTCGCCCTCCTTGAGGGGTTCCGGTGGTCGCTAACCAACCCGAATACCATGGCCGCTCACCTCCTGCCAGCTTCTGCACATAACTCAGCACACTACTCGGCGCTGACTCGCCAGCGCACCCCGAGGCACTTTCTTGCTTGCCCAAGAAAGTGCCCAAAGAAGGGCACCCGGATTCCGCCCGGGAACCTTGCTCCAGGGCCCTCGGGCCGGCGGCGCTGAACTCGCTACGCTGCGCTTCGCTCAGACATCCAGCGCCTTCTCCCGGCCCGAGAACCCTTCCGCAAGGGGCTCCATACGGGAGGCGAAGGTCAAAACCGAACGCATCCCCATGTTTGCGCCTAACCATAGGCAACGCCGCTCGAAAGCCCCTGGCGCCCGCCCTGCGGGCGCGGCACGCAACGGCCGAGGGCCGAGCGTGCCCAAGATGTCCGAAAAGTTAGCCATCCTCCACTGGCACGACCGTCGGGACGGCTGTTGTCTTGACCTTGAATCCCCCGTTGTCGTCGCGCCGAGTGGAGAGGGTTTTCGCGGGACGATTCAAAATAGAAACGGGGCGCTGGATGTCTGAGCGAAGCCGAAGGCGTAGCGAGTTCAGCGCCGCCCGCGAAAAGCCTCGGAGCGAGGGAAACCCCGGCCCGCGCAGCGGGCCGGGGTCGCGGCAGTCGGGCGTGTTTCTTGGTTACTTCTTTGCACGAGCAAAGAAGCCCGTTTTTGATCAACAACGGGCGGGGCGCGCTGGCGAGTCAGCGCCGGGCAGTATGCGGACCGGAGCCACCGTAAACACCAGAGGACGAACCAGGCCTAGCCAAAAATCGGCAGGCGACCGGCCGGAGCCACCGTAAACACCGAACGACGAACCAGGGCCAGCCACATCATGGCACGCGGCCGGACGCAACCACCCGCACGCCCCAGCACGCCAAGGTGATAGGCTTGGCGCCCGCTACAACACTCGCTCGCGACCGGAACTCGAATGGCACTGCTCACCCTGCGCAACATCCACCTGGCCTACGGCATGGCCGCCCTGCTCGACGGCATCAACCTGAGCCTGGAACCCGGCGAGCGCGTCGCCGTCGCCGGGCGCAACGGAGAGGGCAAGTCCACCCTGCTCAAAGTGCTCAACGGCGAGGCACAGGCGGATTCGGGCGAGATCACCCGCCAGGATGGCCTCACCACCGCCTACCTGACCCAGGAGTTGCCCCCGGGCATTGAAAGGACGGTGTTCGATGTCGTGGCCGAGGGCCTGGGCGAGGCCGGGCGCCTGCTGGAGCGCTTCCACCACCTGAGCCAGGCCGCGGCCGGCGGCGACATGGAGGCACTGGAGAAGATGGGGCCGGTGCAGTCGCAGCTCGACGCTATCGATGGCTGGAGCCTGCAGAACCGGGTGGAGACCACCATCTCCCGCCTGAGCCTGGACCCCGAGGCGCAGTTCGCCGCCCTATCCGGCGGACTCAAGCGCCGGGTCTGGCTGGCACGCGAACTGGTGCAGCGCCCGCAGCTGCTGCTGCTCGACGAACCGACCAACCATCTCGACGTGGCCGCGATCCGCTGGCTGGAAGAGTTCCTGCTCGAGAGCGGCCTGACCGTGGTCTTCATCAGCCATGACCGCCAGTTCATGGAGAGTGTAGCCACCCGCATCCTGGAGCTGGACCGCGGGCAGCTGTATGAACATCCGCCGTCGATCGAGGAATTCCGCCGCCGTCAGGCCGAACGCCTGGAGACCGAGGCCACCCAGCGCGCGGAGTTCGACCGCAAGCTGGCGCAGGAGGAGGCCTGGGTGCGCCAGGGCATCAAGGCACGGCGTACCCGCAACGAGGGGCGCGTGCGGGCACTGCAGGCCCTGCGCAAGAAGCGCGCCGAGCGTCGCGAACGCAGCGGCCAGGTCAAGATGAAGCTGAGCCCGGAACAGCGTTCGGGCCGGCTGGTGATCGAGGCGGAACACGCCGATTTCGGCTACGACAAACCCATCGTCAGGGACGTGAACCTGCTGCTGCAACGCGGCGATGCCCTGGGCATCGTCGGACCCAACGGCGCGGGCAAGACGACCCTGCTGCGCGGCCTGCTCGGACAGATGGAGCCGCTGGCCGGTCACGTGAAGCTGGGCACCCAGCTGGAGATCGCCTATTTCGACCAGGCGCGCGCGCATCTCGACGAGGACACCACGGTGCAGGACGCGGTCGGCGAGGGGCGAGACCGGGTGATGGTCAATGGCGAGAGCCGGCACATTTTGTCCTACCTGGAAGACTTCCTGTTCCCGCCATCACGTTCCCGCCAGCCGGTGTCGGCGCTGTCCGGGGGCGAGCGCAATCGCCTGCTGCTGGCCAAGCTGTTCCTGCGCCCGGCAAATCTGCTGGTGCTCGACGAACCCACCAACGACCTCGATGTGGAGACCCTGGAGCTGCTGGAACAGCTCCTGATCGAGTACACCGGGACGGTGATCGTGGTCAGCCACGACCGCTCGTTTCTGGACAATGTCGCGACCTCGACCCTGGTCCTGCCGGGCGACGGATCGGTGGAAGAGTTCGTGGGTGGCTGGTCCGACCTGCCCGAACGTGTCACGCGGCGGCTGCTGGAGGGCGAAACCGCGGCCGCCGCCCGCCCCGGCGCCCCGGAGCCGCGGGCCGAGCCCGCTCCCGAACCATCGCCGCAGACATCGGAAAACGCTCCGGCGACCCCGCGCAAGCTGTCCTACAAGGATGCGCGCGAACTGGAGGCCCTCCCGGCCCGGATCGAGGCCCTGGAGACCGAGCAACAGGAACTGACCACGGCGATGACCGATCCCGAGGCCCTGCGCGACGGCGAACGCATGCGCGACCTGCAGGCGCGGCTCGAGACCGTGGAGGCCGAGCTGGCCCACTGCTTCGAGCGCTGGGAGCAGCTGGAATCCGGTTGAGCGTCGGCGCGTCTACACTCGGGTTTCCGGCCACCCCTCAACTCTGCCGGGGGTCTGCCGTAACAGGGGTTGAATAGCCACCTTTCGGGTCCGCGCTCTCCGAGACCGCGGCCGGTTCGCGAAGCGCCCGGGACAGGGCGCGCTGAAGGAGTCATCGCATGCTGGACAAACTCTCCATCCGGGGGCTGCTGATTGCCGGGTTCGGCCTGGTCGTCGCCATCCTGATCATCAACTCCCTGCTGGCACTGCGCGCGATGAGCACGGGCAGTCAGGGGGTCGAGCAACTCACGCAGGCCGACTACCCGGCCGTCGCCCGGGTCAACGATGTCGAACAGCTGCTGCAGGAGAGCGCGGCGTTTCTCGGCTTCTACCTGATGAGCGAGGAGCAGTCGCATCGCGATGCATGGCAAAACGCGATGCGCGAGCTCGATGCGGCCACGCGGGCCCTGAACGAGAATCCGGTCATCGCGGCCGACGAGGAACTCGCCGCCAGCGCGACCGAGGTACGCCGCCTGGTGGATCAGTTCGCCAGCTTCGAGGATCGTCTGATCGAGGTGGCGGAGAACGCGGCCGAGAACATGCCGGCCCTGGGAATCGCCAACGCCCGGGCCAACCCGGCCAGCCGCGAGATGACCCAGCAGACCAACATGATGATCGACGCCGAGATGGCCCTGCCGCGCTTCCAGCGTTCCTGGGACCGTCTCGACACCCTGCATGAGCTGCGCATGTCGGTGGTCCAGGTCACCTCCAACCTGCGCGGGTTCATCGCCTTCCGCGATGACGCCTTCCGCGAGAACGTGCGCCTGTTCTCGACCCGCACCAACGACATCACCGCGCAGCTGATGGACCAGTTCGACGATCTCGACTTCGAACAGCAGATCGCGCTGGAAGACTTCCAGATGGCCCTGGATACCCAGAACACCGCGCTGGACGACCTGATCGAGATCCACGGCAGCGAACAGGCCCTGCAGGATGCCTACCTGATTCGGACCGAGATCGGCCCGCTGCTGGTCGAGGCCCGCGATCATCTGCAAGGACTCAGCGAGCGCATCACTGCCCGCGCCGAACGCAGCGCCGCCGCCCTGACCGCCGACATGCGCGCCACCCAGACGACCCAGGGCATCCTGGCCCTGATCGGCGTGATCCTCGGGCTGGCCGGCGCGGTGTTCATCATCCTGGTCGTGCGGCGCGCGCTGGCCCACTCCACCGCGGCGCTCGAGGAGATCGCCGATGGCGATGGCGATCTGAGCCGCCGTCTGGACGAGAACGGCCTGATCGAAACCGCCCAGCTCGGCCGTGCGTTCAACCGCTTCACCGACAAGATCGCCCAGGCCATCGGCCACGCACGCGGCAGCACCGAGACACTCAACCGCGCCACCGAGAACCTGAACCAGGAGGCCTACGAGGCCCGCGAGGCGGTCTCGCGCCAGCGCGACGAGACCGAGCGTGTCGCCACCGCGATCAACGAGCTGCAAAGCAGCGCCGAGGAGATCGCGCGCAACACCGACGCGACCTCCCAGGCCGGCCAGGAAGCCGGGGATGCGGTGAACAATGGCTCCGAGGTGATGGAGAAGAACATCGAGTCCATGGCCTCGCTGCTCGGCACCGTCGAGCAGGCCGCCGGGACCGTCTCCAAGCTGGGCGAGGACTCCAAGCAGATCGGGACCATCCTCGAGGTGATCCGCGGGGTCGCCGAGCAGACCAACCTGCTGGCCCTGAACGCGGCCATCGAGGCCGCCCGCGCCGGCGAACATGGCCGCGGCTTCGCGGTGGTCGCCGACGAGGTCCGCAAGCTCGCGACCCGCACACAGGAATCCACCGACGAGATCGAGTCCATGATCTCGCGCCTGCAAACCGCCACCACCAGTGCCGTCAAGGCCATGGAACAGGGTCAGGAAGAGGCCGAGTCGACCATGGAGCATACCGCCGAGGTCAACGGCGCCCTGCAGCAGATCCGGCAGTCGGTCACCACCATCGTGGAGATGACCGAGCAGATCGCGGTCGCTTCGCGCCAGCAGAGCACGGTGGTCGAGGATATCAACCGCAATATCGTGCAGATCTCCGACGAGGCGGATCAGTCGGCCAACACCGCCGACCGGGTCAGCGCCGCCTCCGACGAGCTCAAGCAGGTGGAAAAGGAGATCCAGCAGGCCCTGGCGCAGTTCCGGCTCTGACCCGGTCTACGGGCTACGGGCTACGTACCTCCAGCCAGGTCCGGGCGGCGCGGCGCAGCCTGCGGGTGACGCCGCGCCGCCCGGACACCCCGAGCTCACGCGCCCGCTGATCCCAGTCAACGGGCGCGGCCAGGGTCGCCGCCAGCAGGCGGCCTTCCGGATCGGCCGGCGGGGCTGCTTCCAGCTGCCGCAACAGGGCCGGCAACGCCCATTCCAGCGGCCGCGCGCGGTACGCAAAGGCTCGAACCTCCGCGAGATCGGTGGCCGGGTCGGACTCCGCCAACGGCCGGGCCGTTTCCTCCAGGACCGCACTCACCATGGCCGCGGCGGATGCCGGCAGGAAGCGTGGGTGCCAGACTGGCCAGTCGCGCCAAAAGACGCGCTGGATTGGCTGCAGACCGGAGGCCGTGCGGGGCCGGAGGGCGCGCAGGACCACGCCACTGACCTGACCACTGGCCGCGTCCGGCTGGGTGCCCACGCGCACCAGAACGTAGCCCTCCCGCTGCCAGAGCCGCAGCAACGCGGGCTGCAGTCCGAAACTCGCCCCCAGCAGCGCCACCCGTTCGGCAACGGCCCGATCCGCGACCGCCCGCAGCAGGCGGCCGCCCAGGCCCCGCCCCTGCCAGCGCGGGTGCACCGCGATGCGCTGGATGCGCCAGGTACGCTCCGCCGCCAGCTCGAAGCCCCCCAGAGCAGCCAGTGTGCAGGGCAGAAACTGCCCCTGCGGACGGCGCTCACCCGCCCACACCGCCTCGGCCAGGGCCCGATCCAGGCCGGGTTCCTCCTGGATCAGTGCGACGCCGAACAGCGCCCCGTCCGTCACGCCCTCCATGCACAGCACGCGCACGCCGGGGTCCTCCAGCCAGCGCAGAAGATCGGACGGACGGGTCCGGTAGTGCGCATCCGCCAGCAGGCCCGTCACGGCCTCCAGGGTCTGCGGCAAACCCGCCAGGGCCGCCCCGGTCGTCCAGCGCAGGCGAACGGCCTGGGCGGACGGGCTCGTGCTTTCCGCCTCCAGCAGGAACAGCCGATCGAGCCAGTCCTCCAGCGGATCTCCCGGCACCCAGCGCACCGGGGTCGCCATGGCTTGCAACCGCACCCGGAAGCCCGCCGCCTCCAGGGCCGGCAGCGCACGCAGCCGGAAGCCCTGGCCACTCCCCTCGAAGCCGCCGGTCGTGGTGGACAACACCAGGCGCCGGGCACGGCGGGCGAGGCGCAGCAGGCGCTCCACCGGCAGGTTCGCTGCCTCGTCGATGATCAGGGTATCCACGGGCTCGGGCGCTTCCAGCAGGACATCCGGTGCCCGATAGAGACGCTCCGGCGTGTCGACCCACCGACGGGCGCGCGCCAGCAGGGCACCCACGGCCCGTGGACTCGGTGCCGTCAGCGTGATCGCGGGCCCGCCGTGTCGGAGTGTCCCGCCGAGGAACTCGCCCAGGAGGGTCGACTTGCCGCGACCGCGCGGGGCGATCAGCGCGAGGCATTCGTCGGCACCAAGATGCGCGAGACGATCCAGCGCCGCAGCCTGATCCGGCGTCCACGCAAAGGCAGGCGCCGGACGGTCCGGCACCTCGGGCAACCCCTCCGCCGATGCGGGCGTCCGCACCCACGCCTCGGCCAGCGCCGTCCGCCAGCGCCGGGTGAATGCGCCGGCACCGGTGACCCCGTCGAGGACCACCAGGGTGCCCCCGCCGCGCAGCAGCCCGGCCACGGTGACCAGCGCGTCCACGGCGAGCGGATCCCCGGCCTCGAACACCAGGGCCTGCACTTCGTGGCCCAGCCAGTGCCCGACCTGTGCCGGCGCCACGTGCGGCAGGCCGTCGGGCACATGCCGCCCCACCCAGAGCACCGGCCCCCGGGCTGCGGCGGTCCGCAGCCAGGCCGCGGAGGCCTGCCGGGCCGCCGGGTCGGCCGGTAGTCGGTAGAGCGAACGGGCCTCCATCTCAGCATCTCACCGGGGTCGAAGGTTGCATGGAAAAAGCGGGCTTGCGCGGGCGCACACGGCATCTGGTCACACTGGCGCGACGAAAGTCCAGCGCGCTGCCGACGTTTCCATGTGAATCCGTCCTCAAGTTTTCCCACCCGCAGCCGTACAAGTTTTTACAAGGAGCTGGGAAATATCTGTACAGCTCCTGTACAGTGTGAACGAATTCACGGAAAGGTAACGGCGATGACCACCATAGCGCTGCCCGAACGCCTGCGCATCGACACCGCGACCGCCTGCTGGCAGGAGCTGCGCGTGGCGCTGGATGCCGGCGAGGACCTTCAGGTGGACGCGACGACCGTGGCCGATATCGACGCCGCCGGGGTTCAGGTCCTGCTGATGGCACGCCACAGCGCGGCACGCCATGCGCAGGGCTTTTCGATCGACGGAGCAAGCGCCGTCTTAACGCAGGCCTTCCAGGCGCTCGGTGCGGACGCGGCCGCCGCGCGTGCGGGGCAGGAACACGATACCGATTCAGGAGAACACAATGGCTAAGGTTCTGGTGGTGGACGATTCTGCCTCGATGCGCCAGATGGTCGCATTCACCCTCAAGCAGGCCGGACACGAGGTCACCGAGGGGCGCGACGGCAACGACGGCCTGGGCAAGGCCCAGGGGACGAAGGCGGACCTGGTGATCACCGACGTGAACATGCCGGGCATGGACGGGCTGCAACTGACCCGCGAACTGCGCAAGCTGGGCGATTACAAGTTCACCCCGATCCTGGTGCTGACCACCGAGGCCGGCCCGGAGAAGAAACAGGAAGGCAAGGCGGCGGGTGCGACCGGCTGGCTGGTCAAGCCGTTCGACCCGGACCAGCTGATGAACACCGTGAACCGGGTGCTGCGCTAGTCATGTCGATCGACATGGCCCAGTTCGTCGATGCCTTTCTCGAGGAGAGCTTCGAGGGGCTGGAGCGCATGGAGACCGAACTCCTGGCGCTGGACGGCGGCGATCCGGAGGCCCTTAATACCATCTTCCGCTGCGCCCATTCGATCAAGGGTGGGGCCGGGACCTTCGGATTCGGCGCGATCTCCGAGTTCACCCACGGGGTCGAGACCCTGCTGGACCGGATGCGCAACGGCGAGCAGGAGGCGACGCCGGAGACGGTGAACCTGCTGCTGCGCGCGGTGGACATCCTGCGCGCCCAGCTGCATGCCGCCCGCGACGGCGGCGAGGCCGATGCCGCCGAAGTGGCCGAGGTGCGCACCCTGATCGAGGCCCATCTGGGCGAACCCGCGCCGGCCGCCCCAACGTCTGAAGGGGCGGGCGAAGCGGCCGGTCCCACCGGCGGCGACGGCCCGCAAGGCTGGCGCATCCGGTTCCGGCCCTTTGCAGACCTGATGCGCACCGGCAACGACCCTTTGCGCATGTTCGAGGTGCTGGAGGAGCTGGGCCGACTGACCGTGCACTGCGAGACCGACCGCCTGCCGGACAGCGCAGAGGCCTTCGACCCGGAGGACTGCTATCTCGCCTGGACCCTGGAACTGGAAGGGGACGCGACCCGCGACCAGATCGAAGAGGTCTTCGAATGGGTTGAGGACGAATGCGACCTGGAGATCGAACCCCTTGCCGTCCCCGAGACGGCCCCGGACACAGTGGCAGAGCAACCGGTTACGCCCCCGGATTCCCCTGCCACGGAGACCCGCGCCGAGCCACCCGCTGCGCGCGCCGGCAATAACCGCAGCGCGGAATCCAGCTCCATGCGGGTGAACACCGGCAAGATCGATGCGCTGATCGACATGGTCGGTGAGCTGGTCATCACCCAGTCGATGCTGACCGATATCAGCGAACAGCTGGAGGAAGACCCCTCGCAGATGGAGGCGCAGATCGAGCGCCTGCGCACCGGCCTGGCGGAGCTGGAGCGCAATACCCGCGAGCTGCAGGAAAGCGTGATGGGCATCCGCATGGTGCCGATCGCCCAGGTCTTCAACCGCTTCCCGCGCCTGGTGCACGACATCTCCGGGCAGCTCGGCAAGCAGATCGATCTGACCCTGAAGGGCGAATACACCGAGATCGACAAGACGGTCATGGAGCACCTGGGCGACCCGCTGGTGCACCTGGTGCGCAATGCCGTGGATCACGGCATCGAGATGCCCGATGTTCGCGCGGCGGCGGGCAAACCCGAGACCGGCCAGGTCAGTCTGGAGGCCTACCACCGCGGCGGTAACGTGGTCATCGAGATCCGCGACGATGGCAAGGGCATGGATGCCGACCGCATCCTGGCCAAGGCCCGCGACGCCGGGATCGTCGGCCCGAACCAGCAACTGGACCGCCACGAGATCCTGCAGCTGATCTTCGAGCCGGGGCTGTCCACCGCGGACCAGGTCAGCGATCTCTCCGGCCGCGGCGTCGGCATGGACGTGGTGAAGAAGAATATCCGTGGCCTGGGCGGCAACGTCGAACTGGAATCCGAGCCCGGCAAGGGTTCGCGCCTGACCATCCGCCTGCCGCTGACGCTGTCGATCATGGACGGTCAGCTGCTGAAGATCGGCGACGAGACCTTCGTGATCCCGCTGATCGCGATCGTCGAATCGCTGCAGACCCTGCCGGAGAGCGTCAAGCAGGCCTTCGGCAAGCTGCCACTGTACCGGCTGCGGGACGAATACATCCCCATCGTCGATCTGGCCGCGCTGTTCGGCCGGGCCGAGCCCAGCCCGCTGCCGGAGCGCGCCCTGCTGGTGGTGGCCGAGGCCGACGACCAGCGTGTCGCCCTGCGCGTCGACGACCTCCTGGGCCAGCAGCAGGTCGTGATCAAGACGCTGGAAACCAATTTCCGCAAGGTCCCCGGCACCGCCGGCGCGACCATCCTCGGAGACGGCCAGGTGGCCCTGATCCTGGATGTCGCGGGGATCGCGCGGATGGCCTCCGGGCGCGACACCCGCGCGGCGTAAAAATCAAGGAGCCCAACGCAATGGCGAACGACGCAACCCAGTCCATCCACGACCCCGCCACCGCCGGCGAGGACCAGTACCTCACCTTCATCCTCGCGGAGGAGGAATACGGCGTGGACATCCTGCGGGTGCAGGAGATCAAGGGCTGGGAGCGGCCCACCCCGCTGCCCAATGCCCCGGACTACATCCGCGGGGTGATCAACGTGCGCGGGATGATCGTGCCGATCATCGACATGCGCCTGCGCTTCGGCATGGAACCGATGGAATACGGCCCGACCACCGTGGTGATCATGCTGCGCGTGATCAACGAGGACCGCGAGCGCGTGATGGGGATCGTCGTCGATGCCGTGTCCGAGGTCTACAGCGTGGGCGCTGACGAGATGCAGCCGGCCCCCGACTTCAACACTCGCATCGGGATCGACTTCGTACGCGGCCTGGCGACGGTCGACGACAAGATGATCCTGATGCTGGACATCGACACCCTGCTCGGCCCGGGCCTGATTGCCAGCACCGACGCCATCGCGGCCGAGGCCACGGCGTAGCCGCGGGCTGCGGGGAACCATGCGGAGCATCGCGGTGATCAACCAGAAGGGCGGCGTCGGCAAGACGACCGTGACCCTGAACCTGGCGCATGCCCTGGCCCTGGCCGGGCATCGGGTACTGGCGATCGACGCCGACCCGCAGGGGCATCTCTCCATGGCCTTCGGGCTGGAGGATCCGGCCGGCCTGGATCAGGTCCTGCAGTTTGGCGCGCGTCTGGAGGACGCCTTCAGCGAGGCCGGAAACGGGCTGCAGATCGTCGCCGCCGGGGAACAGCTACAGGAGGTCGAGAACCTGAACGAGGGTGGAGCCGCGCGTGGCTGGCGCCTGCAGAAGGCCCTGGACCGGCTGGAACAGCCCTTCGATTTCGTGCTGATCGACTGCCCGCCGTCGGCCGGCCTGCTGGGCATGAACGCCATCATCGCCGCCGACGAGATGCTGATCCCGGTCGCCGGAGACTTCCTGGCCCTGAACGGGCTGTCGCGATTGATGCGCATCCTGCAGGGCATCGAGGCGCGCCTGGGTACGAGCCGTCGCAAGTGGATCGTGCTGTCGCGCTTTGTCGAACAGCGCCGCCACGCCCGCGAGGTGCGCGAGCGCATCCGCGAACACTTCGCCGATGCCCTGCTGCCCACCACCATCCGCGAGTCGGTGGTGCTGGCCGAGAGCCCGAGCTTCGGGCAGACGATCTTCGAGTACCAGCCGCGCCATCGCGCGGCCGCGGACTTCCAGCAACTGGCCGCCGACCTGATCGCGGCCGGGGCACCAACCAACACCCGCCCGACGGCGGCACACGCCTGAGCCGCAAGCCAGGGAGAACACGGGCCATGACGACACGCAAACGCAACAAGCTGGGCAACGACCCGCTGGGCTGGATGGACCCATCCAGCGCGGCCCGCGAACCGGGCTCCGACGAGGCCCCGAGCGAGCGCACGGCTTCTGACGAAGCCGCCCCCGAACCCCGGTCCGGCCCGAAAACCGAGACGCCGAAAACCAACAAACCCGCCCGCCGCCGCACCTCGGCCGCGCGTCATACGAACAAGCCAAGCGAGGACACCCCCATGGCCGCCAATCCGCAAACCGACGCCCCAGAAACCGACCCGAACGAGATGATGGACGGCCGCTTCATGCGTGCCGCCTGCGAGGGGTCGCAAATGGCGGTGATGATGTGCGACGACGATATGAACATCATCTACGCCAACGAGGCGGTCGTCAGTCTGCTGCGGAAACGCCGCCACATCCTGCAGCAGCACTTCCCGAGCTTCGATCCGGACAACCTCGTGGGACAGTCGATCGACCAATTCCACAAGGACCCGTCACATCAGCGCGCCATCCTGTCGAACCCGGCACGCATGCCCTACACCGCCGAGATCGAGGTCGGTGGACTCGAATTCAAGCTGCAGGCATCCGGGATCACCGATGACAACGGCAGGATCATCGGCAGCATGGTCGAGTGGCAGGACGTGACGGAATGGAACGAGGCGGACCGCGAGCGCGCTCGCTTCAGGGCTGCGATTGATGGCGCTACCGCGTCACTCATGATGTGCGACGAGAACATGACCATCACCTTTTCCAACGCATCACTGACCGCGATGTTCCAGAAACACCGCGAGGCCTTCACCAAGGCGTTTCCAGGCTTCGACCCATACAACATGGTGGGCCAGTCCATTGACCAGTTTCACTCGGTCCCGTCGCATCAGCATTCCATCCTGAAGGACCCGTCCAAACTGCCGTACGAAACCGAAATCAGCCTGGGCGACCTGCGCTTCTGGATTAACGCGACCGCGATCATCGACGACGACGGCAATTATGCCGGCAACATGCTGGAGTGGCGGGATGTCACCGAGATGCGGACCGCCGAGGCCGAGATCGATGCCCTGATCCGCGACGCGGCGAGCGGCAACCTGGGCGAACGCCTGGAGACCGAGCGCTACAGCGGATTCACCCAAAGTATCGCCGAGAGCCTGAACGAGCTGCTCGACGCCGTCGTCCCGCCGGTGCGCGAGGGCTCTCGGGTGATGCAGGCCATGGCCGAGGGCGATCTGAGCGTGCGCATGCAGGGCGAGTTCCGCGGCGAATTCGCCGAGTTCCGCGACGCCATCCACACCTCGCTGGAGAACCTCGACCAGCTCGTGGGGCAGATCCTCGAGGGCGCGGGCAACGTGCGTTCGGCCTCGGCCGAGATCGCCCAGGGCAATACCGACCTGTCCCAGCGCACCGAGGAACAGGCCTCCTCGCTGGAGGAGACCGCCTCGTCGATGGAGGAGATGACCTCCACGGTCAAGTCCAACGCGGACAACGCCAAGCAGGCCAATCAGCTCGCCAGCGCCGCCCGCGACAAGGCCCAGGAAGGCGGCGAGGTGGTCGACAAGGCCGTGACCGCGATGGGCGAGATCAACCAGTCCTCGAAGAAGATCGCCGACATCATCGGCGTGATCGACGAGATCGCATTCCAGACCAACCTGCTGGCACTGAATGCCGCCGTGGAAGCCGCCCGCGCGGGTGAGCAGGGCCGCGGCTTCGCGGTGGTCGCCACCGAGGTGCGCAACCTGGCCCAGCGCAGTGCGCAGGCCGCCAAGGAGATCAAGACCCTGATCAACGACTCGGTGGAGCGCATCGGCGAAGGCAGCAAGCTGGTCGACAACTCCGGCAAGGCCCTGGAGGACATCGTCGACTCGGTGAAGAAGGTCTCCGACATCATTGCCGAGATCGCCGCGGCCAGCGAGGAGCAGTCCACCGGCCTCGACGAGATCAACAAGGCCGTGACCCAGCTCGACGAGGTGACCCAGCAGAATGCCGCCCTGGTCGAGGAGGCCGCGGCCGCCAGCGAATCGCTGGACGACCAGTCGCGCGAACTGCTGGAGCTGATGAGCTTCTTCAAGGGCGAGCAGGCCGCGGCCGCCAGCCAGGCCATGAAGCAGCCCAGCCAGCGTCCGACGCCTGCGACCGCCGCCGGCCAGGGCAGTGCCACCGGACTGAAGCGCCCGGCCTCCGCGTCCGGCAACGCCGCCAGCAAGCGCCCGGCCCCCTCGCGTCAGGAGGCCTCCGAAGAATGGGAGGAGTTCTGAGGATGGAGGCTCGATGCTAGATGGCCGCCTCCGATCGCCTGAGCGAGCGCGACTTCCGGCGCGTGGCGCGCCTGACGCAGGAACGCACCGGGATCATGCTCAACGAGAGCAAGAAGGAGCTGGTCTTCAGCCGGCTCTCGCGGCGGCTGCGCGTGCTCGGCCTGGATGCCTTCGACACCTACCTGGACCGGGTCGAGGGGGGCGACGAGGGCGAGCTGGAGGAGTTCATCAATGCGCTGACCACCAACCTGACCGCGTTCTTCCGCGAACCGCACCACTTCGAGATGCTGGGCGGCCCGGTGCTGGAGGAGCTCCGGCGGGCCAACCCGACCGGCCCGCTGAAGGTCTGGTCGGCCGGATGCTCCACCGGCGAGGAGCCCTACTCCATCGCGATGACGCTGGCCGAGGCCCTGCCGTCGCCGGAGGATGTGCGCATCCTCGCCACCGATATCGACTCGCGCGTGGTCGTCCATGCCGATGCCGGGGTGTATGACGCCAAGCGCGTCACCGGCATCCCGCAGGCGCGCCAGAAGCGCTGGCTGCTGCGCGGGACTGGCGCCAACGAGGGCCGGGTCAAGATCCGCGACGAGCTGCGCGCCATGCTGAACTTCCGCCAGCTGAACCTGTTCGACCCATGGCCCATGAAGGGCCCGCTGGACGTGATCTTCTGCCGCAACACGCTGATCTATTTCGACAAGCCGACGCAGAAACAGCTGGTGGAACGCTTTGCGCAACTGCTGCGCCCGGAGGGCTACCTGTTCATCGGGCACTCCGAGTCGCTGTTCCGCGTGACCGAGGATTTCCGGCTGCTGGAGCAGACGCTGTACCGGAGGGCGGCCTGATGTCCGCCCTGCCGCAGCTGCACGATGGCGCCTTCGCACACATCAATCGCTACTGGGACCGGGTGCACGCCTGCCCGGCCGCGAAGCTGTTGCCGGGGGAGTGCTACGTCTCGGTCTCGCCGACCGAACTGATCACCACGGTGCTGGGCTCCTGCGTGTCCGCCTGCGTCTGGTCACCCGCGGCCGGCATCGGCGGCATGAACCACTTCATGCTGCCGGACGGCGCCCGTGACAGCGGCTGGGGACCGGCGGTATCCAATGCCACGCGCTATGGCACCCATGCGATGGAGTTCCTGATCAACGAACTGCTGAAGCTGGGCGCGGAGCGAAGCGACCTGCGCGTCAAGATGTTCGGCGGCGGCCGCGTAATGGCCGGGATGACCGACGTCGGTGCCGGCAATATCACCTTCCTGCGCCGCTTCCTGCGCGAGGAGAACCTGGACCTGGTCGCCGAGGACGTCGGCGGGCATTGGCCGCGCAAGGTCGTCTTCTTCCCCGCCACCGGGCGCGTGCGCATCAAGAAGCTCGTGGCCCTGCACAACAACACCCTGCTCGAGCGTGAGCAGGACTACCGCCGCCGACTGCAGGACGATCCCTTGCAGGGCGACGTGGAGCTGTTCTAGATGCCTGCCAATGCCAAGCCCATCCGCGTTCTGGTCGTCGACGACTCGGCCCTGATCCGCAAGCTGCTGAACGAGATCCTGTCGCAGGCCGCGGACATCGAGGTGGTCGCCGCCGCCTCCGACCCCTATGACGCGCGCACGAAGATCAAGCAGCACGAACCCGACGTGCTGACCCTGGACGTGGAGATGCCGAAGATGGATGGCATCACCTTCCTGCGCAATCTGATGCGCCTGCGCCCGATGCCGGTGGTGATGGTCTCCTCGCTGACCGAAGCGGGGGCGGATGTGACCCTGGAGGCCCTGGAGGTCGGCGCGGTGGACTTTGTCACCAAGCCGAAGGTAGACGTCTCCCACGCCCTGCAGGAGTACGCCGACGTCCTGATCGACAAGATCCGCACCGCGGCCGGCATCCGCCTGCAGGCCCGCAGCGCGACCCCGGCAGCAGCGCCGCAGCGGCTCGCCTCCGCGGGCGCGGCGCGCTTTCGCACCACTGACCGGGTAATCGCCCTGGGGGCCTCCACCGGGGGTACCGAGGCCCTGCGCGAGGTGCTAACGGCCCTGCCGCCGGACGCGCCGGGCATCCTGATCACCCAGCACATCCCCTCC
Source organism: Thioalkalivibrio sp. ALE30 (assembly GCF_000377465.1). NCBI lineage: Bacteria > Pseudomonadati > Pseudomonadota > Gammaproteobacteria > Chromatiales > Ectothiorhodospiraceae > Thioalkalivibrio > Thioalkalivibrio sp. ALE30. The sequence goes on along the minus strand of NZ_KB898170.1, from coordinate 320,956 downwards.
GGCTTCAGTCGCGCCTTTGCAGAACGCATGGATCGGAACACCGCGCTCAGCGTGAAGGAGGCCGAGGACGGCGACATCGTGATGCCCGGGCATGCCTACGTCGCCCCGGGTACCGACTACCACCTGCGTCTGGCGCGGGACGGCGCCCGCTACGTCTGCCGCCTGGACCGCAGCGGCCCCGTGAACCGTCATCGCCCCAGCGTGGACGTGCTGTTCAACTCGGCCGCAGAACAGGCCGGGGCCAACGTCATGGCCGCCCTGCTGACCGGCATGGGTGACGACGGGGCCCGCGGGCTCAAGGCGCTGCGCGAGGCCGGGGCCCACACCATCGCCCAGGACGAGAGCACCAGCCTGGTCTGGGGTATGCCCGGCGAGGCGGTCAGGCTGGACGCCGCTGACCAGGTGCTGCCGCTGGGTCGGATCGCCGCCGCGCTGATCCGCGATCACCGCAAAGCCGCCGCAGCCGGCGAATAGGAGCCACCGGAATGGACCACCGTATGCAATGGCTGACCCGTGACATCACCCAGAAGGGGCTGACGCTCAGCCTCGCCGTTTTGCTCCTGCTCGGGGTGATCCTCGCCGCACTGAATGGGGCCGGCTGGATCGCTCTGGGGGCCGCAATCCTGGCCGGACTGGCGGCCCTGATCACCGCAGGCGCGTATCTGCGCGGGCCGGCCCCGGCGGCCGAATCCAGCGCGGACATGACCGCGAGCCAGCCCACCGGCGGCAGCGAACTCTCCGACGCGCTGGACCAGGCGATGCGCTTCGAGCTGGACCAGCTGGAGGCGGAGATCGGCCGCCAGCGCGGGCTGATCGCCGATGCCGTGCAGGAACTGGGCACCAGCTTCAACGAGATGCACCAGATCGCCGACCGCCAGATGGAACTGATGACCAGCGACGTCGCGCGAGAGGGCGCTGACGGACAGGGTATGACCCACGCCGAGGTCATCACCGAACTGACCCGCAAGTCCGACGAGACCCTGCAGATGTTCATCGACACCCTGGTGGAAATCAGCCGCCAGAGCGTGGAGAGCGCCCACCACATGGAGGACATGAGCCAGCACATGGACGGGGTGTTCAAGCTGCTGGACAGCGCCGGCGCGATCGCCGGGCAGACCAACCTGCTGGCGCTCAATGCCAGCATCGAGGCGGCGCGGGCCGGCGAGGCCGGGCGCGGCTTCTCCGTGGTCGCCGAAGAGGTGCGCTCGCTGTCCCAGCGCTCGGCCACCTTCCACGACGATATCCGCGCGCAGATCGACCAGGCCCGCGAATCGATCAATAAGGTCCACGGGACCGTGCACGACATGGCCTCGCGCGACATGAGCGACAGCATGGGCGAGAAGGAACGCATCACCCGGTTGTTCGCCTACGCGCAGCGCGCCACCGACGAGCTCGAGGACCGCATCCGCGAGGAGGCCGAGCTGAGCGAGCGCATGAACCAGGCGGTCGCGACCGCCGTGCGCTCGCTGCAGTTCGAGGACATCGCCCGCCAGTCACTGGGCACCGCGGAGGAGGCCGTGGCACATCTGCAGGAGCTGCGAAGCATCCTGCACGAGGCCCGCTCTACCGAGGACGCGCGGGCCATGGCCACCCGCGTGCGCGAATGGCGCGAGCGCCGCCAGGAGACCTATCACCGCGCAGTCAACCAGCAGAACATGGGCACGGGGGATGTGGAATTGTTCTGAGGTTTTTCCGTCGAACCCCCGCGTACCCGTTCGCGAATCCCGGGGCCGCGTACCAACTCTCACCGGGCATGAAGCCCGTCACAGCGCCAGGAACCGCATATGAGCATCGAGCAGTACACCTCCGACGACGGCAAGGAAGTCCGCATCCGGGTCAAGGGCCGGTTCGACTTCGAGCAGCACCAGGATTTCCGCGCCGCCTACCGCGACACCGGCGGGACCGGCGTGCGCTACATCGTCGACCTCGCCCATACCGAGTACATGGACAGCTCCGCACTCGGCATGCTGCTCCTGCTGCGCGAACACGCCGGCGGCGAGTTCTCCGACGTCAGCATCACCGGTGCCTCGGAGGGCGTGCGCAAGGTACTGGACATCGCCAATTTTGGCCGCCTGTTCCGCATCCAGTAACCGGCCCCGTGGACGACACCGCCCCCGAGCCGCGCTCGACCCCGCCCGGTGACCTGATCTCCGGCGAAGGCCGAGTACTGGTCGCCGACGACGACCCCCACAACCGGCGGCTGCTGCGCATGATGCTGCAGGGAGCCGGCTACGACGTGCGCGAGGCCGCGGATGGCCGGGCAGCCGTGCAGGCCTGCCGGGAGCAGGCCCCCGACCTGATCCTGATGGACGTGATGATGCCGGAGATGGACGGCTACCAGGCGACGTCCCGGATCAAGGCGGAGATGGGCGCGCACTTCATCCCGGTGATCTTCCTGACCGCGCTGGACGACGAAAACGCCCTGCTGCGGGCGATCGAATCGGGCGGCGACGACTTCCTTAGCAAGCCGCTGAACCTCGCGATCCTGAAGGCCAAGATCCACGCGATGGAGCGCCTGCGCGACCTGCACACTGGCCTGCAAAGCCGCAACGCCGCCCTGCTGCGCGCCCAGGCGCGCCAGGCCTGGGAGGAGGAAACCGCCGAGACCCTGTTCTCGCGCGCCATCACCCGCCGCAACCGCGGGCTGGACCGACTGCAGCTGCATCGCTGCGCGGCCTCCACCTTCAGCGGCGACGTGGTGCTGTCCGACTACACGCCCGACGGGGCCCTGCGCGTGCTGGTGGGCGACTTCACCGGCCACGGCCTGAGCGCGGCGATCGGCGCCTACCCGGTCAGCGAGACCTTCCACACCCTGACCGAGGCCGGCGTGGACGACCAGGAGCTGCTGCACGAGCTGAACCATGTGCTGCACGATTTCCTGCCGCCGGCGATGTTCATGGGGGCGCTGCTCGCCACCTTCTCCGCGGATGGCCGCCAGGTGCGTCTGTGGAATGGGGGCATGCCGGATGCCTGGCTGTGCAATACGCGCCAGGACCGGGTCCGGCGCATCCAGTCCCAGGCGATGCCCCTGGGTATCCTCGACCGGCTGGACCTCGACACCGGGGCGCGCAGCTACGAGCTCGACGACGGCGACTGGCTGACGCTGGTCAGCGACGGCGTCCTCGAAGCCACCGACATCGCTGGAACGGCCTTTGGCGAGGACGCGATCTTTCGCCACTGCCAGGCCAGCGAATCGGCCGGGACCGCCTTCGAGCGCATCCGCAAGGCACTGGATCTCCACTGTGGCGATCAGACCCCCGCCGACGACATGACCCTGGTCACCATCGACTGCAGCCCGGCGGTAGTGACCGAGAGCGAACGACCGCAGAGCCGCGAGCTTCGGGGCACGCTGCGCTGGTCCCTGGAGGCCAGCGACCAGCGCCTGGCCGAAGTCGACCTGGTCGGCGCGGCTCGCAACCAGCTCCGCGAATGGCTGCCGAATCTGGGGGGCGGGCACGCCGAGGCCCTGCAGACCGTGATTGCGGAGCTGTGCAACAACGCCTTTGAACACGGCGTGCTGCGGCTGGACTCCGGCATGAAGGCCACGGTGGAGGGCTTCGAGCAGTACTATCGCCAGCGCGCCGCGGCCCTGAGCGACATCCGCGGCCGGATCGCCCTCTCCCTGCGCTACCGCCCGCTGGATGGTCAGCACTGCATCCGCATCCGCGTGCGCGACAGCGGACCGGGCTTCGACCACCAGCGGATCCAGGAAGCCCTGGAGGGCCGCGGCGACCAGCGCCTGTGGGGGCGCGGACTGACTCTGGTGCGCCAGCTGTGCGAACAGGTGCGCTATCACGGCAGCGGCAACCGGGTCGAGGCGGACTACCGCTGGCAAGCGGACCCCGACGCCCAGCGCGAATCCGGCGATACGCCATGACCTACGCCCTGGAGACCCGTCAAAGCCCCGCCCCGCTCGATCTGGTGAACGCGCTGAGCGAGGCGATCCTCTTCGTCACGGCCGACGGCACCGTACGCTACGCCAACCCGGCGGCGGAACGCCTGTTCGGCACCACCGCCTGCAGCCTGGACGGCCGCAATCTGGCCCGCCTGATCACGCCGCGAGACCCGGCCTTCGACCTGCACGAGCGGCTGCGCGAGGCGACCCGGGCAGAGGGCTGGATCCCGCGGCGCGACCCGGTGGACCTGGTCCGCGAGGACGGCCGGCCCCGTCCCGCCCTGATCGACATCGGGACCTGCCAGCACGCCCTAGAGCCGCTGCAGTTCGCGGTCCTGCGCGAACAGCGCGCGGACCGGCCGGACGACACACCGGAGCAGGCCGAACACCTGCGCGAGGCTATCGACCTGCTGACCCATCAGGTGCAGGAACGCATGCGCGCCGAGCAGGCCCTGCAGGACAGCCATCAACGCCTGCTGGCCGCACAGCGTGTGGCCCGCATCGGCCACTGGGACCTGGACCTGGAGACCGACGAGGTCCACCTCTCGCCCGAGGCAAGCAAACTCTTCGGACATGGCGACCAGCCCCGCACCCTGACCCGCGAGGCCCTGGTGGAGGCCACCCATCCGGATGATCGCGCCGCGCTGGCATTCGGCCTGCTGCGCCTGGCCAACGGCCAGACCCACCGCTTCTCCATCCGGCATCGCCTGCTGCTGCCCCACGGCGAAGAACGCTACATGCTGGCCGAAGGCGAACGCGCAGAGGAGACGCCCACGCGCATCCTCGGCATCCACCAGGACCTGACCGAGCGCGAGAAGACTGAACAGGCCCTGTTCAAGCTGGTGAATTTCGACGCCCTGACCGGCCTCCCCAACCGGACCGGGCTGCGCACCCGCCTGCGCGCCACCCTCGACGAGGCCGAGCGCCAGGGGGAACCACTGGCGGTACTGCTGCTGGACATCGACCGCTTCACCTCGATCAACAGCACCCTGGGACACGACACCGGGGACGCCCTGCTGAACGCACTGGCACAACGGCTGCAGCATCAGTTGCAGCCACGCGACACCCTCGCACGACTGGCCGCGGACGAATTCGCCCTGGTCCTGACCGCGATCGCGGACCCGGCCGAGGCCCGTGATCGCGCGCAGGCCATCCTGCAACACTGCGCCGAGCCGTTCGCCCTGGGGGATGGCCAGCATGTGGCGACGATCAGTGCCGGCGTCAGCCTGTTCCCGCAGGATGCACGGGGCAAGGACGACCTGCTGCGCCATGCCACCAGCGCCCTGCACGATGCCAAGAACGCCGGCGGCAACACCTGTCGCTTCTACACGCAGAGGCTGAACACCCAGGCGCGCGAGCAACTGGAACTGGAGCAGGGGCTGCGCACGGCGCTGCGCCAGTGCGAGTTCGAGCTCCACTATCAGCCGCAGACCGGCCTGAATCGGGGTGACACGGTCGGCATCGAGGCCCTGGTCCGCTGGCGCCACCCGGAGCGCGGGATGATCTCGCCGGCGGATTTCATCCCGCTGGCGGAACAGACCGGGCTGATCGTGCCGATCGGCGACTGGGTGCTGCGCACCGCCACGCAACAACTGGTGGAGTGGGACCGCAAGGGCCTTCCGCCCCTGCGCCTGGCGATCAATCTCTCTGCGCGCCAGTTCGCCGACCCCAACCTGCCCGAGCGCATCCTCGAGACGCTTCAGGCAGCCGGGCTCGCCCCCGAGCGCCTGGAGGTGGAGGTCACCGAGAGTGTCCTGGTCGAGGACATCGACGCGGCCGCGGCCATGCTCCAGCGCCTGGTGCATCTCGGGGTGTCGGTGGCCATCGACGACTTCGGCACCGGACAATCATCCCTGCGCTACCTGCGGCGGCTGCCGCTGACCACGCTGAAGATCGACCGCGAGTTCACCTGGGGCATCGGCAACGACCCGGACGACGAGGCCATCACCCGCGCCATCATCGGCCTGGGCAAGACCCTCAAGCTGCGGGTGCTGGCCGAAGGTGTGGAGACCGAGGAGCAGCACCGCTTCCTGCGCGAGATGGGCTGCGACGAGGTACAGGGCTTCCTGCTCGGCCGCCCGATGCCGGCCGCCGACCTCGAACGCCAGTGGCGCGAACGTCCCCGTACGCCGGGGTAGTCCTTCTTAATTCACCACGAAGCACACGAAGGCACGAAGAAGGGCAAGGGCGGTTCACAGGAAGACGGGAAGTCTGGAAGGATTTTGGTGGGTACTGGATGGGCGGCCGAGGCACATCCGAGAAGTCCGGCATAGCACTCGTGCTTCATCCCATATCCCTCTTCCGGTCTTCCCATCTTCCTGTGCAAACGCTCTTGACCTGGCCTTTCTTCGTGTCTTCGTGTGCTTCGTGGTAGACAATCCGCACATTCGAAACCTTGAAGGAGAGCGATATGCAGGACGGCCGTTTTGGTTCGGCGCTCGTGACCGGCAACTCCAGCGGGCTGGGCCTGGGGCTGACCCGGGTACTGCTGGAACAGGGCGCAAACGTCTATGGCATGAGCCGTCGCGGCTGCCCCGAGGCCGGGGTCAGCGGTGACGAGCGGGTGGACCTCGGCGACTTCACCGCCACCGGGGCCGCGATGGAACGCCTGCTGCAGGGCGTGGACTCGCTGGACCTGGTGGTGCTCAACGCGGGACTGTTGGGCCACATGCAGCGCATGCAGGACGCGCCGATGGACGAGCTACGCCTGCTCATGGACGTGAACACCTTCGCCAACAAGGTGATCCTGGACGCGCTGCTGAAGCACCGCGTGCGGGTTGGCCAGATCATCGCCATCTCCTCCGGCGCCTCGGTCTCCGGACATGCCGGCTGGAGCGGCTACTCGCTCTCCAAGGCGGCGCTGAACATGATGATGCAGCTCTACGCCCACGAATTCCCGGAAGAGACGGCGATCAACGCCTTCGCCCCGGGCCTGGTGGATACTGCGATGCAGGACTACCTGTGCGACGAGGCGGACCGCGAGAGCTTTCCGGTCCTCCAGCGCCTGAAGGCCGCGCGCGGCACCCGCGACATGCCCAACCCCGAGGACGCCGCCCGCGCCATCCTCGACGTCCTGCCCCGCCTGCACCAGACCACCCGCGGCAGCTTCGTCGACATCCGCCAGCTCTGACGCAGCGCCGTCCCAGCCACCCAAAAGATCAAGGACGGGTGACAGGAAGACGGGAAGATCCGAAGGGGGATCGGGCTGAAGCGTTGAGGGCAGGGCTGACGGGCAGGGGCATGCACCGACATCCAGCCCCTGTCCGTACCCAATCAATAATTCTTCCGACCTTCCCGCCTTCCTGTGAACCGCCCTGGCCCTCCTGCGTGCCATCGTGCGCTTCGTGGTGGCCCCCGGCGTGCGGAAAATCCGCGTCGCAGCGCCAAAAAAAGTTCATGGAGGGGCGTTGGATTTCGCCGGGGATGGGGCGTATAGTCGGAGACGTGATTCGTGGTTGAGCGGCAACACTAGGAAGTTTCTAGTTTCTGAACCAGTGCTCCCGTTGATCTGTTGGCAGCATGCCGCGAACACATTTGTTAGTTACATGAAGAGGTTACAAGTTGTGAATACTGGTGTTGTGAAGTGGTTCAACGAGAGCAAGGGTTTCGGTTTCATCACCCCCGATGATGGCGGCAAGGACGTGTTCGTCCATTTCTCCGCGATCAACGGTTCGGGTTTCAAGACCCTGGCCGAAGGCCAGAAGGTCTCCTTTGAGATCCAGGAAACCGCCAAGGGCCTCGCCGCCGGCGAAGTGACCGCCATCTAAGGCGCCACTCCCATGGCTGACGGCTCCTTCACTGGACCGTCCAAGAAGGCCGCCTCCGGGCGGCCTTTTTCGTGCCCGGCATTCTGTATGCACCACGAAGAACGTCAAAAGCGATTTACAGGAAGGCGTGAAGACTGGAAGAGGGACTGGGGTGGGCATACGGGGCAGGCCTGACGGTCCGGGCATGCCACGAGCCCACAGCCAGCACCCGCACCCGCACCCGCACCCGCACCCGCACCCGCACCCGCACCCAAATGACCCTTCCTGTCTTCCCATCTTCCTGTGAAACGCTCTTGATTTGACCCTTGCTCGTGGCGAAGGCGGCGGTCCGGCGCGGGTGATTCAAGTACACTGCGGGGCTTTCCCGTCGGCCGCCCGCACGCGATGAACCGCCTGTTCCGCTCCACCGCCGTTGTCAGTGGCATGACCATGATCTCCCGGATCATGGGCTATCTGCGCGACATGGTGCTGGCGGTCACCTTCGGCGCCGGCCCCGCGACCGACGCCTTCTTCGTCGCCTTTCGCATCCCCAACTTCCTGCGCCGGCTGTTCGCCGAGGGCGCCTTCAACCAGGCCTTCGTGCCGGTGTTCGCCGAGTTTCGCGAGAAGCGCGGGCGCGAAGCCCTGCGCGATCTGCTGGATCACACCGCCGGCACCCTGATGACCGTGGTGACCGTGGTGACCCTGATCGGGGTCCTGGCGGCACCGGCGCTGATCTGGGTATTCGCCCCGGGCCTGGGCACCCAGGAGGCCGGGCGCGAGGATCTGGCCGCCACCATGCTGCGGATCACCTTCCCGTACCTGCTGTTCATCTCGCTGACCGCGATGGCGGCCGGCATCCTCAACAGCATCGGGCGTTTCGCGGTGCCCGCCTTCACCCCGGTGTTCCTGAATCTGGCGCTGATCGGCGCGGCGCTGTGGCTGGCGCCGATGTTCGAAGAACCGATCATGGCCCTGGCCTGGGGCGTGTTCATCGCCGGGGCCCTGCAACTCGCCTTCCAGATCCCGTTCCTGTGGCGCGCGGGACTGCTGCCCCGCCCCCGCTTCCGGCGCGCCCACGAGGGGGTGCGCCGGATCGTGAAGCTGATGCTGCCGGCGATCCTCGGGACCTCGGTGGTGCAGATCAACCTGCTGGTGGACACCCTGATCGCCTCGTTTCTGGTCGCAGGGTCGATCTCCTGGCTGTACTTCGGCGACCGCTTCGTGGAGCTGCCGCTGGCGCTGTTCGGGATCGCCATCGGCACGGTGATCCTTCCGCGCCTGGCGCGCCAGTACAACCAGGCCGACCCGGCCGCGTTCGGCCGTACGCTGGACTGGGCCCTGCGCCTGGCGATGCTGGTGGCGCTGCCGTCGATGGTCGGACTGGTGGTGCTGGCGGTGCCGATCCTGGCCACGCTGATCCAGTACCAGGCCTTCACCCAGTTCGACACCTACATGACCGCGATGGCGCTGGCCGCATATGCGCTGGGCCTGCCCGGGTTCATCCTGATCAAGGTCCTGGCACCCGGCTTCTTCGCCCGCCAGGACACGAAGACCCCGGTCAAGATCGCGATCATCGCCATGCTCTGGAACATGGTGCTGAACGGGGCCTTCGTGCTGCCGTGGTATCTCTCCGGTATGCCGGGGGCGCATGCCGGGCTGGCGCTCGCCACCTCGGCCTCCGCCTACATCAACGCCGGGCTGCTCTATCGCGGGCTGATCCGCGAGGGCATCTACCAGCCGGGCCCGGGCCTGCGCCGGCTGCGGCTCGGGCTGCCGCTGGGCCTGGCCGCGATGATCGGCGTGCTGGCCTGGCTCTCGCCCGAGTTCGGCCAGTGGACCGAGTGGTCCATCGATACACGCCTTATGGCGCTCGCGGGTCTGATTCTGGCCGGGACCGCCACGCTCGCCGCCACGCTGTGGCTGGCCGGGCTGCGTCCGCGTCACCTGTTGCTGCGCGAGTCCACGGAAGGCGCGGATCAATGATGCCCGGGGTGGCCCCGGCGGGTTATACTCGCGGTTTTGCGCGGGATCGGGGCGATGCGGCTGATTCGCGGCCTGGGGCCGGCCGACAGCAAGGCGTTCGAGGCGGCCGGCCTGCACGGCGCGGTGGTGACCATTGGCAACTTTGATGGTCTCCATCGTGGTCATCAGGCTGTTCTGGGGCGCCTGCTCGAGGCGGCGCAGGATCGCCAGGCGCCGGCGCTCCTGATGACCTTCGAACCGCTGCCGCGCGAGTACTTTGGCGCGCGGACCCAGGCCCCGGCTCCGCCCGGGCGCCTGCAGCGGCTGCGCGACCGCCTGGTCACCCTGGGCGACAGCGCCCTGGATGCCGCCTGGATCCTGCGCTTCGACGCGCACCTGGCCGGGCTGTCGGCGAACGCCTTCATGGAGGAGGTCCTGCACCAGCGGCTGGGCGCGCGGCACGTCCTGGTCGGGGACGACTTCCGCTTCGGCCGCGGACGCGAGGGCGACCAGGCCGCGCTGCAGACCGCCGGCCGACGCCTCGGTTTCACTGTGGAGTCCACCCCGACGGTGCGCGATGCCGAGGGCCGTATCAGCAGCACGCGGGTGCGCGCCGCAGCCGTCGCCGGGGACTTCGCCCGGGTGACCGAGCTGCTCGGCCGGCCCTACCGCCTGCACGGCCGGGTCGCGCATGGCGACAAACGCGGGCGCACCATCGGCTTCCCCACCGCGAACCTGCGCCTGGGGCCCTGGCCGCTGGCGCTGCGCGGGGTGTACTCCGGCTGGCTGCGACGCGCCTCCGGCGAGGCCCTGCCGGCGGTCGCCAATATCGGCTGGCGCCCGACCGTGGACGGCACCGAACAGCGCCTGGAGGCCCACGTGCTCGAGGGCCAGCCCGACCTGTACGGCGAGGCCGTGTGCTTCGAGCCGGTCGCGCAGGTGCGCGGCGAACAACGCTTCGAGGGCCTGGAGGCGCTGCGCGCACAGATCGCGCGCGACGTCGAAACGGCCCGCATGCAACTCTCCGAACTCGACTGAAACCGGCCCGCAGGGCCGATCCGGAACTCGCTCATGGCACGCAAACCGGCACCGCCGAATCCCTACAAGGACACCCTCAACCTGCCCGAGACGGCCTTCCCCATGCGCGCCGGCCTGGCGACGCGGGAGCCCGAATGGCTGGAGGCCTGGAAGACCGAGGACCGCTACCAGCGCCTGCGCGAGCACTGTGCCGGGCGGCCGCGCTTCGTGCTGGCGGACGGCCCGCCCTACGCCAACGGCTCGATCCATGTCGGCCACGCGGTCAACAAGATCCTCAAGGACGTGATCGTGAAGAGCCGCACGCTGGCCGGCTTTGATGCGCCCTACGTGCCGGGCTGGGACTGCCACGGCCTGCCGATCGAGCTGAAGGTGGAACAGAACCTGGGCAAGGCCGGGCGCGACGTGGACGCCGCGACCTTCCGCAAGGCCTGCCGGGAATACGCCCAGGAGCAGGTGGACGGCCAGAGTGCGGACTTCCAGCGCCTCGGCGTACTGGGCGACTGGGACCACCCCTACCTGACCATGAACTACCAGGTGGAGGCGGACACCGTTCGCGCGCTGGGCACGATCTTCAAGCGCGGCCACGTGCAGATGGGCGAGAAGCCGGTGCACTGGTGCGTGGACTGCGGCTCGGCCCTGGCCGAGGCCGAGGTGGAGTACGAGGACAAGATCTCGCAGGCGATCGACGTGCGCTTCCGCGTGGTCGACGACATCGACTTTCTGCGCCGCTTCGACGGCATAGACGGCTCGCGCGGCCCGATCAGCGTGGTCATCTGGACCACCACACCGTGGACCCTGCCGGCCAACCAGGCGGTCGCCCTGCACCCGGAACTGAACTACGCCCTGGTGGAGCTGGAGCACGAGCGCATCCTGCTGGCGGAGGACCTGGTCGAGGACTGCCTGGCCCGCTATTCGCTGGGCGAGGGCCGGATCGTCGCCCGCGCCAAGGGCCAGGCGCTGGAAGGCCTGATGCTGCGCCACCCGTTCCTGGACCGCGAAGTCCCGCTGATCCTGGGCGACCACGTGACCACCGAGACCGGTACCGGCGCGGTGCACACCGCCCCCGGCCACGGCCAGGAGGACTACACGGTCGGGTTGCAGTACAGCCTGCCGGTGGAAAACCCGGTCGGCCCGGACGGGCGCTTCCTGCCGGACACCCCGCATTTCGCCGGCGAGAACGTGCACCAGGCCAACGGCCATGTGATCGACGTACTGAAGGAACACGGCGCGCTGATCGTGGCGGTGAAGTTCGAGCACAGCTACCCGCACTGCTGGCGCCACAAGACGCCGATCATCTTTCGCGCGACCCCGCAGTGGTTCATCAGCATGGAGCGCGCCGAGCTGCGCGCGGATGCGCTCAAGGCGATCGCCGACACCCGGTGGATGCCGAGCTGGGGCCAGGCCCGCATCCACGGCATGGTGGTCAACCGTCCGGACTGGTGCATCTCGCGCCAGCGCAACTGGGGCGTGCCGATCCCGTTCTTCGTGCACAAGGAAACCAACCGCCTGCACCCGCACACCGCGGAGCTGGTCGAGGCGGTCGCGCAGCGCATCGAGCAGGACGGCATCGAGGCCTGGTTCCAGCTTGACCCGAAGGAACTGCTGGGCGACAAGGCCGACGACTACGTGAAGCTGAACGACACCCTCGACGTCTGGTTCGACTCCGGCGTGCTGCACTCCACGGTGGTGGAGAAGCGCCCGGAACTCGGCGGACTGCCGGTGGACCTGTTCCTGGAAGGCTCCGACCAGCACCGCGGCTGGTTCCAGTCCAGCCTGTTGACCAGCGTGGCCATGCGCGGCGCGGCGCCGTACAAGGCGGTGCTGACCCACGGCTTCACCGTGGACGAGAAGGGCGAGAAGATGTCCAAGTCGCGCGGCAACGTGGTCGCGCCGCAGGAGGTCGTCTCCACCCTGGGCGCGGATATCCTGCGCCTGTGGGTCGCGGCCACCGACTTCTCCGGCGAGATGGCGATCTCCAAGGACATCCTCGATCGCACCGCCGATGCCTACCGCCGCATCCGCAACACCACGCGCTTCCTGCTGGGCAACCTCAACGGGTTCGAACCGGCCGAGCACGCCCTGCCGCTGGACGAGCTGCTGCCGCTGGATCGCTGGATCGTCGCCCGCGCGCTGCAGGTACAGGGCCAGGTCACCAAGGCCTATGACGACTACCTGTTCCACCAGATCTACCAGCGGGTACACAACTTCTGCTCGGTGGAGCTGGGCAGCTTCTACCTGGACGTGATCAAGGATCGCCAGTACACCACGCAGGCGGATTCGCACGCCCGGCGCTCGGCGCAGACCGCGCTGTACCACGTGGCCGAGGCCCTGACCCGCTGGGTGGCTCCGATCCTGACCTTTACCGCCGAAGAGATCTGGGAGCTGCTGCCCGGCGAGCGGCCGGACAGCGTGCTGTTCGCCACCTGGTACGAGGGACTGGCCCCGCTGCCGGAGGACGCGACGTTCTCCGACGGTGACTGGGACCGCATCCTGGAGGTGCGCACCCACGTCGCCCGCGCGCTGGAACTCGCCCGCAACGAACAGGGCATCGGCGCCTCGCTGAATGCCGAGATCGACCTGCATCTGCCGGCCGACTCCGCGACGCGCGCGCTGCTGGAGCGCCTGGGCGACGAGCTGCGCTTCGTGTTGATCACCTCCGAGGCCCGTCTGGCCGAGGGCGCCGCCCCGGAAGGCGCGCATACCGCCGAACTGACAGACGGGACAGCGCTGGGCGTGGTGGTGCACAAGAGCGAACAGCCCAAGTGCGTGCGCTGCTGGCACCGCCGTCCGGATGTCGGCGAGCACGCGCAGCACCCGGAACTGTGCGGACGCTGCGTCAGCAACGTGGAAGGCCCGGGCGAGACCCGGCACTTCGCCTGATGCAACTGCGGGGTTCCGGTCTGGGCCCGGGGCTGCTGATCGCGGCCGCGATCGTGGTCGCGGACCAGGTCACCAAGGTCTGGGCGGAGCACGCGCTGACGCTGTTCGCCCCGGTCGAGGTGACGAGCTTCTTCAATCTGTCGCTGGTCTACAACCCCGGTGCGGCCTTCAGCTTCCTGGCCGGCGCCGGGGACTGGGGCCGCTGGCTGCTGACCGGCATCGCCGTGGTGATCGGGCTGCTGATCATCGGCTGGCTGGCCCGCCTGCCGCGCCGGGCGTGGTGGTCGGTGACCGCCCTGGGCCTGGTACTGGGCGGGGCCGTCGGCAACCTGATCGACCGCGTGCGCTACGGCGCGGTGGTGGATTTTCTCGACTTTCACTGGGCGGGCTATCACTGGCCGGCCTTCAACGTGGCGGACATGGCCATCGTGGTGGGGGCGATCACGCTGATCGTGGCGACCTTCATCGAGGGTGACCACAGCCATTCCGAACACAAGCACTGAACACGGGAGCACGCATGACCACGGCCACCAAGGGCGCGCACATCGAGATGCACTATCGCCTGATCCTTGAAAACGGCTTTGTAGTGGACGGGACCGGCGACGAACCCATTACCCTGGAGATCGGCTCCGGCGAGATCCTGCCCGGCCTGGAGGATCTGCTGGTCGGGCTGGAGGCCGGCGACCACCGGGAATTTGCGATCGAGGCCGGCGTCATGTTCCCGTTCCGGGATCAGGCGGCGGTGCAGCGCATGCCGCGCTCGCAGTTCCCGGATGACCTGCCGCTGGAGGTGGACTACATCTACGAGTTCAACAGCCCCTCCGGCGAGGCCGTCCCCGGCCGTATCGAAGCGGTGGAGGACAACACCGTGACGGTGGATTTCAACCACCCGCTGGCGGGGCAACACTTCACCTTCGAGGTGGATGTGGTATCCGTACGGGAGCCACAATAGGTCGCGACCGACCGCAGGAGAACACCATGAGTATCCAGGCCCAGCTCGCCAATCCGCGCGGCTTCTGCGCCGGGGTGGAACGCGCCATCGAGATCGTGGAACGCGCCCTGGAGATCTACGGCGCGCCGCTGTACGTGCGCCACGAGGTGGTGCACAACCGCCACGTGGTCGGCCGCCTGACGGATGCGGGCGTGCGCTTCGTCGAGGAACTGAGCGAAGTGCCCGACGGTCAGGTGGTGATCTTCTCCGCGCACGGCGTGCCGCGCCGCGTGCAGCAGGAGGCCGAGGATCGCGGCCTGACCGTGTTCGATGCCACCTGCCCGCTGGTCACCAAGGTGCACCTGGAGGTAGCACGCTACGCCCGCGAGGGTCGCGAGGTCGTGCTGATCGGCCACGCCGGGCACCCCGAGGTCGAGGGCACCATGGGCCAGTTCGACGACTCCCGGGGCGGCTGCATGATGCTGGTCGAGACCATCGCGGACGTCGAGAATCTCGAGGTCGCGAACCCGGACCGCCTGGCCTTCGTGTCCCAGACCACGCTGTCGATGGACGACACCGCCGGCATCATCGATGCCCTTACCGCGCGCTTCCCGAAGATCGAGGGCCCGCGCAAGATGGACATCTGCTACGCCACCCAGAACCGTCAGGACGCGGTGAAGGACCTGGCAAAGCAGTGCGATCTGCTGCTGGTGGTCGGCTCGAAGAACAGCTCGAACTCCAACCGCCTGAGCGAGATCGGCGCCCGCATGGGCGTAGCCTCCTACCTGGTGGACGGTGCCGCCGACATCGACCCCGCCTGGCTGGAGGGCAAGAGCCGCATCGGCGTCACCGCCGGCGCCTCGGCCCCGGAGGTCCTGGTCAACGAGGTGCTCGACTTCCTGCGCGGGCACGGCGTCGACACCATCTCCGAACTGTCCGGCCGCGAAGAGACCATCACCTTCTCCATCCCCTCCGGCCTGCGCCGCGAATCCGCCTGACAGGACGATCTACAGGAAGACAAGAAGATTTGAAGAAAATTGGATTGGGGCGCGCCGGACACACCCGCCGTTGCTGGCATATCCCCGAACGTCAGGGGTGCCGCACTCAAAAAAATCCTTCCTGTCTTCCCGACTTCCTGTTAACCGCTCGTGACCTGATTCAGGACTCCAAACGACATGGATGATCGACCGCGTTTTCGGCTGAGTATTCGCTGCCCGGATCAGCACGGGATCGTCGCGCGCATCGCCAACGCGATCGCCAACACCGATGGCTGGATCACCGAGGCCGCACAACACACCGATGCCGAGGCCGGCTGGTTCTTCATGCGCTGGGTATTCTCGCTGCCCGTCGATGCCGAGCCCGCCCTGCGCGAACGCCTGGACGAGCTGGCCCTCGATCTCGGCATGGACTGGTGGCTGGCCGCAGCCGAAACGCGGCCGCGCGTGGTCCTGATGGTCTCGCGCGAGCCGCACTGCCTCAGCGACCTGCTGGCCCGCTGGAGCAACGGCGAACTGCCGATGGAGATCCCGGCGATCCTCTCCAACCATCGTGACCTGGAGCCGCTGGCCCGGTGCTACGGCATCCCGTTCGAGCACATCCCCGTGCCGCGCGAGGACCGCGAGACCGCCTTCGCTACCCTGCAGGCGCGACTCGCCGAACTCGCGCCCGACGCCATCGTACTGGCGCGCTACATGCAGATCCTGCCGCCCGCGCTGTGCGACGAATACCCCGAACGCATCCTGAACATCCACCACAGCTTCCTGCCGTCGTTCATCGGCGCACGGCCCTACCACCAGGCCTTCGCCCGCGGCGTTAAGCTGATCGGTGCGACCTGCCACTACGTCACCGAGGACCTCGACGCCGGCCCGATCATCGAACAGGACGTCACCCGCATCCGCCATGACGACGGCGTGCAGGACCTGATCCGCAAGGGCCGCGACGTCGAACGATGGGTCCTCGCCCGCGGCCTGCGCTACCACCTCGAAGGCCGCGTCCTCACCCACGGCAACAAGACCATCGTCTTCAACTGAACATTCGGCTTAACGCCTCCGCCGGCCACTACCCGCGTCACCTAACGCACTGCCACCACGATCGGAGACGCCTGGCCTAGACTTGGACCATCAACCGGCGGGGGTGGCCCATGAACAATACGACGAGCACGCGATCCGGCCTCTTGTCACCGGCCTCTGCGCCATGCACCCGCCCGCGCAAATGGCGGACGCTGAAGGCCCTGGCCGCGGCCAGTCTTCTGGCCCTTCTGGTCGTCCAGCCCCCGGCCGCGGCCGATGCGCTGCCCGACACCATCGAGCGCGTCAAACCCTCGGTGGTCAGCATCGCCACCCACCAGCCCGCGCGCAGCCCCCGGGCCCATTACCTCGCCACCGGCTTTGCGGTTGGCGACGGTAGTCTGATCGTCACCAATCACCATGTGATCCCGACGTCCCTGGATCACGAGAACCGCGAACAACTCGTGGTGGTCAGCGGCGAAGGCCGTGACACCTCCATCCACAGCGCGGAACTGGTGGCCCATTCGGCGGACGACGACCTGGCCCTGCTGCGGATTGCCGGGCCCCCGCTGCCACCCCTGCAGCTGGGATCCTCCGATGCCGTGCGGGAAGGCGAACAACTGGCCTTTACCGGCTTCCCGATCGGCATGGTCCTGGGCACCTATCCCGCGACCCATCGCGCGAGCGTGGCGGCGCGCACCCCCATGGCGATCACCGCCCGGCGCTCGAGCGAACTGAGCGAGGCGCGCATCCGGCAACTGCGGGCCGGCGCACCCATGGTGTTTCAGCTGGATGCCACCGCCTACCCCGGCAACAGCGGGAGCCCCGTCTACCGGATCGACAGCGGCGAAGTCGTCGGCGTGATCAATCAGGTCTTCGTCCAGGGCGGACGCGAGGCGGCGGTCGGCCACCCCAGCGGGATCAGCTACGCGGTGCCAGCGGACCGGATTCGTCCGCTGCTGGCAAACGCCCGGGAGTAACCCATCGACGCCCGCACACGTCACGGCAGGCCCTGCCCGGTAGAACGCACGCCCATGGCCGCGCCCCCTCTCGACGCCCCCCGCGTCTTTCGTCAGATCCACATCGACGTGGCGCGCAACGCCACCGATGACTTCAATCCGTTCCATGACGGCGACAAGTGGATGCGGATCCGCGGCAACCCGTTTGGCGGCCCGATTGTGCTGGGCTTTCAACTGGAATGCCTCGCCGAGGCCCTGATCACGCAGGTACGCCAGGCGGAGGGCGACAGCGAGAACATCCGCGAACGGCCATTCCGGAACTACCAGTTCACCTTTGCCGGGGCCCTGCGCCCGGACGAGGCCCTGACCACCGTGGTCAAGCCCACGAACCGGCGCATGGACGAGGCGGGACGGCCGCAACTGTCGAACCGCATCGCGATGCGCACATCCGGCGGTCTGGTGCTGCTGGGACACGTGCGCGACACGGCCACCCCCCGCGCGCTGCCGGACGCGGCACTGCCCCTGCCCGCGGGGTTCGACCTCGACCGGCTCGAGGACCGCCGCGAACTGCCGGACAACGGGTGGTTCCACAAGCGCAAGTTCATGACCAACAGCAACGCGAAGAATCTGCTGTCGGGTTCGCTCGTGCGCCAGGCGGACTACTTCGACGAGCTGGAGGACCGGGTCAACTTTCCCGACATGTTTCCGGCATCCCTGATCTCCTGCGCGCTGCTGGAGAAGGCCCATGCCGATGGCCACGATTTCTATCGCGACCCCATGATCTATACCGCGCATCACATCAGCGTCGACCAGCGTCTGGCGCGCGCCCTGCGCAGCGCCGATGCCCTGCATATGCTGGTGAGCCCGGCCGAACACGTGGACACCTCGGATCGCGGCCTGGCCGGCTCCGAGATGGCACAGCAGCGCTACCGCTGCCTCGGCCTGGTGGCCGGCCCACGCGTCCTGTTTCGCGCCGAGCTGCTCCTGGCACCCCTAAGCGTAGAGGCGGACCCCGCTACCGGGTAAAGGCCCGCTGGTCGGGTAGACGGGCGGCGGTCGAGCTGCGGGTTCGGGAGCGCGCGGACCTCAGGGAGACGCTGATTGAATCGCACGTCCGCGTTGGTGCCCCCCGGTTCTTCGAGACAAAGCGTTCCGAGACAAGGCGCGTCGTGCAGCGGGTAGTGGTTCTACCCGCAAGCGGCGCAACGCAGGATCGGGGAACTTGGGGTGCCAACCCCACAAGCTAGTGAAAGTCGGGGCTCGGCCGCCCGTTGTTGATCAAAAACGGGCGCGGGAACGGCGTTGCGGTTCCCTTGTGCAGAATGACTGCACCGCAGTCACCGCGCCTTGTTCGCACGCAAAAGCGACTCGAGCGCGGACGTGCGATTCAATCAGCGTCTCCCTCAGGGTTCGGGCCGTTCCCGCTTCCCCTTGCGCTGGTCCTTGACCGCCTTGCGCACCAGATGAGGCAGGAGCAGGTGGAGCGGCATGCGCAGGTAATGGGAACGCACGTACAACAGCCAGCGCGCGGCGCCGGACCCGACGCCATCGCAGCTCCAGTGATGGGGTATCAGGCCGCGACGGAACAGCCCGTCCATCAGCCCACGCAGAGGCGCCGACGGGCGCGCGCGGGCCAGGGCCGCGAAGGCCGAATCGGGCACGGGAGTCTGCAGGAATTCGCGGCCATAGCGCAGGGCGTAGAAGAGCGGGCGTGCCAGATCCATCTCGAAGGCGCGCGCCGTCAGCCGCTCCCAGAAACCCGGATCCTCGGCCACAAAGTACCGCAGCAGCGCATCCAGATCGGCCAGGTCCCGCAGCCCGTTCTCCAGCTCGCCGTCGTGGAACAGGTGCGTCGCGCTGTGCAGGACCATGTCCACCGGAGCCGGGATATACACACCCGGATAGTCGTCGAGCGGCAGCGCCGCCTGCCACAGAAGATCCGGGTCGGGATGCAGCCGCGCGGTCGGCGGCAGGATGGTGTGGTGCACGTCCAGCACGCTCTTGCGCTGGATATGCGTGAGCGGCGGCAGTTCGTGCATCCACTGGCGGTAGTACCGCTGGTCATAGGCATCGTAGCCCTCGCAGACCCAACCCTGGACAAACAGGTGCTGCTCCGCCTGCTCAATCCGCGCCTGCGGGACGAGGATGTCGACATCGGAGAACTGACGCCCCGGGGCGCAGGGCAAGCCCGCCATGACATAGGCAGCGCCCTTGAGCAGCATCACCGGGATCGCCTCGGGCGCCAGGGCCTCGTGGATCCGCGCCACCTCCCAGCGGACCATGGCGTGCTGACGATCCGCCAGGACTCGGGCCGCGTGCAGGTGCCGTCGCGGCGCCGGCGGCACCTCGGGCAGTGTCCCGGCCTCCTCGATCAATGCATGCAGCCGCCCTTCCAGGGAGGCCACCCGCGCCACCCGCACCAGCAGGTCCCAGTCCGCCAGCGAAAGCCTCCCGGCCGACTCCGGAGCGCCCAGGACCGCGAGCAGTTGCGTCAGCACGGAGGATGTCACGCGCCCCCCGCGGTCAGGTCGTTCAGCAGCCCCAGGGTAGCATCCAGATCCGCGTACTCGAGCTCGATGCACGCACTCTGCTCGATCAGGTCGGCCGCGGCCTCGAAGCCCGCGGCCCCCACCACGCTGTAGTTGAACGACGACCCGACCAGCCGCTGCAGGGCCGCGGCCCGGTCCAGCGGTGCAAGGTGGTCGCGGCCCCCCGCGGCAAAATGCGGGAAGACCAGCCAGGCCGGTCGCGCCGGGTCGTGCATCTTCTGAATACTCGCATCCGGCGGTCTCAGATGCGCCACGGTCCCCTTGCTGGTGTCATGCGAGGCGGGCCCGATGACCGCCTGCGGGTAGCGCTCGCGGATCAGGTCAATGGCGGCATTCTTCAGGCTGACCGGGCGCGGCAGGGCCACCAGCTGCCCGTCCGTCAGGGAAAGCAGGGCGAATTCGTCCGACAGCAGGCGCCAGCCGGACAGGGTCAGCGCGGCGGTCAGCGTGCTCTTCCCCGCCCCCGGCTCGCCCGGCATCACCAGCGCCCGACCGTTACGTTCAAGCACCGCCGCGTGGATCATCAGGAAGTCGTGGGCGTGCTGGGCAATGCACCAGTTCAGCCCCCACTCGAACAGCGGGTAGGCATGGGCGTGCGGCAAGGGGCGAAAAGGCGAGCGACCATCGAGAAAGAAACGCGCCTGCGGCCGCCAGACCGCGCGCAGGCCGGAGGACCCCGCGAGGGTGACGTGGAAGTCGGCAAACGGCGCGCTGCCCGCCGGCAGCACCTGCCGGTCATAGAACAGAGCCACCGCGCGCGCGATCCGGTCCAGCCGCGACCGCAAGCGCACCACAAAGGGCCCCACCTGGATGGCCAGGCCGGCGTCCCGCAACTCGGCCCTCAGGTCCGGGTGCCCCGTCACGCCTCCCGCGACTCCGGCACACGACGGACCAGATCGTGCTGGCGCAACTGGCTCAGGCCGGCCTGCATGGCATCCTCCAACTCCCCCTCCGCGGCGTCGTAGCGCTGTTCAAGGTACTCGAACAACGCCTCCGGCGTCATCGGACCGCCCTGCAGGGCCTGAAAAAGATCGGCCAGGGGCGGCTGCAGCACGTGGGTGGCACCACAGCGCTGGTCGTAGACGACCACCGCCTCGCCCCACGCCCGCACGTGAGCGGCGGGCAGCGGGATCAGCGCCAGGGGAGTCTCTTCAGAAACGGACACGCGGACCTCGCGGACCGTGTGGGCTGATGTACCGGGCACGGCGCCGGGGGTCAGCGATTGCGATTGCCCTGCAGGTTGGATTGGCTGGTGCGCACTTCCACGCACACACCCTGCTCGTTGCGCGAGTATCCATCCTCGCAGTCGCCCTGGCTGTTGATTGGGCAGAAGCGCTCGTTCATGTAGACGAAGACGTTCTTCACGGCCGTGTACTTGTCCGCGTCATCGCGGGCCATGGAATAGGCCTTCACCACCTCATCCACCGAGGCGCCAAAGTCGATCGAGGTGCAGGCCGCGTTCAGGACCGCGCCCACCGCATGCCAGTCCAGCGAGCCACTGCACACGCCACTGGCCTGCAGCACCTCCATCAGCGACGGCGAGCCACTCAGACACTCCGGCTTGTAGCCGAACACCGACTCGAAGGAGGTCGCGCCACCGGGATGCACCGTAGCATCGAAGCGGCGGCACTGACTACCCGGGGGATTGGTCTCGTGGCAGGTCCCCGGGGAGTAGCCGGTGCAGTCCCAGGCGAACCAGTTGTTCTTCCAGAAGCCCGGCGTGCAGCCATCGCCCTCGGTGCACTCGTGGTCGATATTGGAGACGTTGGCGGAGAAGATATTGCCCGACAGCGAGCACTGGCCCTGCGCACCCCAGACCGACTTGGCGGGGAGGGACACCAGCATCGCGCCACCCAGGCCGGCGGTGGTCAGACGGCGGCGGGTCCGGCTGCGCGGGCCGGCTGAAGCCTCGTCCCGATCCACGGGGCTGCCGGACGGATCCTCGCCCTCCGGGCCATGGCTGTGGTTCTGATCGTGTTCGTCGCTCATTCTTGCCTGCTCCAGGTCCGTCCCCGGCGTCACGCCGTTCGCGCCAGGGCACCCGCCTCCACCCGCACCGGGGGAATTTCGGGGCACACTGCAATCAGACGCTTTCTACCAAGAGTTAGCAAGCGCAATGCCACTCCATCGAATAACGGGTAACTCACTGATATCGAGGGCCGCCTCACCAGACCTCGAGTTCGCAAGGGAGCTCGTCGCCGCCAAGTGCAAAATTTCCCGACAGGGGCCGGACGACTGGCGCATCACGCCCTGCGCAAGCGCAGAATGAACGAATGGCTCAGCCATGCCCCGGCGACCGGCACCGTCTGCAGCACGCCACGGGTGGCCCGGTTCTCCAGCAGTGGCTGCAGGCGCGCGAGACGCCCGGGTGCCAGCGGCAACCAGTCCAGTTCCAGCGCCACCAGACCCTCGGCCTCGGCGGTGGCACGCAGGGCGGCGGGATCGTCGTAGCGCAAATGCGGCGGCCGGCCCCGGCGATGGCGCCGCCACTCCCGAAGCGCCGTGGGCAGACACCGCAGGTTCAGCGCATCGACCCAGGCCTCGCCACCGGGACGCAGGACCCGCCGGATCTCGGCCAGTGCCGGCGCAGGCTCCGACAACGCCTGCATTACGCCAAAACAGAGTACCCCGTCGAACGCGGCATCCGGCAGCGGGAGCTGCTGGATATCCGCCGCCAGCCACGGGATCGTCGGATTGCTGCGATCCCTCGCCTTCGCCAGGGACGGGGTGGAGTAGTCCAGCCCCCACACCGCATGACCCTGCGCATGCAGCATCCGCGTGTAGGTACCCGCGCCACAGCCGATATCGAGCCAGCGTCCGGGCGCATGGGCCGCGTCCCGCCAGAGACGCTCGAACTGCCGCACGCGGCTGTTCAGGCCGGTCGGCGTCCAGCCGGCGATCCCGGCGTCATCCTCCAGGCTCGCTCCGCGTTCGAGGAAACGCTGGCGCCAGCGGCGCTCGAATCCGGTGTCCTTCATGGCACCCTCGCCGTCATTCCCGCCCCTCGCTCACCTGGCCGATCAGTTCGGTCGCGGCCGTCAGCACATGATCGCGGGAAAACCCGGCGCGGCTCATCTCGTCGTACAGCGTGCGCGCGAGCAACCGGGCAACGCGCTCCGGTGCGTGGGTAATGGGCCCCGTCGCCGCTCCCGGCTGACGGGCCAAGGCCATCTGGGTAAAGCTGGTGCGCAGCAGCCCCTTCAGCCGATGGACCAGTACGGACTTGGCCACCACCAGCGCCAGGATCGACGCCATGCGCAGATCCTCCTGCGTCAGCCGCCGCTGATCACGCGGGGAATCAATATTGATCACGCCGATCACCTCGCCATCGAGCACCACCGGCACCGCGATCACGTCGACCGCCTCCACCTCGTGGCAACGGCGGGCGTCGCCGGCAAATTCGGAATGGTGGAGATCGTTGATCAGGAGTCCTTTGCCGGATGCGGCGACCTGTCCCGCGATGCCAGTCCCGAAACGCTGGGACTCCCCGTAGGCCTGCGGCACAAGCACCCCCTGGTGCGCCTCGACCCGGAGACGCGGTTCACCGGTCTCCGGATCCTGTTTGACCAGCATGATCGAGCAATGCCGGCAGTCCATGGCGTGGCCCACCAGGACCGTCAACTGGTGCAGCCCCTTCTCCATGGACTCGGCTTCTTCAACAAACCGGGCCAGCTCGAGCAGGTGCTCGTCAAACGCCTCGAAGGCCTTGTTCATCTCCCGGGATCCAAGGAAGGTTGGTCAAACGAGAGTAGCAGGTGGGATTTCCGGACAGATACCCGCCTTGGGGCAAGTCGTCTGCGCGAACGTGAGCCCGATACGAAAAACCCCCGGTCTGGCGAAAGCCAGCACCGGGGGTTGCCAGGGGCAGACTAGGCCGGTGTCAGGCCGTGCCAGCGCCGGGGCGCCGGCGCCCCACACCCCAGGCCATCAGCGCGAGCATCCCCAGGCCCGTGCCCAGCATCCACGCACTGCCCGGCTCAGACACCGCAGTCGGATCTCCCACCTGGACATTGATCCAGGTTTCCGCCACCGGACGGGCAACGCTCTGCGTGGTTTGCAGTTCGAGAGACTGGCTAAACGCGGCTAGCCCGAAGCTGTAGATGCCCTCCGCGAAGGGGTCGAACGGGTCATTCCCTTGTGAACCCGCCAGGGTGTTCACCCAGTCGAAGCCGAGATTCTGCGAGCCCTGCGTAACGCCCTCCAGGCTTCCCAGCTGCAACGTGCTGATCTGGCCGGGCACGGTCTCGAAATACAGCTCGAAAGTCAGCGGCGCGCCTGTCATGAAACCGGCGCCGGGATCGATGTAGAAATTGAAGTTCCACAACGACAGACCGGACCCGAAATCCGAGTCGTAGGTCGGGTCGCTGATGCCGGGCTGCGCGAAAAACGTGCCCGCGCCGTCGTTGGTGACCTCGGGCGAACCGAAACGCTGCGCCGCGGAGAGGCCCAGCAGGCCGGGGGCCTCCGCCGTCTCGAACGGGGTTTGGGCAACGGAATCGTTGGGGATGCCACTCCCTCCGAAATCAGCGTCCGGCAACGCACCAAAGAACTGGTAGGTCGGATCGACCGTCGCAGCGTGGGCGGAGACTGACAGCAGCGCCAGCGGTACGATCAGAAGTGCCTTTTTCATGGGTCGCGTCCCTTGGTCGGTGTTCCGAGGCATTGGCCCGACCCGCAAGCAATCACGATGCCACCCGCGATAGGCCGCTGTTTTTTAACAACACGCTCCGGGTGTTCCGTCACCGATACACACCACGCACCTGGCTGCGTAAAAAAATCGGACACCCCACCGACTGCCCATCCGTTCAGGCCTGTCGAATAATCCAGACATTGTGTTCAACCGGCACCCCGCGGGTCTGAATCGGCCGGCATCCGGGCCCGAGTCCGGCTTTCTTCCTCGACGTGCATGATGGCGGAGGCCACCCCCAGCAACAGCACCAGATAGAACAACAGCGCGATACGCGGCGAGAAGAACAGCGTACTGAACAGGCCAATCGCCAATGCCCCCGCCAGCGCGGCCGCCATGGCCAGCGCCACTGCATCGCCCCTCAGCCCGCGCCGTATCAGCATTGCCAGGGCGGCCAGTGTCAGCCAGACGAAGGCAACAAGGCCCAGCCAGCCCTGATCGAAATAGAGCTCCAGCCACTGGTTCTCGACCCGCCAGGGCCAGAGGTGATCCGTGGTGAAATACCAGTGACGCCCCAGATGCCGGAAGTCGCCGTTCGCCACGTACTCGCGACCGTCCAGGCCCCGGAGCTGAACGTTGTAAAATTCGACGACAGACTGCTGCCGCGCATCGACCGCCAGCGACAGCACGAGCCCGCGCTGGAACGGCCACGGGCGGGACTCCATCGGATCGAGATCGAAGGTCCATTCAACCGTCTGGCGCGCGCCCCCCTCCAGTTGCACCCCTTCGCTGCGACAGGCGAACGAATGGCGGATGGGCTTCTCGCAGAGGAACAGACGAAAACCCGCGGGTCGGGCGCTGGCCGCTTCAACCGTCATGCGATAGACACCCTCCCGCGGCAGGTCCACCCGCTGATTGACGAACAGCGAATCGCCGCCGCCCAGCTGCAGGCGCGGCTCACCCTCTTCGCGGGTAAACGCCAGGTTGCCGGGCAGGCGCCCGTCGCGGTTCCCGGTGCGATAGTGCTCGGGGAAACTGCCGACGCCCCGACCCAACAGGGGAGCCAGCGGCCCGCCACCGGGCAATTCGAGCGCGGCCTGCCAGTGATCCACGCGACTGCCGAAGTCGCGCTCGATCTGACCCAGACGCTGTTCGGCGAATCCGCCCAGGGTCGTGCCCGCAATCAGGGCGATCGCTGCGGCCGACAACAGCACGCCGATCAGCGCCCCGCCGCGCGCCCGAATGCGCCCCTGCAGCGCCGCCAGCAATACCCCGCCGGCGAGCACCACCACCGCCACGACCAGCCCCAGATAGCCGCCGCGGGAGTAGGTCATGGCCACTGCATAGGCCGTCCCCACCGCCAGCGCAGCCGCCCCGGCGAGCATCAGGCCGGGACGCTGCCGCCAGCACCAGACCAAGGCCAGCGGAAAGGCCAATACCAGGAAGCTCTCGATACTGGGGCCACCGGCCTGCATCTCCGAGAACAGGCCGGAGAGCCGGTAGCCGCTGTCGAAATCCAGCAGCCCGGGGTAGGTGATCCGTTCGCGCACCACGAAGGCCAGCTGCGCCAGCAGGGCCAGGGCCACGCCTGGGAGGAACCAGCGCGTCACCTGCTCCCGAACCGGAATGGGCGCCACGCGCAACACCGCCAGCAGCACCACCGCCCACAGCAGTCCCTTGGCCACCCGCAGCGCATTCCATTCGTGGGCAAAGTGCACCGCTGCGCCGGGGTTCCAGCCTCCAGGCGGCCACAGGGCCAGCCCCAGGCCGACCAATGTGGAAACGACCAGCAGCCCCAGTGGCCAGCGGATCCCGCGCGGCAGCAGCGATACGCCCGCATGCAGCGCATGGGGCCCCCGCCACAGGGCCACGGCCAGACTCATCAGCAGGAACAGATCCAGCTCGGAGACGAACAGGCGCCCGTGGTAGAGGGTCAGGTCCAGCGTGGCCAGCAGAACCGGGATCACGACCAACCAGGCCTGCGGGCGCCAGGCCAGCAAGGCGGCGTAGGCCAGCAACCCCGCGGCCAGCGCGACCGGCGCCACCGGCGCCACCGGCCAGGTCACCGCCGCCAGCACGGCCACCAAAGCCAGGAGACCGCCAAGGGCCTGCCGCAACCGCTGCAGAGAGCCCTCGACGGGGCCGGGAACGCTCGGTCCCGGGGCTGCATTGCGGGGCTCGTCTCGCGACGCGACGGCCGGTTGCGCGACACCCGCCACGCTCGCGCGTTCCAGCCACTGCAGTGAGGCCGCCATGAGCCCGGCCGCCAGCCCGGCCAGGACCAGGCTGGCCGGGTCCGGTCGGGCACCGTCCACAAACAGCTTGGCGGCCTCGACCGCCAGTGCCAGCGCACCCCCCGCGACGACCGCCAGCAGGTTCAACGCGGCCGGTTGCAGTGGATGACGCAACTGCCAGAGCCAGACCAGCATCCCCAGAGGCGCGTACATGGCCAGGTGCAGCGCGGTACTGCGCAGGGCGTGGATCTCGTCCACGTGGTAGTGGTAGTAGAACGGCCACAGGTTCAGGTCGGCCCACTGGGCACGGACCGCCTCCCCGTCGGCGTGAAACGCACCGAAGCCGTGGTTGAGTGCGACCAGCAGCAAGGCATAGGCGACAGCGCCGGTCACAAGCAACGGGGTGGCGAACTGCTGCAGCGTCCGGATCACGCCATGGGGATGCGCGGGCAGGCGCCGGAACAGGACGAGGCCGATCCCCATCCCCAGTGCCCGCAGCAGCACGGAACGTCCTTCGGCAATCCCCGACAGAGTCGCCAGATTCAACAGCTCCAGCAGGCCCGCCAGCAGCAGGGCCAGGGGAATCCCGGCCCCTAGCAGCGAAGCTCCGCGCCGCTGCAGCCAAAGCGCCAGGAGCAAGCCCACCGGTACACTGACCACCACCTCCAGCGTCAGCCAGCTGATACAGCGGAGACCACCCGTGCAGGCGCCGGCCGCCACCCACCAGCCCCAGGCATCCGATGCCAACCGGGCCCGCAACTCGTCCGCGGCCAGTACAAAGTCAAAGGGGACGAAGCCAACCAGCACGTAGAGCGCGGCATAGACCACCAGGCCGGCGGTCAGGGTCTGCGCACCCGCGCCTTCCAGCACCTGTCGCCAGCGCACCAGCGGATTGCGCAGGGCCAGCCAGGCGAGCGAACCGGCCACGGCCCCGGAAAAGTTACCGGCAATATCGGCGCCCGCGGGGTGCCGATAGGGCAGCCAGACCTGCAGGAACTCCACGCTCGCCGTAACCGCCAGCCCCAGGGCCGCCACAAAGGTGAACACCGCAAACGCCGTCAGTCGATTACGGCGGCCATGGGTCAGCCAGGCGGTCCAGAAGAACCCCAGCGGCAGGAACATCAGGGCATTGGCCATAAACTGCTGGCGGCCGCTGGTCCCGGGGCCGGTCAGGCTCATGCCCCGATAGACCTCCCAGGCACGCTCCAGACTCATCGAGCCGAATTCGAACGGCAGCAGCGTCAGATAGATCGCCGCCCCCAGCGACAGCCAGGCCCACAGCGCACAGGTGCGCAGAGACAAGGGCTCGTCTGCATTCGCCATCGCGTTCATGCGGCGCTCGGGGATGGGGCCGGGTCATCACTGTATACCCGGTGGAGTCCGCGGAGCAGTAGCGCACAGGAATCGCGACAAGCGTCACGAACCTTTACACCGGCAAGGCCGAACCCGCTCGCGTGCCCCGTTGAACACCCACAAGTCAGTCACTTGCGGAGCAATGGCACAATTTCTGCCTTGGCCGGGGCCCAGGATGTCAACAAGGGAGTCGCAGCATGAAAGGACCACTCGCTATTGCACTGATCGCCGCGGGCGCGATGCTGGCTGGAACCTCGGCCCAGGCCGCGTTCATCACTTATTTCGGAGAGGACCTGAACAACTCGGCGACCGTTCCATTGTCTGAGACCCCCAACTCCGATGCGGCCGAAAGCGCCTTTCTCGGGTCGCTCAGTGGCGTCGGGACCGAGGACTTCGAAGGCTTTGCCACGGGGACCACTGCGCCACTGAATCTGACCTTCCCCGGCTTCGCTGGTGGCACGCTTGACGCAACCCTTACGGGGGACGGCCGCATCAAGACCGTCTCCGAGGGCAGCGCCTTCTTCGGTCGTTATTCCGTATCCGGCACCAACACCTGGCGGGCCGATGCGACGGGAGACGACGGATTTGGCGTGGACTTCGGGCAGGACATCGCCGCCTTCGGGTTCTACGGGATCGACATCGGGGATTTCGGCGGGCAGCTGCTGATCAATTTCAACCTGAGTTCGGGAGGCGTCCACCAGGAAACCGTCCCGCACACCGTGGGATCCGGCGGGTCTACGGACGGCTCGGTCTTCTACTTCGGCGCAATCGCCTCAAGTGAGGACTTCCTGTTCACTTCGCTCGACTTTGACCTGGTCGAAGGCCCGCAGACCGACATCTTCAGCTTCGACAACATGACCATCGGTGAACTCGAGCAAGTTGAGCGAGAGCCCGTTCCCGCGCCGGGAACGCTGGTGTTGTTTGCCAGCGGTTTGCTGGTAGCCGGATCGATGCTCTGGCGCCGCAAGCAGTCCGACAGCGGCAGCTGAAACATCCACCACGGAGATCTTCGACGGGCGCTGCGCCACCCGTCGAAGATCGTTTCGTCGCAAAACCGGGGCGACACCGAACGCGATGGATTCGATGCCTCCCTGCGAGTGCACCCCGAACCGCGGCTACAAGCGCAGGTCGGTCGTCTCCCGCGGGAAGACCGATTTCACGTCGAAGATCACCGACTCCGGGCGTGCCAGCGCCCGGATCGCCTCGATCCCCATCTTCAGGAACTCGCGGTGCGGCACCGCGACAATGATCGCATCGAACTGCCCCGGGGCCGGGGTCTCGGTCACCGGGGTGATGCCGTATTCGTGCTCGGCCTCGGCCGGGTCCACCCAGGGGTCGAAGACGGTTACCTCGGCGTTGTAGCCGGCCAGGGTCGCGTGGATATCGATCACGCGGGTGTTGCGCAGGTCGGGGCAGTTTTCCTTGAAGGTCAGCCCCATCACCAGGATGCGTGCGCCCACCGGATTGATGCCCTTGCGCACCAGGGCCCGCACCGTGTTGTCCGCGATGTGGGCGCCCATGGAGTCATTCACACGCCGCCCGGCCAGGATCATCTCCGGGTGATGCCCCACCGCCTGCGCCTTGTGGGTCAGGTAGTACGGGTCCACGCCGATGCAGTGGCCGCCCACCAGCCCGGGGCGGAACGGCAGGAAGTTCCACTTGGTCCCGGCCGCCTTCAGCACGGCTTCCGTATCCAGCCCCAGGCGCTCGAACAGCAACGCCAGCTCGTTGATCAGCGCGATGTTCACATCACGCTGGGTGTTCTCGATCACCTTGGCGGCCTCGGCCACGCGGATGCTCTCGGCCTTGTGCGTGCCGGCCGTGATGACTCGCGCGTACAGCGCGTCGACGAAGTCGGCCACCTCCGGGGTGGAGCCCGAGGTGACCTTCATGATGGAGGTGACCCCGTGCTCCTTGTCGCCCGGGTTGATGCGCTCGGGGCTGTAGCCAGTAAAGAAATCCTGGTTGTGCACCAGGCCGGACTCCGCTTCGAGGATCGGCACGCAGTCCTCCTCCGTGGCGCCCGGATACACGGTGGACTCGTAGATCACCGTATCGCCCGGCTTGAGCACCCGCCCCACACTGCGGCTGGCCCCGAGCAGCGGTCCGAGGTCGGGGCGCTTGTGCCGGTCGATGGGGGTCGGCACCGTCACCACGAACACGTTGCAGGCCCGCATCGCCTCCAGGTCCGAGGTGTATTCCAGATGCGGCGTGGCCGCCAGCTTGTCCGCCTCCACCTCGCGCGTGCGATCCACCCCGGCCCGCAGCTGTTGCACCCGTTCCGGGTCGATGTCGAACCCGATGGTGGACCAGTGATGTCCGAATTCGACGGCCAGCGGAAGGCCAACGTATCCAAGTCCGATGACCCCAATGGTGACTTCATCCAGCGCGGGAAGCGTATGCATAAGATGTCCGTTCTCGTTGCTCTTCGTCATGCGGCACCCCGGCGGGGGCCGTTCTGTCCCTGGACCGCGTCCAACTCAGGGAAACACGGATCGATGTTTCCCTATTGGCAGGGCGCGCAACCCGGCACGCGCGGCCCGATCCCCTCCACACGCCCCGGATTGGGGCCCGGCGGACCGGCATAGGCTCCCCAGACCGGTCGTTCGCGCAGGCGGCCATTGTAATCGCGATCCGCGCCCGCGATTGCGGGCGAACTCACGCTGTCTCCACGTTCCTGCAAACCGCCCGCGCGCGGGTAGAGATCCAGCTCATCCAGTCCCGCATCCGGTGCCTCCAGATACCGGGCCGCGTCTTCCCGCGGTGCGGTGTAGTTGTGGTCACCGGCGATACCGCCTGAAAGCTGCAGGGGATTCCCGGCAAACACGGCATTGCCCTCCACCACCTGCTCGTATGCCTGGTCGGGCTCGTCCACCCGAATCCCGAACCCGGTCGCCAGGACCGTGTTGTTCACAATGCGGACCTCGCGAGGCAGGTGATTGTGCGGGCGGACCAGCACCGCATCGCCGACATCATTCACGAACAGGTTGTCGTGGATCAGGAGGTTGCCCTCGCCCTGGAACAGTCGCTCGTGCGGGTTCTGGTAGAACAGATTCCCTTCGATGCGATAGCGGTCTTCAGACCCCGGGCCGGTGGGCGGGAAATGCCCCACCAGCAGATTGGGGCGGGCCCGGGCCCCGTCGCTCCCGCGTTCTGCCTTGTTCAGAAAATTGAAGCGAATCCGCGTCTCGCGCGCGCCCGGGTCCTGACCTGGAATCATCTCCCTTTCCGTCTGGTGCTTGATCTGGATGTTGTACCCCAGAGTGCGGTGCACATGATTGTGTTCGATCACGCCACCGACAAATGGGCTGGTGCCATCCGGCTGTCCGAGATACATCCCGGTACCCACATCATGGATCTCGTTGTGCCGGATCACCCAGCCCCAGGCCGGCACACGCGTCGTAATCCCGGTATTGCCCTGCGAACGGTCATAATGGCGGATGGTCAGGTGCGCCAGCGTCACGTGATGCACGCCGTCACCGCGCGCCTCCGCCACCACCCCCGCAACCGGCTCCCCGCCGCCATCCAGCGTCAGATGCCGGATCACCAGATGTTCCGCATCCACCAGGCTGATCGTGTTCTCCCCGCGGCGCCCGCGCAGCACGGCCGGCTCACCCTCCGCTGGCCCGCTGATCACGATGGGCCGCTCCGGCGTCCCGCGCACTCCGTGCAACCGCAGCGAACGCGGATAGTCCCCTGGCTCCAGCCGCAACCAGTCACCAGGCTCAAGCGCAGCCACCGCCACCCGGTAGTCCTCCGGCCCCGCACGCACGACCTGCCCAACAAAAGGCGGAGCATCTGCAACGGAAGGGGGTTCTGCCGCAACCCAAAGGGGATAACTTGCCGCCATGCCAAGAGCGAGCACCCACAGGATGCAACCGATCGGCCAACGGTCGGATACCCGGTACCGCAGTGTTTGCAAGCCCACGTCCAACCTCCGGGCCCGTCAATGTTTCAAGGCGTTGTCCAGCTGACCCCTTAGTTCGCCCCAGGCGTTGTCCGGGTCGAACCAGTAATTACCCTCGATCAACACAGGCCCCTGCGGGGTGATCGCGACATCCCATCCAATAAGACGAATCGGATAGAACGCTTGCGCGGCTGCCAGAGCAAGTCGCCGTGTTTCTTCCCAGTGCGGCAATGTTCTCCCAACCAATTGGGATCCGGTATTGGGGTGGTTTTCTACCTCCTCCAGGCCAATGCCCGAGGGCGATGCGCGGACTACCCGAAGAATCCGGCCGGATAGAAGGTCCAATCGCGCGCGCAGGTTTCCGGTATCCCCGTAGTTGAAGTTGTCGTTATCGGCATTCGTGACCACAGAGCGCCAAAAGGCCGAGATCAATTTCGGGCTGGAGCCGGGACTCGCGGGCATGGCGGTCGCGATCCGTACGGTCTGGACCGTTTCAAGGCCCGTCCAGTCTGCAATGGACGGGTGATTATCAAGCCTGCGTTGCAGGACATAACGCGTCTGCCCTTTGAGCTCACCAAGCAGATCCCCAAGATCAAGGATCCGCTCACCTTCCTGTAACCATCCCTCCACGACCCGAAAGCGGCGAATCCCGGCCCCATACACACCGTTGGCAGGCTTGAGGATCAACTCACGCCCCTCTTCTCTATTGAGGGCGTTCGGCATGTCCTCGCTGGACAAGGGCTCCAGGGAATCCGGGAATCGCACAAGGTCCCGCGAGAGAAACGCGACGGTCTGGGGAACAGGCAACCCCAGTTCATGGCAGTAGCGATAGAAGACCGCCTTGTCTTCCAGCAGGGCGGCGTGCCCAACAGGACTGTGCCTCGCCTGAATCTTCAGCATCTCGCGCTTGCTGACATACTGCTCAAGGGCCCGCCGACCGAGCCCGGGATTCATCAACCCCCAGAGCCTGATCTCGCGCGCCGAGAATCCCCGCGAGGCCAAGTACCGATAGCGGCGGAATGCGCTCGGGAACCGAGCCTTGAAATAGGCCTGTTCGTCCTTCAGGTGACGCCAGGTATCCCGGGCATCGAGGAACCGGCCGCGCAAGCCCGTTCGTAGCCGGCGGGGGCTGAACAGCTTCCTGTAATCCATGGCCCACCCCCTTGAATAGCTCCGGCGGATTGCCCGAAAACGAACCACACGCAAGGAAACGCATGCGCACTGCCCCGGCCCGCCAACCCAACGAGCAATCAGACGCAGGAACGCAACAACCTGATCCTAGACTTACCTAAAGGTGGACCGCTCAACCGGCCTTGTCACGCTCCTTTCCAACCTCGCGATATAACGGGTCATTCACGAAGGGCCGGCATGTTTCTGCAGGCAGGTTAGAGTAAATCTGAAGGAGGGATCTGGACTGGCCACACAGTCCCGCCAGGGACACGAGCAGCGTCCGTCGGCGGCGCCACGACAGCGCCCTGAAGATCCACCAACAGAACACCGCGACAACCATGAAATCTCATCCGCCATGCAAAACCATGCGAGGGGTCGGCGCCCGGCCGAGGTTCATGAAAATTGGCCGGGCGCCGCACAGGCTGGCGCGGGTCAGCCAGGCCAGCGAGCAGACCGCCCCCGTGATCGCCCGGCGGTGCTGCGTCGCGCGCATTCGGACGGTCTAGGCCTCATGCTGCTGCGCTCGCTGCTGTCCCTGATGTCGCCTGGTGGCTCCCGGGGGCGTCTGTCCATCCTGATCTACCACCGCGTACTGCCGGAGCCCGACCCGCTGCTGGATGGCGATCCGCACGCCGATGACTTCCGCTGGCAAATGCGCCTGCTCGCCCGCCACATGAACCCATTACCGCTGGCCGAGGCCGTCGAACGCCTGCAAAACCACACCCTGCCGCCACGGGCCGTATGCGTGACCTTTGACGACGGCTATGCCGACAATGCCGAGGTGGCGCTGCCGTTACTGCAAGAGGAGGGCGTGCCAGCCACGTTTTTCATTGCCACCGGCTATCTCGATGGCGGCCGGATGTTCAACGACACCCTGATCGAGACGGTGCGCCGCCTGCCGAAAAATGCGGACATGAGCCCGGAAGGCCTCGGGGAGTGGGCGCTGGAGACCCACCAGGACCGCCTGAAACTGATCCACGCGCTGATCGGCCGCTTCAAGTACCAGCCCGCCGAACAGCGCCGAGCCGGTACCGAGGCCCTGGCCGCGCGTTTTGGCCTGCAACTGCCGGACAACCTGATGATGAGCGGCCAGCAGGTGCGCGAACTCGCGGACGCGGGTATGGAAATCGGCGGCCATACCGCCACCCATCCCATCCTGACCGAGGTGGACGCAGCCACCGCCCGCGCCGAGATCCAGAAGGGCCGGGAAGACCTCGAGGCCCTGCTCGGGCGGGCACCACGCCTGTTTGCCTACCCCAACGGACGCCCGAACAAGGACTACGCCGCCGAACATGTGCAGATCGCGCGCGATTGCGGCTTCGAGGCCGCCGTGTCCACCGCGCCGGGCGCCGCGCGTCTCGATTCCGATCTCTTCCAGCTCCCGCGCTTCACCCCCTGGGATCGCACCCCCCTGCGCTTCGGCCTGCGCCTGGCCCGCAACCTCACGGGGCCGAGAGAAGTACGCGCTTGAGGCGACACCGATCAGTCTGGCCAGCGTTCCGCAAATGGCTCAAAGAAACCACTTGCCCACCAATGAGGGCGTGACGACCTCTTCGATCCAGGACACTTGCTGCTCCGTCAGTTCCTCGCGCCATTTGGCGATCTGAGCCTCCGGCGCCCGCTGCACGTCGAAGTAACCGGACTGGCCGCAACGAGAGGTCAGCGACTGAACAAACCCAGCCGTTTGTTCATTCCAGTCAAGCCCTGCGTGGGCAAAGATCTTTCTGGTTTCCGCCTCGGTGGACCGGGACAACGCCTCATGAGTCACACACATGTAGGCCTCGTGGGTTTCGAGTGATCGGTAAACGAATTCGTTAACCGCCATCCACTCAAAGGCCAACTGCTTCTCGATAGGCCAGCTCTTGACCTCCTCTCGTTGCCACGCCCACTGGTCCGCATAGCCCGCGTCGAACAGGCTGTTGATGTAGACCCGAGAGTCCATAAGGCCCCTGTCGGCTCCGCGCAGTCTGGATGCAATGACCCCAGCCGGATGGCGAACGATATGCACAAGCCGCACACGGGGCAGCGCATCCGCAAACAGCGGTGCCCGCGCCACCGAATTCACGCTTTTGATGACAGTCACCACGTTATCGGGGGCACCCCGGCCAACCATGTCCCCGACGGTGTCTCGTTTCTGTGCGATCCCCAGCCGGTCCAGCAGGCGAGCGGCCGCAACATTGAGCCGGTAAGCGGCCTCTCTCGGGCTGGACCGGTAAGACTTGCGGAAGAAGGGCTCCTTGCCGCTGACCTTAAGCGCCCGGACATTCTCCAACCGCCTTAAATATTCGCCCGCCAGACGCAGACAACGTTGCCGATCGTCCGGCCCGGGAAGAAACGGGATTGACCTGTCGACAAGTGCCCAGTCCGGTTCGTGTCGATACAGAACACGGGGGTGACTGTCGAGAAGTTTGGCCAGGAATGTCGTGCCGGAACGCCCGCTGCCCACGACAACGATTGGAGAAAACCGCTGGCTCATGGGCGTTCACCGGCCTCGGCCTGCCTGCTCGGGTCGAGGGCAGCGATCGGTTGCTTGTTCACACCAGGATCTCCACCGGTTCCGGATGGCTCAAAAAGCGCGTCGGGCTGGCGGTGTAGCCGTAGGCACCCGACTGGAAGACCACGATCAGATCGCCCACATCGGCGCGCGCCAGCTCCATCTGCTGGGCCAGCACGTCCAGCGGGGTACACAGCGGGCCGACCACGTTCACGAGCTCACGCTCGTGGCCATGCACCCGGTTGCCCACCACCACCGGATAGTTCTTGCGGATCACCTGGCCGAAGTTGCCGGAGGCAGCCAGGTGGTGGTGCAGCCCGCCGTTCGTGACCAGAAAGACCTGACCACGGGACTCCTTGCGGTCCAGCACCTCGGCCACGTAGATGCCGGCCTCGCCGACGAGATAGCGACCCAGCTCCAGCATGATCTCCGCATCCGGCAGCGCCTCGCGCACCGCAGGCAGGCGGTTTTCCAGATGATCGGCGATGGGGCCCAGGTCCAGAGGCTGGTCGCCGGGAAAATACGGGATGCCGAAACCGCCGCCGATATTCAGCATCTCGACCGGCCCCGGTGCCGACTCGGCCAGGCGCAGGGCGAGATCGAAGGTATGCCCCTGCGCCTCGACCAGGGTTTCCGGGCGCAGGTTCTGTGAGCCGGAAAAGATGTGAAACCCGCGGAAGTGCAGGCCCAGCTCGCCGATACGGGTCAGCAGCTCGGGCACACGCTCGGCATCCACGCCGAAGGCCTTGGGCCCGCCGCTCATGCGCATGCCGGAGCTTTTCAGCTCGAAATCCGGGTTCACCCGGACGGCCACGTGCGCCTGCCGACCCGTGCGTTCTGCAATGGCCCCGAGCCGCTCCAGTTCGGTCGGCGATTCCAGGTTGATGGTGATCCCGGCCGCCACCGCCGCCTCCAGCTCTGGTATCGCCTTGCCGGGACCCGCAAAGCTGATATCCCCCGGCGCCGTGCCGGTATCCAGTGCCACCTGCATCTCGCGGCTGGAGGCCACATCGAGCCCATCCACCAAGCCAGCCATGTGCTGCACAACCGCCGGCATCGGGTTCGCCTTGATCGCATAGTGCAGCGACAGCCCCTGCGGCAGTCCCGCGCGCAACTGCGCAACCCGTTCGGTCATAGCCTCCCGGCTGTAGGCATAGAAGGGTGTCTGGCCGACTCGGGCCGCCAGCTCCATCAGCGACTGCCCGCCAAGTTCCAGGCAGTCGTCCACCACCCGGAACGGATGCAGCGCACAGTGCTCGGGGCGGGTATCACTCATGCCGGCACCCCCTCCCGGAACAGGTCTCCGAACTCGGCGGCCAGCGCCTTGCGATCGATCTTGCCGTTGGCGTTGCGCGGCAGCGGCTCGGTGCGCAGCCCCACATGCGCCGGCAACATGAACCCCGGCAGGCCGGGGCGCAGCGCATCGATCAGGGTCTCCGGGCTCAGATCCGGCTGCTGCGGCAGGGCCACCAGTACGATGGCCTGCCCCAGCGTCGGATGCTCCACCCCGAGCGCGGCGACCTCGGCCACCAGCCCGGAGGCATAGGCCGCCTCTTCCACCTCGTTGGGGCTCACGCGATAGCCGGAGGTCTTGATCATCTCGTCGCGCCGCCCCACGAAATAGAGAAAGCCATCCTCATCCATGCGCACGGTGTCGCCGGACCACACCGCTATCTCGGGCAACGGCACGCCAGGCGGCTGCCCGGGTGCGGGCCGAAACCGCTCCGCCGTGCGCTCGGGGTCGTTCCAGTACCCCATGGCGACCAGCGCGCCACGATGCACGAGTTCACCCGGCTCGCCCGGCGCACAGGGGCTGCCATCCGGCCGCACCACCTGGATCTCCGCATTGGGGATCGCCCGGCCCATGGACCCCGGACGCCGATCCAGTTCCTTGGGTGGAAGGTAAGTAGAGCGAAACGCCTCGGTCAGGCCATACATCAAATAGCAGTCGGTGCCGGGCAGTGCGGCTCGCAGGGCCGACAGCGTCTCCTTCGGCATCGCGCCACCGGAGTTGGTGAGATAGCGCAACTTCTCCCGCGCCGCCTCGGGCCATTCCAGACGCGCAAGCTGAATCCAGAGCGGAGGCACGGCCGCCAGCCCCGTGATGCCGTAACGCTCCACCGCCCGAATCACGTCGCGCGGGAGCAGGTAGTTCAGCAACACGGCCTGGGCCCCGGTGCGAAACGCCGTGGTCAACTGGCTCAGGCCGTAGTCGAAGCTGAACGGCAGCACGGCGAGGAGACGATCCTCGGGCCGGTTCTCCAGATAGGTCGCAACGCTTTGCGCCCCCGCGACCATGTTGCGATGCGAGAGCACAACCCCCTTGGGACGTCCGGTACTCCCGGAGGTGTAGAGGATCGCCGCCATGTCCGTATCGATCACCCGGTGCGGGCGCAAGCCGTCACGCTCCGGCGCGGCATCCCAGGCATCCACTCGGACATGCCCGACCTCGGCATCGCCCGAGTCCTGGCTCGGCTCCCGCCCCACCAGCAGCACCGTGTGCAGATCAGGGCAGCCGGCGAGGACCGGACTCAGCGCCGAAAGGCGGTCCGCTGAGGTAACGAGGATGCGCACATTGCAGTCGCGCAGGATGTGCGCCACCTGCTCCGCCTTGAGCAACGGGTTCACCGGCACGAAGACGCCGCCGGCCCGGCTGGCGCCGAACAGGGCGTGCACCGTCTCCGGACGCTTGTCGAGGTAGACCGCCACCCGTTCCTGACGCCCCAGACCGCACCCCAGAAGGCGCCGGGCGGCTCGATCGATACTGGCCGCAACTGTCGCGTAGTCCTCGCCCTCGTCCCGATAGCGCAGGGCCGGGGCGGCCGCTGCGCTATCGGCTTGCATCCATACGGAATCGTGCACAAGAAAGGACATCTCGGCGCCCGGGGCTATCGGAAACTGACGGCTCGATCATACCCCAGGCACTAGCCGCTTCCGGCCGCGGCCCGGGCGCACCGTTAGTAGCCCGTTCGTCGGCCCGGGGTTACACGGGAGCGGCCGCGTGTAACATGCGACGAAACGGGCCATGAGCCAGCCCCTATCGCCTGAACCAGCCACAGCGGCGCGAGGTTCGAACTGCATGCGTGACTACCTGCTCGCCCTGATCGTCGTCGTGCTCGTGCCCCTGATCGTGCGCTACGCGTGGATCGGCATCCTGGCCTGGTTCTGGGTCGGGCTCTTTGCGCCCCAGTGGAATACATGGACCTTCATGCGCGGCGCACCGCTGGCGCAGTACGTGGGCGGGGCAACCCTCATCGCGCTGTTCCTCACAAAAGACCGGAAGCCGATCCCGCTCACCCGCGAGACGGTCATGCTTTTTGTGCTGGCAGGCTACCTTGCAATGACCAGCTACTTTGCGGTCAATTCCAGCGGGGCGTGGGACTTCTGGATCCACTTCATGAAGATCCTGCTGATCACCTTCATTACCCCCATGTTGATCTACGGCGAGCGCCGAGTCGTGTGGCTCCTGCTGGTCATCACCGCATCCATCGCCTTTTACGGTTTCAAGGGCGGGCTTTTCGCGATCCAGACTGGCGGAGCCCACCACGTACTCGGGCCTTCCGGGTCTTACCTCTCCGGTAACACCTATATCGGCCTGGCGATGCTCATGATCCTGCCGCTGATCCTGGCCACTGCCCGCATGTTTGATCGACGATGGGCAGCCGACCTCGGAATCGAACTTCTCAACCGCTTCTCTCGCCCCATCGGATGGTTCGTCTACGCCGTCTTCTGGCTAACAGCGATCGCAATCCTCGCGACCTATTCTCGTGGGGCCTTCGTGGGCCTGTTAGCGATAGCGCCGTTCCTGTTCTGGCACATGCAGAAAAAGGGTCTGATGCTCCTGGCCGGGGTCATTCTGGTTGCTGTTGTGGGTGTCACCGCACCAGAACCTCTGGTCGAGCGATGGCAGACGATCCAGGCCTACGAGGAAGACAACTCTGCGATGATGCGCATCCAGTCCTGGGGGGTGGCCTGGAACATTGCTATGGAAAACCCCGTGACTGGCGCGGGGTTTCGTTCGCATCACCTCGGATACGATTGGTACATCTCCTATGCGAACTTCGAGGGCGTATGGCGGCACGCATTGTCGCCCCACAGTGTCTACTTTGGCCTAATGCAGGAACACGGCTTTGTGGGCCTGGGACTGTTTTTGACTCTAATGGCTTTCACCTTCATGACGTTCAATCGAATCCGGCGCACCGCGCGGTACCGCACAGGACAGACGTGGCTGGCTGAATATGCCTGGGCGCTGCAGGTTGGCCTCCTCGGATACCTGATTGCCGGCACCTTCCTTGATGTGACGTATTTCAATCTCCTTTACGCTTTTGTTGCCTTGGCTGTGATTATGCGCCGGGAACTTGAAACGGCCCCACATCCCACCACCGCTCCAGTCACCGATAAGCCCGCCCAGCCACAACCGAACTCCCAATCGGAGCAGATCGGAGCCGACAAGGACACGGTCATGTCCGGCACCCTGATGGGGCCATCGTCATCCCGAAACTGATTCGGTTGTGGATGACGCCCTGATGGAGGCCTTCCCGATCAACGCCCCCTTTACCCAGACGACGGCCGCACTGGACCAATGCATCGGTAACCTGACCGGCGCGCTGCTTGCCAACACCCAGCCCGGGGTGGGCCTCTACGATCCAGTGGACGAGGCCCCTACGCCCGGGGACCACTACGGACAAACCGCCGCCTCGCTGGCACTCGCCATCCAGGAGGGCCCCGATTCCGGGTTTTGGCACCGCCCCCTGGATGCATGGGAGGCCCTGCCTGAGGACCAGAGAGGGCACGCCCCCTTCAACCGATTCCTCCTGAATGTGCTCGCAGAGTATCTCGAGCAATCCGGCGCATCCCCAGGCGAGGTCTTTCACATTCGACGCCTGGCGCAACGGTGCAAGCTTTCCCGCGGATATCCCTCCAACAACTGGACCCTGCTGGCCCGGTTATGCGAACTACAGGAAGCCAGCGGCAACGCCAGAATCCGCGCACATGCGCGCCTGCGGGGGCTCTTTGATCGCTGGGTCACGCCTTCTGGTGCATTCGTCGATTACCCAGCCCGCCCCGGCATACCGGAACGCGGGGCGACACCCACGGCCTACCACCACAAGGCGCTTTTCGTCGCCGTCACAGCCGCCGAGCTTGGCGAGTCGGAGACGTGGCAACCGACAATCGAACGCCTGCTGAAATGGAGCCTGCACGTGTGGGATGGCCACGGCCATGTCGGCGGCCTCGGCCGGAGTAGCCACGCCCTATTCGGTGACGCCTGCCTGATGGCAAGTTTGATCCTGCTGGGTGCAAGCCAATCGCAGGCCCAAGACACTCCCCCCGGCCGGATGTTGCACAGCATTCTGCAACGCTTGCAGGAACAGACCCGTCCAGACGGCTTCATCGCGCTAAACCCAGCCGACCGGAAAACGCCCGGTACAGGCTGGGACACCTACATGCACCTATCGGTGTACAACGCCTGGGCGGCCGCCATCATCACCTGGGCCAAGGACCGGACCACACGCGCAGACCGCGCTCCCGTTCCCACCGAGCTACGGGCACTCGAACCTTCTGTCACGGACAAACCGCATGCGGTACCGTTTCGTGTCGGCGCCCCTGGTAAAGCCTTCTTCCTTATTTCCGGTTGCGGCCAACCACCTCAGGCCTTCAGCCGAAGCGAAGTGGAGCTGCGCTATGCCGGGGGCATGCCGCTGCATGCCGCCTGGCAGGGTCTCCCTTTGTGCCCAGCACCCGTCCGGATTTCCAGGCAAGCGCTGGAGGCAAATGCGGCCCTGGCTGGGTGGACGCCGGTCTTTGAAGCCCAGGGCATCCTGTTCGGGCTGACCGATTTCGACTCGTGCGAGATCAAGCGCGGCGACCGAATCGTACGGATCAGCCTGTCAGGCCACCCCCGGGCGCTCGTGCGCCCTGCAACCAGCGGCCTGGGCCCACGCGCGCTGGCCGCGCTGGACTGGCGACTGCTGGGCGGTGCGCTGGGTCGCCGAGCCGCTCTGCGCCGCCCCAAGCTCGCCCACATCAGGGGACATCTCGAATGGACCATCCACCTTGACCTGCCGCGCATCGAACAAACGCTGAACCTGGAGCATCGCGGCGAACCGGGCATACGCTACCTGAATCCCGGCGGCCACGCGGTCACTGGCACTGCCACCTCAGAATGCTCATTTCTGGCGGAATCCGGGCATACCGAACAGGGGCAGACACCACCCCCCGATGCCTGGCTAGAGACACCGCTGCCATCCGCAACGGCTGGCGCCATCGGTCGGAGCCGGCCTCCAATTGAACTGCCCCTGGGTCAGTACCACGCGGAGCTCATCGTCACATGGACGGCCCTGGCGAGCCAGGTAACGCGCCAACCCGACCGGTAACCGCTCTTGTCCGTCCTATGGCCGGTCACCACGATTCATCAGACGGTCCGTCATCAGCCGCAGCATATTCGGCGCCACCAGCAACGCGCCGACAGGATCATTACGAAACGTCTTGATGACGACGGACCAATCCAAGCGCTTGCCCTGCCGCAACTGATGCAGCACTCCGGCCAAAAACCCTCGGCGCGATTTGCCGAGCTGGGCACGCACTAAAGCCTTCTGCCGGGCGCTCAGTGGAATCTCGTCCA
This sequence comes from Thioalkalivibrio sp. ALE30, assembly GCF_000377465.1. NCBI lineage: Bacteria > Pseudomonadati > Pseudomonadota > Gammaproteobacteria > Chromatiales > Ectothiorhodospiraceae > Thioalkalivibrio > Thioalkalivibrio sp. ALE30. Next base: position 278,580 of record NZ_KB898170.1, on the reverse strand, counting down.
GGATCATCTGCGACAGCGCAACGTAGTTGCCGGCAAGTCCCAGATACCCCTCCGTATTCCAGCCTGACTTGTCGAAGATATTCACCCCTTCCCCCTCGTCCGCGTAAACGCGTGGCGAGAAGGCGACACGATCCAAGCGCGCAGCCAATCGGAGCTTGAACAACCGATCTTCGCCCTGGATCAGGTTTTCTGGGAAACGTACGTCCGGAAATCGATCCACACGATAGGCCATTGTATTCGGACCAATGACATTACTGCGCCGGACCACAAGATCGAAAAAATCCCCGACGAACTCATAGAGATCGTATTCCGACTGTATCTGTCGGTGTTGGCCGAGCTGTATGTTTTCGGCATCCGATCGCCCCCAATGGAACCGGGTACCCGGAACCCTTCCCCTCTGACTATCGCCAATAAAGAGGTCGTAGCCCTGTTCCAGTGCGCGGACCGCATCCTCCAGAAATGGCCCGGTCCACTGATCATCGGAGTCCAGAAAGGTCACGAACGGTGTGCCGCTCACATGATCCAGGCCTGCATTCCGTGCCGCCGCGGGCCCCGCATTCTGCTGATGGACAATGCTAACTGCCCCACCATCCTCCAAATCCCCAATCTCGTCTTCTGCCGGAAGGGGCGAGCCATCATCCACGACGAAAACCCGGACCCTCATACCGCCCCTCGCTTCCAACACGGACTGCACGCACTGCCGTAACAGCCCCGCCTCTCGCTGGAAGTACGGAATCACGACCGCTACCCGCCATCTGTCACTCACCACGCTGCCCTTCTCCTTGTAACGAGGTTCCGCTTCCCCAGCGGCATACCCTGTAATCGTCACTCCCAACCAGCCGGGACCTGAGAACTAGGCTTTGAAAACTAACTCAGCAGCCGCTCCCGCCCAATCAAGAGAAATGTGTGAGAGGTGCCGCGAGAGACGTATACGCTTCCAGCACGCCACACCTACCGAATCCTCGAGCCACGCTTGGCGATCTAGGCTTGCACCAAATTTTTCGCCTCTTGGATTAGCTTGCGAGCATGCTTCCTCCGCTCCAGCTGCCGCAATGGGTTTGCGTCACCCCGACCACTGAAACCTAGGATCCGAGAGGCAATCAAAGCGAAACGAATTGCTTTGAACTCGGGAGCGTGACGCCAAGATTCATCAGAAGAAGATGGGGCCCCATAACCTTGGAGGAATTCCCGAACCAAGGTTTTGTGAAGCGAACTACGAAAAGCACGCCGAGCGAAGAAGGTTTCAGTCTGAAACACGAAATACCCGACATCAAGGAGCGGCGAACCGAAGCCGTTACTGGACAAGTCGAGTCCGGTCATGCTGTCTTTTGCGGAGAGCAGATTACCCGGATAGAAATCCCCGTGAATGATGGAATTAGGGCGATCGCTTTTGGCCACCACCTGTAGATTCGATGCGCCTTTCTCAAGGTGCTTCATGTCGGCCAATGAAAAATCGAGGGTACCTTGAGCCTGCGCCTCGGTGAGCCGCATGACGGCTTGTTCCAGTAGAAACGCCAGGGTCTTGACAGGAACGGGTTCCTGAGTTTCGTGCTGCGAGGGGCGAAAGTCTTGCGTAATCACCTGGAAATGGCGAAGCCATTCGCCTGCCCGGAAAAAGGCCTCTTCGAGGTCGCCGACGAACACAGGTCTCCACGGAACGAGCGGGATGGTTTTCAAGCTGTCTTGAAGTCGATTTCCGGGTTCGTGTCTGGTTACGATAGTCCCCGTCTCCGGTATGCTCATAACCACGCTGGGAACCCGAAAACGTGGATCTCTGTGGGGGCTGGCGAGAAAGTATTCGGAGATCGCCGCATCTCGCAGTGTTTGCCTTGCCTTCCAAGACTCGATACCGCTTGGGCCTTTTAAGGTCTTGATCCATAGATCAACTTCTTGGCGCGCCACCTGGACCCGAACATGATGAACGGATGAGCTCGGCCGGGACGCGACCCGGAGAGGCGCGATAGATTGTATTTCTTGTTCGAAATGATTCTGAAGCTGGATATAGACATCGCTCGGCGCGTTATCGTGCGCGATCGGAAAGGCTTTGTTCGGTGGTACGTTGGTCATAGAGTCGCCTGTCCCAGGTTTTTCGTGCTCAAGTAAAGGCCAGAGACGGGCATCGCCCTCCAAAGGAAGAGTTGGCGGGGCCGATTACGTCCGGGGAAAAGAGGCAGAAAACGGCGCCACAGGAAAACGCGCGGCTTGCGAATACGGAGCCAACTGTGGGGGCGTGCGAGAATGTGGTCAGGCAGGACCAGAGACTTAGGGGCACGAAACGCCACTCGGATGACTTCAGGTTCTCTCGGCGTAGTCATCTCGAAGCCGCGCGCTATGAGGAGCCGGCAGCTAGACGCCGGAAGGGTACACTCCGGTCCGAGAGTTCTTCGTAGGTGCCACAATCCGCCAAAGCACCCTGTTCCAGGACGTAGATTCGCGAGCAGGGACGTACTGTGGTCAGGCGGTGCGCGATCAGGATGATGGTCTTTTCACCGGATAGATTGTGCAGAGCTTCCATCACGGCATGCTCCGTCGCGTTGTCGAGAGCACTGGTCGCTTCGTCGAAAAAGAGTACGGCAGGATCGCGATACAAGGCTCTGGCAATGCCGATACGCTGGCGCTGACCACCCGAGAGCCGCGTGCCGCGTTCACCAATGACCGTATTATAGCCAGCCGGCAAATCGCGGGTTACGAATTCGTGCACGTTAGCCAGACGAGCGGCCTTTTCCACGGCGGCGTGATCGATCTTGTCTTCCGGCACCCCCAGAGCGATATTGCTGGTCACGGTCTGGTCCGCCAAAAAAATGTGTTGCGGCACATAACCGACAGCCGCTTGCCAGTTGCGGATATTCTCCCGAGTAAGGGGTTGGCCGTCGATCTGAACGGTGCCTGCCTGGGGCTCGAGCAATCCCAAGAGCAGGTCGACCAGCGTGCTCTTACCCGCTCCGGACGAACCGACAATGCCCACCGTCGTTTGAGCCGGAATCTCCAGCGAGACTCCATCCAGTGCGGGGCGCGCATGCCCCGGATAGTGATAGGTGACATCGACCACCTTGGTCGAACGCTCTGGAACGAGGGGCTCCGGCTGCTCATTGCGCGCAAGCAAAGGGGTGCTCTCCGGACGCGGGCCCAAGTCCTTGAGAATGTTGTCTACGGCGGCCGCACTGAAGCGCAATGATGCCACCTGCTGAAAAATCTTTTGGAAGGCAGGGATCAGTTGGCGTCCAGCAAGAGCATATAGGCCAATGATCGGCAAGGCTTGGGCCAAGCCGCCTTCGCCCGCCATCAGAACGAGAATGAGCAATAGCACCCCGCCGAAGGCGATGGCCTCAATGGCGTATTGGGGTAGATCCTTAAGCAAGGCGGCATTCGCCTGATGGCTCGCAAAGCGCTTGGAAGGCTGGCGATAACGCTCCAGATAATCGCGCTCCCGACCAAGAAGGCGAATCTCCTTGGCCCCTGCAAACGCTTCCGCGGCGGCCGTGAAGCGTTCGCGGTTCGCCTCGACGCGGTCTTCCCCAATGCGGTTTAACCAAGTACGCGCAACGATGTAAATGGCTGCGTAAACACCGCCTAGGCTGACAGCCACAATCAAGGCGAGCCATGGTTGCGCGACGACCAACAAAGCAATGATAAAAAGAGCCAGTAGTACCTGGCTTATCAGCCGCAACATGGGCATCAGTGCCCCATTGATGGCCTGGGTCGTCTCCTGCAGGACGGTCTTGGCAAGGTCGCCAGAATTGCGGTTGAGGAAAAACGTGAACGGCCGGCTAAGGTAGTCGCCCATCAGTCGCCGCGAAAGCTCGTACTGCTGCATGTGGGTGAACCGCGTGATGGCCCACTGGTTCAGAGCCTGGAGCGCGGTCCCACTCACGAAGAGCACAAATGCCGCCACCCCCAGGAAGTAGAGAAAGCTGCCGGTGGACTCGAAGCCAAGCCATTCGTAGGCGAGGCGCAGCATCTCGTTGTCGTGGACCATGTTCGGGTCGGACAGCACCGCCAGGAACGGCATAACCGACGCAATGCCCGCAGTCTGCAGAAAGGCCGTGACGATCATGAGACCCACCAGCAGCCCGACTTTCCCGCGATCGCGGGGGTCAAGCAGGGCGTTCAGCTTGCGTAGGGTTTCCAGCATGATTTCACCGACCCGGAATCCTTCACACGACGGGCCTTGCCTCGGCCCTGTAGTAACCGCAATCAGGCGGCCGTTAACCCGGCCTTTCGGCCTGCATCTCGTCCGGATTGTACGAGATGCATAGGTCGCCGGTGCTCTAATGCACGCACCGCGAAGGCGCACGGGCTTGTCGGGCTGAACCGACTGCCGAACCAACCCCATTGGACGCCCCCAAAAGCCGCGTCCATAAAGGGTTTGGGAACAGAGTGAGGAGCGCATCGATGCCAAACGCCAGGCTAACGAAGCGCCCCTGACAGACTTCCTGCGCCCGGTCGAGCGATTCCAAAAACGCCCCGAACTGGATGTCGGAGGTGGAGTACTTTGATACCGCAAGCTATTCGAGGCCAGTGGCGGAGTGCCCCATGGGCTGCGGCAGGTTCTGACCAGAGGCACCCCTACGGCGCGCCTGCTCACCATGGCCGAGCAAGCGCCACGGCATCATCGCATCAAAGAAGAAAAGGCTCGCTGCTTCAAGACCGGAGAGCGGGCGAACGTCTGCCTGCCGGGTTCGACCGGCAACGTTAAGCCACAGTTAAGGATTGGGTAGTGGATCGCGCCGAATGATCACGTCGGTCTGGTGAGTCACTCCTCCGTGCAATTCGGCAACGGTGCTTTTCGGTGGTGACAAATAAAACGCTTTGTCGTAGCGGTTCTCAATTCTGTAAACGCGGAAGCCTTCGTTCCGGAAAAAATCCAGTATATCGGGGCCAGACTGGTGGCTGCCCGGCGTGAGTTCCATCAGAAATGTGACGTCGCGTGGAAAGCTTTCGATAAGGTCCTGCATGCCCGCCAGGACTTCATTTTCGACGCCCTCCACATCGATCTTTACGACGGCGGCGCCAGCCACCTCTTCAGGCCGAAGCAGAGAGCTCAGGGGTGCAGCGTCCACGCGATAGGTGCGGTCGACCGGGCCAGAGCTGCGAGCGAACTCCACGGAAAGGGTGGTTCTACCTGAATTCCCCGAGGGGCCTTCGTAAAGGTCGAGCTCCGCGTGTTCCCTCCACACGGCCGCCTGGACAGCTCGGACATTTGTACAGTTATTCAGAGCGAGGTTGTCCAGCAGGCCTGCGTAAGTCCTTGGGGATGCCTCGAAAGACACGACTCTGCCCGTTTCCCCAACGCACCTGGAGGCGAGGAGGGAATACCAACCTAGATGGGCGCCGATATCGATGAATGCACGTCCTTGCAGAGGGAGGGAGCGTATCAGCGCCGTTACGGCCGGTTCCCAGACTCCAAAGTAATAAATGTACTGAGCGACCATGTCTCCAGTGTTGCCCTGGAATCGGAAACCCAGCTTCGTCTTGATGTTATATTCGTGATGTCGCCAGGCGATATACGGGGAACATACCCGCTCCCACACGAGCCGTTTCAGTGGAGAGGGGCCCATCCGCACCGCTGCCGCGCATGTGGGCAGGATTCCGCGGGCAATCCGATCTTTTATATTCATCTATTAGATGTCCTCTATTCTGACTCGCCCGAGGTGCGTGGTGGAGCGGCTTGCGGATCGTAGCGGGTCTCTTTTCGGTGTGCGCCTCGAGAAGTGTATACACCCTGTCGATTCTCTGTAAGTTCGGACACGCAAGTGCTTACTCATGTGCCGAAACGTGTGGTTTACGTTGGAGGCAAGACATGAGGAGCGCCGCCGGCTTCGACGGATCCGGAAGAGCCCCGTTTCAGCATCCTTCGGTCGTGGCTGCGTACCGTGGTTCTGTTCGGCAAGAGGCGGGGTGATAGTATCGAGCCGACGATGCCTGGGATGTTTGCGTTGTCCTCTGCCGCCCACCCCCGCCGCCTGTGTGAAGTGCCAGGAAAATCGTAGCCATGTCCCCTGCCATTGCGACAACTGGATTGCTGAACCGATTTCTGGAGTCAGTAAAGCAATTCCCCGAACGACCGGCGCTAGACGTGGACGGTGCTGTTCTGAGCTACCGCGAGCTCTTTGATACCAGCGCCGATGCGGCCGCCGCGTTGGACGCGATGCTGGACATGGATCGACCCGCGCGGGTGGGCGTTCTGGCACAGCGTTCGCTGGCAATGTACCAGGGCATTCTGGGAACGTTGCTGGCCGGGCATACGCTGGTACCACTGAACCCTTCTTTTCCCACCGAGCGTTCTCTGGCGATGGTCGAGCAGGCCGGTCTGGCAGCAGTGTTCGTGGATGCCGGGTCACTGCAGCGGCTGGAGGAACTTCTCGCGTCGGTCTCGGCTGGTCTGGTGGTAGTGCTGCCGGATACCAAACTCCTGGAAGGACTGCGTGAGCACTGGCCCCAGCATACCTTCGTAACGGTGGGCGACCGCCTCCGACCTGACGACTGGAATCCAGCACTATTGGAGCCGGACGACCTGGCCTGCCTCTTCTTCACCTCGGGCAGCACGGGCATACCCAAGGGCGTTGGCGTGCTGCATCGCAACGTGGCCCGGTTTGTAGAGATGTCGCTGGAGCGGTACCGGGACTTCGGCATCAACGAGACCGACCGCTTCTCGCAGTTCTACGACATCACCTTCGACTCGTCGATGTTCGATCTGTACGTCTCGTGGGCCTTTGGCGCCTGCCTGTGCTGCCCGTCCGCGAAGGAGTGGTTCAATCCCAACCGCTACATTGCGGACAAGGCGCTTACGGTGATCGACATCACCCCCTCGGCCGGGCACGGGATGAACCGTCGCAACGGCTGGGCGCCGGGGCGTTTCCCGGACCTGCGCCTGTGCCGCTTTGGCGGCGAGGCCCTGTCGGCGGAACTGGCCGAGGCGATGGCCGTTGCCGCGCCCAACGCCTGGATCGACAACGCCTACGGCCCTACCGAGTGCACGGTGGATGCCTGTTTCTATCGCTGGGACGCGGAGCAATCGCCGGCCGAGTGCGAACATGGAATGGTCCCGATCGGCTATCCGGGCAACCAGGTGGAACTGCGGGTGGCGGACGAGGCCCTGCAGGAGGTGCCGGTCGGGTCCGAGGGCGAATTACTGATCAGCGGCCCCCAGGTGACCCCCGGCTACTGGAAGGATCCTGAGCGCACGGCGCAGGCATTCGTGCACCTGGAGGACGGTCGCGTGCACTACCGGACCGGCGATCTGGTGCGCCGCCCGGGCCCGGGCGAGCCGATCATTTTCCTCGGGCGCCTGGACCATCAGATCAAGATCGGCGGGGTACGCATCGAGCTCGGCGAGGTAGAGGCGGCGCTGCGCGAGGCCGCCGGCACGGACCAGGCGGTGGCCGTCGGATGGCCGCGAACGGAAAGCGGCGCCTCCGGGATCGTGGCCTTCGTGGTCGCAGAAGGCGCCGACGAAGCAGCCCTGCGCGATCGGCTGCGCCAGCGCCTGCCCGCCGTGATGGTCCCGCGAACCATTCACTCGCTCGAAAATCTGCCACTCAATGCCAATGGCAAGGTCGACCGCAAGGCGCTGATTTCGGACCTTGAGGCGGCTGCATCACGGTAAGAGCGCACGACTACGCGGTCACCACGCCCGGGACCGCAAGATATGTGTGCCGCAAATGCGAGACCTCGAAGCCCTTTCGGAGGTGGTTTTTATAGGACTGGTCCGGTTTGTCCGCTGTCCCCACGGCGGTATCGGTGATCACCGAAGTACAACCATGGAGGGACGCATCTCTGAGACGTGCGGAAACCAGGGCCCCGTGCAACCCTCGCCCTCGATAGTCCGGGTGGGTCGCTGCCCAGCCGGTCCAGGCCACCCCATCTCCCAGATACACCAGACCGGTTGCCACAACCTTCCCTTCATCGAGTGCCAGCCACTGGCGCCACTTCGGAGAATACGGAAGCGCTGCCAGAAGTGCCGTTACCTCCTCGGGAACGGAGAAGGTTTGCGCGGCCAACGCGGCGCCTGCATCGTTGTCTTCTGGCTGCCAGGGGCGAATCTCGAGGTCGGTTGTGACCTCGGGAACATCGTGGGTGGAGCGCACCAGAACCGCCGAAGGCGCACCACGGCGAATCCTGCGATCCCGCAACCATTGGGGGATGGGCTCGGGGCGGGCATGCGGGCTGAGCTCCACTGCCCAAGGAAGCTCATGCGGCGCGTACAGGGCCGCGAGTTCGTCAATATAGTCTTCGCTTGCCGGCTCCGCGACACCCAGTGCCAGCACCCGGTTAAAAACCAGGATCTTCTTCAGCCCCGGCGCAACGAGCGCGAGGCCCGAGCGACTACGAACGGCCCGAAAACCCGGAATGCCTGCGGTTTCGGCCACCCTCATCATGCTCTCGTAGGCTTCGGCCTCGATCAGCTCGGCCTGTTCGGGAGTGGGTTCCGCATTCATGGGACACCTCCTTGGATCGGCGACGGTTCGCCGGAGAAAACGTTCTTCTATCGAGTGAAATCTCTCAATCGCCCCCGGACGATTCGGAGCGCAGCCATCCAGTCATTCAGTGGGCCTTGCGACCGACACTTTTCCAGGCGCTCAGGGCAAGATACGCCCAGGCAGAAGCGGACCAGGGATACCGGAGAGCCGACTGACGAAAAGACCGCAGTGCCAGTCTCGGGTCCCCCTCCCAGTAGTGGTGATAGCCGAAACTGAAGCATGTCTGCGCAAGTCGCCGACGGATTGCACCGAGCGATGTCTTCTCTCCGCGCGGACCAAGCCGCCCCCAACGACGCAGCGCCTTGCGGACCACCTCGTATTCATAGTTCGTATCGGGATACTTGGTAATACAGCCTTCGCCATGCAGGCGGTACAGGGCGGTCACGAGGTTCAACTGGTGGATTTCGGTCAGTCTCGAAGCCCGCAGCCAGTAATCGTAGTCCTGACCCCTCTTGAGTTCGGGGTCGAACTGTCCAATGCGTTCGACCAGATCGCGCCGCATCATCACCGTAATGGTATGGGGGAGCGAACCGAAGAGCAGACGGTTGTACAACCAGCCGGATCCGCGCTCCACAAGCGATTTCCCATCGGGGTTCTTCGGGTGCACGCCCTCGGCTGAATCGGGTTTCAGAAACGTCCCGGATGGATCGGGCTTCCAGTTATGCCAGGCCGTGAAGGTCATCCCGATCTGGGGATGCTGGTCCATGTAGCCCACCTGCGCCGCGAGCTTTCCCGGCAACCAGACATCGTCGGAATCGATGAACGCGATGTAGTCGCCGGAGGCGGCGGCGATGCCCGCATTGCGGGCCACGGCCGCGCCCTGGTTCTGCTGGGTCAACAGCGTCAGGCGGTCGCCATATGCGCGCAGGACCTCGATCGTCCCGTCGGTCGAGCCGTCGTCCACCACGATCAACTCGACGCTGGGATAATCCTGGTCCAGAACACTGTCAACGGACTCGGCAATGTATGCGGCCGTGTTGTAGGCCGGCATGATGACCGACACCAGCGGCTTCTCGGGGTCCCGCGTTGTCATGGTTCTGTGCCTGTCACCGGAAGGCCGCGTACCCAGTCATCGGTCCAGTTCGCCACCTGATCGCGCCACTCGCGTCGGGAGAAGGTGTGGTTCGCGTCGGGCAGCTCCTGCAGGGTTACCCGCGACTCCTGTAGCAACCCATTCCAGACGGGCGCGTTGGTCGCCACATCGCGAAACTCGGCGGCGGTCAGGTCGTCGCCACTCAGGATCACGAGGATCGGCCCCTGAAAGCGTTTCCAGCCCGCGGCCATCCGCTCCGGCAGGGGGCCATGGTCCGTGTCGGGACCCGTGTCGTGCGCACTCGAACCGGTAGCCCGCGGACGCAGGGCGGCCCTGGCCATGCCCGCGAGGGATTTCGCGGAGTTCCATGGGTTCAGTCGCCCACGCAGAGCCCCGGTCCAGAAATCGCGACTGGCCAGACGCTGAAGGTAGTATGTTCTCAAGTAGGCCCGCGCCAGCCCGTCACTGGTTCGCACCCAGGGATTCACCAGGACCAGGCCTGCCACCCGGTCATCCCGCCAGGCATAGAACAGGCCGGCCGAAGCGGCGCCACAAAGCCCCCAAATCACGACCTCGCGCATCTCCGGCGCCTCGGCCGAAAAGGTATCCATCGCCGCCCGCATGTCGTCATGGACCTCCTTGAACGTCCGCTGACGACCGGAAGAGTCCCCCATGCCGCGAAAGTCGAAGCGGAACACGGGTATCCCCTGCGCCGCCAGGTGTCGAGCCAAGAGCAGGAACTGGCGGTGGCTGCCCACGCGGTACTGCGGCCCGCCCACGGCAATCAGCACACCACGCCGGGCGCCCTCCGCGCCGGGGTGCAAGATACCCAGCAGTTCCTCCTCCCCCACCCGGAAGACAACGGCGCGCTCGCTCATGCCAGGGCCTCCAGGCGCTGCGTGGTCGCCTCCAGCAATTGCGGCACCTCGATGATGTCCTGGGTGGACCAGAAGGCGTCGCCACCCACGACCGTTGCGGTTACGGCCGCCTCATCTTCGCGCCAGCGCTCGATCAGGCGTTCGGCCGCCGGCGGCAGCGGGGCATCGTCCTGTGCTGCGATGTCGAGCCAGGCGACGGATGCCGCCCGGGGCTGCTCGAGGCGGGCGATGGCAAGGCGCTCGGCCAGGGCGGGCGCCAGGGTGTAGCCCGCCACCTCCAGTGCCTCGCCGTCCCGCAGCCGCGAACGCAGATCACCGGTGGATTCCTTCTGCCCGCCCATCATCCCGGCGGCCATGCGCAGGCGGAGAAACTGGGTCAGGTGCTGTTCGCCATTGGTGACGGGCGCCCAGTAGATCGCGGCGGCGGCCTGTTCGGCACGCGCGGCCAGGAAATCGCCCGCCAGCAGACAGCCTGCGCGCAAGCCCCAGACCAGAAGGGGGGCCGGGCAGCCGGCCTCGAGGTGGTCATTACAGCGGGCAAGGTCGTCCAGCCACAGGTCCCAGTCGGCATCGCCGAAGTCGCCGCCACTGTCGCCGCATCCGTAGAGATCCGGGATCAGCACGGCATACCCGGCCTGCGCCATGCGGCGAGCCTGCAGGTTCACCATGCGGCGGGACTTGTTGAGCTCTTCGGCAAACGGCGGGAAAAACAGCACACGACCACGGACGGAAGGGCCTTCCGGTCGATGCAGCACATGGAACACCGGTCCGGCCTTGCCCTCCAGGAACCCGGCTTCCATGACCGAGTTAGTCGAGCTTGGCGTCGATGAAATCAGCGAGGGTGCCGACCGTCTCGAAGGTCTCGGCGCTGACGTCGTCGTCATCGATCACGATGTCGAAGTGGCTCTCGATCGCGGTGATCAGCGATACCACTGCCATGGAGTCCAGCTCGGGGACGCCGCCCAGCAGCGTGGTGTTGCGGTCGAACTGCTGAGCGCGTCCGTTCAGGCTGAGGGCGCTGTCCAGCAGATTACGGGTGTGATCGAGGGTCGACATATAAAGGTTCCTGAAGGCGGGTATCCGTGCCCGGCCGGGGATGCGGGTTACCCGGCAGGTTACCGTATCTGCACAGGCTGTCCAGATCGTCGCTGACAGCCCGCGGGCCCCGCGTGATCGGCTCGTTAACCTCCTGCACCCGGTCCGCCTTCGAACGCGCGACCCCGGACGTAGAATGGTGATCCATACGGCACGGATCGCCGGGCCCACGCCCGGGTGCGTACATCAATCAGCGTTTCCCTGGACCGACCAGGCAGCAGGCGGACGGATGGCGGGACTTTGTGGATGGTTCGCGGTGAATGCCGCATCCCCGGGCGACGCCCTCGAGGCCCAGGGAGCGGCCCTCACGGGGGTCCCCGGGGCCCCTGAATCCCGGTGCACGAACCGGCTGGGTGGCTGCCTGGTTCGGGGCGGTTGGACCGCGCAGGAGGGGGACGTCATGGCCGCGATCACCGGCCACCCGCAATGGCGCAAACCCGCGCTGGCGGAGTGTGCGCGCGAACGCGACCCCGCGCAGGCTCTGCTGGAGGCCTGGCGGCAACAGGGCAGCGGCCTGTTCGAACAGATAACCGGCGACTTCGCGCTGGTCATCGTGGATGCAGGCCAGGGGCACCTGGTAGCCGGCACCGATCGTCTGGGCCAGACGCCTTTGCACTTTGCGCGGTTGAATGGCGGCGTAGCCTTCGGCACCAGCGCGGGGAGCGTGATTGCCCATCCAGCGGTCGCCACCGAGGTAACGCGCGAGGGGCTTTACCACTACTGCTTCTTCCACATGCTGCCAGCCCCGGTCAGTCTGTTTGCCGGGCTGGAAAAGCTGCCCGCGGCACACTGCCTGATCCACAACGGCGACCGGGCCGAAGTGAACGCCTACTGGCGCCCCGTCTTCGCGGAGGACGGCAGCGCCGCGCCGGCAGCGCTGGAACAGGAGCTTCGCGAACGGGTGCAAATCGCGGTGGACCGGCGCGCGGACTCGCCGCGAACCGGCGCCTTCCTGAGCGGCGGCCTGGACAGCTCCACGGTCGCCGGCATGCTCGCCGGCATCCAGCCCGGGGCGGACAGCTTCAGCATCGGTTTCAACGCGCCCGGCTACGACGAGATGGAGTACGCGCGCATCGCCGCGCAGCACTTCGGCACCCAGGCACACGAGTACTACGTAACTCCCGAGGATGTCGTCGAGGCGGTACCCCGGATCGCCGCTAGCTACGACGAGCCCTTCGGCAATTCCTCGGCGCTGCCAGCCTATTTTTGCGCGCGCATGGCCAAAGACGCCGGCATGACCCGGCTGCTCGCCGGCGACGGGGGCGACGAGCTGTTCGCCGGGAATGCGCGGTACGCCAAGCAGGGCGTGTTCGAGCACTGGGGACGCATCCCCGCGCCTTTGCGGCGAAATCTGCTGGATCCACTGTTTACCCGCCTTCCGCGCGCGCTCCCCGTGGTCGGCAAGGCGCGCAGCTATGTGGAACAGGCGCGCATCCCGCTGCCGGACCGGCTGGAGACCTACAACTACCTGCACCGGCTGTCACAGGAATCGATGTTTACGCCGGACTTCCTCGCGGGGCTGGATCGTGAAGCGCCATGGGAACTCATGCGCCGGATCTATACGCAGCCGGAGGATGCCTCCACGCTGAATCGCATGATGTATCTGGACTGGCAGCAGACGCTGGCCGACAACGACCTGCGCAAGGTGACCGGCATGTGCCAGCTCGCCGAGGTTGATGTGACCTTCCCTATGCTGGACGACGACCTGGTCGAGTTCTCCTGCCGCGTGCCGTCCGCGTTGAAGCTGAAGAAAGGACGCCTGCGCCACTTCTACAAAGAGGCGTTCACCGGCTTTCTGCCGGAGGCGATCATCGACAAGAAGAAGCATGGCTTCGGCCTGCCGTTCGGGGTGTGGATGCAGGAACACGCGCCGCTACAGGAACTGGCCTACGACAGCCTGCTGCGGTTGAAGGGACGCGATTTCCTGCGCGACGACTTCATCGACGAACTGATCCGCCTGCATCGCGAGGAACACGCGGCGTATTACGGCGAATTGGTGTGGGTCCTGATGATGCTGGACCTCTGGCTGGAGTCGCACCCCGCCGCCCGCTAGCCGCCTGCGCTCGCTATTTGTTCACCACGAAGCGCACGAAGGCACGAAGAAGGGCAAGGTCAAGGGCGGTTACACCACGGAGGACACAGAGGGCACGGAGAAGGGCTGGATTAAGGTGGGTAGGTCTGGTGATCGCGTCCTGTATGGCACTGTCCGGCACCGGGGTGTCGCAGGCATGCTGTAAAGACAGCACAAGAATTTCTTCGTGCCTTCGTGTGCTTCGTGGTGAATTCAATCCCTTCAGGTCAAGGGCGGGTCACAGGAAGACGGGAAGAGAGGGAAGGCTCAGGCTGAAATGACTCGGCGTCGACTGCCTGGAACTCACCCGTCTGCACCGGTTTCCATCTCCCCTCATCTGGGCGGCGGAGTGCGGACTCAGGTCCTTGTGGGCTTCGGTGGTCGCCTGCATCCGCCGCGCTGGGGTTACCCCGATCACCCGGCATGCCACGTCACCACCCTCACAAATCTTCCCTTCTTCCCGCGCTTCCTGTGAACAAGCTCGTCTTCGTGCCTTCGTGAGCTTCGTGGTGAATCCAATCTTTCACCTCTGTGCGCTCCGTGCCCTCAGTGGTGAAAACGCCCTGGCCTTGTTCAGTGCGCTGGCGGTTGTGCGGAATGGGCGGAGCGCAGAGCATCCACCAGTATCGGGATGCGGGCCTCCCAGCGGTTCTCGCGGGCGTAGGCCTGGATCGCCGCGCGGTCCCAGTCGGTTGTAAGCGCGTCCTCGATGACGCGGCGCAGGGCATCGCCATCGCCCAGCTCGACCAGTGTGCCCAGTGCATCCGAGCAGATGACTTCCGGGTTGCCCCCCACGCGCGTGGTCACCGTGGGCAGGCCGCAGGCAGCCGCCTCGAGGAAGACGTTCGCCCAGCCCTCGAAGCGGGTGGCCAGCACGAACACATCGGCGGCAGAGTAGTAGAACCGCAGACGTTCCGGTGCCACGGCCCCGGTGAAGTGCACGTGATCCTCCACGCCCTGCTCACGCGCGAGCCCTTCCAGCCAGGCCTGGCCATTGCCGTCCGGTCCGCCGCCACCGACGCAGAGGTAATGAAGGCCGGGGAACTGCCTTAACAGGGCTGGCATCTGCTCGATCACCCGGTGGAAGCCCTTGCGCTCGTTGAGCCCGCCGACGGTGATCAGGACCTTTGCGTCCTTCGGGAGGCCAAGTTCCTGGCGGCAGGTCACCCGGTCCTCGGGGTAGAAGTAGTCGAGGTTGATGCCATTGGGCATCACCTGCACCTGATTCTCGGCAATGCCCATGCCCAGCGCGACGCGGCGCAGATCGCCGGAGACGGAGAACACACGGGCGGCGGCGTGCATCGCACGCGCGGACATCCAGCGCGACAGCCGTGTGCGCGATATGCGCAGGATGGTTCCGCGAAGGGTGATGGTGTGGGTCAGGCCCAGCCATCGACCCAGCAGCCATGCGGCCACGCCATCCGGGTAGATGAAGTGGGCATCGATAGCAGTGACGGCCTCATCCCGCTTGAGCTGCCGCACCAGCCGCAGGAGGCTGAGCGCGAGCAGCGGGCCGTCGGTCCACTTCATGATGCCGGGGATGCAGAGGAACCGCGGGTGGTAGACATCGATCCCGTCCTGCACCTCGTGACAGGGCACCGGGGGCCGGTAGTGCGGATTCCAGAAACGGCGGATCAGTCCCTGACCGGGGAACCAGGCAACCGGCGCGACCACCACCAGCGGGATGTGGCGCGCCACGCGGAACATGCGCTCGCGCACAAATACCCCGTAGGTGGGCTGCACGGCATTGGGGAACACCCGCGACAGGACGAGGAGCTTCATGCCGTATCCCGTGCCGACGCATCCGCGGGGCAGACGCTGGC
Organism: Thioalkalivibrio sp. ALE30; assembly: GCF_000377465.1. Lineage (NCBI taxonomy): Bacteria > Pseudomonadati > Pseudomonadota > Gammaproteobacteria > Chromatiales > Ectothiorhodospiraceae > Thioalkalivibrio > Thioalkalivibrio sp. ALE30. The sequence continues at coordinate 263,200 of NZ_KB898170.1, read as the reverse complement.
GATTACATGTCGCGCATTGGCCTGCCAGGTATAGCCACGCTCCTCCACCAGGGTCGCGGCCTGACGACCCAGCCGCACGCGGGCCGCATCGTCCGCCAGCAAGGCATCCAGGCGCTCGGCGAGAGCACCCCAATCGCGCGGCGGGAACAACAGGGCGCTATAGTCGTGGCGCACCACTTCCCGGATGTTCGGTTTGTCCGGAGCGACCACCGCTCGACCCAGCGCCAGATACTCGAACAGCTTGATCGGGGATGCGTAGTCGGTGACATCCGGCTGTACGGCGATATCCAGCGCCGCGATATGGGTCGGGATGGCGACGCGCTCCACCGGCCCGGTGAAATGGACGCGTTCGGCAAGGTCCAGATCCACTACCAGCTTCTGGAGAGCAGGAACGGCGGGGCCATCCCCCACAATGAGCAGGTGCAGGCTGGGGTGCACACCCGTTAGCGCCGCGCAGGCGTGGATCAGCCCGTCCACGCCGTGCCAGGGCCGGATCCACCCGACAAAACCCACCACCCGGGCATCCGCGGGTACGTAACGCTCGCGTACGGAACGACCGTCCACCTGGGGGTTGAAACGGGCCCCGTCCACGCCATTGGGCATCACCATCAGGCGTTCGCGCGGGACGCCACGCGCGGCAAAGATATCTGCCATGGCCTGGGTGACGACGATGGTGCGGGTGGCACTGCGGCAAAGCCAGTCCTCGATGCGCTGGGCCAGCCGCCGCAACACGAGATCCCCGTGCGTTTGCAGTTCCAGGCTGAGCGGGGCGTTCACCTCCAGCACGAGAGGACGCCGGGTCAGCCAGGCCACCAGCCGACCGGAAAAGCTGAACAGGCTGTAGCGCTCGTAGATGAAGGCCGGCCGGTGGCGCAGCACCGCCCACAGCAACAATACGAAGGCGGGCCCGTTGTAGGCCAGCGAAAGCAGTTCGTAGAACCAGAAGGGGATCGGCACGCCCTTCAGCGTGGGCCTCGCATCCCCGTCCCCTTCCTCGTTCCTGGCGGGCACTGGCGTATTGCTCGCCTCGGCCCTGCGCTGCAGGGGCGCCACCATGTGGACCTCATGGCCCAGCTCACGGAAGGCGTCGCACAGGGACTGGATATGTATACCTTGGGCATCCTCGCCGCGAGTGCGATGGTGGTAAAGGATCTTCACGTCTCCAGCGCCTCGCTCTCGACCCAGCGATACTTGCCCGAAGGCGACGGCGCGATGGACTCGACCAGCTCCAGGCGCACAGGCACATCGGCATGCAGGATGCGGTGCATCCCTTCGGTAACCGTGCGGGTCTGCGCCTCGCCCCAGGCGCCATTGGCGATCACCTCGATATCGAGGGAGAGGTCCGCACGCTGCACCAGCCGGTACTGAGCGACCTGCGGCAACTCGCGCATCACGTAGTTGGCGGCAGAGCCGTGGACCCGCCGCCCCTCGGCGCCCACCAGGAAGTCATTGCGCCGCCCTTCCAGGCGATCGAGCGTCGGCAACAGCGAGCCGCAGGGGCAGGTACCGGCCTCGCCCAGCCGGCCGCGGTCGCCGACGCGATAGCGCACGAACGGCATCGCATACCCGTCGAGGTTGGTGACAAGCAGATCGCCGATCCCGTCGGCGTCCGGTTCGTCGACCTCCACGTGCACGTGTTCGCTCGCGATATGCAGGCGACCGTGCGGGCATTCGTGGGCGATCAGTCCCGCATCGCGCGATCCGTATTCGTTGGCGACCGGACACTGCAGGATCTCGCCAATGGTGTCGCGCACCTGCGGATACAGCATCTCGGAGGTACAGACCACGGCCTGCGGCTTCCAGCCGCGCGCGAGCGCCGGATGCTCGCGCAGCGTCTGGGCCACGCGGACGATGACGGTCGGATAGCCATACACCAGCCGCGGGCGAAAACGCCCGAGGAAGGCCGCGTAGGCCTGCAGGCGTTCGGGAGTCAGATCATGCGCCGAGAGCACCACCTGGTTGAGGAAGTACCGGTCCTTGATCACGCGCAGGCGCGACGCCTTGCCAAGCTCGATGGGGGAACCCCAGAAGTCGACCTGACGATCGCCCGGACGGATGCCGAACCAGCCCCGAAACCGGAGCTTCTGCGCGTTATGGCGCGCCTCCTTGACGCGATCCGTCCAGAAAACCAGGGGCCGCCCGGTAGAGCCCCCGGTACTGGAGGGCAATAACGGCCCCGTAGCGTTGTCGGCCACCAGTGCACGCCCGTTCTCGCGCACGGTATCGCGTTCGAGAATCGGAAAATCCTCCAACTCGGGAGCACGGCCTGCCAGGGCTTCCCGGTACCAGGGCACGTGCTCCGCGCAATGCGCCAGCAGGGCCTCTATGCGTGATTGATGCAAGCGCCCGAGAGCGGCGGCCCCGGCCTGCTCGCCTCGCTGCAGGGCCTGCAGGTAGGACGCCGTTTCACGCCCACGCAGCCGTTCGTGCAGCGGCCAGAGCACCCGCCCCGCCAACCGTTGCGGCATGCGCAGCGGCCAGTCGGGCTGGGGCAGCAACGGCGCCGCGCTTGCATGAGCGCCTGGCATGGATGGGTCAGTCATCCGTCGGGTCGGTCTTGGCACTTCTCGCCAGGATGCTTTTCGGCAACTAGCCAGAAGCCCAGGCAGCGCAACGTTTCGTCATCCAGATCGCGAAAAGGTTTGGCCAGGTACGGGCGGACCGCATCAATGTCTTCTTGATCCGCATGAGCCGTAGGCTCAAGGATTCGGGTCGTCAATCCCGAATTGGCCAGAGCCTGAACATAGCGATCCAGTCGAAGGCGGTTCGGGACACCCTTGCCTTCATACATGAGATTCCAGAGAAGGGGAGGCCAAGTCAGAAAATCCAGAGGATTTTCGCGATGCAGGCCATGGCTCTTGAGGTCCACCTGATGGATTGCCACCCCATCCCACTTTAGAGCCCTGGCCATGTCGTCAAAAGTGGCGTCCAGATCATTCACGTGCTCGAGTACAGCACGGGAATAAACAAGATCGATGCTATCTGTCAGGCCCGACAATCCGTCTTTCGTTACCCGGTACTCAAGACATTCCGGCTTGAAACCTGATGCAGGATCGCCCGCCCGAACAAAACACGCTTCCCCTCGTTGTCGGACTTCGCCATCCAGGCCATCAAGAATTTCCTGCAAAACCGCTACCTGAAACGGGGATCTTTGATCGAGCGAAAACCGATCGACACAAAAAACCTTGCGGGCGCCGTGGGCCAACATCAGGAGACTGACACCGGGAACATCTCCAGGGCCATACTCCAGCAGGACGCGGCCGTCGAGCCACTCCCTTGCGGAGTCCAGATTCAAGTCCAGCTTCTGGAAGTACGCCTCAAAGCAGTTTCGGAAATAGGCAGCAACCGATTCGGGAGTTTCTTTCTTCTGTCCTCGGCCGGTTTCCCCTATCAACCGCACATACAAGCGCGGCGCCCCCCTTGCGAGAAGATTACTCAGAATCGCTCTGGAGGCACGTTTGGCATCTGCGACCGGTCGACGTCCGTACATTGTTACCTCCAGTCAACCACGGAGGGCTGTCGCCTTTCCGAATGGGCCAGAAAACTCTCGAACATAAGCAGCGACCACAGGGCCGGGCTGTGGTCGCGGGCGCCGCTGACGTGCTGGTTCACGAGGGTCTTGAGGAAATCCATGTCGAAGATGCCGGAGTCGGCGATGCGCGGGCCGAGGACCTGGGCCTGCATGCGCTCGCGCAACGGGCCGCGGAACCATTCCGCAACCGGCACGGAGAACCCCTTCTTGCGGCGGTAAAGGATCTCCTCCGGCAGGTAGGGCTCCATGGCCTTCTTGAACACGAACTTGCCTTCGGGCCCGCGCAGCTTGAGTTCCGGCGGCAGGCCCGAGATCCACTCGACCAGCTGGTGGTCGAGGATGGGGACCCGGACCTCCAGCGCATGCGCCATGCTCGCGCGGTCGACCTTGGTCAGGATGTCGCCCGGCAGGTAAGTCTTCATGTCCAGGTACTGCACCAGGGACAGCGGGTGTTCGGTGGGCGCGCGTTCCGCGTGCCGGCGCAGGACTTCCAGCGCGCCGTAGCCCTGCAGCGAGCGCCGGAATGCCGGGGAAAACAGGTGCGCGCGCAGGTCGTCGCGCAGGATAGAGACGCCCTGGAAGTAGCCTTCGACCGAATCCCTGGCCAGCGCCTGAAAGGTCGCCTTCGCGCGCAGTGGGCGCGGGGCCCAGTCTGCCTTGGGATAGAGATGCGCGAGCGAGCCGAACAGCGGGCGCCGCAGCCCCAGCGGCAACGGTGCGCGCAGACGCTCCTCGGCGAGATGGTGGCGATAGCGCCGGTAGCCCGCCAGGTTCTCGTCGCCGCCATCCCCCGACAGGGCCACCACCACCTGCTGGCGCGCCTGTTCGCAGACGCGGTAGGTCGGCAGCGCGGAGCTGTCGGCAAACGGCTCGTCGTACAGCCCGCTCAGCCGATCCAGCAGCGCGAAGTCGTCGGGATCGACCTCCTGCGTGTGGTGATCGGTGTGGTAGCGCTCGGCCACCAGGCGCGCGTAGCGGGACTCGTCGTAGGCCGGGTCGGCAAAGCCGATGGAGCTCGTGCGCACCGGGTCGTCGGACAGCCCCGCCATCATCGCAACCACCGCGCTGGAGTCGACCCCGCCGGAGAGAAACGCGCCCAGCGGGACGTCTGCCACCATGCGGATGTCCACCGCCTCGCGCAGGCGGGCGGTCAGTTCCTCGGCGGCCGTGTCCAGGTGCGTGATGCCGTTGTCCGTAAACGGCACGTCCCAGTATTCGCGTGGTTCGCTCAGGTTGCCCTGCCCGCGATGCACGGTCAGCGTGTGGCCGGGCGGCAGCTTGTGCACGCCGCGGAAGATGCTGCGCGGCTCCGGCACGTAACCGAAGGCGAAGTAGTCCTCCACCGCATGCGGATCCATGCGCCGGGGCAGCCCCGGATGCGCCATCAGCGCCTTGAGCTCCGAACCGAAGATTAGCTGCCCGTCGGCCAGCGCGCTGTAATACAGCGGCTTGATCCCGAGACGATCGCGGGCCAGGAACAGAGTATCCCGGTTGCGGTCCCAGACGGCGAAGGCAAACATGCCGCGAAAGCGCTGCACACAGGCCTCGCCCCACTCCTCCCAGGCATGCACGATCACCTCGGTATCGCAGTGGGAGCGAAAGCGATGGCCCGCCTGCTGCAGCTCGGCGGTCAACTCGGGGAAGTTGTAGATCTCGCCGTTGTAGGTCACGACGACGGTCTCGTCCTCGTTGAACAGCGGCTGCTGCCCGCTCGCAAGATCGATGATCGACAGGCGCCGATGCGCCAGCCCCACACCCGGCTCCAGATGCACACCGCCCTCGTCCGGACCCCGGTGAAACTGGGTCTCGTTCATCGCCTCCAGCAGGGCCCGATTGACCGACCGCCGGTCGCGCAGATCGAAGATGCCGGTAATGCCGCACATGTAGGGATCCTGATTGCTTCCTTGCCTGGGCGTCGGTCGAATTCGGGCGATCCACGGCCAGGTCGACACTGGGCGGTGCCGCCGGGCGGACACCGGTTCGGGCCGGGCCCTCGCACCATCACGGAAAATCCAGAATAAACGACAACCCCGCCACCGAGCGCCCGCGATTCGCGCCGTGGGGCGGCTGGCGTTAGCGCCACAACTAACGCCGGGCCAGTACCCGGTCGTATACCGCCATGTAGCCCGTGACCATCGCCTCCATGCTGAACGCCGCCTCAGCCCGGGCGCGGGCGGCCTGTCCCTCGCGTGCGGTCCGCGCGGGATCGGCGGGATAGGCCATCAGCGCGCGGGCCATCGCGTCGGGATCCCCCGCCGGCACCAGTGCCCCGGTCACCCCGGGCTGTACCAGATCGGGGTTGCCCCCGACATCCGTCGCGACCACCGGCAGGCCGGTCGCCATCGCCTCGAGGATGGTGTTGCAGATGCCCTCGGCCAGCGACGGCAACACGAACAGGTCCAGCGCCCGCAGGCAGTCGGCGACGTCTTCCCGGGCGCCGGGGAGCCAGGCCTGGTCCGCGACCCCGGCCTGCTCCAGGAACTGAACGACCTCGGCACGCAAAGGCCCATCCCCGATCATCACCAGGCGCAGGCGCGGAAAGGCCTCCGGCAGGAGCTCGCGCAGCGCGACAAAGGCCCGCGCCAGATCCAGTGGCGCCTTGACCGCCTGCATGCGCATGACCGAACCGATCACGAACGTGCCGGGGTCCCGAAATGCCTGCGGCAACGGGGACACAAAGCCCTCGTGCGGCGGCGCGAAGCGGCCGGTATCCACACCATTGAAGATGTGCGACAGGCGTGCCGCGGGCACCGCGATGGCCTCCCGCAGATAGCCCGTCTGGTGCTGCGACAGGGCGATGTAATGCCCCACCAGTGGCCGCACCAGGCGGCGCAGGCGGCGGTTGCGGTCACGTGTGCCGTCGAGGTCCCCGACATCCCAGCCGTGCTCGCCGTGCACCCGCGCCCGCACCCCGGCGAGCGCGGCGGTCACCTGCGCCTCCAGCGTGCCGAAGTTGCGGGTATGCACGATGTCCGGTTGCAGGCGGCGCAGCAGCCGCCACAGGCGCAGGTGCACCCGCGGATCCTTGCCTTCGCGCTTGTGCAGGGCGTGCAGGGTGACATCGTCCCGCTGGAGGCGTCGGCGAAAGTCGGTGTAGTCCGTCATGCAGATGATCGCGTGGCGGAAGCGATCGGCCGGCATGTGATTGATCAGGTTGACCAGCCCGTTCTCCATCCCGCCGATATCCAGGCGATGGATGATGTGGGCCACACAGGGGCGCTGATCACCCTCCCGGGCCACGGGTACGGAGGCGCCCGTCACTGCCGCGCGACGTGGTCGAGCTGTTCGAGCAGCTCGGGCAGGGCATCCGCGGCGTAGGTCCGCAATGCCGCCTCCGCCGCATCGGTGCCGTTGTCGAACTCGAGCGGCGCATACAGCACCACCAGCGCGGCATCGTCCCGACCACCGAATAACCGGTTCAGCGCCTCCCGCGCCTTGACCTCATGCGGCCGGGTAGTCAGGCGGCCATCCACCCAGTACCAGCGCCACACCAGGAACCGCTGCCCGGGGCCGTTCAGCAGGAAGCGTTCCGGTTTGGGGTATCCCTCCAGCGTGGCCCGGCCGCGACGCGACTGCGACCATTCCAGCGCCCGATCGCGCCCGGCCAGGGTATTGCTCCAGCCCACCATGTTCCCGTGCCGGTACTGCTCGCGGTAGAACAGCACATGCATACCCACCGGCTCGCCGCCGTCGGCGGCCGTCACCAGGCCACCGCGACCGTCGCGGGCGCCACGATACCCCGGCTCCCAGGCGGCATCCTGTTCCTCCAGGACCTGCCAGCCTGCTGGTGCCAGCGGGCCCGTACCCAGGCCCGCCACGGGGCCGAGATCACGCTGGTTCATCCACTCGGCATACAGCGGCGCCGCACTGGCCAGGACGACCGTCAGCACCGCGGCGGCAACGAACGAACCCGCCTGCGCGGAGCGCCCGGGTTGCGCGGGAGGCACCGTCGGGGTCGGCAACGGCTCCATGTCCTCGCGCCACAACGCACCGATCGCGAACATCAGCGCGATGACCACGCCGAAGAAGATCCAGCCATAGATCAGGTGATCCACCCCGGCCGCATGCTCCATGTCGCTCAGGTGGCCGATCATCACGATCATGTAGGCGCGCAGGCCGTTGGCAACGATCGGGACCACGATCGACACGCCGACAAACACGATCCGCCGCCAGGGACTGCGGTACATGAGATAGGCATACAGCGTGCCCAGCGCGACCGACGCGATCAGGTAGCGCACGCCACTGCAGGCCTCGATCACCGACCAGCGGCCGGTGGGCAGATCGAAATACAGCCCGTCGCGATAGACCGGGATCCCGGTCAGCTGCACGGCGGTCACCGTGAAATCCGCGGTCAGATCCATCATCGGCGGCACCAGGAACTCGCCGAACGGGACCGCGAACAGCAGATACGCCAGGGGGAACTGCAGGCGCCAGGTGATCGCGTTGCCCAGCACCAGCCAGAACAGCGCGGGAATCATCAGCACGGCCGCGAACTGGCGCACCGACACCACATCCACCAACTCCCCCGCCACCCAGACGAGGGACAGCCCCACCAAGGGCAACAACGCCCACCAGGATGGGCGCGGCTCCAGCGCAAGCACCTCCTGACGCTTGAGAAACAGCAGGAACAGGACGATGGGGACGATCAGGAACCCGTGCGCAAAGGTGTCCGAGCGGTTCCAGATCGTAACGATGGAGGCGAACGTCGGGTAGAACATCCACCCCAGCACGACCAGGCCCAGCACCAGGACCGGCGCGGCAAACCACCAGGAGAAACCGCGGGCGCGTGTTCGGGAATTCAGCGCGTCAGCGACCATGTGCGGCCTCCTCGATCGACACCGTACCCGACACGCGGCCCGGGCGACGCCGCAGGATCTCGCCCAGGTGCGCGAGATTGCGCGCCCAGTCGTAGTCCGCCAGCACCCGGGCGCGGGCCGCCTGCCCCAGCGCCGGGTCCGGGGCGCGCAGGTACCCGGAGACGGCCTCCAGGAACGCGCGCGGCTCGGCGTCCGCCGCGACGACCTCGTGCCCGGGGGTCGCGGTCAGCCCCTCCAGGGCCTGCGGGCTGGCCACGACCGGACGCCCCAGCGCCATCGCCTCCAGGACCTTGTTCTGCACGCCACGCGCGATGCGCAGCGGCGCGACCGCGAGCGTGGCGTGCGCGATCCAGGGACGCACGTCGTCCACGAAGCCGGTCACCGTCACGCCGGGCCGGGCCGCCAGGGCCGCCACCTCGGGCGCCGGCCGGCTGCCGACGATGCAGAACTCCACACCCGGGTGTTCCGCACGCAAGCCGGGCAGGACGTGATCGGCGAACCACACCACCGCATCGACGTTGGGCCAGTAATCCATCGCGCCCGAAAACACGATGGTGCGGGCGCCGGCGACATAGGGGTTCGAACCCGCCACCGCCTCGGGTGCGAAGAAGGCGGCATCGACGCCATTGTTCAGCGCATGCACCCGGTCCGCCGCCTCCGGGGCGCGCTGGCGGAAGCTGTCTGCTTCGGCCGGCGACACGAACAGACTGGCATCGCTGGCCTGCGCGACCTGGCGCTCGTAGTCCAGCAGCCGGCGGCCCTCGCGCCGATACACCGCGCTCATGGGCCAGCGCCGCGTCGGGGCGTACTGTGTCCACTTGTCGGAATCGACGTCCACGAAGTCGACCACCCGGGTTCGCCCGCCCCCTTCCGGCAGGTACTGGGCCATCGCCGAGGAAAAGGCCACGGCACAGGCGACCGGCTGGCGGGTCAGCGTGGTCCTAACCCAACGTGCCAGTTCGCGGTCGCGATACCACGGCACCGTCAGCGGCTCGCCGCTCAGGAAGCCGGTCAGCGCGCGCAACTGGGCCCGCCGGCGCGGCAGCGGACGGGCACAGACCGTCGTGCAGATACGCTTGAGCTCGGGCAGATACGCCGCATCCGCCGGGTCATCGATGAACGTACCCAGGTGCACACGATAGTGCTGCGCCAGATAGCGCAGGATGTGGTGCGAACGAATCTTGTCGCCCTTGTTCGGCGGCCACGGAATCCGATGCACCAGATAAAGAAGATCATCCATCAGGCATCTGCCAACTGCAGTTGGTCACAGGAAGATTTGAAGAAGGGAAGGTTCATGGAATGAGTTTCAAGAGCCAGTTGAAATACCGCGCCGCTCAAGACGGCGGATCCCGTCCTTGAGAACAGGGGCGTTGAAGTTGATCAAGAGCCCAGTATCGACTCGCGCAAGTTTCATGTAGGTCAAAAGCTGCGCCTGGTGCAGGCCACTGAGCTCATCTACGCTCTTCAGTTCAATCATCAGGCAATCCTCAACGAGAACGTCAATGCGATACCCCGCATCAATGGTTTCGCCCTTGTAGGCAACCGGCATCGCAACCTGCGTGGTACAACGGATCCCTCGCTCACGCAGTTCATGGGCAAGGCACTTCTCGTAGACGGATTCCATCAGCCCCGGGCCCAGCTCCCGATGAACTTCGATCGCGGCGCCAATCACTTCCTTCGAAAGCGGGTCGAATTCCATTTCGCTCCCGTCCCTTCAACATTGTTCGGTTCGATACAGCTCTCACATAGCGTCGGCTAAAGAGCGGTTCACAGGAAGGTTAGAAGATGGGAAGAGTTCTGGGGTCGAGGCGCGTGGGGTAAAGACCAACGCCAAAGACTGCCCCAACCCAAGCTTTTCCCCGAACCCCACACCATAAATCTTCTTTTCTCCCCTTCTTCCTGTTAAACGTACTTGACCTTGACCTTCCATTCGCTCAGCCGAGGGAGCGGGAGAGTTTGGGGCCGAGCCAGTTGGCGACGGGCTGTGGCAGGCGCTGCCAGGCCTTGATGAAATAGCGGTACTTGGGGTTGAGCGGGTTTACGTCGGGCATCTCGCGCGCTCGCACCAGGTGATACTCGTAGTACAGCGGCTGCGGCTCGAAGCCCCAGTTCTTCTTGAAACTGAACGAGCCGGTATCGCGCTTGCTGCGACCGAAGTCGTAGATGCGGTAACCGTCCTCGCAGGCGTGGCGCATCAGCTCCCAGTAGAGAAAGTCATAGCCCGCGACCTGGCGCGCCTCGGGCGTACCTGCGCCGTAGTACGGCAGCACCTCTTCGCGGAAGAAAAAGGTCACGACGCTGGCGACCGGATCACCGTCGTGCAGCGCCGTGAGCACCCGGCATTCGTCGCCGAACACGTCGAGCAGAGTCTCGAAGTAGCGACGACTGAAGACCGGCGTCCCCATGCGGCGCACATTGGCCGCGAAAATCGGGTAGAAGCGCTCGATATCGGACTCGAATTCACTGGTCAGCCCGGCCTTGATCCCCTTGCGCACCATGCGGCGCTGCTTGCGGGGGATCGCATTCATGTTGGCCTCGACCTCCGGCTCCATGACCTTGCGGAAGGTGAAATAGAGATCGTCCTTGGTTGGCCAGTCCGGGTGCTGCGGTTCCAGGTGACGGTATTCGAGATAATCCACCCCTAGCTCTTCGGCAAGCGCCCGGGCACGCCGATCCAGGGCCTCGAAGGCCGTGGGCGTCTGCGCGGCAATGCCGCCGTAAACGCCGAACGGGATCGAGGCCAGGGCATCGCCAAACAGGCGCGAGCGCACCCGCACCAGCGGCAGCACGCCCTGGATAACCCCGTTCTGTTCCGCGTAGAAAAACCAGACGGGATGCCCGAAGGCGCGCTGCATGACCGTTGCCCAGCCGGCGCGGTGGAAGAACGTGGCCTGCGGGCAGCCATCGACGAAGGCATCCCAGCGCCCATGCCCGGTCGCGTCGAGTGTGCACACTTGCATGGGCAGCGTAGCCGCCATCCGTTCCTGGTCTTCAGGCGACTGATACACGGGCGCCCTCCGAGGACGTCAGAGCGGGGGCCTGCAAATCGAGGGGGACAGCGAATACGCGATCCATTCGATCCCAGGTGAAGTCCTGCAGCAGGCGATCCAGACGCGCCTCCATACGGTGCAGATTCACGTAGTGCCGGAAACGCGTCTTGGCGGTAATGCCGGGAATACGCGGCTGGCCGGGGTCGATCTCCCAGGGGTGGAAATAGAACACCGCGGGCATCGCATCCACCTGCTCGATCCGACGCAGGGCGCGCCGCGAGATGGCGTAGGGCAGGAGACGAAAGTAACCGCCGCCGGCCGCCGGCAGATTTCGGCCGCCCATGCGCAGGGTGGCGGGCGGCAGTTCCAGGATACCGCCTTCCAACGGGCGATGGGGCTCGCGCGGGGCGTCCGGCATGCCGTAGTGGTCGTGGCGAACCGGATAAATGCTCGAGCTGTAGTCATGCCCTGTCTCGTCCAGAATTCTGAGCGCCCACAGGTTGCCCTCCCCAATGGAAAAGCTCGGCGCGCGATAGCCCCGGATGGGGGAACCGGAAAGATCCTCCAGTATCCCGCGCGCGCGGGTAACGTCAGCGCGGAAGGCTTCGGGACTGAGGTCGGTTACCCGCTGGTGGCCATAGCCATGGCTGGCGAGTTCGTGCCCGGCCTCGACGATACGCCGGATGGCCTGAGGGTAACGTTCGGCAATCCAGCCCAGGGTAAAGAAGGTGGCGTGCGCCCCACGGCGCTCGAACAGGTCGAGGATGCGATCGAGGTTCCGCTCAATACGGCACTCACGACAATCCCAGGAGTCGCGCGGGATCTGCGGCGCCAGCGCGGAGACCTGGAAGTAGTCTTCGACATCGACGGTCAGGGCATTGGGCCGATGGGCGTTTTTCGGCTGCATGACGAGGCTCCGCCCCTACGACCGTACGGCGCTGGGAACCGGGGACAAGGACTCCGGCTCGTAGCCCTCGTCGCGCACGATTTTGAGCACCTCCTGGGTCACGCGGAAGTTGACCAGGAGGTTGCGTTCGATCCGCTGGAGGCGTTCTTCCAGCGCCTCGAGATCCTGTTCGATGCGCAGCATGGAGACCTGGCTGGCGACGGCCTGATCCGGGTCGCCCTGGTCGCCCTGGTCGTCCGTGCCCGCGTGCGCCTCCCGGCGCGGCCCCGATGAACCGGCGGCGGGGGGCGTCTCGTCCAGCAGCACGCCCTCCAGGTCCTCCTCAATCTCGTCGATCACCTGCTGCGCCCGTGCCGCATCCAGATCGGCACATTCCTCCAGATACCCCATCAGCAGCAGGCGATCGCAGAAGGTGTTCACCTTGCGCGGGATGCCGCCGGTGTAGTCGTGGATGCGCGGCCAGATGTCGGCGTCGAAATGCGGCCGGCCGTTCCACCCGACCCGGGCGAGCCGGTGTTGCACATAGGCGCGCGTATCGTCCTCGTCCATCGGGCCGAGGTGGTAGGTCGCGATCACCCGCTGGCGCAGCTGCTGCATGTTCTCGCTGCGCAGCAGGCGCCGGAACTCCGGCTGACCGAGCAGAAAGCTCTGCAGCAGGGGGCCGTCCTCGCCCTGGAAGTTGGACAGCATGCGCAGTTCTTCCACGGCGTCGGGGCCCAGGTTCTGTGCCTCGTCGACCACCAGCAGCGCGCGCTGGCCCCGGGCCCGCGTGTCGTGCAGGAAGGACTCCAGGCGGCGCAACTGACCGGCCTTGTGATTCGGGGCATCCTCCAGCCCAAAGGCGAGACAGACCGAGCGCAGCAGGTCTTCGGCATCCAGCTGTGTACTCACCAGCTGGGCCGCCACCAGGGGCTTGTCGCTCAGGGTCTCGAACAGGCTGCGCACCAGGGTGGTCTTGCCGGCCCCGACCTCGCCGGTGATGACGATGAAGCCTTCCTCCAGCTGCACGCCGTATTCGAGATAGGCCATCGCCCGGCTGTGGCCCTTGCTCGCGTAGAAGAACCGCGGATCGGGGCTCAGCGCGAAGGGCCGGCCGGTGAAACCATAGAATTCCTCGTACATGCCTCAGAACTCCCGTGTCAGCGTGCCGATGATCGCGTTCTCGCGGTACTCGTTGGCCGCGGCGTTCGAATCCCGGCGCTGGTGCCGGTAGGCCAGGCTGGCGCTGGTATCCGGCGTCAGCTGACGACTGACGCTGGCGCGCAGGAACCAGAGGTCATCCTCGCGATCGCTGTCGGTGAAGTCGGTCCGGCTGATGCCGGTGGTCAGCAGGGTCGTCGTGCGCGGACCGTAGCGCCATTGCCAGAACGCGCTGGCCCCGCGCTGGGTGCGGTTGTCCTCGAACAGGCCGACGTTGGTCTGAGTCTCGGATTCGCGCTCGGTCTGGATCAGGTTGACGCCGAACACACTGCGACCGGTGTCGTAACTCCAGCCGGCGCGCCAGGTTCGGGTCAGGTAGAAGCCTTCCACGAATGCCTCATCGGTCAGGCCGAAGTCTGCCAGGAGCAGATCGATGAAGTCCGGACCGAAGACCCCTGCCAGAAAGAACAGTTCGTCAACGGACACACCCAGTTCATCGGCCAGGGCATCCCACTGCCGGCCGCCCCGTTGGCGGGTCGAGTTGATGCCCTCGTTATAGCTGAGGCGATAGGTGGCGCGGCGGCTGCGGTGGTCCACCGAAAGCGACCGGTTCTTGCCGAAATAGCGCTCGCCGTAGCGGGCCTCGATGTTGGTGACCCGGGTTGGGGCCCAACCCGCCCCTACCTGCCAGAAACTTCCATCATCGTCCTCGCGGGTGGTGGCATAGTCGTTGAACTCTTCGCCGACCACGCCGAACAGGCGCAGGGACCGCCCGAACCGGTAGCCCAGGGTCCCACTGACCTCCCCGAACTCGCCCTCCAGGCCATCCTCGAAGCGCTCCTTCTCGTAGAACCCGGCGACCTGCCAGAAGGGGCGGTTGAAGGCGGCCCCGCTGTCGAGGACGTATTCACCCCGGTGGAAGTCACTGTCCTGGCGGTTGCTGCGGTGGTAGAGGTTCTCGCCGTAGGTGTAGCGGATCTCCTGAGTGGCGAAACTGCCGTAGCGGGTGCGCAGCATCGGCGAGACGCTGTAGGTGGTGGTCTCCTGCAGGTTCTCGCGCGGGGTGCTGCCCCCGATCCCGACCGGCCCGAGGATCGAGGCCGCCTGCTCGGTACGCGAGGCCCCGGCATCGACGAAAAAGGTGTCGTCCACCAGCTCCCAGTTCGTGCGGCCGCGCAGGGAATGGGTCGTGCGGTCCTGGCGTGTATCGTCGGCATAGAAACGCGAGTTCATGCGGTAGTCGATGCGGGTGTCGCTGCGCGCGCCTTCGCCGCGCAGCGTGAACCCGGGCGCGACCGTGCCGATCAGGTCGGCCTCCTCCTGCCCCCGCGGGGCCAGGCGGGCGTTGTCGGTCACCTCCGCGGATACCGTGACCCGCGGAGTGAACGTCCAGTCGACGGCCTGCGCACTGCCGGGCACCGCCAGCACGACCACGGCCGCGCCGAGCCACCACCGACGGGCCATCGCCGGGCCCCGGGGGCTATCGGGACGGGGCGCCGGCGACATGATCACGCTCGCTGCCATAGTAGCTGCCCCCGTAGTACTGCCCCCCCATGCCGATACCGGGCGTCGCACGGTTGAGGGAGGTGAGCACGACCCCGCAGGAATCCAGTTGATGCATGGCCCGCTCCACCGTGCTGGCCGGCGTGCGATCGGCCTCGACCACCATCACCACCTGTCCCATGTGGGTCGCGAGCACACCCGGCTCGCTGGTCGCCAGCAGGGGCGGGGAGTCGAACAGGATGATCCGGTCCTCGTAGCGATCGTGCAGGTCGTCGACCAGATCCCGCATCACGTCGCTCGCCAGGATCTCGGTCGAACGCCCGTGCGGACGGCCCGCGGGCAGAACGGTCAGGTTCTCCACGTTGGTGCGCAGCAGGACATCGGGGATCTGGATATCCGGCTCGCTGAGCACATCCATCAGCCCGAGGTCGGCCTTGAAACCTAGCGTGCGGGGAACGGCCGGGCGCGCGACATCGGCATCCACCAGCAGCACCGTGCGCTCCAGCTCCATCGCCATGCTCAGGGCCAGGTTCACACTGGTGAAGGTCTTGCCTTCCCCAGGCAGGGCGCTGGTGATCATGATCAGCCGACCGCGGGGCACGCGCATTGCCGCGTGGCGCCCGAAGGCGTTGTTCAGCAGCGGGCGCTTCATCATGCGGAACTCTTCCGCCACGCTGGAGCGTTGATCCCCGGGCACGATGAGCCCCTGCTTGCGCAGCCAGGCAAAATCGATGCTGACTTCCTGTGATACCGGCGCCCGTTGAGGTTCGGGCTCGGGTGTCGCGGTTTCGGGGGTCGGCGCCTGTTCCGCCCTTGCTTCGGGGACCGGCTGTCGCGCCCGGTTCTTGTCCAGTGCCTTCTCGATAATGCTCATCGCGCTGTCTGCCCCCTGCTGGCAACCGATTGCGTCGAATCGGCCCGTTCCCTGAAAGATAGTCGGTGCGCCCGGCGATGACCGGAAACGTGCCCGGCGAACCCGCCCGGCACCCTCATCGCAGCCATCCCATGAGCTCGTCCAGAAGGAACTCGGACCCGGTCGCGTAGAGCCCCATGACCACGGCGTAGACCAGCACCAGGGTCCCCAGTGCCGCCGCAAACACGGCCAGCTCGGACAGCCGCCGGTGCCGGGTCATCGGGGTGCGCACGCGCGACACACTGCCGAGGACCGGCCGGCCGGTCACCGCCGCCAGCTGCTGACTGCTGCTGATGGTTCGCCGCAGCTGGGACAGCAGGAAGGCAAACCCGGTGCCCGCCCCCAAGCCGACCAGCAGGACGGCGGTGGCCAGCATGGGCCGATCCGGCGAGGCCGGCGCCGTGGGCTGGCGCGGCGGCTCCAGCACCCGGAAATCGACCGCGTCGGTCTGGCTCTCCACGGCCTCGGACATCACCGCCTGCTCGCGACGGTCCTGCAGCTGGCGGTAGGAATTGCGCAGAACGTCGTAGTTGCGGGTCAGGGAAGTCAGCTCGGATTCCACCGCCGGCGCGCGGTCCACATCGCCCTCCAGCCGCGCCACCCGCTCCTCGAACTCGGCGATGCGGGTGGTCAGCGAGGCGATCTCGCTTTCGGTTTCGGAGATCGCGTTCTGCAGCGCCTCGTTGCTGCTGCCCGGGCGCTGGATGGCCTGCGGGTTGCGCGCGAACTCCTGCGCCTCCCGTTCCCGGCGCTCCTCCAGCTCGACGAGGATGCGGCGCGACGACACCACGTCCGGGTGTTCATCGGTGTAGCGCAGCCGCATCGCGTCGATGTTCTCCTGCAATTCGCTGATGCGCCGGTCCAGTTCCGAGTTCTCGTAGCCCCCCAGGCCACTGGCCCGGCCTTCACGGGCCCGCCGCTCCAGTGTCTGCAACCGGCTCTCGGCCTCGCGGCGCTGCAGCCGGGCCTGCTGCAGCTGGTCACGGGTGCGCTCGAGCCGCGAGTAGAAGTTGCCATCGCCACTGAGGAAGCGCGCGTTGTCGCGCTTGAACTGCTCGATCTCGGCCTCCTTCTCCTGCAGCTGCTGTTCGTAGTTCTCCAGCTGACGCTCGATGAACTGCTGCGAAGTGGTGAGGTCGAGGCGCGAGTCGCCCATGCCGCGGGCCATAAACAGGTCGACCGTCTCGCGGACCACACGGTAGGCGACCTCGGGGTTGCTGTGGCGGAAGCGGACGCTGTAAATGTTGTCGCGCTCGCCCCCCTCCAGGGTCAGCCGCGAACGCAGCAATGCCACCTGGGCATCCAGGCTGGCGCTCCCGGTCAGCACATCGAGATCGCTCTCGCGGGCGATCTCCTCGAGGTTGTCGCGACTGAGCAGGGTGCGGGTAATCATGCGCAGGCGCTGCTCGGTGTTCGGGCGTACCGTCATCCCGCGCAGCAGCGGGTCCAGCACCGACTGGGTGTTCACGTAGATTCGGGCATCCGCCTGGTAGGTATCCGGCAGGTTGTGGGCGTAGGCCCAGCCACCGATAGATATCAGCCAGGCGATCGGCAGGATCCACCAGCGCTTGCGCCAGGTGCCCCGCACATGCTGCCAGAGCTCTTGAACGATCTTTTCCATACGGCCCAGCTTCCCGCCGACCGCACTGGCGCATGGGAGCGCCCGCGGGCCGATCTGCAGCGAATACCTGTCCCCCGGACGCGCCTGCGTTGCGCCGGGACCACCCGGCTCTGGCACCGTCGTGCCGGTCCCGCCGGGTTTGGGGAAATCCCAGGTTCATTCAAGTGGGTTTGCGCACACCTGTCCACAGATGTCGGGATTGTTTACACACGGCGAACTGACGCGCAGATCACGGCGCGGGCGATCGCACGGAGGCGAATGAATCCCGGGCGGTTCTGTGAACTGGTACAGGGTTTGCTACCGGGTCACTGGGTAGAGTCGTAAGCCTGCAGCGGCCCCTGCACCGACCCTCAAGGATCGCTGATGAGTCACGAAAAGTTGGCACTGGAGCTCGCGGACTTCTGGTTCCCGGCGATCGCGGATCAACCCTGGGAGGAACGCCTGCGCATCCTGGACGAGGTCCACGGCCAGCTGTATCAGGATCTGGAGACCGTCGGCGAGTATGAACAGGTCTCCGCCAGCTTCGTGGCGGCCTTGATCGACCGACTGGGGTCACCCCCGATCACGCATCCGGCGCAGGCACAGATCTACGCCAGCTCGTCGGAGGAACGGCACTGGGGCGCGGCCATGGCATGGCAGTTCGGCGAGGGACAGGACGACGGGGCAACCGCCCCGATGCCTGAGGAACGGCGGCGCTGGCCGCGCGAGATCGTCAACCGACTCACCGAGATGTGGGTGCAGGGACGACCGGCGCGCTGCCGGCTGGTGGACATCTCGCGCTACGGCGCACGCGTCATGCCGCTGCGCTACCAGCCGCGACTGCCCCCGGGAACGCCCATCCGGGTCATGGTGGCGGAGGGCAGCGTACGCGACGGCGTGGTGGTGTTTTCCAGTCCGCGCGGGGTCGGTCTGCAGTTCGCGAATGCCGCGCACTGAACGGTGCGGCATTCAATCTCGGACCATGGGAGCAGAAACATGCATTATCCGAATACGGACTCGACACCCAACCGAAGTACGGATACACCCCCTCGACCGCCCGCCGCATCCGGTTCCGGATGCGGCTCTGCGCGTGAATAGGGCCGGACGGTTCCGCGCCTATCTCGCACGCTCGGAGGCCGCCCGACGGATCCATTTCCGCCTGCGCTACGAGGTGTACTGCCGCGAAACCGGTTTCGAACCCGCCGAACAGCACCCGGAAGGCATCGAGCGCGATGCCTACGACGAGCATGCCGAGCATTTCCTGATCAGCCACGAAGGCCGCCCGCCGGACGCTCGCTGGGTGGGCGCCATGCGCCTGATCCTGCCGGGGAACCAACCCCTGCCGACCACGGCGAACTGCCGGCTGTTTCCCGAGGTGGCAGCCCAGTCCCGGGAACCCGCACTGGAGGTGTCGCGCCTGATCGTGCGCGGGGCTTCGCCCGAGGTGCTCTATCACCTGTGCCAGGCCTCGCAGGAGTACGCGCGGCGCCACGGCTACCGCCGGATGTTCTTCCTGGTGCGCCCGGCACTCGTGCGACTGCTGCGACGCCACGGCCTGCCCATCGAGGTGTGCGGCGCCCCCCACCGTCATCGTGGTACCCGCATCCCGTGCCTCGCGCACACCGAGGCCGCGGGCACGGCCCTGCGCGCCTGGCGAGAGCGCCTGCAACTCCCGGCAGCGGCGGAGATTCCCCACTACACTGCGTGGGAAGAGCCCGCCACGGGCGGGGCGCCGCATCCGACGGAGGTGCCCGCCGCGTGGGGGCCGCCACCGGACGTGGCGGGGCTTGCAGCAGGAGGAAACTAGTCGTGGAAAGCGACTCGATCGTCAGCGGTTTCAAGCGGTACTTCGATCTCTCCCAGCGCAGCGGGGAACACCTGGAGGACATCCAGCATCTTCGCTACCAGGTGTACTGCAAGGAGTTCGGCTTCGAGCGGGAGGAGGATTGCCCGGGCCACAAGGAGGTCGACGCGTACGACGCCCAGGCCTGGCACTGCCTGCTGGAACACAAGCCCAGCGGGATGGCCGCCGGCTGTGTGCGCGTAGTGCATGTCGACACCCGGGACCCGATCGGACAGCTGCCCATGGAGCGCCATTGCCACGACAGCTTTTTCGACACCCCCTGGCGCCCGGACCGGCTGGAGCGCGACAACGTCTGCGAGGTGTCCCGGCTCGCCGTGCACAGCATGTTCCGCCGCCGCAACGGCGAGGCCGCCACCCCCATCGGGGACATCGAGGCCCTGAAACTCTCGCCCGACCAGATCCGCGTGTTCCCGATCCTCGCGGTCAGCCTGTTCGTGGCCGCAACCCTGCTCTGCGTGCACTACCGCAAGCAGCATGCCTTCGCGATGATGGAGCCGGCCCTCGCCCGCATCCTGCGGCATACCGGGCTGGAGTTCACCCAGATCGGCGAGGTCGTGCACTATCATGGCAAACGCGCGGCGTTCTACATCGACTCCGGCGAGGCACACGAAAGCATCCAGCGATCGAGCGCCCTGAGCGAGCTGTGCCGGCACGTGGAGTCGACCTTGCTGCGCGCCCCGCGTGTTTCCCCGGCGGTGACATCCGCGAAGATGCTCCGCTTCCCGGGCGCGCCCGGGCGCCCTGTCGTCCACCCGAGCGGCCGGACACGCCTGCCGCTACCGGCACGCTCGCAACCGGGACTCAACGGGTTGGCGCATTGAGTTCCGGGTTCGACTACCAGACGGCCTTCGCCCGAACGGTTGGCTGGGTGACGCCGGCCGAACTGCAACGGCTGCGCGGCGCCCGCATCGCGATCGCCGGTCTTGGCGGGGTCGGCGGCGCCCACCTGCTGACCCTGGTGCGCCTCGGGATCGGCCATTTCCGCATCGCCGACCCCGACATCTTCGAGCTGCACAACATGAACCGCCAGGTCGGCGCGGCCCTGTCGCGGCTGGACCGCCCCAAGGTCGAGGTGCTGGAGGAGATGGCCCGGGACATCAACCCGGAACTCGAGATCGACGCCTTTGCGCAGGGCGTCCACGCGGACAACCTGGCGGCCTTCCTCGACGGCGTGGATGTCTACGTGGACGGCCTCGACTTCTTCGCCTTCGACATCCGGCGCCAGGTCTTCCGGGCCTGCGCCGAACGCGGCATTCCCGCCGTCACGGTGGCCCCGCTCGGCATGGGGGCCGCCCTGCTGAACTTCCGCCCCGACGGGATGAGCTTCGACGCCTACTTCGACCTGCACGACGACCTGGACGACGAGGAACTGGCCCTGCGATTCATGATCGGCCTGGCGCCCGCGATGCTGCAGATGGGCTACCTGGCCGACCCGACAGCCGTCGACCTGGCGGCGCGCCGCGGCCCCTCCACCCCGATGGCCTGCGACCTGTGCGCCGGGGTCATGGGCACCGAGGTGCTCAAACTGCTGCTGGGGCGCGGTACGCTGACCTGGGCCCCGCGGGGCGTGCACTTCGACGCCTACCGCCAGCGCCTCGCCCGCACCTGGCGCCCCGGGGGCAATCGCAACCCGCTCCACCGCCTGCTGATCCGGATCGCCCGCCGGCGACTGCGCGCTCAGCGCGCGCACCAGCGGGCCGCGAACCCGGAGGTACAATGACGCCATGATGAACCGCACCGCCATGTTCCTCGGCGCGGGCCTCCTGCTCGCGGTCGCCACCCTGCCCGCCGCGGCGCTGGCGGAGGAATCCGCGGCGCGCGAGCTGGCACGCGCCGTCCACGAGCGCCCGGACGGGGACGATGCCGTCACCCGGGGGATCATGACACTCACCGGGGGCGGCCGCCGCGAGCGTGTGCGCGAAAGCTACGAATATCGGCTGGATGGCGAGGAGCCCGGTGCCAGCCGCAACCTCATTCGCTTTACGTCGCCGCGCAACATTGCCGACACGGCCATACTGGTCCACAACCACCCGGGCGGCGATGTCGACCAGTGGCTCTACCTGCCCGCGATCCAGCGCGAGCGCCGCATCAGCAGCGAGAACCGGGGCGGCAGCTTCGTGCAGTCCGAGCTCTACTTCGAGGACCTGGAAGACCGCGAACCGCACAAGGACCACCATCGCATCCTGGGCGAGGACACCTACGAGGGCACCCCGGTCACCGTGCTCGAGAGCGTGCCCGTGGACAGCGGCAACTCCGTCTACAGCAAGCGGGTCAGCTGGATCCACGAGGAGACCCTCCTGCCGCTGCGTATCGACCTGTACGAAGGGGGCGACGAGCCCGCGAAGCGCCTGGAGGTACAGCGGATCGAGGAGATCCAGGGCTACTGGACGGTAACCCGCAGCTCCATGACCGATCTTGCCAGCGGTCGCACCACCATCCTCGAGGTCGAGGACGTGACCTACAACAGCGGCCTCCCGGACGAGCTATTCACCCTCCGCGGCCTGTCGGACCCGAGCCTTGCGCGCCCCTATCGCCCATGAAGCGCCCACGCCCCGGCCCGGGGGATGGCGCGCCACGGTGCTCGCCGGGTTGCTGGTGCTGGGGCCAATGCCGCTGGCCGCCGCGGCGCCGGCCCCCTATACCGTGCAGCCGGGCGACACCCTCTGGAGCATCGCCCGCGATCTGCGCCCCGACCCGTCCGTCCGCATCCAGGCCATGGCGCAGGCGCTGTATGCCCGCAACCCGGATGCCTTTGACGGCGGGCCCGAGGGCCTGAAGGCCGGGGCGACGCTCCAGCCGCCCGCGCCGGACGAGCTTGCGCGCACCGAACCCTCGCCCATCCCGAGCGCCGGCAACCACTACACGGTGCGCGCCAGCGACACCCTGTGGAGCGTGGCCGAGCGCCTGCGCCCGGACCCGCGCATCCCCACCCGGGAGATGGTCCAGCGCCTGTTCGAACACAATCCGCACGCGTTCGACGGCGACGTGCATTCCCTGCGCGCCGGCGCGGTGCTGCGGGTCCCGGACATGCCCACGGCTGGGCCCGCCGCTGCGCCCGTCGCCGTCGCCGACGCGTCCCCTGCTCCCGCAGACGACGCCGCGCCTGACACCTCGGCGCCGTCACGCGACACTAACAACGATGCCGAAGACGAAGCACAGCGCGCGTTCGTATTCGGCGAGGAGTCGGCCGAGGATGCGGACGCGGACACCCAGACCGGCGCCGCCGCCTGGGACCTGCGGGTAAAGGACGCCCGCATCGAACTGGGCGTGCTGGGCACATCCGGGCGTCCCGTGGACCATGTGCAGCACGGTCGCGGCGTGGTCAGTGCCCGCCGCGACCTGAACGAGGCCTGGGAGCTGC
This sequence comes from Thioalkalivibrio sp. ALE30, assembly GCF_000377465.1. Lineage (NCBI taxonomy): Bacteria > Pseudomonadati > Pseudomonadota > Gammaproteobacteria > Chromatiales > Ectothiorhodospiraceae > Thioalkalivibrio > Thioalkalivibrio sp. ALE30. The sequence continues at coordinate 240,573 of NZ_KB898170.1, read as the reverse complement.
GCCTGGGCGCGCGCGCGGACATCCAGGCCCAGCAGGGCGGCGACTACCCGAGCACCACCCGCGCACGCGCCGACTATGACGAAAATTTCCTGCGCTACCGGGGCGATCGTACGCGCGTCACCGTGGGCACCCAGCGCATCCTGTGGGGACGGGTGGACGAGATCCCGCCCACCGACCGGCTCAGCACCAAGGACCTGACCCGCTTCGGCCTGGACCCGTACGGCGAACGGCGCCGCGCGAACCCGGCGATCCGCGCGGAATTCTTCCAGGGGCCGTGGCATGCGGACCTGGTCTTCCTGCCCCTGTTCCGGCCGGCGGAGCTACCCGACCGTGACAACCTCTGGCACCCGGTGGACCGCAACCGCGGACGCCTGCTGGGGCTTCCACAGGACCCGGCGCTGGCGCCGGTGATCCAGCAGGCCGCGCTGGACGACGATGTCTCCGGCAACGGCGGCGCCGGCGTGCGCCTGGGGCGCTCCGGCCGCGGCGCCGATTTCGCCGTCACCGTCCAGCGGGCCCGGCATTCGCAGCCCTACTACCGCTTCGATACCGAGACCCGCCAGGCCATCCTGGCCGGCCAGCCACCCGGGGACCCGACGCTGGAGGCCGTCCACCCGCGGACCTGGGTAGTGGGCGGCGACACCGCCTTTGCCACTGGCGCCTGGACCTGGCGCGCCGAGGCCGCCTGGCTGAGCGACGTACCGGTGACTCGCGCGGATGACCTGCGCCAGACCACGGTGGAGGGGGTCGACTGGGTGGTCGGCGCCGAAGGCTTCCCCGGAGACGGGGACTTCCGCATGACCACCCAGCTGGCGGGCCAGCACCTGCTGAACGCCGGCGACATGCTGGATGCGCGCGAAAGCTACTTCCTGACCGGAGAACTGGAGAGCCCGTTTGCCGACTACAACTGGCGGGCCCGCCTGCGCTATTCGATCGGGCTCAACCGGCGCGACGTCTATCTGAACCCGGAACTGGCATGGATCGCCCGCGAACCCATGGAATTCTATATCGGCCTGCACTGGCTGGACGGGGCCGAGGGCACGGCCGGGGGCTTCTACCGCGATAACCGCATACTCGTCACCGGCTGGCGGGGGCAGTTCTGATGCGCTGGCTGCTGGGGCGCCCGCGACTGGCACTGGGCATCCTGGCCCTGCTGCTCTTCCTGCCCGGCCCGGTTCTCCTGCAGGTCAACCTGGATAACGCCCCCGAGTCCTATTTCCCCGAGGACGCCGCCGCCGTCACCTTCGATCGCGAACTGCGCGAACGCTTCCCTCAAGATCAGGTACTGGTCGGCCTGTTTACCGGCAGCGAGCTGTTCGAGGCCGATTTCCTGCAACGCATCGACGCGCTGGTGCGCGACATGGAGGCCGATCCGAGCGTCGAACGGGTCCTGTCGGTCACCACCCTGGACCACATCCGGGCCACGACCGACGGCTTCACCGTGGACCGCCTGGTGGACGGCCGCGCGCTGGACGAGCGCACGGCCGATGAATGGCGCGAGCGGGTCTTGCGTGACCGCTTCGCCCCCGGCCTGGTAGCCGGCCCCGACGGCGAGGTCCTGGCGGTGGTCGTGCGCCCGCACGCGCTGGAAAACAGCCTGCAGCGCCTGCAGCTGGAACGCCTGCTCCGCGACCGGATCGCCGAGCACGACCTGGAAGGCGAGCTGACCGCCATCGCCGGCCATATCGCCCTGGATGTCGCGCAGCTCCGGGCCATGGTCAAGGACCTCGCCTTCCTGGTTCCGGGCACCATGACCATCAGCCTCCTGCTGCTGTGGTGGCTGTTCCGGCGCCCGCTGGTGGTCGTGCTGTCCGCTGCCACAATCAGCGCGGTCACCGGGCCCGCGATCGCCCTGCTGATCCTGCTCGACCGGCCGTTCACACTGATCTCCGCCATCCTGCCGCCCCTGCTGACCGCATTGACGGTGGCGATGCTGATGCACTTCTTCAACGCCCTGCTGCATGCCGCGCAGCGCGGCCACCGGGGACGCGCCCGCGTGGAGGCGGCGCTGGCCGCCGTGGCCCGTCCCACCGCGTTCATGGCGCTGACCACCGCGGCGGGGCTGGCGTCGCTGCAGGTCAGCAGCATCCGGCCGATCGAGACCTTCGGTCTGATCGGGGCCTTCGGCGTGCTGCTCGCCGCGGCGGTCGTGCTGCTGCTCCTGCCGGCGATCATGGTGCGCTGGGATCGCGGCGACTGGCTCGCCCCGCAGCGCGGCCTGCGCCTGCTCGACCGCTTCACCGCGCTGGCGGCACACCTGGCGATCCGCCGCGCCGGCTGGGTCCTGCTGGCCACCGCCATCCTGGTGGCGCTGGCGATCCCGCAGATCCGGCATGTCGAGGTCGAGACCGATCTCTACGCCTTCTTCGACGACGACCACTCGATCACCCAGGCGACCCGCGCGGTGGAGCACGAACTCTCCGGGGTAATGGCGCTGGAGGTGGTGTTCGACGGGCCGGACTGGGACAGCCTGCAGGACCCGGAACGGATGCTGGCCATCCAGCGCGTGCAGGACTGGCTGGACCAGCGCCCCGAGGTGGACTACAGCCTGTCCCTGCCGGATCTCGTCGCCGAGATGCACTGGGCCTTCAACGAGGAAGACCCGGCCTTCCGGCGCATCCCGGACGACCCCAACCTGGTCGCCCAGTACCTGTTCATCTACGACGGCCGCGACCTGTTCGATGCCGTCGACCGCGACTTCGAACGCAGCCGCATCCTGCTCAACCTGAACGCCCACGGGGCGCGGGCCATCAACGCACTGATGGACGATCTGCGCGACCACCTGGAAGCCAACCCGCCGGCCGACCTGGAATGGGACATGGCCGGGATGGCCCGACTGTTCGCGGACCAGGAGCGGTTACTGATCGAGGGGCAGCTACACAGCCTGTATGCCGTGGCCGCGATGATCACGCTGCTGATGCTGCTGATGTGGCGCTCGATCCCGCTGACCGTCCTCAGCATGATCCCCAACCTGGCTCCGGTGGCGATGATCTTCGCCCTGATGGGCCTGCTCGGCATCTGGCTGGACATGGCCACGGCCATGATTGCCAGTGTCGCCATCGGCATCGCCGTGGACGACACCATCCACATCCTGCACAACTATCGTCAGCGGCGCGGGCGGGGCAGCCCGGTTGCCTGGGCGCTCGCCCGCAGCTTCCGCCGCAGCGGGCGCGCGATCACCGCCACCACCATCGTGCTGGTGGGCCAGTTCCTGCTGCTGGCCCTGTCCGACTTCCAGCCCACGGCCGCCTTTGGCTGGTTGACCGCCTTCGGGCTGATCGCGGCGCTGCTGTTCGACCTGCTGGTACTACCGGCCCTGCTGGTCGTCGGGCACCGGCTCGCGCGGGCCCGCACGGCCTGACCGCGCCCCGGCCGCGCCTCTGGCGACCGGCCTGTCGAGATGCTTTACAAGCCAAGTAATCCGCACAACCCTTTGTTTTTGCAGATTCTTTACCGGTTTCTGCGGTTTCGGGCGTCCTGACGGCCTCATCCAGCCGGCCCGCTCGTCGACACCCTTTACAGTTCCCCGGCCACAAGACCCTCCTGCGATCACGCGGCCCATGGCCCAGCACATGACCCCCACTTTCCTCCTTTATTTTCAATGTCTTGAGAGGCCTCCACCCCGAGCCGGGAAATTGGCACGGAGCCTGCTTTGTATTCAACCGAAAGCAACAGACACGGCCACCAGGCCAGACCCCGGCGATGGTTGAATCGCTGTAAATTGAGCATCAGGAGAGCCCCATGAACGCGAAAAAAGTACTTCTCGCTTCGCTCTGTGTCGGCATGATCGCCGCCAGTGCGAGTACGGCGACGGCAGCGGAAGTCATTGACTTCGACATCAACCTCGACGCCACCACGAACTACAGCGGTTCGGTCGAAAACGTCCGCCGTATCCAGTTCGACCTGAACACCCAGACCTTCCAATACGTTCAGGATCCGTTGGACCCGGTTCAGGTTGGCGATGTGTTCTATGACCGTGGCTACGGCGATGCCGGGTCCTTCCGGACCTCCGCTGGCGGTGCCGCACCCCAGTCCGGCCCCGACTTCCTTGGCGGTACATACTCTATGGGGCTGCTCTGGGACGAGCTCCGCGGCGTGATTACCGGCACCGGTACCGTGGGCGGAAACTATGTCGTCAACGCCAATTATACCGGGGTCGGGTGCTGCTTTAGTCTGTTCATGGCCGACCCGAACCCCGGTTTCGGCCAAGACTATGAAGCGGCGCAGGCCCACTTCAGCGCTGGCGAACAGGTCATGGAGATGACCCTGAAATCGGGTAACAGCATCCTGGAATTCGAGAGCCAGGGCGGGGCTTTCATCGAAGGGACCTTCACCTTCGAATTCCAGGTGGCCAGCGTGCTGCCGGGCTTCTGGTTCACCGCTGACGGCATCGACTTCGCAGACCTGATCGAAGACGAAGAAGGCGCCCCGACGTTCATCGTCTCGGCCTTTGCCAGCGCGGGCACCATCCAGGAACCGCCGCCGGAGACCTTCTTCGGTGCTGATGCCAACAATGTCTACGGCGACGAGCGCGATGGGCAAAGCCTGTTCAGCGAAACCCAGTCCACCCATGACGGCAGCCTGCGCTTCGCGGTGCCGGAGCCGGGTACCCTGGCGCTGATGGGTCTGTCCCTGCTGATCCTGGCGGGCTTCATCGGCGTCGGTGGCATGCGCCGCCGCTCCAACAGCACCCACCGCCAGGCCGCATAACACGCACCACCAACAGCCTTGGTGACCCACTCCCCCCTGTGGGGTCACCGAGTTAAGGGCTCCCTCCGCGGAGCCCTTTTTTCTGCCCGGCCCCGGCCCATACGGCAACCCCACGCCCAGCCCTGGGCATACCAACCATCACGCACCACCATCATCTACACCCCAGTCAGAGCCTTCCCCCACGCCCTTCAATCCGCCCCGGACACCACGCCCCCCACACACCCGCGTCACCCCAGGTCCAGCGCTCCCCCACACCTCGTCATCCCAGCCGCAGCAAAGAGAAGAGCCGGGATCTCCCGACGCTGCCACCAACGCCACGCCAGCCCTGAAGATCCCGGATACCCGCTACGCGGTTTCCGGGATGACGAACAGGGAGGTGCGCGGTGGAAACATCCTTGTAGGAGCCTGCTTGCAGGCGAAGCCCCTGCCAGAGTCGGGCACGGGCAGGGGCATTCGCCTGCGAGCAGGCTCCCACAGGGGTCAAGGGGTCACATCAGGACATCCGGATTCCCCACCGCTGCACTCCCCCACACTCCGCCATCCCGGCCGTAGCGAAGCGAAGAGCCGGGATCTCCCACCCCCGCCACCGACGCCGCGCCAGCCCCCGGCAGATCCCGGCAGATCCCGGCAGATCCCGGCAGATCCCGGATAACCGCTGCGCGGTCTCCGGGATGACGACAGAGGGGTGCGCGGTGGAAACATCCTTGTGGGAGCCTGCTTGCAGGCGAAGCTCCTGCCAGAGCCGGACGCGGGCAGGGGCATTCGCCTGCGAGCAGGCTCCCACAGGGGGCGGAACAGGGCATCCAGATTCCCGGCCTCATACCCCCACACACCGTCATCCCGGCCGTGCAGGCGTGCGGGCAGGCATGAAAAAAGGGGCTGCCTGTGGCAGCCCCTTCGAACGTCGGACGTCTTCGGGCTTACAGGCGGTCGAGCAAGGCCTCGGCGTCTGCCCGCTGCGGGAATGCCTCGTGCGCCTCCAGCAGTTGCCGCAGGCGGTCGGCGGCGGCGTCGCGTGCGCCCTGTTCGCTTTCCGCCCAGGCCAGGTGGTACTGGATGCCCGGATCCTCCGGAGCCAGCTCGTGCGCGCGACCCAGGATATCCGCGGCCTCGGCCGGCTCGCCCGCGTGGATCAGCACCACGGCCAGCGTATCCAGCACCGGAGGCGCCTCCGGGGCCAGTTCGGCGGCCCGGCGCGCGTGTCCGAGCGCCTCTTCGGTCTCGCGTTCACGCAGGGTCCAGGCCAGGTTGTTGAGGGCAATCACGTCGTCCGCATCCTGCTCGACGATGCGGCGGTACGAGGCCACCGCGCCCGGCTCGTCGCCGGCCCCCATCTGCTGCGCCGCATAGATGTGCCGGGTCGCCAGGTCCTGCGGGTGCTCGTCGAGCCAGCCTTCCAGCGTGGCCTGGCCGGCCTCGAACTCGCCGGATTCCCGTTGCGCGCGGGCCAGTTCATGGACCCAGTCCCGGCGCTGGCCACCCGGGTCCGCCAGCGCGGCCCGGTAGTGCCGCACGGCGGCCGCGGGATCATCCCGCTGCAGGGCCGCACGTCCCAGCAGGGCCTGGACCTCGCTGCGATCCTCGAAGCGTTCTTCCAGCCGCTGCAGATGCGGCCGGGCGTCCTCCGTGCGCTCCTGGTTGACCAGCCCTCGAGCCAGCAGCACGCGGGCCCGGTAATGTTCCGGCTGGCGTTCCAGCAGCTCGCGCAGCGTGGCCTCGGTGGCGGCCTCGTCACCGGCCTGCGCATGCGCGCGGGCCAGGGCAAGCCGAAGGTTCACATTGTCCGGCGCCTGCTCGACGGCCGCCTCGAGACTGGCGACCGCGGCATCGGGCCGATTGAGCGTCTGCTGGACATCGGCCAGCGCATACAGCAGGTCGGGATTGTCCGGATGATGTTCACTCGCGGCCTCGAGCGTCTCCAGTGCCTGCTCGGGGCGGCCGCCCTGGAGCTGGATCTGGGCCAGCGCGAGATGCGGTGGCAGCATCTCGGGCTGTGACTCGATCGCCACCCGAAACCAGCGGGCGGCGCCCTGCTGGTCCCCGTCCTGGAGACTCAGATTGGCCAGGCGCTGCGCGGAGCGGGCATGCCCGGGGTGGCGATCCTGAATCGCTTCCAGGACCTCCCGTGCCGCGCCACGGTTGCCGGCCTGCAATTCCAGGCTGGCAAGGTTCATCGCCACGGAGATATCGTCCGGGTCACGTTCGACCCCTTCGCGGAACGCGGCGCGCGCCTCGTCGGTCCGGTCCAGTCCCATCAGCGCGGCGCCCTGGAGACTCAGCGGTCCGGCGGCCTCCGGCTCCAGCTCCTGCAGGCGCTGGGCGCGTTCCAGCGCCTCGTCATAGCGACCCGCCTGCAGCAGGTAGAGCACCATGGTGGTATCGACCTGTTGCGCCGTAACCTCGCCGCCACCGGCGGCACGCATCACGTCCAGGCCTTCCTCGGTCTCGCCACCCCGGAGCAGCGCCACCGCCAGGAGTTCCTGCAGGCCCTGAGAGCCGGGGCTCGCGGCCACGGCATCGCGCAAGGCTTCGATCCCGGCTTCGGAGTCGCCGGCCACCAGCAGCAGGCGCCCGCGCAGCTCCGCCATGTCGGCGGGATCGCCGGTGTAGTCGCGGCTGACCCGGTCCACGAACCGCAGCGCATCCTCCACCCGATCCTGTTCCAGATAGATCGCCGTCAGGGTACGGATGCCCTGCAGCGATCCCGGGCTCTCCTGCACATGGCGGTTCAGGTTGTGCTCGGCCTGCTCCAGATTGCCCAGGCTGCGATGCGCCAGGCCAAGCCCCAGTAATGCGGGGCTGTAGGTGCGATTGCCGGCCACGGCCCGTTCGAAACTCGCGCGCGCGTCGCTGTAGCGTTCCTCCTGCATCAGGAGCATCCCGTCCAGGTAATGCACGCCGGGATGCGACGAGCCACCCTGCATCAGGCCGTCGACGTCCGCCCGCGCCCCTTCATAATCGCCGGCATTCAGGCGCACCATCGCGCGCGCCATGTAGTCACGTCCGGAAGCCGGGCGCACCTCGATGGCCCGGGTGAAGGCCTCTTCCGCGCCCTCGGAATCGCCGGTGATACGGCGGTACTCGCCCAGCAGGCTCCAGGCATGCGCCAGCTCGGGGTCCTGATCGAGCGCCTGTTCGAGGGACGCCATCGCCCGCTCGGCATCACCCTCGGCCATCGCCAGATGGGCATGCGCCAGGGCCTGCAGCGGCGCCTGTTCGGCCGCATCGACCTGTGCCAGCTCGGCCTCCGCGGCGTCGCGCTCGCCCACGGCGGCAAAGGCGACCGCCCGCAGCGCGTGCAGCCGTGGCCGCTCCTCGGCGGCGAGATCCTCCGGCACCGACTGCGCCCGGATCCGCGCGAAGCGGTCGGTCGCGAACCACGCCTCGGCCAGCGGCAGCGCCACCTGCGCCTCCGGGATACCGAGCGACTGCGCCCGTTCCAGCTGGCGGCGGGCCTCCTCCGGGTTGTCCAGCTGCAGATACACCACGCCGAGACTGCGGCGCGTGGCCGGGGCATCGGTGTTCAGTTGCAGGGCGTTGCGATACTCGATGCGGGCGCCCCGGTAGTCCCCCTGTTCCTGCAGGGCCTGGGCACGGTCGAGGTAGTCCTGTTCGCTGGCCGTCCCGATCTGGTCACAGCCCGCCAGGCCCACGCCGGTGGCCAGGACCACCGCCAGTGCCAGCGGCTTCAGGCGTCCCGGCAGTATCCCATTGTGACGGGGCCGGGCCGGGCCGGATGCTTGTTTCGTGTATCGGGTAGTCACCATGGTGTGCCTCATCTGAGCCCGTACTTGTCGAGCAGGCCGTAGAGCGTTGGACGGGTAATGCCGAGGGTATCGGCCGCCTGGGCGATGTTGCCGTTGCAGCGGCCCATCGCCTTGATCACGGACTGGTATTCGGCCCGGTCGCGGGCCTCGCGCAGACGCTCCGGCGGCGCTTCCTGGTCGTGGTCCTCGAGCCCGAGGTCCTCCGCGGTCACCAGGTTGCCGTCGGCCATGATCACGGCGCGCCGGATCAGGTTTTCCATCTCGCGCACATTGCCGGGCCAGGGGTGGCCCTCGATCGCGCGCAGCGCGTCGGCGGTAAAGCCGCGGCGCGGCTTGCCCTGCTCGCGCGCGAAGCGCTCCAGCAGGGCGTGGGCCAGCAGGGTCGCATCCCCCTGGCGTTCGCGCACCGGCGGGATGTCGATACTGATCTCGCTGATGCGATAGAACAGGTCTTCGCGGAAGTCGCCCGCCCGGATCAGGGCCTGGAGGTCCTGATTGGTGGCGCCGATGATGCGGACGTCCACCGGGATCTCGTTGCGCCCGCCCAAGCGCTCGACCGTGCGCTCCTGCAGGAAGCGCAGCAGCTTGGCCTGCAGGCTCTGCGGCAGGTCGCCGATCTCGTCGAGGAACAGCGTGCCCTTGTCGGCATGCTCGATCTTGCCAATGGTCTGGCGCGTGGCGCCGGTGAAGGCACCTTTCTCGTAGCCGAACAGTTCGCTCTCCAGGAGGTTCTCCGGGATCGCGGCGCAGTTGATCGCGACGAAGCGCTCCTTCGCACGGTTGCTGAGGTCGTGGACGGCGCGCGCCAGGACCTCTTTGCCGGTCCCGCTGTCGCCCAGCAGCAGGACGGTCGCGTCGGAGGGCGCCACGCGCTCCACCATGCGGCAGACCTGCAGCATTTGCGGATCCGAGGTGATGATCCCGGACAGCGAAGAGGTGCTGCCGCGGGCCAGCCGGCGGTTCTCCTCCTCGAGTTCGTACAGCCGGGCGGCACGGTCCACGATCAGGCGCAGGAGCTCGGCATCCACGGGCTTGATGTAGAAATCGTAGGCCCCCAGGGCGACGGCCTTCAGCGCGTTCTCGCGATCGTCATTGCCGGTGACCACGATCACCTTGACCCCGGGGTTGAACGCCAGGATCTCCTCCAGCAGCGCGAGGCCCTCGGTGGCGTTGGCCGGGTCGGGGGGCAGGCCGAGGTCCAGGGTGACCAGTTCGGGCTCGTGCCGGCGCATGTGCGCCATCGCGCTCGCGCGATCCTGGGCCTGCAGGATCTCGTAGCCGTCCAGGCACCAGCGCAACTGGCTTTGCAGGCCGGCGTCATCCTCGACAATCAGCAGCTTGAGCATCGACTCCATTACTTTGCACCCGGCCCCGCGAGGACGTGATGGTGAACGGCACGAAGACGCCTCATGTGCCGTACCGTGGCAGACGCAGCGTGAAGGCGGTCCCCTCGCCAACGCGGCTGGATACATCGATCCGCCCACCCATCCGGACCACCAGGTCCCGGGCCTCGTACAGGCCAATGCCCATGCCGGCGTTTCCCTTGGTGGTCTGGAAGGGGCGGAAGAGCCGCCGCCGGACGAAGTCCTCGTCCATGCCCGCCCCGTTGTCCTCGATTTCGATGATGGCCCATTGATCCCGGGTTTTCAGGGTCATGGTTATATCGCCGTTATCCGGCGTGGCCTCCTGTGCATTCCGCACCAGGTGCAGCAGCACATTCCGCAGTGCGTCGCGGTTTCCGAGGACTCCGGCGCTGGCCTCGACCGTGACCCGGGGCACCGGCCGAACCTCGCGGCTGTCGTGCGCGACCTCCTCCAGCAGGGCGTCCACCTCGATCGCCTGACGCGGGCTGTCGGCCCCCGGCTGGGCCTTGCGCAGCTGGGCCAGGGTGCGCTCCAGGCGCTCGCGGGCATGGCCCACGGTGCGGAAGGCATCCGCCACGAACTCGGGATTGTCGCGGTGGCGCTCGGCGTTGGCGCTGATCAGGGACAACTGGGCGGAGACGTTCTTGAGGTCGTGGACCAGGAACGCCGCCAGTCGATGGAAGGTCTCGAACTGGCGTGCCTCCAGCAGGGCCTCGTCGGTCTGGACCAGCGCCACGTACACCGCGAGCTGGCGACCCGCGGTCTTCAGCAGATCGCGCTCCTCCCAGTCGATGCGATGCCGCGCCCGCGGCTGGGCCAGCACGACAAACCCCTCCAGGCCATCGCTTTTCAGCAGCGGCACCACGGCCCAGTGGCGCGGGTTGTCCACCAGCCAGGCCGGCAGCTCCAGCCCGTGATAGAACGCCGGATCGCGGCGAAACTCGTCGATGTCGATCACCCAGCCGGAGCGCATCAGGAATACCACCAGGGGATCGTCCGGTTCCAGCGCCGGGTACTCCGGCTCGCCCAGGTTCAGCACGCCGTCGAGGGCAAAGCGGCCGTCGTCGCGATGGACCCAGAGCAGGCCACCGGGGCTCTCGACCAGCTCGCCGATGGCCTGGATCGCCCGCTGCCGGAACGGGGTCTCGTCATCGGTCTGCGCGAGGGTTCCGGTAAAGCGCAGCCATTCCTGGCGGTAGTCGTAGCGGTAGTTGAAGAAGTGCTTGGCCAGCCATACCCGCAGCTGGGCGCGGACGCTGCCGGAGAAGAGCACCACCGCCAGCAGCAGCACCGCCCCGAACAGGAGGGTCACCTGCAGCAGGGCACCCAGGTCGCCCCCGTGGTGGCGCAGGTAGTAGCCCGCGCCGCCGACCGCCAGCAGGTACAGCCCGGCCCCGATCAGCGACGCGGTGTGAAACAGCAGGTGGCGCGAAACCGTGGGCCCCTCGCGCTGCGGCAGGCGCCGGCTCACCGAAATTGCCAGTAGCGGGACCACCAGCGCATTCACGAACCCGCGGGCCTGCCAGGACGGGCTGTCGATGGTCTGGAACAGCACCAGGTCCGCGAACAGGAACAGGTCGAAGGCGAACAGGCCGCCCAGGCCCAGGCACAGGAACTTGATCTCCCAGCGATTCTGCGGCGGCGTGTTGCGGTAGACCTGCTCCACCAGCACCAGCCCGGCGATCGCCATCAGCAATGTGGCCAGCCCCGGCCAGATCGCGCCCAGCAACTGCGGCCACAGCATCGGCACCAGGATGAACAGCAGAAAGGCCGCAACACCACTGGCCCACCAGCGCAGGGCGCGCGGATCGACCCCCGGGCGGCTTCCACTGCCCGCGAGCAACGCCAGCAGGAGTGCGAACCAGCCGGCATTGCGCGCCACCTCCATCACGCCGCCGGAGATCGCCGCGCTGGTCCCGTACTGCCAGGCGAGAAAACCGAGGTAGCCCGCCCAGCCCACCGACAGCAACGCGGCCAGGACCACCCACAGGCCCGAGGGCCGGTTGCGCCAGCGCACCAGCGTCACCACCGCCAGCACCAGGAACGCCAGTGCCGCTGTCAGGTAGCCGATCGCGGCCAGGGGAACACTGGTCATTACGGGATCAGCGCGCGCCGCGGCCGAACAGGACGACCTTGACCGTCTCGATCAGGATCAGGACATCCAGGAACAGGGTGTGATTCTTCACGTAGTACAGGTCGTACTGCAGCTTCTGCCGCGCGTCCTCGACCGAGGCCCCGTAGGGGTAGCGCACCTGCGCCCAGCCGGTAATGCCGGGGCGGATCGAGTGGCGCGCCGGGAAATAGGGGATCTGCTCGGTCAGTTGCTCGACGAACACGGGCCGCTCCGGGCGCGGCCCGACGAACGACATGCTGCCCTGGAACACGTTGATCACCTGCGGCAGCTCGTCGATACGCAGCTTGCGGATGATGCGCCCCACGCGGGTCACGCGGTCGTCGTCGCGCACCGCCCAGCGCGCCACGCCATCGACTTCGGCGTCTTCGCGCATGCTGCGGAACTTGCAGACCTCGAATGGCACATTCCCCAGCCCCACGCGCGTCTGCCAGTAGAACACCGGGCCGCGGCTTTCCAGCTTGATGGCCAGGGCGGTGACCAGCATCACCGGCAGGGTGGCCAGCAGCAGCGTCGAACTGGCCAGCACGTCGAAGGTCCGCTTGATGGCGTTGCGGGACCAGTGCTGGCGGAACCCCTCGCCGAAGATCAGCCAGCTGGCGTTCAGCGAGTCCAGTTGCACCCGCTGCTGTTCACGCTCGAAGAAACTGGACACATCGGTGACAGCCACCCCGTTCAGCTTGCACTCGAGCAGCTGCCGGACGGGCAGGTTGCCCCGTCGGTCGCGGATGGCGACCACGATCTCGTGGGCCCGAAACTCGCGCGCCATCTCCAGCAGACTCGCATCGCAGCCCAGCTGTAACTGGCGCGCCGGATCCTGCGCGCAGTCCTTCTCGCCCTCGGTGGCGATGTAGCCCAGCACCCGGAACGGCAGGTCGTCCGGGGCCTTGTCCGCGTGGACCGTCTCGATCGCGCGGGCCCGGCTGCCGGTACCCAGCACCAGGATGCGGCGCTTGAAGGCGTCGGCGTCGGAGAAATTGCACCAGAGGGTGCGCTCGGCAACCAGCCCGGTCAGCAACAGCAGCACGCCGCCGCCGACCGCCGTTGGCGAAAAGAGCGCCGCCGGCACCAGGGCCCCATACAGGAGCAGCAGCCCGCCCACGAACAGCAGCGCCGGCACCAGGCGCAACAGGGAGCGCAGCGTGCTGCGGGTGGCCAGATAGTCCGACTCGTACAGGCCCGCCAGGGTGAGCACCAGCAGGACGACCAGCGTCGCCGCCACCAGCTCCGGGTCCAGCAGGCTGAGGGCCTCCGGCTGAAAGGGTGGCAAGGTCAGCACCAGGTACAGGCACAGATACGCCACCAGCAGTTCGGCGGCCGCGAGCATCAGCACGCGGCGGCGTATGTAGTGACCGAAGATGCGCACAACTAGCCCTCTCGCCGAGGCGCTTGCGCAGCGGGGTTGTGCGTCCTTGTCAGGGGGTCCATGTCTACCGTCCCCGATCCCGCAGCGTGGCGGCGACGGTTCCCCGGCGGCGCCTCAGCGCCGCGCGCCCGGAAGCCGCGCGTCGCGCCCCGGGCTCGTCAGAAGCGTCGTTCCGGAATGATCAGCGTGTCGCCGGGCAGCATGTCCACGTTGGCCGAGATGTCGCCGCCGTTCACCAGGTCGTCCAGGCGCACCCGGTACTGCTTGCGCTCGCCGTCCTCGTTGCGCACGATCACCGCGCGATTGCCGGCCGCGAAGTCGGTGATACCGCCCACCGCGATCATCACATCCATCACGCTCATCTCCTCGCGGTACTGCAGCGCCTGCGGCTCGGCGGCCTGCCCGATCACCCGGATCTGGCGGCTGTAGGGCCCGGCGAAGCCGGTCACCATCACCGTGACGATCGGATCGCGCAGGAACCGGGAGAGCTCCTCTTCCATCGCCCGCGCCAGTTCGGTGGGCGTCTGGCCGCTGGCCTGGACATCCTCGACCAGCGGGGTGGTGATCTGCCCGTCCGGGCGCACAGACACGTTGGTGGAGAGATCCGGGTTGCCGCGCACAGACACCTGCAGGGAGTCCCCGGGACCGATGATGTACTGCTCGATCACCGTGCGCTCGATGGAGGTCGGGGCATCCGGAAAATCGGTCGTGGCGCAGCCGCCCAGGATCAGGGCCGGCAGCAGGAAGGCGAACCCGAACTTCGGCCCGACCTTTGAAGCATGGATCAGGGACATCGCGACTCCCCCTTGGACATTTCTGGCGGTTGTTTGGAGGCTTCACCCGACCGGGAACCGGGCCCGCACCGCACCCCGAAGGCCGCGATACCTGGCTACGCTTACCGGGAATACCGGATTCCACAAGCAACTTGATGTTAGGCCCCGGTTGTGAACAGAGTCCACGTAAGGCCTTCATTCCCGCCGGCTCCTGACTAACGTTCGCGTTACGGCGCCGCCGGGCCGTCCTGCTACCGCCAACAAGGGTGCCCCGTGGATTTTCTGTCGCTGCGTTTTCTGGCCGACTGGCTGCTGCTCCCGCCCAGCGGGCCGCTGCTGCTGGCCCTGGCGGGCCTTCTGCTGATGCGCACCCTCGCGGGCAAGGCGCTGCTGATCACCGGGCTCCTGCTGACCTACGCCTTCAGCCTCCCGCCCGTCAGCCACGCCCTGATGGCCCCGTTGCAGGCGCCGTGGTCACCCCCCGACGCGGCGGCGCTGGAACGCGCCGAGGCGATCGTCGTGCTCGGCGCCGGCTACCGCAGCGGTGCCGTCGAGTTCTCCGGCGAGACGGTGAACGACCTGGCCCTGGTGCGCCTGCGCTATGCCGCGGCCCTGCACCGGCGCACCGGCCTGCCGGTGGTCGCCACCGGCGGCGGCCCGGACGATCGGGAACCGGAGGCCCGCTGGATGGCCGAGGTGCTGGAGGAGTTCGGGGTATCGCCGGTGTGGCAGGAACCTCAGGCGCGCGACACGCAGGGCAATGCCCGCCACTCGGCCGCGCTGCTGCAGGAACACGGCCTGCAACGCGTGCTGCTGGTCACCCATGCCCACCACCTGCCGCGCGCCACGGCCGCGTTCGAACGCGCCGGGCTGGAGCCCATCCCGGCGCCAACCGGGGCGTTCGTCGCGCATGACACGCGGCTGTCGTTAGGCGCCTTCAAACCCCAGGCTAACGCCATGCGCACGAGCTGGCTCGCCATGCACGAGTACCTCGGTATTCTGTGGTATCGCTGGCAATACGGCCGTCACCCGGCACCACCCGACCCCTGACGCGCCCCGCCAGCCCCAACCCACAGCGACCGGGGGCGATGGATGAAACTGCTGGTAACGGGCGGGGCCGGCTACATCGGCAGCCATGTCCTGCAGCACCTGCGCAGGGCGGGGCACACGGTCACCGTGTACGACAACCTCAGTACCGGCCACGCCTGGGCCGTGGGGGATGCCGAGCTGGTGGTCGGCGACCTGGCCGATACCGAAGGCCTGCGCGACACCCTAGAACGCGGGTTCGACGGCGTGCTCCACTTCGCCGCGCATATCGTCGTGCCCGAGTCGGTTGCCGACCCGCTCAAGTATTACAGCAACAACACCCGCAACACCCTCAATCTGCTGCAGGCCTGTGCCGACACCGGCGTGCGCGATTTCGTGTTCTCCTCCACCGCCGCGGTCTACGGCATCCCCGACACCGTCTCGGTTGCGGAGGACGCACCGCTGCAGCCGATCAACCCCTACGGCGCCTCCAAGATGATGTCCGAGCGCATGCTGATGGACCTGGGCGCCGCCTCGGACCTGCGCTACGTCAGCCTGCGTTACTTCAACGTGGCCGGCGCCGCCCCCGACGGCCACCTGGGGCAGGCCACGCCCGACGCCACCCACCTGATCAAGGTCGCCTGCCAGGCCGCCACCGGCCAGCGCGACGGCATCACCGTATTCGGCACCGACTACGACACCCGCGACGGCACCTGCGAACGCGACTACATCCACGTGGAAGACCTGGCCGCCGCCCACGTCCGCGCCCTGGAACACCTCGACGGCGGCGGCGACTCTCAGGTGCTCAACTGCGGCTACGGCCACGCCTACAGCGTGCTCGAGGTCATCGACGCGGTGAAACGCGCCAGCGGCGTGGACTTCCCCGTCACCCTCGGCCCGCGCCGCGAAGGCGACCCGCCCGCCCTGATGGCCGACGCCCGCCGCATCCGCCAGACCCTCGCCTGGGAGCCGCAATACGACGACCTCGACCAGATCGTCCGCCACGCCCTCGCCTGGGAACAGAAGACCGCGCTACAGACCGCCTGATCCGCGTTTCCCCAGCCGCGTTACAGGACCGTGCGGCGGGCGAGGTGCAGGAGCCGCGCGGGCAGTTCGTAATCCAGCTCCCAGACGATGCTCATCGGCTTGCTGCCCTCGTGGTGCTGGTAACGCACCGGGCCGCAGAAGGTGAAAGGCTCGCTGAGGCCCGTCGCATCACGCTTAGCCCGCCGAATGAACAGCATGGGGGTGTAGCCACGTGCCTCGTGGTGGATGTAGCGCTGCCCGGTTTCCGAGGTGGGGGAGGTGCCGGACTGTGACTGCCAGTGGAACCGACGCTCGTTGAGGGCGTAGTCCTCGTACATGGTGGTGGGGGAGAACTCCTGCTCGGATTTCTCCAGGGTGACGAACAACGCATCCACCCGCCGCTCCGGTACGTGCCGCACACCCTCCTGCTGGGTGATCGGCTTCTCCAGGCTGCCAAGTCCCAGCGCCAGCAGGATCTGCTCGCGGGTGTAGGACGCGTGCAGTTCCAGTGGCCCCGTCTGCTCCGGGAAGGTGATGCCGCTGGCGGGGACGATACGCTCGTGTCTCCAGGCGGCGACTTCCTGGAGATCCCGGTAAAGGGGGCGCTGTTCGCGGACGAAGGCGTCCACGGCGGATAGGTCCCCGCCCCCCGGCCGCGTCTTGCCCCATAGGGTGCTGTGGACGAGGGCCAGCCGGAGCCGATCTTCTTCGGCAAGCTGCTCCACGTTCGCGGCCGGCTGCGCCAGATGGGTCTGCAGGGTTTCCAGCAACTGGTGATCGTCACACCGCGCCAAGCGCAGCAGCCCGCGTTTGAGGCCGCTGGCATAGGGTCCCAGTGCTTCGGTCGACTCGCCTCCGCAGTCCGCGCGCAGCCGGGAGGGCAGGTCCTTGCGCAGCAGGTCTTCCGCTTCATCCATATGCAGGCAGTCCAGCATCTTGGGCAGGCTGGCGGAGTCGATGTCCTCCCGGAAACAGTCCTTCAGCTCGCGGACGAGCTGCGGTCGCTGGCGGTTGATCTGCGCACGGATGTTGTCGAGGACGTGCTGGGTGGCCAAGCGGTCGAGGTGGATCAGGCAGCCGCTGGGTAACCAAGGGAAGCCTTCCTGGATCTGGTGATCCACCCGCTTCTCCGGCCGCGCGCTCAGGGCCCGGAACCGAGCGGCATAACGAAAACGCCGATCCTGTGGCGCGACGAAATCCAGCACGGTCAGGTGCGGCTTGCCTTCGTGCAAGCGCAGGCCGCGGCCCATCTGCTGCAGGTAGACCGTCAGGCTCTCGGTCGGGCGCAGCAGCAAAACGGTGTCCACCTCCGGCAGGTCCACGCCCTCGTTGTAGAGGTCCACCGTAAAGATGAAGCGGATGCGCCCCTCGCGCAGGTCGCGCTGTACCGACTTCCGCTCGTGATCCGAGCTCTCGCCAGTCAGCACCGCGCTGGGCACCTGCTTGGCCGAGAAATGTTCGGCCATGAATCGGGCATGGGCGCGACTGATGCAAAAACCCAGGCCTCGGACCGAGCCGGGGTCCGTGGCGTGCTCATGGGCCTGCTGCCGAACCCAATCGGCGCGCGCCCGGTTGCCGGTGAACACCCCTTCCAGTTCTTCGGCGTCATACCCCCCGCGCCGCCAACTCACCCGCCTCAGATCCACGGACTCATGGTCGGCCACGCCGAAGTAATGGAACGGCACCAGTAGGCGCCGCTCGATCGCATCCGGCAGGCGGATCTCGTGGGTGTAGCGCTGGCCGAAGTGCTTGCGGATATCCTCGGCATCCGTGCGCTCCGGGGTCGCCGTCAGGCCCAGCAGGCACTTGGGCCGCACATGGTCCAGGATGCGCTGGTAGCTCCCGGCGCTACTGTGGTGCGCCTCATCCAGTACCACGTAGTCGAAATGCGCCGGGTCTAGGCGATCGAGGTCCCGTGCATTCCAGCTCTGCACCGTACAGAACAGGTGGCGGTCCTGACTCGGACGGGCCCCGCCCACCAGCACATCGCCAAACTCGTGGTCTTGCAGCACTTGCCGGAAGCTCGCCATCGCCTGGCGCAGGATCTCCTCGCGGTGGGCGATGAACAGCAGCGACGGGCGCCCCTTGTCCGCCTGCTCGCGCGCAAAGCGCCGATAGTCGAAGGCGGCGATCATGGTCTTGCCGGTCCCGGTGGCCGCGATCACTAGATGGCGGTCGATCCCCGAACGGCGTTCGCGCTGGATGTCCTCCAGGATCTCCTGCTGAAAGGCATACGGCCGCAGGTCGAAGAACGCGGTGGCGTCTTTCTGCGCCCCAGGCCCCGAGCTGGATTCCGACTCCAGTGCCTGTTGCAGGCGGGGTAGGTCGTCCGTGGTGAGCGGTTCGAACTCCGCCGGGTCTGCCCAGTGCGCCTCGAACGAGGTCTGGATCTGGCGCCACATATGCGGCAGCTCGTATTCACTGACCTTGGCCGTCCACTCCAGCCCCTCATCCATCGCTACCCGCGAGACATTCGCCGAACCGATGTAGGCACTGCCAAACCCCGTGTCGCGATGGAACAGGTAAGCCTTGGCATGCAGGCGCGTGCGGTGGGTGTCGTACGAGACCCGAATCTCGGTGTTCGGCAGGCCCAGCAGAAACTCGATCGCCTTGAGATCGGTAGCCCCGAGGTACGAGGTCGTCGCAATCCGAAGCCTGGGCGAGCCATCGGCCGTCGGGGTTTCGGTAAAGCGCTTCAGCGTCTCGCGCAGGGCGCGAATCCCACTCCACTTGATGAAGGACACCAGCCAGTCGGCCCGCTCCGCACTGGCCAGCTCCTTCTCGATCTGCGTGACCAGGCTGGGAGTACGATCGGAGCCGGTCAGCAGGCTAGACAGGGCCAGCGGAACATCCGGCCGTGGCGTCTCCTGCTGCCCCACCTGATCGGCGGTCGGAGAGCGCACCTCCAACAACTGCCGAAACGGCGGGTGGGGCAGGTCCTCCTCAATGCCCGACAGCGGATGCCCGGCCGCCGCCAGCGCATCCGCCAGGATCTGCACGGCCCGGGTCCAATCCTCATGCCCCTTCTCGCGCAGCTCCCCGGCCCGCTCCGCCAGCCGCTGGGCCAGTTCGGCCGCCAGGGTCATCGCCAGATCGTCACCCTCCAGCCCCTGGCTCCAGCGGGCGTGGTCCGCCAGCCCCAGGGCTTCCAGCGCCTGCCGTACCCGCGGCGTATCCAGCCGTTCATGCAGGCCGACCCATTCGGCCCCGGACCGGGACTTGGCGGCGCTATCCCGGCTCATGCGGAACGTCCGGCAATAAAGGCTTCGAGCAACGGGATGTCCGCAGGCGCCAGCTCGAGCCCGCGCGCCTCCGCCGGCGACACCCAGCACCAGCGATCGTGCACCGCCAGCACCGGGCTCTCGTCATCCGTCCACGCACGCAGCGCAACCAGCTCAAGGCTTCCGTTACCCGGAATCGGCGAACGACCGATCTCTTCCCCGACTCGAAGCTCCAGCGCCAGCTCCTCGCGAAATTCGCGGCACAACGCGGCCTCCAGGCTCTCGCCCGGCTCCGCCTTGCCACCGGGAAATTCCCAATACCCCGCCAAAGCCTGATCGGCCCCGCGACGCGCCAAAAAGACCCGCCCCTGCGCATCCTCCAGAACGCCGCAGACCACCACCGCATCATTCGCTTCCATGAGCGTTTCCAACACCGGCTCCCGGTTCCCCCTGGCCGGATCGTACCAGGGAACGCCGCCACAGCTCCCGCCGGAAGCTCGTTTCTCGGGCCACGCGAGGTGTGTCCGGTCGTCACACCACACTGCGATAACGGTGATATACCGATTCTGTATAGCACCGCGCTCTGTCACGCCCGAGCCGCCGCTTTCCACTGCTCGCTCCGAATCCGTCCACCCCCCCAAGCCTTCAACGTCGGCCCCTGCATCCCGCCTATGTTGGATCGCCGGGCCGACATCCCGCCTATGTTGGATCGCCGGGCCGATGTAAGACTTTGACTAAGCTCCAAAGATACTTCGTCCGACTGGGGCGGATGGCCTGCCACTCGACGCGACGCACACTACCATGATAAAAGCGTGGTTTACCTGTGGTGGTGTGCCACCGAGAGGAGAACGCTAGGATGATATGCAGAATCTGTATATCACCAATATGACAGATTCTGTCTAATCTACTGTTATGCCCTATGAATGATAAAACAACTTTGGATTACTAGACTGAATGATAAATCAGGACAATTTCATCGCGCTGCTGGCGTCGCTCGGCTTTGCCAAGAATAAATCCATTTACAGCAAGGCTCTCGGCGCAACCGCTTTAAGCGTCGATGTCAGCAAGCAGACCATCCATTATCCGGAGTCTGACGGGCTGGTCGTCAACGAACGCCAGACCTGCAACTTTTCGGCGAATGAAAACTTTGTCGTCTTTGAGTGCGTCCACCGCCTGCTGAAAAAGGGCTACAAACCGGAACACATCGAGCTGGAACCGAAATGGAAACTGGGGCGCGGGGCCAGCGGTGGCCGCGCCGATATTCTCGTCAAAGACAATTTCGGCAAGCCGCTGCTGATCATCGAGTGCAAGACCGCCGGGTCTGAATTCAAAAAGGCCTGGAACAAGACTCTGCAAGACGGCGACCAGCTATTCAGTTACGCCCAGCAGATCAGCGAAACCCAGTTTCTTTGTCTCTATGCCTCGGATTTTGAAAACGCCGAGCTGAACTACCAGAGCCACATCATCGCCCACCGTGACAATGATCAGTACCTGGTCGCCAATCCGCACTTCAAGACCTTCCGCACCGTTACCGACGTCAAGGAGCGCTTCGCGGTTTGGCGCGACACCTACAAGCTCGATTTCACTACCAAAGGGATCTTCGAGGACAACATCCAGCCCTACCAGATCGGTAAGGACAAGTATTCCTTGGCCGACCTCCACGCCATTTCCGCCTCGGACCAGCAGAAGAAGTACCATGAATTCGCCACCATCCTGCGCCAGCACAACGTGTCCGGCCGGGAAAACGCCTTCGACAAGTTGGTGAATCTGTTTCTCTGCAAACTGGTGGACGAGATCGAAAACCCCGACGACCTCAAGTTTTACTGGAAAGGCGTGGCCTACGACAGCCATTTCGATCTGATGGACCGCCTGCAGCAGCTCTACCAGTCGGGCATGGACAAGTTCCTCGGCGAGGACATCACCTACATCAACCAGAACGACGTCAACAACGCCCTGCGTTTCATCCGCCAGAATCCGGATGCCACCCAACGGGCGGTGTGGAATCTTTTTATCCAGCAGAAGTTTTTTACCAACAACGACTTTTCCTTTATCGACGTCCACAACGAACGGCTCTTTTACCAGAACGCCGACGTGCTGCTGAAGCTCCTGCAAATGTGGCAGGACATCCGGCTGACCAACCCCAACGGCCACAACCAATTCTTAGGTGACATGTTCGAGGGCTTCCTCGACCAGGGCGTCAAGCAGAGCGAGGGGCAATTCTTCACCCCCATGCCGATCTGCCGTTTCATCTTGATGAGCCTACCGCTGGAGAGCCTGGTGCGCGATACCCCCACGCCGCCCATGGCCATCGACTACGCCTGCGGCGCGGGCCACTTCCTTACCGAGCTGGCCTTGCAGCTTCAGCCCCTGCTCGAACAGCACAAGCCCCAGGCCAATCCGGCCGAGTACCACAAGTCGATGGTCGGCATCGAAAAGGAATACCGGCTCTCCAAGGTCGCCAAGGTCTCCGCCTTCATGTACGGCCAGCAGGGTATTCAAGTCTGCTACGGCGACGGTCTGGTGAACAGCCACGAGGCCTTTCCCGACATCCGCGATGGCCATTTCGACCTGCTGGTCGCCAATCCGCCCTACAGCGTGCGCGGCTTTCTCGAAACCCTGCCCGAGGAAGAGCGCAAGGCCTATACGCTCACCGACACCATCAACGACGCCGAGACGGCCAACAGCATCGAAACCTTCTTTATCGAGCGGGCCAAGCAGTTACTGAAAAGCGGCGGCGTGGCCGCCATCATCCTGCCCTCGTCGATCCTCTCCAACGGCGGCTCCACCTACATCCGCGCCCGCGAAATCCTCTTGCAGTATTTCGATATCGTCGCCATCGCTGAATTCGGCAGCGGTACATTTGGAAAAACAGGCACCAACACCGTCACCCTGTTCCTGCGCCGCAAGCCGACCCAGCCCGACACCGCCGAGCATTACCGCGAACGGCTGGAGGAGTGGTTCAAGGGCTGCGCCGCAAGCCCGCGCAAGCAGGTGATCTACAAGGACGGCCACCTGATAGAGCAGTATTGCGCTCATATCAATGTACCTCTGGCCGACTACCAGAGCCTGTTGCGGGGCGAGGCGGAGGGAAGCTGGAAGCAGCAGGAGCATTTTCAGCCCTACCACGACAAGTTCGACAAGAGCACAGAGCTGGTCAACCTGCGCAAGCAGAAGAAATTCAAGGCCCTGACCAAGGCCGAACAGGCAGCGGAAATCGCCAAACGCTACCTGGGCTATGTCCAGTCCATCGAGCGCGACAAGCTCTATCACTTCTGCCTTGCCTCGGATCAGGCCATCCCGGTGCTGATCATCCGCAGCCCCTCCGGGACGAAGCAGATCAAGCAGTTCCTCGGTTACGAGTGGTCCAGCGCCAAGGGGGATGAAGGCATCAAGCTCATCGAGGACGCCAACGGCAAGCACATCACCACCTTGTACGACGGCCCGGACCATGCCAACCCGATGCGTTTTACTCGCGGCAACTCTGCCAAGCTCAACAGCCATATTGCCGCCAATTTCGACGGGACGCTTGGAGTGATTCCGACTGAATTGAGCGAGGTAACCAACCCGGCGCGATTGGTGGATATGTTGGATTTTTCACGGGTCGTTTTTGAAAAGCAGCTGTCGTTGGTGGTTAAAAGATCTGTTCACATAGAAAGCAAGTGGCCGCAAGTGAAGGTTGGAAGTGTTTGCAGCTTCGAATATGGCAAGCCCTTACCCGAGAAGAAGCGAGTTGCCGGGCCGTATCCAGTCATGGGCTCAAATGGCAGGGTGGGATTCCATACGGAGTATCTTGTAAAGGGGCCTGCGATAATAATCGGCAGAAAAGGCTCTGCTGGTGAAGTTGTATGGGAACCTGAGAATTGTTTTCCGATCGATACAACTTTCTATGTAAAGACTTCGGAAAATGACATAGATGGATATTTTCTGTTTCATATTTTGAAGGGATTGGACTTAGGGCATTTGCATGGTGGTGTAGGTGTGCCAGGCCTGAACCGGAACGAAGCGTACGAATTGCCAATGCCTTTGCCTCCAATGGAGGTGCAGAAACAAATTGCAAAAGAATGCAGGAATTTGGATAGCGAAATTGCCGCAGCAGCAGCGGCAATCTCGAAGGCCAGAGCCAATATTGACGCCGGTGTCGAGTCCATCTACACCTCCAGCGCCTCGCGCCTCGAAATCGCCAAACTGAGCACC
Source organism: Thioalkalivibrio sp. ALE30 (assembly GCF_000377465.1). Classification (NCBI taxonomy): domain Bacteria; kingdom Pseudomonadati; phylum Pseudomonadota; class Gammaproteobacteria; order Chromatiales; family Ectothiorhodospiraceae; genus Thioalkalivibrio; species Thioalkalivibrio sp. ALE30. The sequence continues at coordinate 216,995 of NZ_KB898170.1, read as the reverse complement.
AATATCCAATACGGCCTGAACGAGAAGATGAACGAGGCCAGTATCGGCTACAAGATCTTCCGCATGAACGAGATCATCCAGGGGCGGATGGTGGATAACGGCGCGATGAAGTGCGCCGACATCAGCGCCGAGGAATTCGCCAAGTATCGACTGAACAAGGGCGACCTGCTTTTTATTCGTTCCAATGGAAGCCTCGAACACATTGGCAAGGTCGGACTGTTCGATCTCGAAGGGGATTACTGTTACGCCTCATATCTGGTAAGAATTGTTCCTGACTCATCCACGGTATTGCCGTACTATCTGACCTGTATTATGAACTCACCAACGTTCCGTAAAGGAATGGTGAGTCTGGCTGTAAAGTCAGGAGGCACCAATAATATCAAGCCTACCAAGATGAAAAACATCAAGGTGCCGGTGCCTTCCCTGGCCGAGCAGAAGAAATTCGTCATCAAGGTCGAGGCCCTTGAAAAACAGATCGCCGACGCCCAGGCCGTCATCGATACCGCCCCCGCCCGTAAAGAGGCGGTGATGAAAAAGTACCTGTGAGAGCGGCATGAATACCGAAAATGGCATAACAAGGCACTGCACCGGACGGCAAAAAGCCGCCGCCGGTGAGCTTGGTCGTTAGGCATTCACGAGGATGAAGAAAATTCACACGCACTATGACAACCTCAAGGTGTCTCGAACCGCACCTGCTGAGGTGATTCGCGCAGCTTATAAAGCGCTCTCTCAAAAACATCATCCAGATAGAAACCCTGGAAATTCCGAAGCGGGTCGCATCATGGCGATCATAAATGCTTCTTATGAGATTTTGTCGAATGAAGAAAAGCGTCGTGAGCATGATCTATGGATCGCTCAGCAAGAGCTTATGGCTGCGGAAGAAATAGTTAAAAAGAATAGTCAATCCCAAACGCCTCCGCCTCCACCTTCTGACTCGGTAGCGGAGGCAATGGCATTCGGCCTTTCCAAGGAGGAGGTCGAATATCTCGGTAAGCCAATTAGGGCCGACCGTTACCGAAAGAAGTATTGGGTTTTCGAGAGCAAACTATCGAAAGCTATTAGTCTTGGTAAAATCCGAGGGGTCACTTGCCGTGGCGTTCTGTGGGTTCAGGATCAAAAAATTGCCTAACAATGCCATAAACGCGGACCCCAAAAAGCTACGCTGCGCTCCGCTTTTGGGGTCCGGTTATGGCTGGCGTTAGGTGCTTCGAGTATGGAGCCTGAGGAAAATGCCCTGATCAAGGTCGATGAAGCGAGGTTCTACTTGGAGCTAATGGACAAACTCGTGGGTGCCCACGGGGGTCAAACCTTGCCTTTTGCCCTGCGGTGTCCCTCCCCGAAGCAATCCACCATGCCGTTGCTGAAATACGGCATAGCCCCTTCCCCATCCGCTTCCGGGGTCACCTTTGACCGCCTCGGGAACGGGGTCTAGCGTCAAAGGACAGGGGCGGAGAACGGCCCGACGGAATCCGTTGCAACCTCGCGGAATCGCGAAGGAGGCACAGCATGCGCAGCGTAGACAACATGCCGTTACTCGACTGGCAGGACGGCAAGAACGCGATGCGGGCGAAGTTTCAGGTGATGCACGAGGAGCCGGTGGTGCTGAAGATGCCGGCCGGCATGGACTGGTCGGTGAATGGCGGCGAGTTTGGCTGCACGCTGGACGAGAACGGTATGCCGCGCGACTGTGAAGGCGGCAGCCTGCTGCATCGGCTGGCGAAGCTTAATGACATGCCGGGACTGGAGGACATCGCGCAGGCCTGCGCCTACTCCAGCTCCCGCGTGGATATCGACGCCGCCGGCTCCCGCATCATCGTGCACGACTGATCGGGCCTGCGCCGCCGGCCCGACCGGCGGCGACCCTGCAACCTGGAGCGGTGGCCGATGTCGGTGATCCACCACGAGATGGAGATCGACGCCGCTCCGGAGGCGGTGTTCGAGCTGATGGCCCGGGTGGAGGCGTTCGCCGCCTACAGCGAGGCTATCGAGTCCATCACCTGCGTCGGGCCCGAGCGCTACCGCTGGCGTGTGCGGGTGGCCGGGGTGCCGCTGACGTTCGACGTGGAGGTGCTGGTCGCGGTCCCGCCACGTCTGCTCGGCTGGCGCGCGCTGGCCGGCTTGTCCTGCGAGGGCTGCTATCGGCTAACCCCGAGCGCGCGCGGCACGCATCTGGAACTGGCCGTGCGCTGCGGCGACGAGAACCCCCTGACCGACGGCCTGCTCGGCCTGGCGGCCCACCCGTTGCTGGATGCGCTGGGGGCGGAGGTGGTGCGCAACGCCTGGCCGCGCCTCCACGGGGCGTGATGCCTACGCCTCCGCGTGGAACTCGCGGTATTCGTCGAGGAAGGCGAGGCGGGTAGTTTCGGTGACGCGATCGATGAACAGGGTACCGTCGAGGTGGCCCGAGGCAGCAGGCTCGCGCCCCGCGCGGTGAACACGGGGTCCACCAGCGTCAGGCGAGTGGCTGTCAGGTAACCGGTATTTCACTCGGCGACGCGATAGCACAACCTGCACAGTTGGTTGTACATGTGGGCCGGCCGGCCTATACTTGTACAAGTCAAGGTACAGGAGGCGCCATGAAGATTGTTTCATTCACCGAGGCTCGCAACGGTCTCAAGGCCGTACTGGATGGGGTGGTCAACGATGCCGACACCACGGTGATTACGCGCCGTGATTCGGAGGATGCAGTGGTCATGTCACTTGATCACTACAACAGCCTGATGGAAACGGTGCATCTTTTGCGTTCCCCTGCCAATGCAGAGCACCTCAACAGGTCCATTACGCAATACAAGGCAGGAAAGGCGACCGAGCGTGCGTTGGTAGGTGGGGATGAGTAGTCGGTTGCTTTGCTGGACCGACGAAGCATGGACTGACTACCTCTACTGGCAACGTCAGGACAAGAAGACCCTGAAGCGGATCAACAAGTTGATAGAAGACGTGAGGCGGTCTCCATTTGAAGGCATTGGCAAGCCGGAAGCCCTCAAGGAGAACCTGGCGGGTTTCTGGTCGCGTCGGATTGATGACACCAATCGACTTGTGTATGCGGTGGAGGATTCGTCTATCACGATCATCTCCTGCCGATATCACTATTAAGTGCGAGGTCGACTACCGACGCATCCTGTATCGGCGATCGACGGTACCGTCCTAGTAGCCGGAGGAAGTCGGGCCCATTCGGATGGCCAGCAGGGGCGGGCTTACGTGGGCTTTGACGAGGGTGCCGCGTGGAACTCGCGGTATTCGTCGAGGAAGGCGAGGCGGGTGGTGTCGGTGACGCGGTCGATGAACAGGGTGCCATCGAGGTGGTCGATCTCGTGCTGGAAGACGGTGGCGAGGAACCCTTCGGGTTCCAGGTGGCGGGGCGTGCCGTCGGGCTCGTAGTAGTCCACGGCGATGTGGCGCGGCCGGGCAACCTCCCCGCGCAGCCCGGGTACGGACAGGCAGCCTTCCCAGTAGCGTTGCGGGGTTGGGTCCAGCACGGTCACGGTCGGGTTGACGAGGACCAAGCGGCCGGTCGGCACGGCACCGGGGAAGCGGGTATTGCCCGGCTGGATCTCGATCACGGCTACGCGTAGCGGAACGCCGATCTGGGCAGCAGCCAGGCCGAGGCCTTCGCTGGCGTGCATGGTATCGACGAGGTCGTCCACCAGGGCGTGCAGCCCAGGGCTGTCAAAGTCCGAGTCGGGTACCGGGTCGCAGACGCGACGCAGATCGGGGTGCCCCATGCGCAGAATACGGCGAATGCTCATGGAAACGATGGTGCCACGGCGCCGCATCTTCCGCTGCTGCGGGAGATGCGCGATGGAATCGCGTGTTAGCTGGAAGGCGTCCAGCCATGCCCGGCATGCCAGGTTTCCCGAAACACCGCACGTTGTTTGACCGCGCGCAGCGGACGCGACAGGAACGCTCGCAGATCCGTTACTACATCGGAAAGCGGGGGATGTGCCAGGGTGTTTTTCTTCAGGAATGCCTGCCACTGGATCTGCTTCGATCGGTCCTGTGCGAAGTCGTCGCTCAGGCCGAACGGGGTACCTTCCGGCAGCGGTGTCATGCGGCGTTCGAATGTCGCGTGAATGGCCTGGTACAGAATTTCGCCTTCGAAATCGGCATAACGCGACAAGACCCAGAGATCGAAGTAATCCTTCATACGACTGTTGGCGATGCCGAGCGACACCAGTGCCTCCAGCTTTTCGGCGACAACGGTCGAGCGGGGATAGGCGCGAAGCCTGGGGGCAGGCATGTCGGGCAAGATCACCGGGAACTCGATGGCGTCGGGGCCTGGTGTCACGGCATCGCCAAAACCCACGTCGATCTGCGTGTGACAGCGCGCACCGTCCAACAGCCCTATCAACGTGATCCGCACACCGGAGTAGCTGGCCTCCTTGCGAATCGCCTCCGCGCGTACCGAGTCGGCCTGAAAACGGATTCCATCGTCCTGCTCCACCGAACAGACATCCCGAAACACAGCCTCAAGATGTGGCAGCTCGGCTGACCCAAAGCCCAGGAGATCGGCATCACGCGTCGGACGGTGCGGGATGTCGAACCACAGATCGAACAGCAAAGCGCCCTTGAGCAGGAACTGGTCTGCATGGTAGGAGGTGCTCAGGCGATACAGGAACCGTTCAAGGGCATAGCGGGTTAGGGAAACCCTGATCCATGTACACGCTCGCGTTGGTGTCCCAGGTTTTCCGAGACAAGGCGCGGTGCGCAGCCGGTAGTGGCTCTACCCGCAAGCGGCGTAATGCAGGATCGGGGAACCTGGGGTGCCAACCCCGAGGGGCTCGGCCGCTTTTGCGCGGGAACGGCGTTGCGGCTCCCTTGTGCAGAATGACTGCACGGCAGTCGCCGCGCCTTGTTCGCACGCAAAAGCGACTCGAGCGCGAGCGTGTACATGGACCAGGGTTTCCCTGGTACGAGGTTGTAGTCCTGCTTGTGGTTTCGGGCGTTTTCGAGCAGTCGGGCACGCACCGAGGCGGCGGGGTTTTTGGGACTCACGTCAGGCTCTCCAGATAAGGGCGCATGACATTGCCGACCCGGCACAGCCTGGCAAACTGCCAGAGTTCGTCCATGCGCACCCGCTTCTCACTCCAGGCCTCGCGCAGGGCCTCCAGAGCGACATCCAGGCCAATCTTGTTGCGGTACTTGAAACAGTCCGCGACCGTCCTGGCAATACCGGTGACGCGCACCGGAACCCCTTCGATCAAGTATTCCTCGACGCCTTCGGCAAGAAGAGGATCGGAAAAGCGGACAATACGCAGGGCCGGGTAGTCGATCCGGGGAGCGCGGGCCTTGTTGGGGATGGCAAGCCAGACCTCGAATGGCGACTGGGTGGTGAGATTATGGAAACGCAATGCCGAGAGCAGGCACACCACCGCTCGCGGATGCTTGCGCGCGGTCTCGGCCAGCGCGGTGTGTTCCGAGACAGGACGGTCCGGCAGCGCATAGAGGCCGCGCGCAACCCGCGCGAGCATGCCCTGACGGACGAGACGCGTCAGCGCAACTCTTGGCAGGCCCAGTGGTTCCAGGTCGCGCGACCGGATCAGTCCGCGTTTGCGCGCGAGATCGAGGATGGCTTCTGCGCTATTGCCCATGCCGGCATGCTGTTCCGTTATGCCGGTAGAAGTCAATCACTACCGACAAAAAGAAACACCCTGATTGTCCACGACCGCGAGCGACGGATACGGTGCGGCGTCGCAGATACGACGCAGATCACGGTATCCACGGGCAGGATACGGCGGACGCTCATGGGAAGGATGGTGCCACGAAGCCGAGGCTGACGTTGGTACGGGGATACCTGCCGGAGAGGAACGCTGAAACAGGACGTTGCCCCGATGGGGTTATCGGCTGTGCGATGAGGAAGACACCCATCTTTCTGGCAGCCGCCTAGCCGTACTCGGCGCCCGCGTCAGGAGCCCGACCTTGATATACCATATTCAGTATGCATACTCTATTTGGTATGTGGGAGATCTTTGAACACAAGAGGGTAGAAAAGAGCCTGGCGGCCGCCCCTCCAGAAGTTCAGAAGCGGTACGAGAAGTGGAAGGACATCGTCACCATCTCCGGTCCGCAGGGGTTGCGGCATATTCGGGGCTTCAACGACGAAGCCTTGTCCGGCAAGTGGAAAGGCTTCCGATCGTCTCGACTGAATATCCAGTACCGCGTCATTTACCGGGTGGAGAAAGACAAGGTGCTCGTTGAAGTCGAGAAGGTAACTCCCCACGATTACGGGAGGGCGTGACATGAGTGATTATCGCAAGGCTAAGAAGAGGGTTGAGGTTTCCGTTGGCGAATCGGTCCGGATCCTGCGTGAGCTTCAGGAAATGAGCCAGAACGATCTGGCGAATGCCTCCGGCATCCCCCAGTCGACCATTTCGGCCATCGAGAATGACCGTGTACGTCTCGGTGTTGATCGCGCCAAGGTCCTGGCAAGGGCATTGCGCTGCCACCCCGCCGTACTCGTATTCCCTGGCTGGGATGTCGAGCATGAATCGGCCGCATAGCCATCAAGCCATTCGGGAACACGCAAAGTCAGCAGGGCACCAGGTCGCAGACGCGACGAAGCTCGGGCGGCCCATACGCAGACACGGCCAACGCTAATTGATGGGTAGGATGGTGCTACGGGAAAGATAATGGTGGCCGGGGACGGAATCGAACCGCCGACACGGGGATTTTCAATCCCCTGCTCTACCAACTGAGCTACCCGGCCATACTGCGGGGGGATTCGTCCTGCGGACGAAGGGCGGTATTAAAGCGGCCCGGCGCCGCCACGTCAAGCATGCCGGGCCGGTCGCCGCTGAAAAGCCCGGATCAGGAGGCGTTCGGGTCGACGAAGCCTTCCGGCTTCTCGGAGCCTTCGCCGAACAGGAACTTTTCCATTTCCTCTTCCAGGAACTTGCGCGCCTTGGGATCGACCGGGGTCAGGCGGTATTCGTTGATCAGCATGGTCTGGTGGCTCAGCCAGGCCTGCCAGGCTTCCTTGGACACGTTCAGGTAGATCTTCTTGCCCATCTCGCCGGGATAGGGCGGGAAGTCCAGGCCTTCGGCCTCTTGCCCGAGTTTTACGCAGTTAACGGTTCGTGCCATTGCCGGGATCCTTGTCGTCGTGCAGATAACGCTGGATGGGGGCCGGGATGCCGACCGCCCGTGATGTGCCGGGTTTATACCAAATCACCCTGTCGCCTTCCATGATCCCACACGCGCCAGCCGGGAGGTCGAAGGGGCGGATGCGCAGATCCAGGCGGTAGTGGCTGAAGCTGTGCTGCAGACCGTGATCGGTGGCGGCCGGCGCGGCGCCGGGCCACTGGGCCAGCACCCAGTCCTCCAGGGCTTCGGGGGTTTCGGCCTCGGGCAGGCTGTAGAGCCCGCCCCATATGCCGTCCTGCCCGCGCTGCACCAGGGCGATGCCCTCGGGCGCGCGCAGGCAAGCGGCCCAGCGGGTGCGGGTGGGCAGGTCGCGGCGTGGCCGGGGCGAGGGCAGCGTAGCGGTCAGGCCCTGCTGCGCGGCACCACAGTCCTGATGGACGGGGCAGGCGTCGCAGTCGGGCCGGCTGCGGGTACAGAGCAGGGCGCCCAGGTCCATGATGGCCTGGGTGTAGTCGGCACAGCGCGTAGTCGGGGTGCGCGCCTCGGCCTCGGCCCACAGCTCGCGCTGCACGGCCGGGCTGCCGGGCCAGCCGTGGATCGCGGCGTGGCGCGCGAGCACGCGCTTGGCATTGCCGTCCAGGATGGCCTCGGGCACATCATGCGCCTGGGCGATGATCGCGGCGGCGGTGGAGCGGCCGATCCCGGGCAACGCCTCCAGGCCCTCGCGGCGAGCGGGGAAGACACCCCCGTGCTCCGCGACCACCACCTGCGCGGCGCGGTGCAGATTGCGCGCGCGGGCGTAGTAGCCAAGCCCCGACCACTGGTGCAGCACGGCATCCTGCGGCGCCGCCGCGAGGCTTTGCACGTCGGGGAAGCGCTCCATGAAGCGGAGGAAGTAGGGGACGACGGTCTCCACCCGGGTCTGCTGCAGCATGATCTCGGAGACCCACACCCGATACGGCGTGCGCGGGTGCTGCCACGGCAGATCCTGGCGGCCGTGGCGGTCGAACCAGGCCAGCAGTCGCTCGGCGAAGGCGTTCATGGATGGGCCGGGCCTGGCGGCGCCCGCCCGGGAGGCGGGTACCGGCGGTGATCAGCGACTGCGGAAGCGGTCCAGGAGCCGGTCGGACTCCCGTTCGATGCGCTCGCGGGCGCGCTCTTCTTCCTCGTCCAGGCGTTCGCGGACGCGTTCCTCTTCCTCGCGCACCCGCTCGCGGGCCTCGTCCTCGTAGCGACCGCGCAGGGCGTCCTCCAGGTCGAGACGGAAGCTCGGGTCGGTGAAGGTCCCGCTGATGCGGATGGGCAGGGTCACGCCGCGCAGGTCGTCCAGTTCACGGCCGCCCTGGCCTTCCAGCGTGCCTACCACTGTCGTGTTCACGCGGTAGTCGAGGCTGTCGTCGTTCAGGTCGGCCTGGCCTTCGCCGCGCACCCGCAGCAGGGGCGAGCTGGCGGCGAGGTCGTCGTTGCGGACCACGCCGTCGCGAATGGTGAAGCTGCCGGCGAGCTCGCTGAAGTCGGTCTGGTTGGGCTCGTCCTCTTCCAGCTGTTCGCCGCGCAGCCGCGCCTCGGCGCGGCGGATGATCTGGGCCACGTTGATACCGCGCACCGCGCCGTCCTCGAAGCGCATGTTGCCGGAGCCGTTCAGGGCCCCTTTCAGCTCGCTCAGGAGCTCGCCGCGGGTGCTGATGTCCAGCTCCAGGTTGCCGGTACCCATCAACCGCGCGTCGTCGCCCTGGAAGTCCTCCAGCAGGGCGCCGATATCCAGGCCCTGCAGGTCGGCGGCCAGTTCGTAGCGCGGGGCATCGTGGCGGGCGTCCAGGCGCAGGCGGCTGGTCAGCTCGCCGTCGTAGGCGGCGGCGTTCAGCGGCTCGATGTTCCAGTCGCCCGCCTCGCCCCGGATCTGCAGTTCGATGTTGCGCAGGACCATGCCCATCACGTCCAGGCGGTCCAGCGCAGCGCGGCCGTCCACGTCGACGCTGCGCAGCGCCTCCAGCGGCAGTTCGATGGCGAGGTCCTCGTCGGCATCGCGTTCGCCGTTGCCGTTGTCGGTACGCGCCTCTTCCACCTCCGGCGGCAGGTAGCGGTCGAGGTTCAGGCGTTCGCCGGAGACATCGAAGGTGATCTTCGGGCGCTCACCGCGGCCATCCCAGCCGGCGGAGCCGCTCAGCATGGTGTCGTCCACGGTCACCAGGAACGGGGACATCTCCAGGGCCTGGAAGCTGCCGCTGGCCGAGAAATCGAACGCGACGCGCGCCAGCGCGTCGGGGTCGTTGGTCTGCGGCGCCTCCAGGCCCAGGTCGGTCAGCACGTCCTTCAGGTTGACGGTGTTGGTACGCATCTCGGTGCGCACCTGCGGCACTTCGCCATCCAGATCGGACAGCTCGGCGAACCCGGTCAGACGCAGATCGGAAACCCCCAGCGTCAGGCGTTCGAAGCGCAGGGTCATGGCGTCGGCCATCTCCAGCCCCACGTCGCTCTCCAGCGTCATGCCGACGGCGCGCGGCAGGCCACCGCCATCCAGGCCCAGGGTCGCGTTCAGACGGCGCACGGAATAGCGCTCATTGAGCAGGTCGACGTTCATCAACCCGCCCAGATCAAGGGCTAGCTCCACCGGTTCGGCCAGGTCGCCGCCCTCGGCACGCACGACCGCCTCCAGATCAAGGCGCGTCTCGATACCCGGGCGGAAGCGCCCGACCTGCAGCTCGAACGGCTCCAGGGTCGCCTGCATGCCGGACTCGCGGTCATCCCAGTGCACGCGGGCGTTGGTCAGGGAGATCCCGGCCACGTCGATGCGCTGCAGGGCCAGACGGGTCTCGGTCTCGGTGCGCTCGTCGTCATCCGCGCCCACGGCCTCGTCGCGGGCGGCGCCGGCGTGATCCAGCAGGTCGTCCCAGTTGTTGCGGCCCTGTTCGTCGCGCGCCAGGTTCAGGCGCACACCGTCGGCCTCCACGCGCTGAACCTCCAGCTCGCGGCGCAGCAGTGGCATTACCGCGACCGCGACATCCACCACATCGACCTCGGCGAACGGCTCGTCGCCGAAGCCCTCGGCGTTGCCGAAGCGCACCTCTTCCAGGCGCAGCCCGAGGCTGGGGAACAGGGTCAGACCGATCGGCCCGGACAGGGTCAGTTCACGGCCGGTGGCCTCCTGCACCTCGGCCTCGATGCGCTCCTTGTAGTCATTGGCATCGAAGGTGACCAGCAGGTACGCGGCCACGATGATGGCCAGCAGGATCAGGACGGCAATCAGGCCCAGCAGGCGCTTGATCCATTTCATTCGGAATCTCCTTTCGGTTCGGCCCGCCAGGTGCCACTGCGGCCCCCGCGTTTCTCCAGCAGGCGAACACCATCAATTTGCATGCCGCGATCCACGGCCTTGCACATGTCATAGACCGTCAGCAGCGCGGTGGACACGGCGGTCAGCGCCTCCATCTCCACGCCAGTCTGCGCGTGCACCTCGCAGGTGGCCTGTACGCGCACGGCGGTGTCTTCCGTCTCCAGCTCCAGGGCCACCCGGGTCAGGCCGATCGGGTGGCACAGCGGGATCAGGTCGCCGGTCTTCTTGGCCCCCATGATGCCAGCCACCCGGGCAATGCCGAGGACGTCCCCTTTCGCATGGCGGCCTTCGCGGATGCGCTGCAGGGTATCCGGCTGCATATGGATGCGCCCCTCGGCGATCGCCACGCGGTGGGTGACGGACTTTTCGCCGACATCGACCATGTGCGCATGGCCTTCGGCATCGAAGTGAGTGAATTCGTTCATGATCGCTATAATGCTTGACTCGCAGCCATGTTTACAGGGGCCGGAATGACCGTACACGTTCACTATTTCGCGCGTCTGCGCGAGGAACTGGGCCGCCCGAACGAAGAGGCGGAACTGCCCGCCGGCGAAACGACCGTTGGCGGGCTGTGGCAGCACCTCCACCAGGAGGCCCCGCCGGAGCGCCTGATGGCCGCGGTCAATCAGGAACAGGCCAGCCTGGAGACGCCGGTGCGCGACGGGGACGAGGTCGCCTATTTTCCGCCGGTAACCGGGGGCTAGGGTGGCGGTCGAGATCCACACCGACGACTTCGACCCCTGGGAGATCGTCCGGCAGGCCGAGACGGCCATCCCCGCGAACGCGCGTGGCGCCGCCAGCGTGTTCGTCGGCCGCATGCGCGACTTCAACGAGGACGAGGACGTGACCGGGCTGTTCCTGGAGCACTACCCGGGGATGACCGAGCGCGAGCTGGAACGCATCGTCGCCGAGGCCGAGGCGCGCTGGCCGCTGCTGGGCTGCCATGTGGCCCACCGCGTGGGCGACGTGCGCCCCGGCGACGCCCTGGTGCTGGTGGCGACCTGGTCGGCCCACCGCGTGGCCGCCCGCGACGCCTGCAGCGACATCCTGGAACGCCTGAAGCACGAGGCCCCGTTCTGGAAGCGCGAAACCCTCACCGACGGCACCCAGCGCTGGGTGGAGAAAAACACCCCAGGCTTCTGAACCCCACCCCTGCAGGAGCCTGCTTGCAGGCGAATGCCCCTGCCCGTGTCCGGCTTTGGCAGGGGCTTCGCCTGCAAGCAGGCTCCTACAGGGGTGGGCCAGGGCCTCGGGATTCCCGCCCGCATACGTCCCTACACCCTCGTCAACCCGGCCGCGGCGGAGCGGAGAGCCGGGATGACGAGACATGGGGGTTGCGCGATGGAAGCATTCTTGTGGGAGCGGGCTTGCCCGCGAATGCTCCTGCCAAAGCCGGACGCGGGCGGGGGCTTCGCGCCCAGAACCCCGGAACCGTAGGAGGCCAGCCCTCTGGCCGATGGAGCCTGTCCAACACCCAATCGGCCAGAGGGCTGGCCTCCTGCAGGGTGGGGCCCTGGCTCGCCGGTGCGACCGGATCAGCGCAGGGTGAGGTAGAGGGTCTGGTTGCCGCGGCGCAGCTGCAGTTCCAGGGTCTGGTGGGCGGCCAGTTGCTGCGGCAGGTCGGCCAGGCGCTCGATGCGCTGGCGGTTGATCGCCAGCAGCACGTCGCCGGGGCGCAGGCCGGCCCGCGCCCCGGCGGAGCCGGGCTCCACCGCGATGACCGCCACGCGGCTGCGACCGTCGTTTCCTGTGGTCTCGGACAGGCGTACGCCGTCGAGCCGCGGGTGGATGGCCGCCCCCTCGATGCGCCGCTCTTCCGGGCGATCCAGTCGCGCGACGATCTGCCGTTCCGTCCCGTCGCGCAGGATGTCCAGATCCACCTCGGACCCGGCGCGCAGCAGGCCCAGGCGGTTGCGCAGGTCGCTCGCGCTGCGCACCGTCTGGCCGTCCACCCGCAGGACGATGTCGCCGTGGGCCAGGCCGGCGCGCTCGGCGGCCGAGCCGCGCACCACGCGGGTGATCACGGCGCCCTGCGAGAGATCCAGACCGAAGGCCTGGGCCAGCGCCGGGGTGAGGTCCTGCATCTCCACGCCCAGCGCGCCTCGCTCGACCCGACCTTCGGCCAGCAGGTGCTCCTGGATCTGGCTGGCCATGTTGGCGGGAATCGCGAAGCCGATGCCGATGTTGCCGCCGCCCCGCGCGAGGATGGCGGTGTTGATGCCGACCAGTTCGCCGCGCAGGTTGACCAGCGCCCCGCCGGAGTTGCCCGGGTTGATGGAGGCATCGGTCTGGATGAAGTCCTCGAAGCCGGCGCCACCCAGGCCGCTGCGGCCCAGGGCGCTGACGATGCCGCTGGTTACGGTCTGACCGAGGCCGAAGGGGTTGCCGATGGCGACCACGAAGTCGCCCACGCGCAGGGCGTCGGAGTCGGCCAGCGGGATCGCCTGCAGGTCCTCCGCGTCGATGCGGATCACGGCGACATCGGTGGCTGGGTCGGTGCCCACCACCTCGGCCTCGTACTGACGGCCATCAAAGAGCGTGACCAGGATGGTGTCGGCGCGGGCGATCACGTGGCTGTTGGTCAGGATGGTGCCGGCCCCCGCATCCACGATGACCCCGGAGCCCAGGCCCTGGCGCTCGCGTTCACGCGAACGCTCGGGGACATCGAAGAAACGGCGGAAGAAAGGATCGTCGAACAGCGGGCTGACCGATTCCACCACGCGGGCGCGGGTGGCGATATTGACCACGCCGGGGATGGTCCGCTCGAGCATCGGTGCCAGCGATGGCAGCGGCTGGCCATCCACCGCGGCCGGTAGCTGGGCGGTGGCCGGTGCGGCCCCGAACAGGGTCAGGGCCAGGATCAGGAGGGGAACAAGCCGACGCATGGGCGCTCCTCGAACGGGGTTCCGGTTATCAGGGCGCCAGGTTGGCGCGCGGGGCGAAGGACGACTTCTCGGCCATCTTGCGGTACCAGTCGCCGGCCTCTTCCTCCGGCGGCACCTGCACCATCAGCTTCAGGTAGAGATCCCCCGGCGGCTTGCCCGGCAGGCCCTTGCCCTTCAGGCGCATCTGCTTGCCCGACTGCGAGCCGGCCGGAACCTTCAGATTGACCCAGCCATGCGGCGTGGGGACCTCGATGGTCGCGCCCAGCGCGGCCTCCCAGGGCGTGATCGGGATCTCGCGGTAGAGATTGCGGCCGTCCAGGGTGTAGCGGCTGTCCGGCTTGACCCGGATCTCCAGCAGCAGGTCGCCGGCGCCGCCACTGCCGACCCCCGGGTCGCCCTGGCCGCGCACGCGCAGGCGCGAGCCGTCCCGGGCCCCGGCGGGGATGCGCACGCGCTGGACCCGGCCCTCGGCATCGTTGACCGACACCTCGGTGCCCTTGAGCGCCTGGTCCAGAGTGATCTCCACCCGGCCCTCGCGGTCGGCCCCGCGCATGTTGAAGCCGGCCCCGCCCGCACGGCGGCGACCACCGCCCATGCCGCCGCCACCAAAGATGGAGTCGAAGAAGTCCGAGAAGCCGCCGAAGTCGGCCCCGGCTCCGGCGCCCCCGCGGGCCCCGCCGTGCTGGGTCCAGCCGTCCCAGCCGGGCGGCGGGCGGAAGTCCTGACCCTGGCGCCAGTTGGAACCGAGCTGGTCGTAGGCCTTGCGCTTTTCCGGATCGCCCAGGGCCTCGTAGGCCTCGTTGACCTCCTTGATGCGGGTCTCGGCGTCCGGGTCCTTGCTGACATCCGGATGGTACTTGCGCGCCAGCTTGCGGTAGGCCTTCTTGATCTCGTCCTGGCTGGCGTCGCGGCTCACACCGAGGATCTTGTAGTAGTCCTTGTATTCCATTGCGTTCCTCGAACGATTGCGTCCTCGGGTGACACCCGGATCCCGCCTGCGGTCATGGCGATCATGATAGCCGGGATGCGGCTGTCACCCAGGGAGACACGAAACCGCGCCTCCTCGGGGCCTAAAAAACCGGGCGCCACCACGGGAACCCCCGGGGCAGCGCCCATGTTGCGCCCGGTCAGGGATATCCTGCCGGGCCGGTGGAGCCGGATCAGCTCTCGATCTGGATCCGGCGCGGCTGCACGCGGGCCTGCTTCGGAATGCGCACCTCCAGCACGCCATTCTCGCTGCGCGCGGAGATGTTGTCGGCGTCGGCTGTATCCGGCAGCGAGAAGCGGCGGAAGAAGGTGCCACGCACGCGTTCGATGCGCTTGTAGCCGTTCTTCTCCTCTTCGCTGTCGTGCTTGCGTTCGCCGCGCAGGGTCAGCACGCCGTTCTCCATGTGCAGCTCGATATCCTTCGGGTCCACCCCGGGGATATCGGCATGCAGCACGTAGGCATCGGTCTCTTCGCGGATATCCACCGCGGGGGCCCAGTCGGAGGTCGCGGCGGAGTCCTCGGTGCCGGGCATGTCCGGCATGCGACCGAGTTCGCGCGACAGTTGGCCGAGCAGGCTGAACGGTTCGTAACGGGTCATGGTCATGGCGTTCCCTCCTTGTGCGGGTGTCATCTGACTCACCCATAGACGTAGGGACACATCCCGCGTTTTCAAGGGCCTGGGGGCAAACCCGTTACGCGAGACGGCGAAACTCGCGCAGCTTGTAATCGTCGTCGGTGACCAGCTCGAACACGCCGTGTACCCCGCGCTGATCCAGGTGGCTGCGTAGCAGCCGGGCGGGGAATTGCACGCTCTCGCCGCTGTCGGCCTGGGCGAAGACCACTGCGGCGCGACCCGTGTAGTAGTCCTCCATTTCCTGGCGCGAGATGGCCAGACGCAGGCGAAACCGGCGCATGGGCTATTCCAGGTTCTGCACCTGCTCGCGCAGCTGCTCGATCAGGACCTTCATCTCCACGGTGGCGCGGGTGATCTCCAGGTCATGCGACTTCGACGAGATGGTGTTGGCCTCGCGGTTGAACTCCTGCATCAGGAAGTCGAGCCGCCGCCCGCTGGGGCCGCCCTGTTCCAGGACCTCGTGCACGGCCGCCACATGGCCGTCGATGCGGTCCAGCTCCTCGGCGATGTCCATGCGCTGGGCCAGCAGGGCGACCTCCTGCTCCAGACGCTTCGGATCCAGATTCACGTCCAGCTCGTGGATGCGCGCAAGGATCCGGCTGCGTTGCTCGTCCAGCATCGGCTGGCGCCGCGCGCGAATCGCCCGGGCGTGCTCGGCGAGTGCGTCCAGGCGCGAGCGCATGCCGTCGGCCAGGACCGCGCCCTCGGTCGTGCGCATCGTGACCAGGGCCTCCAGCGCGTCGTCGAAGCCCGCCAGCAGGGGCTGCGCGAGGCTCTCGCCGACATCGGCGTTGCCCTGGAGCACACCCGGCCAGCGCAGGACGTCCAGCGGCGAGACCGGCGCCGGGTTCGGCATCATGCGCTCGATGGAGGCGCAGGCCCCGATCAGCGCCCGGACGCGCTCGTGATCGAAGGCTTCCGGGGCGTTGTCGGCCTGGCCACGGTCGCGCAGGACCGCATCCACCTTGCCGCGCGCCAGGCGGGCCTTCAGGCGGCTGCGCACCTCGGCCTCCAGCGAACGCAGGTGATCGGGAAGATGGATACGCAGCTCGAGATAGCGGTGGTTGACGCTCTTCAGCTCCCAGTCGAACACGCCCGCGTCCAGGCTCATCGCGTGCCGGGAGAATCCGGTCATACTGGTGATCATGCGTCCCTCCATGGTGATCCCTGCTGCGTGTGGCGGTGGCGGCCCGTATACTGCGCCCCACTCAAATCTAGCAAGGATCACAGCATGCGACCCAGTGGCCGAACAGCCGACGCGATGCGCCCCGTGCGTTTTACCCGCCATTTCACCCGCCACGCGGAGGGTTCCGTACTGGTGGAGTTTGGCGATACCCGCGTGCTGTGCAACGCCACGGTGGAGTCGCGCGTGCCACCGTGGCTGAAGAACAAGGGCCGCGGCTGGGTCACCGCCGAATACAGCATGCTGCCGCGCTCCACCCATGACCGCATGGTGCGCGAGGCCGCGCGCGGCAAGCTGGGTGGCCGCACCATGGAGATCCAGCGCCTGATCGGCCGCTCGCTGCGCGCGGTGGTGGACCTGGAGGCCATGGGCGAGCGCCAGATCATCGTCGACTGCGACGTGATCCAGGCCGATGGTGGCACCCGCACCGCCTCCATCAGCGGGGCCTACGTCGCCCTGTACGACGCCATCCGCAAGGCGCGTGAACAGGGGCTGATCCGCAAGGATCCGCTGCACGGCCAGGTCGCCGCGATCTCGGTGGGCATCTGCGGCGGTGAACCGGTACTCGACCTCGACTACGATGAGGACTCGCAGGCCGAGACCGACCTGAACCTGGTGATGAACGAGGCCGGGGGCGTGATCGAGATCCAGGGCACAGCCGAGGGCCACGCCTTCCGCCGCGACGAGCTGGACCAGATGCTGGACCTGGGTGAGAAGGGCATCCAGGAGATCTGCGAGGCCCAGCGCGCCGTGCTGGCCGAGGGCTGATCATGGGCGATCCGCGCCGCGTCGTCCTGGCCACCGGCAACCCCGGCAAGCTGCGCGAGATCCGCGCCCTGCTGGAACCGCTGGGGCTGGCGGTCGAGGCACAGTCCGAACACGCCGTGCCCGAGGCCGACGAGACCGGCCTGACGTTCGTGGAGAACGCGATCCTCAAGGCGCGCAACGCCGCCCGCCACACCGGACTGCCGGCGATCGCCGACGACTCCGGGCTGGAGGTCGATGCCCTGCACGGCCAGCCGGGGATCTACTCCGCGCGCTATGCCGGCCCCGATGGCGACGATGCGGCCAATAACGCCAAGCTGCTGGAGGCACTGGCCGGCGTCCCGCCGGAACAGCGCGGCGCACGGTTCCGCGCGGTCGTGGTGTACCTGGAGCATGCCGAGGATCCGGCGCCGATCATCGCCCAGGGGGTGTGGCCCGGGCGCATCGCGGAACAGGCCAGCGGCGCCGAGGGCTTTGGCTACGACCCCCTGTTCTTCGTGCCTCAGGAGGGCTGCACCTCGGCCGAGCTGCCCTCGGAGACCAAGAACCGCCTGAGCCATCGCGGTCAGGCCCTGCAAGAACTCGGGGGCGCCCTGCGCGAGCGCATGGGCAACCCGCCGGCCTGACAACCCACGCCGTCCGGCACCGGGGCCACCCGGAGAGATCGCCACGGCGCTGCGCGCCTCGTGATGACGGGGACTTCCCGTCGTTGCGAGGCTCCACAGGGGCCGTGGCAACCTCCCGACGACACCCCGGCGCATGTTCGGACCCGCGTCGGGGCCAGGCCGGGGAGATCACCACGCGCCTGCGGCGCTCGCGATGACTGTGCTTCCTGTCCCCGTCATCGCGAGGCGCGCAGCGCTGTGGCGGTCGGCAGGGGACCACCGGCGCGCAAGGCCGCAATGGCGGGACTGGGTCCTTTCGACGCCACCCGCCCCCTCGCCTATGCTTCGCACATGACTGCCGCGCTGACCCATCCGCCGCCCCTGGCGCTGTATGTGCACCTGCCCTGGTGCGTGCGCAAGTGCCCGTACTGCGACTTCAACTCGCACGAGCCGCGCGGCGAGCCGCCCTTCGATGACTACGTGGACGCGCTGCTGCGCGACCTGGAAGGCCAGCTGCCGGATATCTGGGGCCGGCGGCTGGAGAGCGTCTTCATTGGCGGCGGCACCCCCAGCCTGTTCCCGCCGGAGGCGCTGGATGCTCTGCTTTCCGGCCTGCGCGCCCGGCTGCCGCTGCGACCGGACTGCGAGGTAACGCTGGAGGCCAACCCCGGGACCGCCGACCGCGCCTACTTCCGCGGCTACCGCGAGGCGGGGGTCAACCGGCTGTCGCTGGGCATCCAGAGCTTCGACGACGCGATGCTCGCGCGCCTGGGGCGCATCCACGGTGCGGCGGAGGCCCTGAGCGCGGTGGAGCATGCCCGTGCCGCCGGCTTCGAGGCCATCAACCTGGACCTGATGTTCGGTCTGCCGGGGCAGTCGGTCGCGGCCGGGATCGCGGATCTGCAGGCGGCGATCGAGCAGGACCCGGGACATATCTCCTGGTATCAACTGACCCTGGAACCGAACACCCTGTTCGCGGCGCGCCCGCCCGAGCTGCCGGAGGATGCGACGATCGAGGAATTGTTTGCCCGCGGCCAGTCCCATCTGGCGGCGGCTGGCTATACTCGATACGAGGTATCCGCCTATGCACGTCCGGGGCAGGAATGTCGGCACAACCGCAACTACTGGACCTTCGGCGATTACCTCGGCATCGGGGCCGGGGCCCACGGCAAGCTGACGCAGGTCCATCAGGGCGCGATCCTGCGCCGCATGAAGCCGCGCCAGCCCGAGGCCTGGCTGGCCGCGCCGCAGACGCACAAGGATCAGGCCGTAGACACGGCGGAGCGGCCTTTCGAGTTCCTGCTGAACGCGCTGCGGCTGGTGGAGGGCGTGCCGGCCGCGAGCTTCGAGGCGCGCTGCGGCCTGCCACTGGCGATGCTGGAACCCGCACTTTCGGAACTGCGCGCGGACGGGCTGCTGGTCGCGGATCCGGAACGGCTGCAGGCCACGGAACGGGGCCTGGCGTTTCTCAACAACGTGCTGGAACGTTTTCTTCCGGAAGGGACGCCGCAGGACTCGGTTGCCACGCCGATCGCCTGGCCCGCAGGCCGGGAGGAGGGTCGATGATGCGTCCCGTCGAGTTTGTCGGTTTTGCCTGCCCCTGGTGCGGCGAGCCCGGCGAGACCACGGTGGACATGGTCAGTAACGACCGCGAGTGGATCGAGGACTGCGCGGTGTGTTGTGCCCCGATCGTGTTCCGCCGCGAGGATGCCGGCGACGAGGAGGTCCCGCGCATCGAGGCCCGACGGGAGGGCGAGTGAGCGAAGCGCCGCCCTATACCCCGATTGCCTGCGAGCGCTACTCCGAGCTAGAGCTGGCGATCGTGCGCGGGCAGTTTCTGCGCACGCACTGGCGGCGCGGCGAGATGGACCGGATCGCGATCGTGCGCCCGCTGGACCTGCGCACCCGGCGCGGTGCCGAATACCTGATCCTGCGCGACACCGCGGGCCGCCGGCAGTGGTGGCGCCTGGACCGCCTGATCAGCTTCGAACCCGTCTCGGGCTGAACACCAAAAGGCAACCTACAGGAAGGCATAAAGACGGGAAGAACGGATCAAAATGGGCCTGTAACAGCCTCCGACGATGGGCCGACCCATGAGGCCTCGGCCCTGCCCGGATATCCCTGAAACCTTCTGTTCTTCGAACCTTCCTGTAAACCGCCCTTGCCTTTCGAGGCAGAGGCGGCCATGGCGGGTCGCAGCGTGGGAAACACTGATTAATGTGCCCGCTCGCGTTGGCACCCCAGGTTTTCCGAGACAAGGCGCGGTGCGTAGCCGGTAGTGGTTCTACCGGCAAGGGCCGCAACGCAGGATCGGGGAACCTGGGGTGCCAACCCCACAAATCATTGAAAGCAGGGGCTCGGCCGCTTTTGCGCGCGCACGGCGTTGCGGCTCCCTTGTGCAGAGTGACTGCACGGCAGTCACCGCGCCTTGTTCGCACGCACAAGCGACTCGAGCGCGAGCGGGCACATTAATCAGTGTTTCCCTAGCTGCGCTTCATCTGGTCGAAGAATTCGGAATTGGTCTTGGACGACTGCATGCGGCCGAGCAGGAATTCCATGGCCTCGATGTCGTCCATGCCGTGCAGGAACTTGCGCAGGATCCAGAGCTTTTGCAGCTCGTCCGGCGCGGTCAGCAGTTCCTCGCGACGGGTGCCGGAGCGGTTCACGTTGATCGCCGGGTAGATGCGCTTCTCGGCGATGCGACGCTCCAGGTGGATCTCCATGTTGCCGGTACCCTTGAACTCCTCGTAGATCACCTCGTCCATCTTGGAGCCGGTCTCGACCAGGGCGGTGGCGAGGATGGTCAGGCTGCCGCCCTCTTCCACGTTGCGCGCGGCCCCGAAGAAGCGCTTCGGGCGGTGCAGGGCGTTGGCGTCGACACCGCCGGTCAGCACCTTGCCGGAGCTCGGCGCCACGGTGTTGTAGGCACGGGCCAGGCGGGTGATGGAGTCCAGCAGGATGACCACGTCGCGCTTGTGCTCGACCAGCCGCTTGGCCTTCTCGATCACCATCTCGGCGACCTGCACATGGCGCTGGGCCGGCTCGTCGAAGGTGGAGGAGACGACCTCGCCCTGGACCATGCGGTCCATCTCGGTGACCTCCTCCGGGCGCTCGTCGATCAGCAGCACGATCAGGTAGCACTCGGGGTAGTTGGCCGCGATGCTTTGCGCGATGTTCTGCAGCATCAGCGTTTTGCCCGCCTTGGGCGGGGAGACGATCAGACCGCGCTGGCCCTTGCCGAAGGGCGCGACGATGTCGATCACGCGGGCGGTGATGTCCTCGGTGGACCCGTTCCCGCGCTCCATGCGCATGCGCTCGTTGGCATGCAGGGGGGTCAGGTTCTCGAACAACACCTTGTGCTTGGCGTTCTCCGGCGGCTCGAAGTTGATCTCCGAGACCTTCAGCAGCGCGAAGTAGCGTTCGTTGTCCTTGGGCGGGCGGATCTTGCCGGAGATGGTGTCCCCGGTGCGCAGGCCGAAGCGGCGGATCTGGCTGGGCGAGACGTAGACGTCGTCCGGGCCGGCCTGGTAGGAGCTGTCGGCGCTGCGCAGAAAGCCGAAGCCGTCCGAGAGGATCTCGAGGACGCCGTCGCCGTAGATGGCCTCGCCGCTCTTGGCGTGGGCCTTGAGCAGGGCAAAGATGATCTCCTGCTTGCGCGCGCGGGACATGTTCTCGATGCCCTTTTCTTCGGCGAAGGCCACGAGATCGGCAGCGGACATCCGCTTCAATTCGGTCAGATTCATGCGTGGGGTGCTGTATTCAACGTGGATGATCGGCGACCGGGGGTGGCCGCACGGATTGACTGGAAGGAGGCAGGGAATGGCCTGGCGGCCACTCGAACTCGTTCGATGGTAAGCGAGGCGGCGGCGCGGGGCAAGCCCGGCGAAGCCATGCGCCTGCTGGGCCTGGCGGCGGACCGCCAGGCGCGGATATTACAGGTGCTGGTCCAGGAACGCGGTCAGCTGCGACTTGGACAGGGCACCGACCTTGGTGGCCTCGACATCGCCGCCCTTGAACAGCATGAGCGTCGGGATCCCGCGGATGCCAAACTTCGGCGGCGTGGACGGGTTCTCGTCGATGTTCAGCTTGGCGACCTTGACCTTGCCGGCGTATTCTTCGGCGATTTCGTCCAGAATGGGCGCGATCATCTTGCAGGGACCGCACCACTCGGCCCAGTAGTCCACCAGGACGGGCTGGTCGGCCTTCAGGACGTCCTCGTCGAAACCGGCGTCCGATGTGTAAACAATTTTGTCGCTCACTCCGAGCCCTCATGACTTGGGTTGGGGGAACAGCCCGCACCGCCGGCTGCTCGGCCTTACTATCGACGATCAGCGCCGGACAGTTCAAGTAACAGGCAGCACCCGAGGAACCCGATGACCGAAACCGCCCAGGACACGCCCCGCTTCGACCAGCTCGATCTGCCCGAACCCGTCCAGGCGGGCATCCGCGCCACCGGTTTCGAGACCTGCACCCCGATCCAGGCGCAGACATTGCCGATCGCCCTGGCCGGGCGCGACGTCGCCGGCCAGGCGCAGACCGGGACCGGCAAGACCGCGGCCTTCCTGATCGCGACCTTCAACCGGCTGCTGCGCCAGGCGCCCTCGCCGAACCGCCGCCCCACGGACGTGCGCGCCCTGATCCTGGCGCCGACCCGCGAACTGGCCATCCAGATCCACAAGGATGCCGAGTCGCTGGGCGCGGAGACGGGGCTGAAGCTGGCCCTGGCCTACGGCGGCACCGGCTACGACACGCAGCGCGAGCAGCTCGAGGCCGGGGCGGACATCCTGATCGGGACACCGGGGCGCATCATCGACTACTTCAAACAGAAGGTCTTCGGCCTCAAATACACCGAAGTGGTGGTGCTGGACGAGGCCGACCGCATGTTCGATCTCGGCTTTATCAAGGATGTGCGCTTCCTGATGCGCCGCTGCGCACCCCCCGGCGAGCGCCTGTCCATGCTGTTCTCGGCCACGCTGTCCTACCGCGTGATGGAGCTGGCCTTCGAGCACATGAACAACCCGGAGAAGGTCCAGGTCGAGGCCGAGACCCTGACCGCGGACCGCGTGCGCCAGGTGATCTACTACCCGGCCAACGACGAGAAGATCCCGCTGCTGCTGGGGCTCGCGCGTGACCTGGAGCCCGAGCGCGCGATCGTGTTCGTGAACACCAAGCATGGCGCCGAGAAGGTCTGCGACTGGCTGAACGCGAACGAGCAGAAGGCCGCCCTGCTGTCGGGGGACGTGCCACAGCGCAAGCGCCAGACCCTGCTGGAACAGTTCGCCTCCGGGGAGTACCGCTTTCTGGTGGCCACCGATGTCGCCGCGCGCGGGCTGCACATCCCCGCGGTCAGTCACGTCTTCAACTTTGACCTGCCGCAGTCCGGCGAGGATTACGTGCACCGCATCGGGCGCACGGCCCGCGCCGGCGCCGAGGGCGACGCGATCAGCTTCGGCTGCGAGGACTCGGCCTTCTACCTGCCGGACATCGAGAGCTATCTGGGCGAGCGCATCCCCACCGCGAGCGTCGACCCCGAGCGACTGTTCCAGGATGCCGTGAAACCGAAGCCGCGTCCGCGCAAGCCGCGCGACGATCGGCGCGGAGGTGGCCGGGGTGGCCCGCGCTCCGGCGGCGGTCGCCCGCAGCGCGGCGGCCGAAACTGACGCAGACGCGCCGCACCGGGCGCAGGGGAAAATGGTGCCGGCGAGAGGAGTCGAACCTCCGACCTATCGATTACGAATCGATTGCTCTACCAACTGAGCTACACCGGCGAAGCGCGACATGATAGCGGGGGCCGGGATCGACCACAATCCGGCGGGGCCGGACGACCGGATTCAGGAGCGCCGGCTGCCCACACGAATGACGACATCCACACCCTGCAGTTCCTTGCCTTCCGGCAGCGGGGGCAGGTCGGAGATGTCGATCCGCGCCGGGTCCACGTCTTCCAGTTCCCCGGTATCGGTATGGAACAGGTGGTGGTGCGGATTCAGGTTGGAGTCGTAGAACAGCTTCGCGGGGTCGATCAGGACCTCGCGTACCAGGCCCTTCTCGGCGAACAGGTTCAGGGTGTTGTAGACCGTGGCCTTGGAGACCCGCGAGGAATGCCGCACCAACTGCGCGAGGATCTGCTCGGCGCTGAGGTGCTGATGGCGGGCGAACATCACGCGGGCAATCTCGACGCGCTGCTCGGTCGGGGAAATCGCATGTTCGCGCAGGAGCTCGCGCGCCGCTTCGACCGACAGCAGATCCGGATTGTGGGAGTCGATGTTCATGATTCCGAAGATATAACAGGGCTCTGGAGCAAGTCCATATCCCGCCCCTGAGACAGGTCAAGGCGATCGATACGGCCGGGAAGCCTGATAGAATACGAAAAGATGGAGCGGGTGATGGGAATCGAACCCACATTAAGAGCTTGGGAAGCTCCCGTTCTACCATTGAACTACACCCGCTTGAGCCGGCGATTGTAGGCCTTGTCGGCCTCCGGCTCAACGGCCCTGAACGCCGGACGAAGAACCATGCAGATCCAGCTGAACGGCGAACCCTTCGAGCTCCCCGACGATCGCGAGGCCACGCTGGCCACGCTGATCGAGGCACGCGGCCTCGGTGGCCGGCGCCTGGCAGTGGAGGTCAACGAGGAGCTGGTGCCGCGCAGCGAACACGCCGCGCACCCGCTGTATCCCGGCGATCGCGTGGAGATCGTGCAGGCGATTGGGGGCGGATGAGTCCGAGCCCCCGTCCGTAACTACTTTCAACGAAGGAATTACCATGACCGAACCGGCCGCCGCGTCTGCCGACGATCTCTTCCGCGTGGGCTCGCGCGAGTTCACCTCCCGCCTGCTGGTGGGCACCGGCAAGTATCGCGACCTGGACCAGACCCGCGATGCCATCGAGGCCAGCGGCGCGGAGATCGTGACCGTCGCCATCCGCCGCACCAACATCGGCCAGAATCCGGACGAACCCAACCTGCTGGACGTGATCTCGCCGGAGCGCTACACGCTGCTGCCGAACACGGCCGGCTGCTTTACCGCCGAGGACGCGGTCCGCACCTGCCGCCTGGCACGCGAGCTGCTGGACGGGCACAACCTGGTGAAACTGGAGGTGCTGGGCGACGAGAAGACCCTGTACCCGGACGTCTTCGAGACCGTAAAGGCCGCCGAGACCCTGGTCGCCGAGGGCTTCGACGTAATGGTCTACACCACCGACGACCCGCTGCTGGCGAAGCGCCTGGAAGAGATCGGCTGCCTGGCGATCATGCCGCTGGCCGCGCCGATCGGCTCCGGACTGGGCATCCAGAACCGCTACAACATCCGCGAGATCGTCGAAAACGCCACGGTCCCCGTGCTGGTGGATGCCGGCGTCGGTACCGCATCGGATGCCGCCATCGCGATGGAGCTGGGCTGTGACGGCGTCCTGATGAACACCGCCATCGCCGCCGCCGACAACCCGGTGATGATGGCCTCGGCCATGCGCCACGCGATCATCGGCGGGCGCCAGGCCTTCCTTGCCGGGCGCATGGCGCCACGCCGCTACGCCTCGGCCTCCTCGCCGCAGACCGGCCTGTTCTTCAGCTGAACATGGACGAAACGATCGATTCCGCTTCCGACGGCAGACCGTTCTACCGGCGCATACGCAGTTTCGTGCGCCGCGAGGGCCGGCTGACGCCGGGCCAGCAGCGCGCGCTGGACGAACTGCTGCCGCGCTTCGGCCTGCAGCTCCCGGAGCCTGCCGCGCCGCTGGATCTGGCAGAGGTGTTCGGGCGCACGGCACCGGTCACGCTGGAGATCGGCTTCGGCGACGGCGAGAGCCTGGCCGAGCAGGCGGAACAGCAGCCGGAACGTGACTTCATCGGCACCGAGGTGCACCGGCCCGGAGTCGGGCATCTGCTGCGCGAGGTGGAACAGCGCGGGCTGACCAATGTGCGCGTCAGCGACGCCGATGCGGTGGAACTGCTGGAGCACTATCTGGCGCCGGGCAGCCTGGACTGCGTACAGGTGTTCTTCCCCGACCCCTGGCACAAGAAGCGCCACCACAAGCGGCGCCTGATCCAACCGGCCTTCGTGCGCCATCTGGCGACGCGTATCCGGCCGGGCGGGCGGCTGCACCTGGCCACCGACTGGGCCGAGTACGCCGAGCACATGATCGCGGTGATGCAGGAATGCGCGCCGTGGTTCGCGCCAGACGGCCCGGTTCCGGCCCCGGGTCGGCCACCGGAACGCCCGGTGACGAAGTTCGAGCGCCGCGGGGTCGGCCGCGGCCATCAGGTCGCCGATCTGCTCTACCGGCGGACGAACGAACCCGCCTGAGGCCTCAGGGAAACACTGATTTCAGGGTTTCCCTGAGGCGTTCTTGACCACCAGCACCGGGCACTCGGCCCCGCCGATCACGCGCTCGGAGACACTACCCATCAGCAGGCGCTTGAGGCCGGTGCGGCCATGGCTGCCGAGCACGATCAGGTCGCGCTGGTCGCGCCGGGCGATCTCCACCAGCGCGAGCTCCGGCCGGCCTTCCTCGGTGGTGGCATCCGCCTTCCGGCCCTGCTCGCGCGCCTCGCCCTGCAGGCGCTGAACCGCCTCCACGCCCTCCTGGCGGCGCTCGTCGCTCTGGCCCGGTACCGCCACCGTGGCGATCGTCAGGGGCAGGTCGCAGTAACCCGCCAGCTCGATCGCGGCCCGTACCGCCTGGTCGCCCAGGTCGGAGCCGTCGGTCCCGACCAGCAGCCCGCGGTGCGGGGCCTCGGCACCGCGCGGGACGACCATCACGTTGCAGGGCGCCAGACCGATTACCTTGCGCGTGGCGTCGCCCACCATCAGGCGTGACAGATCGCCCCGGTCACGCCGGCCGATCACGATCAGGCCGGCCTTGTACTCCTCGGCAATGGCGACGATCTCCTGATGCCGGTCGACCCCGTGGCGCAGGATCATCGAGGCGTCGATGCCCGCCTCGCGGGCGCGCTTCTCCAGCGCATCCAGATCGGCCTGGCCGGCCACGCTCGCCTCGTGGCTGCGCGGCGGCGACAGGGCGTCGTGCTGGGTGTCCGTGGGAATGATGCGGGCGACCACCAGGCGCGCGCCGCAGCGCTGCGCCAGGTCCAGCGCCACATTCTCGGCGGCTACGCTGAATTCGGAACCATCCGTCGCCAGGACAATGGTCTCGAAACGGCACAGCGGGGCATCGGATTCGGACATACGGGGTCTCCACCTGGACTTTTTGCTCAGCATAACCGACATGCCGGCAAACGCCAGCACGGCGAGTGCCATGGCGCAGCCATCCACGGCGCGTTTTTTGCGTCCGTGCCCGCGGGATGAAATAATCCCGCGCTTTCAAGGGAAAGGCGGAACCCGTTTCCTCCGACCCGCCTCGGCGCCCGCGCCCGGCGCGCGTCCCCTTCGGCTTCCGGCCACGCGCCGTCCGGCGCGGGTCTTCAGGACACGACTGGAACATGGAAAACCTTACGCTGACCACCGAGATGATCGTGGTGCTCGCGCTGCTCGCGTTCACGATCTTCCTGTTTGTTTCCGAAATCATCCGGGTGGACCTCGCGGCCATCTCGGTGATGGTGCTGCTGGGCCTGCTGACGCTGGTGCCGGGCCTCGGGATGCTGGTCGGTCAGGAGGAACTGTTCAGCGGCTTTGCCTCCAACGCGGTGATCTCGATCATTGCGGTGATGATCATCGGTGCCGGCCTGGACAAGACCGGCGTGATGCACAAGGTCGCGGCGTTCATCATGCGGGTGGGCGGCACCACGGAGAAGAGCATCATCCCGACGGTCTCCGGCACGGTCGGCGTGATCTCCAGCTTCATGCAGAACATCGGCGCCGCCGCGCTGTTCATGCCGGTGATGAGCCGCATCTCCAACCGCCTGAACATCCCGCTGTCGCGCCTGCTGATGCCGATGGGCTTCGCGGCGATCGTGGGCGGCACCATCACCCTGGTCGGCTCCAGCCCGCTGATCCTGCTGAACGACCTGCTGCCCTCCGACATGGAGCCGTTCCAGCTGTTCGACGTGACCCCGATCGGCCTGGCCCTGCTGGCCACGGCGATCGTCTACTTCGTACTGCTGGGGCGTTTCGTCCTGCCCTCGGTCAAGACCAAGTCGGCGCAGCGCGAGAACGCGCAGGACTACTTCCAGCGCGTGTACGGCCTGTCCTACGAGATCCACGAGCTGTTCGTCCCGGAAAACGACCCGATGGTCGGGCGCACGGTGGCCGAGATCGAACGCGAGACCGGCATCGCGATCGTCGGGACCTACGTCCGCGACGAGCTGCGCATGGCGCCGTGGACCGGCTACGAGATCCAGGCCAACTCGCATCTGGCGGTGCTGGCCAGCCCCGCGCGCATGGAGAAGCTGTGCGAGGGCACGCGCAAGCGCCCCTCGACCAATCTGGACGTGTTCGCCAACGCCCTGGACAGTGGGCGCTCCGGGGTCGCCGAGGTGGCGATCGCGCCGGGCTCGAACCTCGCCGGCAAGACCGTGACCGAGCTGGCCATGCGCCAGACCTACGGGCTGTCGGTGATGCGCATCCAGCGCGGTAACGAGACCTATGGCGAGGGCCTGCGCGACATCCCGCTGGAGCCGGGCGACATCCTGGTGGTGCACTGCACCTGGGAATCCCTGGCCCGCCTGGAGCAGGATCGCGACTTCGTGGTGATCACCTCGGACTACCCGCACGAAGAACTGCGCCCGTCCAAGGTGCCGCATGCCCTGTTCTTCCTGGCGCTGACCGTGGGCCTGATCGTGTTCACCGACCTGATGCTGTCGGTGGCCCTGCTGACCGGCGCGCTGGGCATGATCCTGACCGGCGTGATCAGTCTCGACAGCGCCTATCGCGCGGTCAGCTGGAAGACGGTCTTCCTGCTCGCCTCGCTGATCCCGCTGGGGATGGCGGTGGAGAACACCGGTACCGCGGCATGGATCGCACAGAACACGCTGGAGATGCTGGGGACCGTACCGCCCTGGGTGCTGCAGGCGACGATCTTTGCCCTGGCCACGTTCTTCACCCTGGTCATGTCCAATGTGGGCGCGACCGTGCTGCTGGTGCCGCTGGCCATCAACTTCGCGATCGCGGCGCAGGCCGCGGGCATGGACGCCGACCCGCGCGTATTCGCGCTGACCGTCGCCATCGCGACCTCGAATTCCTTCCTGATCCCGACCCACCAGGTGAACGCCCTGATCATGGGCCCCGGCGGTTACCGGGTGAAGGACTACATGAAAGCGGGCGGCATCATGACCATCCTGTTCGCCGTGGTCGCCATGTTCATGCTCAATCTGATTTTCTAGGCTTTCTTTCAACGACCTTTGTGCAACCCGTTTGCAAGGAGAAATCCCATGTCCCAGAAGCATCCCGTGATTGCGGTGACCGGTTCCTCGGGTGCCGGCACCTCCACCGTCAAGCGCTCCTTCGAGTCGATCTTCCGTCGCGAGCAGATCAACCCGGTCGTGATCGAGGGCGACAGCTTCCATCGCTATGACCGCAAGGCGATGAAGGAGGCCATGCAGAAGGCCGCGGACGACGGCAACCACCACTTCTCGCACTTCGGCCCGGAGGCCAACCTGTTCGACCGCATCGAGGGCCTGTTCAAGACCTACGGCGAGACCGGTCAGGGCGAGAAGCGCTACTACCTGCACTCCGACGAGGAAGCCGCGCAGCACAACGAGCGCCTCGGCACCCACCTGGGCCCGGGCGAGTTCACCCCCTGGGAAGAGATCCAGCCGGGCACCGACCTGATGTTCTACGAAGGCCTGCACGGCCTGGTGGTCGACGGTGACGTGAACGCCGCGCAGCACGTGGACCTGGGCATCGGCGTGGTGCCGATCGTGAACCTCGAGTGGATCCAGAAGATCTTCCGCGACAACGCCGAGCGCGGCTATTCCGCCGAGGCCATCGTGGACACGATCCTGCGCCGCATGCCGGACTACGTGAACTACATCACCCCGCAGTTCGGCTACACCGACATCAACTTCCAGCGCGTGCCGACCGTGGACACCTCCAACCCGTTCATCGCCCGCGCGGTCCCGACCCCGGACGAGTCCATGGTGGTGATCAGCTTCAAGGACCCGGCGAAGTTCGGCATCGACTTCCCCTACCTGCTGAACATGATCCCGGACTCCTTCATGTCCAACCCCAAGACCCTGGTGGTCCCGGGCGGCAAGATGAGCTTCGCGATGGAGGTCATCCTCGGCCCGATCATCCACGACATGCTGTCGCGTCGCGGCTGATTTGCCGGGAGGCGCCCGCCCGGCGTCTCCCCGGCTCCCGGGAAGTTCCCCAGCCCCGCTCCGGCGGGGCTTTTTTCGTTTCGGGCCCGCCATTCCGCTAGGATTCAGGCTTTAACGGACAGGACGGAGTAGGCGTGTTCGGACTCTTCGGGCCGCGGCCGGCCCAGCAGATGGAGCGCTTTCGCGGCCGCTACACCGGTCGCTCGCTGATCGTTCACCAGGGCTTCACCGGCGACTGGCTGGAGGAGCTCCTGAAGCAGCCGGGCGGCGGCGGGCACTTCCGCATCGACAGCCGCCCGCTGCCACGGCGGCGGCCGAGCCCCGTGGAGTGGCTGGTGCAGACCCATATCCTGCCACTGGAGCTGCCGCAGCCCCTGTTTCTCGATGTGCGCGAGGACGCCATCCTCGTGCGCCACCTGCAGCGCGGGGAACACGCGGTGCATCCCTCGGAGATCGCCTGGTTCCTGGAAGAACTGGACACCCGCCACCACGCCCGTCTGGTCTTCACCGAAGACGGCGGCCTGGACGCGCACCCCGGCCTGCCGGTCGACGACAACGAGGCCCTCAGCATGCTGGAGCAACTCGGTTTATGACCAATGCCTTTCGCAGTGCCACCGCCCGCGGCGAGGAACCCCGGGCCCTGGCCGACGCCCTGATCGCCGAGCTGGGCGAACAGCCGCCGCGCACCGGGGATCAGGTGCGGGTCGGTTTCATCTACCTGTCCGACGCGCTCAGCCGCCACGCCCGCACCCTGCTGAAACACCTGCGCGAGGGGCTGGGGGTGGATCACTTTGTCGGCGGCATGGCCATGGCCGTGATCGGCCCGCACGACGAGCTCTACGAACAGACCGGCGCGACCCTGATGATCGGCGAGTTTCCGGCCTCCAGCGTCCGCGTGATCTATCACCCGGTGCGCGGCTTCGACGAGCTCGTGAAGGAACTCGACGGGTTCCTCGACCCGCAGACCCCGGGCCGGCTGATCCTCAACGCCGACCCGCGCATGGAAGGGCTGGAGGGCATCCTGACCGAGATCGGCGAGCGCACCGCCTGGTTCGCGACCGGCGGCGTCAACTCCGGGGACGACGGCGTGGTGCAGATCGCCGACGGCGTCGCCGCCTCCGGCATCACCGGGCTGGCGCTGCGCGACGATGTCGCGATCGCCGCACGCCACAGCCAGGGCTGCACGCCACTCCCGGGCCAGCACGAGCTGACCGAGACCTGGCGCAATATTATCGTGCGCCTGGACGGCCAGCAGGCCCTGCCGGCGTTCAAGGGCATCATCGGCGATGTGCTGTCGCGCGACCTGGAGCGGGCGCTGGGCTACATCCTGGTGGGCTTTCCGATCCCGGGGTCGGACACCGGCGACTACCGCGTGCGCAACATCATCGGGATCGACCTGGACCAGCAGGTGCTGGCCGTCGGCGAGATGCTCGAGCCGGGCTCGCAGATCCTGTTCGTGCGCCGCGACGGCCAGGCGGCCATCGAGGACCTCGAGCGCATGCTGGAGCAGATCCGCGCCCAGGCGCCCAACGGGATTCGCGGCGCGATCTATGTCTCCTGCGTGGGGCGCGGGCGCCACCAGTTCGCCCAGGAAGGCACGGAACTGGGCATCGTGCAGAAACACCTGGGCGACGTGCCCCTGGTCGGCTTCTTCGCCAACGGCGAGATCTTCGCCAACCGCCTGTACGGCTATACCGGGGTCCTGACCCTGTTCACCTGAACCGCCAAGGGGACCGCATGCAATACCGCAAACTGGGACGCACCGAGATCGAGGTCAGCCTGATTGGCCTGGGCACCATGACCTGGGGCGAGCAGAACACCGAGGCCGAGGCCCACGAGCAGCTGGACTACGCCCTCGACCAGGGCGTAAACCTGATCGATGCCGCCGAGATGTACCCGGTCCCGCCGCGCGCGGAGACCCAGGGCCTGACCGAGAGCTACATCGGCAACTGGCTGGCCAAGCGCGGCAACCGCGATCAGGTGGTGTTGGCCAGCAAGGTCGCCGGCCCCGGCATGATCGACTACCTGCGCGGCGGTCCGCAGCTGAATCGCGAACACATCGAGCAGGCCCTGAACGACAGCCTCCGGCGCCTGCAGACCGACTACCTGGATCTGTACCAGGTCCACTGGCCGGCGCGCGCCACCAACTTCTTCGGCCAGCTCGGCTACGCCCACAAGCCGGATGATGCCGCGACCCCGATCGAGGAGACCGCGGCGGCACTGAAGGCGGTGGTCGAGAGCGGCCGCGTGCGCACCATCGGCATCTCGAATGAGACCCCGTGGGGCTTCATGGAGTGGATCCGCGCCCATGACCGTGGCCTGTCCGAGCGCATCGTCTCCATCCAGAACCCCTACAACCTCCTCAACCGCAGCTTCGAGGCCGGGCTGGCCGAGATGGCCATCCGCGAGGATGCCGGCCTGCTGGCCTACTCGCCGCTGGCCTTCGGCATGCTCTCCGGCAAGTACCTGGACGGGGCAAAGCCTGCGGGGGCACGCCTGACGCTGTTCGAGCGCTTCCAGCGCTACAGCAACGAATCCGGCCTGGCCGCCACCGCGGAGTACGCACGTCTGGCGCACGAACATGGCCTGACCCCGTCCCAGCTGGCGCTGGCCTTCGTCAACCAGCAGCCCTTCGTGACCAGCAACCTGATCGGGGCGACCACCATGGAGCAGCTGCGCGAGAACATCGCGACCGTGGACATCACCCTGTCCGACGCCGTGCTGGAGGCCATCGAGGCCATCCACGACCGCTATACCTACCCCTGTCCGTAGGCCAGCCACCCCCCATGAACCTGATCGATACGCATGTCCACCTGGACCTGGACGCGTTCGATCCGGATCGCCCGGCCGTGCTGGACCGCGCCCGCGCCGCCGGGGTTCAGGAGCTGGTCCTGCCCGGCGTTACGCGGGCACGCTGGCCGGACCTGGAGGCCCTGTACCGCCAGCACGCGGGCCTGCATGTCGCCTACGGCCTGCACCCGATCTTCCTGCAGGACCATGCGGACGCGGACCTCGACGCGCTGGAGGCCTGGCTGGACACGCACCCCGAGACCATTGCGGTCGGCGAGATCGGGCTGGACGGCTATCAGGAGGGTCTCGACTGGGACCGCCAGTGGCGGTTCTACACGCGGCAGCTGGCCATCGCGCGCGAACGCGACCTGCCGGTGATTATCCACAGCCGGCGCGCGCTGGACGCGGTGCTGAAGGGCCTGCGCCAGCAACCAGGCCTGACCGGCATCCTGCATGCGTTCATCGGAAGCCCGCAGCAGGCCCGCCAGGCGGCCGACCTGGGCTTCTGCCTGGGCATCGGCGGCCCGGTGACCTTCGAGCGGGCGAAGAAGCTGCACCGCGTGGTGCGCGACGCGGCGCTGGAGACCCTGGTGGTGGAGACCGATGCACCCGATCAGCCCCTGGCCGGACATCAGGGTGAGCGCAACGAACCGGCGATGACGGCCGAGGTCAATCGCCGGCTCGCGGCCCTGCGGGACATGGATCCCGAAGAGATGGCTATAATTACGTCACAAAACGCACGCCGGGTCCTCCGGCTTCCGACCGGTCCCGACGCATGAGTCCCGCCGCCCCCCACAATCCCTACACCGAACGGACCGACCTGCTGCTGGGGCACGAGGTTGCGGCCGGCCTGCGGGACCGGCATGTGTTCATCGCCGGTCTCGGCGGGGTCGGCAGCTACGCCGCCGAGGCCATCGCCCGCGCCGGCGTCGGTCGCATGACCCTGGCGGATCACGACGTGGTGGGCGCCTCCAACCTGAATCGCCAGCTGGTCGCGCTGCGCTCCACCGTGGACCGACCCAAGACCGAGATCATGGCGAACCGCATCCACGACATCGATCCCGACATCGAGCTCACGATCCGCCACGACTTCCTCCAGCCCGATACCGTCGGCGACCTGGTCCCGGAGGATGCCGACTTCGTGCTCGACGCGATCGACTCCATCGTCTGCAAGGCCGCGCTGGTCGCGACGGCCCAGGCGCGCGGGCAGGGCGTGATCTCGAGCATGGGGGCCGGCGGGCGCATCGACCCCACCGCCGTGCGCGTGGGGCCGCTGGCGGGGACGCGCGTGTGCCCGCTCGCGCGCCAGATGCGCAAGCGCCTGCGGCGCCTGGGCGCGCATCTCGACTACCCCGTGGTGTTCTCCATCGAACAGCCGCGCAAGGGCACCGAACACCGCCCGGTGGGGGACGGCGGCCGGCCGCGTTCGGTCAACGGCACGATCTCCTACCTGCCCGCGATCTTCGGCCTGACCGCCGCCGGCCACGTAATCCAGAGCCTGATCGCCCGCGCCTGACCGCCATACACGGCTCGCTCCGTGACCCCTGCAGCCACAGGTTCCGTCCTGCCCTGTGGGAGCTCAGCCCCCTGAGCGATACGGCGCGGCCCGACCTCATCGGCCAGAGGGCTGGCCTCCTACAGGCCAAGACAACCCAACCCCTACGAAGATGCTATTCGTCGAATACCGCCTCGATGCGGGCCTGGATGTGCTGGTCGGCGTCCGGGCCATACTGCGTGCTCGCCGGGTCGAAGCGATCACAGAAGGCGTAGGCAAACTTCAGGTCCTTCACGCCCAGGGCGCCGAACAGGCGCGCCTCGAAGGAATGGTCCTCCGGATTCTGGGTCAGCGTGGGCCAGCCATCCGCCCCGGGTGCCAGCGCCGGGCCAAAGAACACGACTCCCGGCAGGTTCTTCAGGCGCAGGGCACAGGTGCCCTCGGTCACCCCGGCCATCGGCAGGAAATCGATGGTGCGCGAAAGGCGCTGCTTGCGGTTGAAGGCGATATCGATCTCGCCGCCGGCCGCGCGGATCGCCGGGGCCTCCGCCTCGAACGCCAGGGTCTCGAGGCCAGCCGCCCGCCAGGCCTCCAGGTCCTGTGCCCCATGGCGGCTGGGCAGGAACAGGTAGGCGGGCCTGGTGATGGCCCGGATCGCCGCCAACAGGGGTTCCGAATACGCCGGCGCGTTGACCAGGATCCCGCCCAGCTCGAGGTCGTCGATCAGCCAGACCGCCGGCGAACCATCCCCGATGCGGTAAATGGTCCGGTCACGCAGTTCGACCAGCGGCGCGCTGATCACGGGTTCATTCGCCATGTGCGGGCTCCGATGACGGACGGGCGGGACGCGGCTCGATCCCGGCCATGGTGGTCTCGATCCATTCTTCGGCCTCGGCCAGCACCTCCACCGGCTTGCGCCCGGCGGTCTCGATCGGCGGGCCGATCACCACCTCGATGGTGCCGGGGTAGCGGCGGATGCCTTTCTTCGGCCAGAAGCTGCCACTGTTGAGCGCCACCGGCAGCACCGGGTAACCGGTGCGCGCGGCCAGCATCGCGCCGCCCTGGCGGTAGCGCCCGTGTTCGCCCGGGGCCACGCGCGTGCCCTCGGGGAACACGATCACCCAGCGGCCCGCGTCGAGGCGCTGCCGGCCCTCGGTGACCAGATTCTCCAGCGCCTGGCGCCCGCCTTCGCGGTCGATTGGCACCGGATCGATCATCGCCAGCGTCCAGCCAAAGACCGGGATGCGCATCAGCTCGCGCTTGAGCACCCAGGTCTGCATCGGGAAGATCGCGACGAAGGCGACGGTCTCCCAGGCCGACTGATGCTTGGACAGCACCACATGCGGGCGCGACGCATCGATGTGTTCGGCGCCGCGCACCCGGTAGTCCACGCCACAGGTCACCCGCAGCCACCAGACATTGAAGCGCCCCCACTGCGTCAGCACCCGGTAGCGGATGCGGCGCGAGAACGGCCAGATCAGCGGTGGCACCAGCACGCCGAAGACCAGCATCGAGCCGATGAACCCGAGCTGGAACAGCAGACCGCGGATCAGGGGCAGCATGCGGCGGCGCTATCCCGTGGCCAGGCGGCCGATGTCGGCCACGGTCTCGAACGCGCGGCGCAGTTCACGCAGCAGAGCCAGACGGTTGCGCCGCTCGGCGGCATCTTCGGCCATCACCATCACCTGGTCGAAAAAGGTATCGACGCGATCGCGCAGGCCCGCCAGCTCGCCCAGGGCGTGCAGGTAGTCACCATCGGCCACCGCCTGCTCGACGCCGGGACGCACCGCCTGCAGGCCCTGGTAGAGCTGGCGCTCCTCGTCCAGCGCGAGGGCCTCGGGGTCGAGGTCGGCCTCGGCCTCCTCCCCGGCCTTGCGCAGCAGGTTGTGGATGCGCTTGTTCGCCGCAGCCAGGGCCTCGGCCTCCGGGCGCTCGCGGAACAGGCTGACCGCGCGCACGCGGCGGACGAAGTCCAGCGGGGTATCGGGCGCGACCGCGGCCACCGCCTCGATGGTCTCGTGTGCCTGACCCTGCTCCAGCAGGTAGCCGCGCAGGCGCTCCAGGATGTATTCGCGGACCGGTTCCACCGCCTGGTCGGCCTCCGGCACCCGTTCGCGGATCGGCTCGGCCGCGGCCTGCAGCAGCGGGGTCAGGGCCAGCGGCAGTTCGCGCTCGACCAGGATGCGCACCAGCCCCAGCGCGGCGCGGCGCAGGGCGAACGGGTCCTTGGTGCCGGTGGGCTGCTTGCCGATCGCGAAGATCCCGACCAGCGTATCCAGCCGGTCCGCCAGCGCCAGGGCCTGGGCCAGCGGGACATCCGGCAGTTCCGAACCGGACTGGCGCGGCCAGTAGTGCTGTTCGATTGCAGCCGCGACGGATTCGTCCTCGCGGTCGTGCAGGGCGTAGTAGCGGCCCATCGTGCCCTGCAGTTCGGTGAACTCGAAGACCATCTGGGTCACCAGATCGCACTTGGCCAGGCGCGCGGCGCGCGCGGCCAGCCCGGCATCCAGCCCCATCAGGCCGGCCAGGCGCTGCATCAGGGCCTCCAGCCGCACGGACTTGTCGCGCAGCGTGCCCAGGCGCTTCTCGAACACCACGGAGTCCAGCGCATCCAGCCGTTCCTCCAGACGCTTCTTGCGGTCCTGCTGCCAGAAGAACTCGGCATCGGCGAAGCGCGGGCGCAGCACGCGCTCGTTACCGTCGCGCACCGCGTGCGGGTCGCGCGACTCGATATTGCTGATCACGATGAAGTGCGGCTGCATGCGCCCGGCCTCGTCGACCACCGGGAAGTATTTCTGGTTGTCCTGCATGGTGGAGATCAACGCCTCCTGCGGGACATCCAGGAAACGCGGGTCGAAGCCGCCGGTCAGGGCCACCGGCCACTCTACCAGTGCGGTCACCTCGTCCAGCAGGTCGGCATCCACCAGTGCGCGCCCGCCCAGGGCCTTGGCCTGTTCGTGCACCTGGGCCAGGATGTTTTCGCGCCGCGCCTCGAACGACGGCTCGACAAAGCCGGGGCTGCGCAGCCGCTCGGCGTAGTCGTTGCCGCGCTTCAGCTCCAGCGCGCCGGGCTGGTGGAAGCGGTGACCATGCGTGGCCCGCCCGGCGGTCTGTTCCAGCACCGTCATCTCCAGCACCTCGGTCCCGTGCAGGACCACCAGCCAGTGCGCGGGGCGCACGAACTCGGTGCGGCTGCTGCCCCAGCGCATGCGCTTGGGCGTGGGCAGGGCTTCGAGCGCGGCCTCCAGCATCTCCGGCAGCAGCTCGCCGAGGGCGCGGCCCGGCTGCATCTGGCGGAAGACCAGGTACTCGCCCTTGTCGGTGGTCTCGCGCTCCAGACGCTCGACCTCCACGCCGCAGGAGCGGGCAAAGCCCAGCACCGCTTTCGTCGGCTCGCCGGCATCATCGAAGGCGGCGGCCACGGCCGGTCCGCGACGCTCCTGGAGCTGGTCCGGCTGCTGCCCCGGGACGTCCGGGAACAGCACCGCCAGCCGGCGCGGGGTGGCGAAGACCTCGGGCGCGCCCGGCGCCAGCCCGGCCTCGCTCAGCCGGTTGGCCAGACCATCGGCCAGGGCATCACGCAGGCGCGGCAGGGCGGCGGGGGGCAGCTCCTCGGTGCCCAGTTCGATCAGCAGTTCACGGGCTTCAGCCATGTCGAGTCCAGTTCGGGTCCATCACGACCGCGCGCAAGGGCACGCGGTCCGGAAAATAGGTTCAGGCGGCGTCGGGCTTGTTCGTATCGTCGTCGGCGCACAGCGGGAAGCCCAGGGCCTCGCGCGACTCGTAGTACTTCTGCGCGACGTTTCGCGACAGTTCGCGCACACGCAGGATGTAGCGCTGGCGCTCGGTGACCGAGATCGCGCCGCGGGCATCCAGCAGGTTGAAGCTGTGCGAGGCACGCAGCATCTGTTCGTAGGCCGGCAGCGGCAGGCCCAGCTCGATCATGCGGTCGCTCTCGTTCGCATGCTGATCAAAGGCGGCAAACAGGGCGTCGCGGTCAGCGTGCTCGAAGTTGTAGGTGGACTGCTCCACCTCGTTCTGGTGATAGACGTCGCCGTAGGTGACCGCGCGCCCGTCCGGGCCGATGGTCCACACCAGGTCGTAGACGCTCTCCACCCCCTGCAGGTACATCGCCAGACGCTCCAGCCCGTAGGTGATCTCGCCGGAGACCGGGTGGCAGTCGAGCCCGCCCACCTGCTGGAAATAGGTGAACTGGGTGACCTCCATGCCGTTCAGCCAGACCTCCCAGCCCAGCCCCCAGGCGCCGAGGGTCGGGGATTCCCAGTTGTCCTCGACGAAGCGGATGTCGTGGGTCAGCGGATCGAAACCCAGCGCCTCCAGCGAACCGAGATAGAGGTCCTGGATGTCCGGCGGCGACGGCTTCAGCAGCACCTGGAACTGGTAGTAGTGCTGCAGGCGGTTGGGGTTGTCGCCATAGCGACCATCGGTCGGGCGCCGGCTGGGCTGCACATAGGCGGCGCGCCACGGCTCGGGACCGATGGAGCGCAGGAAGGTCGCCGGGTGAAAGGTACCGGCGCCCATCTCCATGTCGTAGGGCTGCAGGACCACGCAGCCGTGATCGTTCCAGTAGTCCTGCAAGCGACGGATCAGGTCCTGGAAGGTGGGGCTGCTGCTGGACGGGGTGCGTTCGTGCGCCATGCGGGATCCCGGGTCAGGGCAAAGCGGACAGTATATCGGCCGGGCTCCAGCCTCGGCCACCGTCAGCGTCAGCGCGAAACGCGGAGACGCCCGCGCGAGTCGGCGCTTTCCCTGTGGCGGCAGTCGGTTTTGCGCCAGCCGGGAAGGCGCCCATACTGGAGGCTTGATCCGGTTCGGAGAACCGCCCTGAGCGAGCCGCACGCCAATTCGGAGCCGACGGTGACCGCGGAGAACGGTCAGCGCTACCGCGACACCCGCCGAGTGACGCTGGTGGGCGCGACCGTGAACAGCTTTCTGGCCGTCGCGCAGCTACTCAGCGGCTGGCTTCTGAACTCGCAGGCGCTGGTCGCGGACGGCGTGCATACGCTGTCGGACCTCATCACCGACGGTGTCGTGCTGTTCGCGGCGCGCAAGGCTGCGGCGTCCCCCGACCAGGACCACCCGTACGGCCATGCCCGCATCGAGACCCTCGCAACGGTGATCGTCGGGGTCTTTCTGGCAGCCGCGGGGCTGGGGATCGCCTGGGCAGCCGGCAGCCGGCTGGTCGACCCCGAGGCCATGACCGGTCCCGCCAATATGGCCATCTTCTTTGCCGCGCTGACCCTGGTCGCGAAGGAGGGCCTGTACCAGTACACCCATCGAGTGGCGAAGCGCCTGCGCTCGCGGATGCTGGATGCCAATGCCTGGCACCACCGCACGGATGCGATCTCGTCGCTGTTCGTACTGGCCGGCGTGGGCGCGGCAGTGGCCGGCTTCCCGTGGGCGGACGCCCTGGCGGCGCTGATCGTGGCGCTGTTCATCCTGCATATCGCCGGGCGCCTGATCGTGCGCGCCGCGGCGGAGCTGATCGACACCGCGCTGGAGCCGGAAAAGGTGGATCGCATTCACCGCACCATCCTGGACGTGCCCGGGGTGAAGGATGCGCACATGCTGCGCACCCGGCGCCACGGCAGCGACGTGGTGGCCGATGTGCACATCCAGGTCGCGCCGATGATCTCGGTCTCCGAGGGGCATCGGATCGCCGATGCGGTGTTCCATTCGGTGACCGACGAGCATGACCGGGTCAACGACATCACGGTGCACGTGGACCCGGAGAATGACGCGGAGCAGGCACGCAGTTCGACGCTGCCGTTACGGCCGGTTCTGGTAGAGGCCCTGCGCGAGGCCTGGGCCGACACCCCGGAGCTGGACGCGGTGGAGCACCTGTCCCTGCACTACCTGGGCGGCCGGGTGCACATGACGCTGACCTTGCGCCTTGACGGGGCAACCGCT
The DNA here is from genome assembly GCF_000377465.1 of Thioalkalivibrio sp. ALE30. Lineage (NCBI taxonomy): Bacteria > Pseudomonadati > Pseudomonadota > Gammaproteobacteria > Chromatiales > Ectothiorhodospiraceae > Thioalkalivibrio > Thioalkalivibrio sp. ALE30. The sequence continues at coordinate 177,091 of NZ_KB898170.1, read as the reverse complement.
GCTCCGGACCTGGAGGCGCGGGCCCGGGCCCTGGCTGACCGGCTGCACGCCCACCCGCAGGTGGGCGACATGCTGGGCGAGGTCACGCTACTCTATCGTCCGTGCACTCATTAGGTGCGGCACACCCCGGCAAGCACCATCTTTGTGCATATACGGCACCATGATGGTGCAGAAGGGAGGCGGCGCGGCACCCGGGGTGCCCGTTTTTCGCGCGCCCGGGCCGAATCGGGCCGGATGGCATGATGCCTGCATAATGACCCACGAAGCCGTGCAGGGGCCAACAGGCCGGCCGGCCAAAATCGAAGACTCAAGTGAAGACCAAGGAGATCCCCATGTCCGCAGCCGACGTGCTGAACCAGATCAAGGAAAAGGAAGTGCGCTTTGTCGACTTCCGCTTTACCGACTCCAAGGGCAAGGAACAGCATGTGACCATGCCGGCCCACGACATCGACGAAGAGACCTTCGAGGAAGGCAAGATGTTCGACGGCTCCTCGATCTCCGGCTGGAAGGGGATCAACGAGTCCGACATGATCCTGATGCCGGACGCCGAGTCGGCCGTGATCGACCCGTTCTTCGAAGACATGACCATGAACATCCGCTGCGACGTGGTCGAGCCGGCCACCATGCAGGGCTACGACCGCTGCCCGCGCTCCCTGGCGCGCCGCGCCGAGGCCTACCTGCAGAGCACCGGCATCGCGGACACCGCGCTGTTCGGTCCGGAGAACGAGTTCTTCATCTTTGACGACGTGAAGTGGGGTACCAGCCTGTCCGGTTCCTACTGCCGCGTGGACTCCCAGGAGGCGTCCTGGAACTCCGAGCGCGTCTACGAGGACGGCAACATCGGGCACCGCCCGGGCGTGAAGGGCGGCTACTTCCCGGTCCCGCCGGTCGACAGCCTGCACGACATCCGCTCCACCATGTGCGAAGTGATGACCGAGATGGGTCTGGAGACCGAGGTGCACCACCACGAGGTGGCCACCGCCGGCCAGTGCGAGATCGGCGTGGGCCCGGCGACCCTGACGCAGAAGGCCGACGAGGTGCAGATCCTGAAGTACGTGGTGCAGAACGTGGCCCACATCCACGGCAAGACCGCGACCTTCATGCCCAAACCGATCGTCGGCGACAACGGCTCCGGCATGCACGTGCACCAGTCGCTGTCCAAGGACGGCAAGAACCTGTTCTCCGGTGACCTCTACGGCGGCCTGTCCGAGACCGCGCTGTACTACATCGGCGGCATCATCAAGCACGCCCGCGCGCTGAATGCCTTCACCAACCCGTCCACCAACAGCTACAAGCGTCTGGTGCCGGGCTTCGAGGCGCCGGTCATGCTGGCCTACTCCGCCCGTAACCGCTCGGCCTCGCTGCGCATCCCGTTCGTGATGAACCCGAAGGCGCGCCGGATCGAGCTGCGCTTCCCGGACTCCACCGCCAACCCCTACCTGGCCTTCGCCGCGATGCTGATGGCCGGCCTGGACGGCATCCAGAACAAGATCCACCCCGGCGACGCGATGGACAAGAACCTCTACGACCTGCCGCCGGAAGAGGAAAAGGGCATCCCGCAGGTCTGCCATTCGCTGGACCAGGCGCTGGAAGCCCTGAACCAGGACCGCGAGTTCCTGACCCAGGGTGGCGTGTTCACCGACGACATGATCGATGCCTACATCGACCTGAAGATGGAAGACGTCACGCAGATGCGCATGACCACCCATCCGATCGAGTTCGACATGTACTACAGCCTGTAAGGCGTCCGCTTCCGGCCCCTCGGGGCCGCGAGGCCATCCGCCGCCGCGCCCTCCGGGGCCGGCGGCTTTTTTGTGTCTGGGGGGTTCCACGGGGACCGGCGGGCCAAGCCCCGTTCGTCATCACCGCCGGCGATGCCGGATCGGGCATTTCGGGCAGCACAAATGAAAGGCCCCGCGGATGGTCGATCCGCGGGGCCTTCTCGTGTGGCACCGGAAGGACTCTCCCGGGCCTCTGACCGTTCATCGGCAATCAGGCGTGCCAGCCGAACTCCTCGGCCTTCTGCTGTGCCAGCGCCGGGATGTCGGTGGCCACGAACTTCTCGTACAGCACCTGCACCCCGATCATGTGGTTGATCACCGCGTCCAGCTGGACCTGGGTCGCGGCCGGGGTGTCCTCGGACTCGTGCAGCTCGAACACTTGGCGCACGCCCTCCGGATCCAGCAGACCGGCCTCCTCGACCTTCTCCGGCGCGAGGTAGCGATCGGCCAGGGCCTTCATCGCCGCCCACTTGACCGGATCGGTATGCGCCGGCGGGGCCATGAACGCGAACTTCTCGCGCTCGTAGAGCACCTTCGGCAGCAGGCCCTTCATCGATTCGCGCAGCACGTACTTCTCGGTCGGGCCCTTGATGCGCATGGTCGGCGGCAGGTGGGCGGCGAACTCGGCCAGGTGGTGATCGAGGAACGGCGGGCGCGCCTCCATCGAGTTGGCCATGTCCATGCGGTCGCCGCCCCAGGTCAGGATCTGGCCTTCCAGCATGGTCTTGATCCAGACGTACTGGGCCTTGTCCAGCGGGTGCCGGCCTTCCAGCATGTCGTTGTCCAGGGCATCGGCGATCGCCTTGCCCGGCTGGTAGCCCTGCATGCGCTCGCGGCGCTTCGGATGCAGCAGGCCCGGCACGTGGTCAGACGCGGCCAGCCACGGCTGCAGGCAGGACGGGGTGAAGCCCATCATTCGGGTGAACTCGGGGTCATCCACCTCGTCCTCGGCCAGCATCGCGCCGGAGACCAGCTCGTTGGACTCGTTCAGCATCTGCTGCCAGGCCTGACGGTCGGCCTCCGGCAGGGTATCCAGCCCGTGCAGGAACATGTCGCGGCGGAACGCCGGGTAGCCGCCGAACAGCTCGTCCGAGCCCTCGCCGGTGACCACCACCTTGTAGCCGGCCTTGTTCACGTGGCGGCTCATCAGGAGCTTGGCCACGCCGAGGGTGTTGTAGATGGTGCGCTCGGCGTGCCACAGCGCCTCTTCGAAGTTGTCGTAGAGGTGGTCGGCGTTCAGGGTCATGATGTCCTGATCGGCGCCGACACTCTCGGCCATCTCGCGGGCGATCGCGGTCTCGTCGTAGTCGTCGTTGTCGAAGCCGATGGTGAAGGCCTTGACCGGCGACTGCTGGCTGGCCGAGGCCAGCCCCAGGGTGATGCAGGAGTCGATCCCGCCGGAGAGGTAGCAGGCCACCGGCACGTCGGCCTCCAGGCGCAGCTGGACGGCCTCCATCAGCTTCTCGCGCACGCCCTCGATCCAGTAGTTCTCGTCGGTCTCGCTCTCGGGCGGGCGCTCGGAGGCCAGCGGGAAGTCCATGTCCCAGTACTTCTCCTGGCGGATCTTCAGCTTGCCGTGGGCGCGCTCGACGATGACCATGTGGCCCGGCTTGACCTGCTGGATGCCCTCGAAGGCGGTGGTGCCGGGCACCATGGTCTGCATCAGCTGGTGGTACAGGCCATCATCGGAGAACTGGCGCGGCACATCGGGGTTGGCGAACAGCACCTTCAGTTCGGAGCCGAACACGAAACTGCCGTTGGCCTCGGTGAAGTACAGCGGCTTGATGCCGAAGCGGTCGCGGATCAGGATCAGCCGGTCGTGCTTGCGGTCATACAGCGAGATCGCGAACTCCCCGCGAAAGTGCTTCACCGCGTCCTCCAGCCCCTCGCGCTGGTACAGGTGCATCACCATCTCGGAATCGCTCTTGGTGCGGAACTTCACCCCGCGCGAGGTGAGATCGGTGCGGATGCGCTTGTAGTCGTACAGCTCGCCGTTAACCGCGGTCATAATCTCGCCGTTGGTCATGCAGAACGGCTGGCGCCCGCGGTTCTCGTCGAGGTCGATGATCGACAACCGCGCGTGGGAGAATCCCACACCACGGTCGTCCTGCGTCTTGTAGCCAAAGCCGTCAGGACCGCGGTGATACTGGATCGCGGCCATGTTGACCAGGGTCTGCGGGTCGACCTTGCGGTCCGGGTCGGCGTGAAAGATTCCGGCGATGCCACACATGGCATGTCTCCTTGGTTATCCGTTCGGTGCGAGCGGGGCGCGGCCCGGTCCGTTCCGGCGCGCCACGCCACTCGCGGTTCAGTTCACTACGAGGTTCAGTCTTCCGGGGTGTCCATGACCGCGCTGATACGGCGGACCACGCTGGTCAGCAGCGCCATGCGCACGAACACCGCCCCGCGCGCCTGGGCGAAGTACCAGTTGTGCGGGGTGTCATCGAGGTCCGTCGACAGCTCCGCACCGCGCGCCAGCGGGTGCATGATGATCGCGCCCTTTTTCAGCGGGGAGTTGCGGTCCAGCTTCAGGCCCTCACCCATGGACTCGAAGGTATCGCCCACCCAGGCGATGGCGTTGATGTACACCACGTCCAGCTCCGGCAGCACCGGGTCCAGCTCGTGCACCACGCGCAGGTTCAGGCCGGCCTCCGCCAGTTCCTCGCGCTGGCCGGGATCGAAGTTCTCGTCCTCGCGCGAGATGATCACGACCTCTTCGATCGCCTCGGGGAACAGGCTCAGCAGGCGCAGCAGCGAGCGCACCGTACGCATGCGCGAGGGCACCCCGATGATGCCGACCTTGATGCGGTCCTCCGGGGCGACCGGGCCGGTAAACAGCTCCGGGCGCCACTTGGCCAGGGTGTAGACGTCCGCCAGCGCCTGGGTCGGGTGCTCGTCGATGCCGTTGCCGGCGTTGACCAGCGGGATGCGCAGGTTCTCCAGCATGTTGTGCGCGGCCTCGCCATCGGAGGAGCGCAGCACCAGCACGTCGCCGTAGTTGTTGAACATCTCGGCGATGTCCGCCAGCGACTCGCCCTTGGCGATGCCGGTGCTCTTGGGGTCGGTGATCGACATCACCGCGCCGCCAAGCCGGTGCCAGGCGCTCTCGAACGACAACCGCGTGCGGGTGGACGGCTCGTAGAACGCGCTGATCAGGATCTTGCCCGCCAGTGGCAGGTGCATCAGGGCAGGCGTGGTCTCGTACTGCGCGGCCAGCCGGAACAGCTGCAGCAGTTCCTCGCGGTTGAACTGCTGGCTGGAGACCACGTGTGCGGCGGCCAGCTTCAGCAGCGGATCCGGGTCTTCCTCCACCGCATCCAGCAACGCCCGCGGCCGGTCGGTACCGGCGGCGCCGTCTTTCGGGTGGAGCACGTGCAGGGGATCTTCGGTGTAGTTCACCAGAGGCGTCCTTTTTTCCAGTCGCGGATAAACAGGGCGATCAACAGGATCGGGGTCAGGGTCGCCACCAGCGTGGCGATCACGACGATGATGGAGAGGGCGGTGGTCGAGATCGTCATGCGGGACTCCCCATCGCATGAGTGTCTTCACGGGCCAGGCGGTCCCAGTCGAACGGGCGCGGGGCCAACCAGGTGGCCAGCACCATCACCGCCAGGGAGACCGCCGCGCCTACCAGGGCCGCGACGTAGAACCCGATCAGGAAATAGCTGGCCAGTCCGATACCGGACCCCAGTATCATCGACCAGGCGGCGCCCTGCGGGTTCGCCTGCTTCCAGTACAGGCCGGCGACGATCGGCCAGATCGCGGAGGCCACGAAGGCCCCGGTGAAGTACAGCAGCTCCGCCAGGGAGCCGACGATCGGGACCTCGCCGCGATAGCTGGCCGCCAGCCAGGTCAGCAGACCCAGCAGCACCACGATTACCTTGGTCGCGCGGAACTGGTGCTGCTCGCTGGCTCGCGGACGGATGTGGCCGCGATAGATGTCGCGGGTCACCAGGTCGGACGTGGCCGCCAGCAGCGAATCGAGACTGGAGGCCAGCGCGGCGAAGACCACGATGAACACCACGATCGCCCCGGTGAGACCCAGCACCTCGGCGGCCACCAGCGGCCCGACCATGTCCGCCGCGGGGACGTTGATCCCCAGTGCCGGCGTGGCCAGCGCGATGAAGCCGGCGACGATCGGGACCGGCAGCCACAGCAGGCCACCGAACAGGTAGGCGCGGAAGCCCACGTTGCGGCCGAAGGCGAAGGCGCGCGACCACCAGACGTTGGAGTGGAAGATCTCGCCCACGCCGAACAGCAGGTTGTTGAACAGGAACATGATCGCGGCCGGGAACAGCAGGCTCAGCAGTTCCGGGCGCTCTTCCATCAGGTTGAAGTGGATCGCCTCGAAGCCGACCTTGTCGATGGTCAGCCAGGCGATGAACGCCGCGCCCGCGACAATGATGACCGTCTGGATGAAGTCGGTCCCGATGACCGCGCGCAGACCGCCCAGCAGGGTGTAGATCACGCAGACGGTCAGGATCACGGTCATGCCCACGCGATAGTCGATCCCGGCCAGGGCATTGATCAGCACCCCGCCGGCCATCGCCATCGAGACCAGCCAGCCAAAGGCGTAGATCAGCGAGACCACCAGGAACACGCGCCAGGTGAAGGTGCCGAAGCGCAGGCGGATGAAGTCCCCGGAGGTGAAGCCGCGCGGCATCAGCTCGCGGATGCGTCGCGCCAGCGGCGCGAACAGGATCAGGCCCAGCGCACCCAGCGAATACCCGAGCATGCCCCAGACACCAAGCTGCAGCGCCAGTTGCGGGGCAGTCATCGTGGTATTGGCGGTGACCCAGGTGGCCATCGCGGTCGCGGTGGCGAGCGCCAGGCCGACATTGCGGCCCGCCAGCATGTGGTCCTCGGCGGTCTTGTTGCGACGACCCAGCCACCAGCCCAGCACCACCCAGAGGACGCTGAACGCCGCCAGCAGCCCCCAGGCAATGGAGGTCGGGAGGATGGGGTCGTCGAGACCGGTCACGAGGCCTCCTGCACCTTCTTGATCTCGCGGATCGCCTCGTCAGTGGTCATCACCCGGGCGTAGCGGTCCTTGATGGTGGTGATCGTGGCCTTCTGCATCTCCGGCGTCACCGTGGCCGTGGCGTCGTCCATCAGGGTGACATAAAAGCCCAGGTCACAGGCATCCCGCACGGCGGTGGAGACGCACTCGTTGGAGTACACGCCCACGATGAACAAGGCGGAGATGTTCAGGTTGCGCAGGATGTAGTGCAGGTTGGTGGAGTTGAAGACCCCGCTGGCGGTCTTGTCCAGCACGATCTCGTCCCCCACCGGGGCCACCTGCTCGACGAACTCGGCGTCCTTGGAGCCGGGAGCCGCGTGCAGGTTCAGGCGCTTGTGGCCCGGGCTGCGGTCGCGGCCGTCGCGGGTCAGCGAGCGGATGCGGGTGTGGATCACCTCCAGCCCCTCTTCGCGAAAGGCGTCCTGCAGGCGGCGCACATTGGGCAGCACGGTCTGCTCGAGGCGGTTGAAGTAGTACTCCTGCGCCTCCAGCGGCACACCGGATTCGGCGGAATCCGCGAACACGCCGTGGCCCCGCGCGGCATCCAGGTACTGGAGGTCGATACACAGCAGCGCGACGTGGTGCTCCCGCAGCTCCTGACGCAGGACCGGCGTGGTGATCAGGCTCTCCTGGTACTGCTCGCGAAGCGGGTCCAGGGAGTCGTAGTCGGTCAGGCGGGAGACGTTGTTGTTGTCGGCCATTCCGGGCGTTTCCTTTCGTCGGGGTTTATTGCCGGGCCGCCAGCGCCAGGGCACTTTGCAGGGCCACGTTGGCGCCGATCTCGATGTCCTCCCAGTTTGTCCATTCCGCGGCGGAATGGCTACGCCCCTGGAGGCTCGGCACGAAGATCATGCCGGTACGGGTGATCCGGCTCATGCTCTGGGTGTCGTGGGCCGCGCCACTGGGCATGGTGATGTACTCCAGACCCATGCGCTCGGCCTGCGCCTCGATGGTCTGCACAATGCCGGGATCGCAGCGCACCGGGTCGATCTCGGAGAGCACGTCGAACTCGAACATCAGATCACGCCGACGGGCCAGGCTCGACAGGGTGCGACGGGCCGCATGCGCCAGCGCGGTCAGCACCTTTTCGTCGGTATCGCGCACCTCGAAGGAGAAGGTCGCCACCCCGGGCACCGTGTTCGGCGCCCCGGGCGAGAGCTCTACGCGCCCGATGGTGGCACGCGAATTCGGGCTGCCGTGCTCCTCCAGCAGGCGATCGATCTCGCCGCCGAACTCGGCCAGGCCCTGGAAGGCATCGATGCGCATGTCCATCGGCGTGGTGCCGGCATGGTTCGGCTGCCCCTTCAGGCGCACCTCCCACTTGAACAACCCGGTAATCGCCTCGACCACGCCCACGCTCAGGCCGCGCCGGTCGAGTACCGGCCCCTGCTCGATATGCGTCTCGATGAAGGCATGCAGGGTGTGCGGGTCGCGCCGTGCGCTCAGGGCGTCGTCGGCATTCAGGCCCCAGTTGGCCATGGCCTCGACCAGGGTCACGCCCTCGAGATCCCGGGCATGGCTGATACTCTCCGGGGTCAGCTTGCCGGCCATCGCCTGGGAGCCGAACATGCCACCGAAACGACCCTCTTCGTCGGTGAAGTCGATCACCTCCAGCGGGTACTGCAGATCGACCGCGTTCTCCTTGGCCGTGCGCAGCACCTCCAGCCCGATCAGCACGCCCAGCGCCCCGTCCAGCGGGCCGCCCCCGGGCACCGTGTCCAGGTGCGAGCCCATGGCGACCACCGGGCGCTTGCCGTCATAGTCCAGCCGACCATGCAGGTTGGCGGCACCGTCCTGCCAGACGTCCAGGCCGGCGGCCTCCAGGCGACCGCGAAACCACTCGCGCCCGGCGCGGTCGCCCTCGCTGAAGGCGCGGCGATGCAGGCCGCGGTCGGCATCGCGGCCGATCTGGCCCAGGTCGTTGATGTCCTGTTGCAGGCGCTGCATGTTGATCTTGAGATCCGTCATGGAACCCTCCGGAAACGGGTCCGTCCCTGCTACGCGAGGGCGGGGCCTCGAGCGTATCGGCAGGACGGACCGGGTGAATCAGTCGCGCGGACGCCCGCGCAGGATGGCCCCGATCAGGACCAGGAAGACGATCGCGCCCACCGCGAAGAAGCCGAAGGCGCGGGCCAGGCTGTGATGCTCCACCGTAACGGTGGTCTGGTCGGCCCAGGCATCCGCATCCGCGGCGCGCAGGCGGAACCGGTACTCGCCATCGGGCAGTCCGCTGATGACGGTGCTGGTATCACCGCCCTGGTAGATCACGCGGGCATCCGCGTGATCCGGCCCCGAGGCCTGCTCCAGAACCACCGCCGCATCCGCCTCCCAGGCGAGGGTGAACCCGCCATCGGTGGAGCGCTCCGGCGGGGCGTCGAAGGCCGGCTGGGCGCCCACCGCAAGCGGCAGGAAGAGCAGCGCGGGCAGGAGGGGGCGAAGGATGCGCATCGGAGCCTCCGGACGGGCCCGGGCTCAGGCCTTGCCGTCGAACGGTTGCAGCCAGGCCCGAGGCTCGGTGGTGTTCATCGCCTCGACCAGCAGGTCGAGGTTCTGGTCGAGTTCCTCCAGACACCCCTTCGGCAGCGACTGCAGGGCCCGGTTCAGTTCGCCTTGCGGCGCGGCCGGGGCCTGGTCCAGCAGTTCGAGGCCGGCATCGGTGACATAGAGCCGCACGATGCGCTGGTCCTTTTCCGGACGGCGGCGCTCGATCAGCCCGCGGTGCTCCAGCTTGTCCAGCAGGTTGGAGGTCGTGGAGGCATGCACCGAGAGCCGACGCGACAGGTCGCTGACGTTAAGCCCCGGCGTGCGCTGCAGCTCCCACAGGGCCCACAGCTGCGAGGCGCTGATCCCACAGGCCCGCTCGACCGTCCGCGAGTGCCCCTGCAGCGCGCGGATGATCACCCGCAACTGGCGGATCACCGAACGCGCCAGATCCGGCTCGCCACTCGTGCCGGCGACGGCACCGGATTCGTTGTCGTGTGCCTGGGGCACGGCCTGGGTGGATGTCATCAAAACTTCCCGCAATTGAATCACTCGTTTAGTTATTTTTGTACAAAAATAGTTCCATTGCAACTTACGCACCGGCTGGCGAAATCCCGCCATGGGCTCTAAACAAGTGGATTGGGGAGCCTGCCCCAGCCAGAAGGCCGCCCCGGTACGCCGGGCGCCGGTCGGCTGAAGGCCCTCGCGCGAGAAAAGGAACACGGGGCGGGTGTCGTGGTCACACCACAGTGCGCCGGGGGTGCGTATCGTGTTTACAACGCATCGGCCCGCGTGGTCCGCAGACCACCGGTTTCAGCCCGGGACGCACCGTGCACTTCGTGTCCGCCCGGTAAGGCCACTGGCGACACCCGAACCGCCTGACCAGAAGAGGAATCGCAATGAACAAGACGATGAGCTGGACCCTGGCACCCCTGTCCGGTGCCGTTGCCCTGGCCCTGTTCCTGGGCCCGAATGTCGCCGCCGCCGAATACGACAGCATCCAGGTCGGCAACCTGTCGATCGGCGGCGCCCTGCGCGGGAACTATGTGGTCGGCGACTATCCCGACTCCGACCGGCGCTCCTGGGACAAAGGCGGTAACTTCGTTCTCGACACCGCCCGCATCAACCTCGACTACGAGAACGGTCCCTGGCTCGGCAAGCTCGAGTATCGCTGGTATGACGGCTACAACATGCTGCACACCGGCTGGGTCGGCTACAACTTCGAGAACGAGAGCCAGCTGCAAGTGGGCGTGAACCGCGTGCCCTTCGGCCCGGGCCCCTACGGTGTCTCCCAGAGCTGGTTCTTCGACCAGCACTACTACGTGGGCCTGTCCGACGACATGGACCTCGGCGTGAAGTACACCATGCCGATGGGCGACTGGACCTGGGACTTCGGCTATTACGCGCGAGATGAAGGCCACTACTCGGGCGACACCCGGGACAGTGCGCGGTACTCCTATGACGTCGTCAACGAATCTGGCGACGGCTACGAAGAACGCAACCAGTTCAACGTGCGCGGCATCTACAGCATCCCGAACGCAAATACCGACGTCGGTTTCTCCGCGCAATACGGCGAGCTGAAGAGCAAGGGTCCGCAGAGTGATGGCGACCATTACGCGGTCTCCGGCCACATGGTCAACAACTGGGGCAACTGGACCCTGGCCAGCCAGCTGACCTACTACAAGTTCGACGTGGACGCGAACCAGCCGCTGGGAACCGACAAGCTGGTCCAGATGGGCGCCTACGACTTCCCCAACACCGTGGCCGCCGAGGGCTGGATCCCGGCTGTATCGCTCAGTTACTACCAGGAAACCAGCAACATCCCGTGGCTGGACTACGTAATCCCGTACGCCGAGGTGTCCTCAATCGTGAAGAGCGAGAGCGATTTCAACAACAGCGACATGCTGGTGCTGGGCGCAGCCTGGGCCCGGGGTAACTGGTACATCTACACGGACCTGGCCTATTCCAACGGCAACGAATTCGTCGGCGGAAACCGTCGCGGCGACAACCCGTTCGGCGACCGCCTGGGCGCCAACGAGCAGGACAACTGGGAGGCCCGGGTCAACATCAACTTCGGGTACTACTTCTAGGACGAGAGTACGCGGCCGCCACCCGGCGGCCCGCTGGCATCACCCGAGCCCGCATCCACGGATGCGGGCTTTTTGCTGTCCGGCCCCGAGGCGTTCGGCCGGCTAGTCGCGGGCGGGGGCCTCGGCGAGGTCCGGACGTCCGGGCTGGGGCATGCGGTCGGGATTGGCCCAGCGCATCAGGGCGAAGGCGAGCAGGATGGTGGGGATGCCGATCAGGGCGGAGCTGGCGAAGAACCAGACCCAGCCGATGTGTTCGGCAAGTACGCCCGTGAAGCCGGCGAGGAACTGGCCCGGCAGGGTCATGATGGAGCTGAACAGGGCGTACTGGGTCGCGGTGTAGGCGCTGTTGGTCAGGCTGGAGAGGTAGGCGATGAACACCGAGATCGCCATGCCACCGGAGAGATTGTCGGCCATAATCGCGAAGACCAGGCCATAGGTCTCGGGGCCCAGCGTGGCCAGCCAGGAGAAGGTCAGGTTGGTCAGCGGGGCCAGGATCGCCGTCGCGAGCAGCATGCGCATGATGCCGAAGCGCACCACCAGCAGGCCGCCGAGGGCCGCGCCGGTCAGGGTCATGGCCAGGCCGAAGGCGGCGGCGATGTTGGCGATCTCGTCCTTGGTGAAGCCGATGTCCAGGTAGAACGGGTTCGCCATCACGCCCATGAAGATATCGCTGATACGGAACACGGCGATGAAGGCGATCACCACCAGGGCGATCTTCCCGAAGCGCTGCCAGAATTCGACGAACGGGCAGATCACCGCGCCGATGAACCAGGCCTTCAGGTCACGCCACCAGCCCGTATCGGAGGTGTTGTTGAGGTAGTGGACCACGCGGTCCTCGAGTCGGGCCGTGGCGGAGTCGCGCCGGGCCACCTCGGGCTCACGGACGATCAGCGTGCAGACGACGCCCACCAGCATCAGGGTGGCCATCGCGCCGTAGGAGAGGCTCCAGCTGCCGATCGCGGCGATATGCAGCGCCCCGGCCCCGGCGGTCAGCAGGGCCACGCGGTAGCCGAAGACGTAGGCGGCGGCCATCGCGCCCTGGCGCTCCTGGCTGACGGCCTCAATGCGGTAGGCATCAATGGCGATGTCCTGGGTCGCGGCGCCGAAGGCCGTGAGTACGGCCCAGACGGCCACCAGCCAGAGCTGCTCCGTCGGGTCGGTCAGGGCGATCCCGGCCAGGCCCAGGATGATTACGGCCTGGGCGAACAGCATCCAGGCACGGCGACGCCCGAACACTCGGGTCAGGACCGGCAGGGCGAGGCGGTCGACCACCGGGGCCCAGAACACCTTGATGCTGTAGGCCATGCCGACCCAGGAGAGGAAGCCGATGGAGGCCAGCTCCACACCAAGGTCGCGCAGCCAGGCGGTGAAGGTGCCGCCGGTCAGCAGCAGCGGCAAGCCCGCGGCAAAGCCGAGGATCAGCATGCCGATGACCCGCGGATGGCGGTAGACCGCCAGGGCCGCACGCCAGTCGCGGCGCGGGGGCCGTTGCGCTTCGGCGGCGTCGGTCATGCGCGGCACAGGCCCCGGTCAGGGCTGGTAGTCATAGTCGATCCAGAACGGCGCGTGGTCGGAGAAGCGGTCGTCGGTGTGGATGTACGGATCGCGCGCGGTGGCGGCAATGCCTGGGGTGGCAATCTGATAGTCGATCCGCCAGCCCACGTTCTTGGCCCAGGCCTGGCCGCGGTTGGACCACCAGGTGTACTGCTCGGGGCGCCCGTCCAGCCGGCGGAACACGTCGACCATGCCGATCTCGTCGAACAGGTGGTCCAGCCAGGCCCGCTCCTCCGGCAGGAAGCCGGAGTTCTTGCGATTGGACTTGTAGTTGGTGAGGTCGATCTCCTTGTGGGCGATGTTCCAGTCACCGCAGATGACCCATTCACGCCCGTCCTGCATGCGTTCCGCCAGCCAGGGGCGGAAGAACTCGAGGAAGCGCCACTTGGAGTCCTGGCGGTGGTCGCCCGAGGAACCCGAGGGCAGATACAGCGAGACCACCGACAGGTTGCCGAACCGCATCTCGGCATAGCGGCCCTCGTTGTCGGCCTCCTCGAAGCCGATGCGGGTCACGACTTCGTCCGGCTGGCGTCGGCTGTACAGCGCCACGCCGCTGTAGCCGGGCTTCACGGCGTCGACATAGACGCTGTGGTAGCCGGGTGGATGGAACGGCTCGCCCTGGATCTGATGGATCTGGGCCTTGGTCTCCTGGATGCAGACCACATCGGCCTCGGTGGACGGGAGCCAGTCGAAGAAACCCTTGCGGGCGGCGGCACGGATGCCGTTGGCGTTCATCGAGAGTATGCGCATGGCGGGGAACAATACCCGTGCGCGCGGGCGCGGAAAAGGCCCCGGGACCGCACGGATGCCGGATCCGCAAGCGGGTGTGTCAAAATACGGCGTTTCACGACCGGAGCCGCCCCGATGACCGCCCACGCCTTTCTGGAATACGCCCTGCAACGCGATGTCCTGCGCTTTGGCGAGTTCACACTGAAGTCCGGACGGGTGAGCCCGTACTTCTTCAACGCGGGGCTGTTCAATCGCGGCTCGGACCTGGCGCGGCTGGGCGAGTTCTACGCGCAGGCGATCAGGGATTCCGGTATCGAGTTCGACCTGGTGTTCGGCCCGGCCTACAAGGGCATTCCGCTGGCCGCCGCGGTCACCGAGGCGCTTTATCGCGACCACGGCATGGACCGCCCCTGGGCCTTCAACCGCAAGGAGGCCAAGGACCACGGCGAGGGCGGCAACATCGTCGGCGCCCCGCTGGAGGGTCGGGTGCTGATCGTGGACGACGTGATTACCGCCGGCACCGCGATCCGGGAATCGGTGGACCTGATCCGGGCCGCCGGGGCCACCCCGGTCGGCGTGGCGATCGCTCTGGACCGCGAGGAGCGCGGCCGCGGCGAGCGCTCCGCGATCCAGGAGGTCGAGGCCGATCTGGGCCTGCAGGTGGTGCGCGTCGCCCGGCTGGGCGACCTGGTCCGCATGCTCGAGGAGACCGGCCGCGCGCCGGAACACCTGGAGGCCCTGCGCGCCTACCGCGCCGAGTACGGCGTTTAGGGAGACGCGCACCACCGCTTCCGCGTCCACCTCCGTCATTGCGAGGAGGTGCAGCCGACGAAGCAATCTCCCAGCGCGGTAGAAAGCCGCCGGCCCGCCCCACCCGTCGGTGGCTCCGGCCGGCGGTTACTCGCTTCGCTCGCCCCGCGGCCGTTCAACGCAGCCTTTCCGCTTCGACGGCGGCGGTCCTCACAAGGACGGGTGCGGATGAGCCCGCAGAACGGGCTACAGGAGCTCGGTGTCGTCGTGCGAGTACGCCGGCGAGCAGCTGCACAGGATATGCAGGGGCTCGGCGCCGGTGTTGCGGATGTTATGCGGCGTGCCGGGCGCGATGCAGACCGTGTCACCCACCGTCACCGGGAAGGTCGCCTCATCCAGGCGCATCTCGCCCTGGCCACGGGTGACGTGATAGAGCTCCTCGGTGCGCGCGTGGCGATGCAGGCGCGTGATCGCACCGGGCTCGACCACGGCCTCGGCCAGGCTCTGGGCGGCGTTGCCGTGCACATCGGGGTGCATCAGCTCGCGGATCTCGGAGCCGTCCTTGGTGTCATAGGCCGGGATGTCGGCGTAGCGCGTATGCATCATCGGGCTCACGCGGACTCTGGCACTTCCTCGAGCAGCAGGCTCTGGCCACCCATCGCGGCGGGCTTGGGCACCCCCATCAGTTCCAGCACGGTCGGGGCGACATCGGCCAGGCCGCCGCCGGTGCGCAGGCGCCAGCGCTGGGAGTCGGTGATCATGCACATCACCGGGTAGATGGTGTGCTGGGTGTGCGGGGCGCCGGTCACCGGGTCCACGTATTCGTCGCAGTTGCCGTGGTCGGCGGTCACGATCGCGGAGTATTCCAGCTCCCGCGCGGCGTCCAGGACCCGACCGACCTCCTGGTCCAGGGTCTGGACCGCCTGGATCAGCGCCTCGCGCTTGGCGGTGTGTCCGACCATGTCGCCGTTGGCGAAGTTGACCAGAATGAACCCGTAGCGCCCGCTCTGCATCGCCTGGATGGTCTCGTCGGCCACCTCCCGCGCGCTCATCTCCGGCTGCTCGTCGTAGGTATCCACGGACGGCGAGGGGACCATCACCCGCTGTTCGCCGGCGTAGGGTTCTTCCTTGCCGCCGTTGAAGAAGAAGGTCACGTGGGCGTACTTCTCGGTCTCGGCGCAATGGAACTGCGGGATACCGGCGGAGGCGATGGTACTGCCCAGGGTGGTCGACGGGCGCTCCGGGGGGAAGGCGATCGGCGACAGGAAGCGCGGATCGTATTCGGTCAGACAGGTCTCGGACACCGGGTGGAAGTCGCCACGGTCGAAGCCGTCGAAGTCGTCCATGCCCAGGGCGGCGGTGAGCTGGCGCGGGCGGTCGTTGCGGAAGTTGAACAGCACGCAGACCGCGTCCTCGCCCAGCGGGGCGCCGCCGTTGATGATGCGCGGATTGATGAATTCGTCGTCCTCGCCGGCCGCGTAGGCGGCCTCGATGGCCTCGCGGGCGGACCCGACGGGCTCGCCCTCGGCATAGGCGATGGCACGGAAGGCCTTCTCGGTGCGCTTCCAGCGCTTGTCACGGTCCATTGCGTAATAGCGCCCGCAAACCGTGGCGATGGCGCCGCCGGCGTTGGCCAGTTCTTCCTCCAGCGGGTCGAGGTAGTTCAGCGCCGAGCGCGGGGCGGTGTCGCGGCCGTCGGTGATCATGTGCACCATCGGCCGCGCGCCCTCGCGCTGGCAGATCTCGACCAGGGCGCGCAGATGGCGGATGTGCGAGTGCACGCCTCCATCGGAGACCAGGCCGATCAGGTGCAGGGGCAGGTCGTTGTTGGCGGCCGCCCGGGCGGCGCTGACCAGGGCGTCGTTCTCGTAGAAGCTGCCGTCGGCGATGGAGTCGTCGATGCGCACCAGGTCCTGGTTGATCACGGTCCCCGCGCCCAGCGTCAGGTGCCCCACCTCGGAGTTGCCCATCTGCCCGTCCGGCAGCCCGACCGCGCGGCCACAGGCATCCAGCGTGGTGTGCGTATGGGTCGAGAGATACTCGTCGAGACGCGGGGTGTCGGCCTCGGCGTAGGCATTGTTCAGCTTGGAGGGGTTCACGCCGACTCCGTCCATCACGATCAGCAGGACGGGGCGGCGGGGGGTGGAACGCGGATCGGCCATCGCGGGATCATTACCTGGGTCAATGGGTTACCCGGGTATTTTAGCAACTTCCGATGCTTGGCGGGGCGCCGGGCCGCACAAATCGCGGGTGCCCCGGCCGGTTCAGCGATCGCGCTGCGTGTCATCCGCCTCGGTTGAGGCGTCCCCGGGGTCCGAATCGGCGCCGGGCGGGGTGTCGTCGCCCGCCGTGCCGGACACCGCCGGTTGCTCTCCAGAGCCGGCGGGCGTGCCCCCGGAATCGCGGGCGGCCCGCTGGCGGCGCAGTTCAGCCTGCTCTTCCTCGATGCGGTCCAGCTCGGCATCCATTTCGTCATCGGTCAGCGGGGTGTACCCGGTACGCGCGGCCGCCGTGGCACTTTCGCCCGCCCCGGCGGCGGTCCCGGTCGTCCCGGATGCCGTCGCCGCCGAACTCGCCGCGGCCGTCTTGCGCGATCCGCCGCCGCTGCCGCCACCCCGCGGCTTGCCACCACCCGGGCCGTCATCATCCGGGCCGTCGTCGTCGCCCGTGTCCGCGTCACCGCCCGCGCTAGCGCGCCGTTCGGCCTTCTTGCGCTCCATGATCCGCGACAGGATCAGGCCGATCTCGAACAGCAGCCACATCGGCAGCGCCAGCAGGGTCTGCGAGATGATATCCGGCGGGGTGAGCACCATCCCCACCAGGAACACCCCGACGATTACGTAGGGGCGCTTCTGCGCCAGCTTGGCCGGGGTGGTCGCCCCCATGGAGACGAGCAGGATGGTCGCCACCGGCACCTCGAAGGCAATGCCGAAGGCGATGAACAGCATGATGACGAACGACAGGTAGCGCGAGATGTCGGTCATCACCGACACGCCCTCGGGCGCGGTGGCGGTGAAGAACGCGAAGATCAGCGGGAACACCACGAAATAGGCGAACGCCATCCCGAGGTAGAACAGCATGGTGGACGAGGCCACCAGCGGCAGCGCCATGCTCTTTTCGTGGGCGTACAGACCCGGGGCCACGAAGGACCAGACCTGGTACAGCAGGTACGGGATGCTGAGGACCACGGCCAGCAGCAGGGTCAGCTTGAACGGGATCAGGAACGGCGCGGCCACGTCGATCGCGATCATGCTGGTGCCTTCCGGCAGATGCTGCATCAGCGGATCGGCCAGCCAGGTGTAGATCGGATTGGCGAACGGGAACAGGATCAGGAACACCACCAGGATGGCGATGAACATCCTGAGGATGCGGTCCCGCAGCTCGATCAGATGCGTGAGCAGGGTCTCGGTGGCTTCCGGACTCGGCTCGACCCCCGGTTTGGTCTTGCTCATGAGTGCTTGTCAGGGGTCTGGTCGTCGTGAGTGGTGTCGGTCGTCGAGTCCCGCGCCGGGCGCGCGCCCTCGTCCGCGGGATCCGGGGTCCGGCGTTCGCGCACCGCCGGCTTCTTGCGCTCCGGACGCGGCCCGTCGGCCGCCCGTGCCTTCTGCTCGGCGGCCAGCGCCGGGTCGTCGGTCATCAGGTTGCCGTCCAGATCGCCCTGCGTGGGCACACGGCGCACCTCGGCCGGTTCGTCGGCTTCGGCGTCGGTATCCGGCGTTTCATCGTCGCCACCGCGCACCGCCGCGTCGGGGCTGCGCATCGAAGGCTTGTCGCGCACCGCCGGCTTGGCCGGCTTCTTCTCGGCCAGCGCCTTCTGCTCGGAGTCCGAGAGGTGCTTGCCCGTCTTCGGCTGACCCTCGATGTCCTCCCGCAGACCACGCTCGGTGTCCTCGAACTCCTCGCGCAGGCTGGTCTCGGTCTCGTCCATCATGTTCTTGAGCTGGCGGATCTCGCGATCCTGGCTCTTCAGCATCTTGCGCAGCTCGTCGGTCTGCAGCTCCTGCTCGAAATCCGAGCGCACGCTGTGCACGAAACGCCGGGTCTTGCCCACCCAGCGCCCGATCTCGCGCGCAAGCCCGGGCAGCCGCTCCGGCCCGACGACCAGCAGCGCCACCAGCACGATGATGATGATTTCCCAGAAGCCGATATCGAACATGGATTACCGCCGTTCGAGCCGGGCCACCGCGCCGGGCGCGAGGCTCAGGACTTCTTGTCCGATTGCGAGGCGTCGGAATCCTTTTCGCTGCTCTTCTTGACCTCGGCGTCGACCACGCGACCCTTGTCGTCCGTCTGGTCCTCGACCTCGCGCGTCTCGCCGTCTTCGCCTTCCTTCTTCTCTTCGGCGTCGGGGTCCTTGACCGCCTGGCGGAAGTTCTTCATCGCCGAACCGATATCCCCGCCCATGTTGCGCAGCTTCTTGGTGCCGAACAGCAGCACGACAATCAACAGGATGATGAGGAGCTGCCAAATACTGATACCACCGATACCCATGGATTCTGTCTCCGGTAAAACGACTTTGGGGTTAGCCTGAACGGCGCCAGGCCCATAATCAACTGTGCGGCACGCCGGGTCATGTACATGCTCGCGCCCGGATTGCTCTGGCGCGTGGACCCGACACGGTGACCGCAGTGTAGCCGAGCAACATGAACGAACGCTTTACCGGAGCCAGTCAAAGGCCGCCGGGAGATCATCAGTGATCGGAGCGACGTCCACTCGTTTCGCGCGCGGCCTTCTCCGCGACACCCGACAGGCCGAAACGTCGCGCCAGTTCGTCGAGGACATCGTCCGGGTGCCGGCCGCGCGCCGCGAGCACCACCAGGGCATGAAACCACAGGTCGGCCATTTCCGACACCAGGGCGTCGGTGTCGTCATTCTTCGCGGCGATCAGGGTCTCCGCCGATTCCTCGCCCAGTTTCTTCAGCATCTCGTCCAGGCCGCGCGCGTGGAGCTTCGCCACATAGGACTGCTCCGGGTCGGCCTGACGGCGCTGCTCGATGACCTCGGCCAGTGCGGCGAGCACCTCGGCGCCGGCGGGACGGTTGGGCGCGGACTCGGTCATTGCGTGGCCACCTCGGCATCGTTCGGTCGCACCGGCACACCGGCCGCCGCCATCGCGTCCTTGGCCTCACCCACGGTGTGCTGGCCGAAATGAAAGATACTGGCCGCCAGCACGGCGTCGGCATGGCCCTCGGTCACGCCCTCCACCAGGTGCTGGAGCTCACCGACGCCGCCGGAGGCGATCACCGGGATGCCCACCGCATCGCTGACCGCGCGCGTCAGGGCCAGATCGAACCCGATGCGGGTGCCATCTCGGTCCATGCTGGTCAGCAGGATCTCGCCGGCCCCCAGGGACTCCATGCGCTGCGCCCACTCGACCACGTCCAGCCCGGTCTCGCGGCGCCCGCCGTGGGTAAAGACCTCCCAGCGCGGGGGTTCAGTCCCCGTGCTGACCTGCTTGGCGTCGATCGCGACCACGATGCACTGGCTGCCGACCCAGTCGGCGGCCTCGCGCACCAGCTCCGGGCGGTGCACCGCGGCGGTATTGATGGAGACCTTGTCGGCCCCGGCATTCAGCAGGCGGCGGATATCCTCGACCGCGCGCACGCCACCCCCGACCGTCAGCGGGATGAAGACCTCGCGCGCGACCGCCTCGACCACGTGCAGGATGGTCTCGCGGTCGTCGCTGGAGGCGGTGATGTCGAGAAAGGTGATCTCGTCCGCGCCCTGCGCGTTGTAGCGCCGGGCAATCTCCACCGGGTCCCCGGCATCGCGGATGCCGACGAAGTTGACGCCCTTGACCACGCGGCCGGCGTCGACATCCAGGCAGGGGATGATGCGCTTGGCGAGCATCTCAGCTCCCGGCGGCCGCGCGGGCCTCCTCCAGGGTGAAGGCGCCCTCGTACAGGGCCCGGCCGACGATCGCGCCGGTGATGCCGTCTTCCTCGCGCGCCGCCAGATTGCGGATGTCGTCCAGTGAACTGATACCGCCGGAGGCGATCACCGGCACGCGCACGTTGCTCGCCAGGCGGGCGGTGGCCTCCACGTTGGGGCCCTTCATCATCCCGTCGCGGGCGATGTCGGTGTAGACGAAGGCCACGACGCCGTCGGCCTCGAAGTGCTGGGCCAGGTCGATCACGTCGTGGTGCGAGAGCTTGGACCAGCCATCCACCGCGAGCTTGCCGTCCTTGGCGTCCAGCCCGACGATAATGCGACCGGGAAACTCCAGACACAGGTCGTTCACGAAGTGCGGGGCGCTGACCGCCCGGGTGCCGATGATCACGAACTCGACCCCGGCATCGAGGTAGGCCTGTACCGTGTCCTCGTCGCGCACCCCGCCGCCGATCTGGATCGGCAGGTCGGGGAAGGCCTTCGCGATGGCGTGCACCGCCTGGGCATTGCGCGGCTGGCCGGCGAAGGCGCCGTCCAGGTCCACGATGTGCAGGCGTTCGGCCCCGGCGTCCACCCAGCGTCTCGCCATCTCCACCGGGTCCTCGCCGAACACCGTGGAATCGTCCATGTTCCCCTGGCGCAGGCGAACGCACTTGCCTTCCTTCAGATCGATTGCGGGGATGACCAGCATCTTCGACTCCTCACGACGCCCCGGGACCGTCTCCGTCCCAGCGCAGAAAGTTGTGCAGCAGGCGCAGCCCGCAGGCGGCGCTCTTCTCCGGATGGCACTGCATGGTGAACAACGAGCCCCGTGCCAGTGCCGAGGCAAAGGTCTCGCCATAATCGGTGCGCCCGGCCACATCCGCCTCGCGCTCGGGCTGCACCCGGTAGCTGTGGACAAAGTAGAACCAGGGCGTCTCCGGCAGACCGTGCCACAGGGGGTGCTCCCGCGCCGGCAGCACGCGGTTCCAGCCCATGTGGGGGATCTTCAGGCGGCGGCCATCCGCACCCTCCATCGCGGGAAAGCGCGCCACCCGGCCCGGCAGGATGCCCAGCAGGTCGACCCCGCCGCTCTCCTCGCTGGTGTCCATCAGGATCTGCTGGCCCAGGCACAGGCCGAGGAAGGGCCGGTCCGCCGCCAGTTCCGGCAGCAGCCGGTCCAGGCCGCGCCCGGCCAGCGCCTGCATGGCGTCCCCCGCCGCCCCCTGGCCGGGGAACACCAGGCGGTCCGCCTCGCGCAGGGTCTCGGACTCGTCCGTGAGCAGCACACGCTGATCGGCCGCGGCCTCGTGCTCCAGCGCACGCACGACCGAGTGCAGATTGCCCATGCCGTAATCGATGACGGCAACAGTTTCCATGGCCGGGTCTCGTCCCTTGTCCGTTACAGGGTTCCCTTGGTGGACGGCATCATGCCCGCCGAGCGCGGATCCATTTCCGCCGCCACGCGCAGTGCACGTCCGAAGGCCTTGAAGATGGTCTCGGCGACATGGTGGGCATTGTCACCACGCAGACAGTCGATATGCAGGGTCATCCAGCCGTGGTTGACCAGGCCCTGGAAGAACTCGTGGAACAGGTCGACATCGAATTCGCCGATGTGCGAGCGGCGGAAGTCGGCGTGCATCTCCAGCCCTGGGCGCCCGGAAAAGTCGATCACCACGCGCGACAGGGCCTCGTCCAGCGGGACGTAGGCATGGCCGTAGCGGCGGATGCCCTTCTTGTCGCCCAGCGCCTGCGCCAGCGCCTGGCCCAGGGTGATGCCGATGTCCTCCACCGTGTGGTGGGCGTCGATATGCAGATCGCCCTCGGCGCGCACGTCGAGATCGACCAGGCCGTGGCGGGCAACCTGATCCAGCATGTGATCGAGGAACGGGATGCCTGTCTCGAGGTGGCTCTGCCCGGTGCCGTCGAGGTTCAGCTCGATGGCGATACGGGTCTCCAGGGTGTCGCGGCGGACGGATGCGGTGCGTTCAGTCATGTTCCGGTTCAGGCACGGTAAAACGCCAGTGTAGCAAGGCTGGCCCGCGCCCGGTATGACCGCGGGTCTTATCCGCGCGACCCCAGCTTCGGGCCGACCAGCAAGGCCTCGGGGACGGCCTCCTGGATGGCGCAGGGCAGTTCGCTGCAGATCCCCGGCCGCGCGCTCAGCGAGACCCACAGCGTGTTCAGCTTCAGGTTCAGCTCGACGAACGCGATATCGGCCCCGTAGCCATGGAGGACCCGCTCGATGGCCAGCGCCCGGGCGTGGATCTCGGCGCGCGGGCGCTGGCGCAGACCGGGGATCAGCATCATGAAGTCCGCCAGCCGACGGCCTTCGGCGTCGCGCCGCGGCAGGCGCTGCCACAGGGGCTGGTGGGGTTCGAGGAGCAGGGCCGGGCGCAGCGCGGGTTCAGCATCCGGGTTTCGCGGCGGGGAATGGGGTGGCATGGCTCGTCGCTCGGCATGGGCCTGTCTGGAGTGTAGGCCAGAAAGGCCGGGGTGCGACGAACCCAACCCGGACACAAAAAAAGCCGGGGCAAGCCCCGGCTTTGATTCAAGAGCATGAATGCTCCTGATTACCGCACTTCGACCTCGGTCGAGTCGGATTCACCCTGGTTGTCCGTCCAGGAGATGGACACAGTGTCGCCAGAGGCGCCGTCGATCTCGGTCTGCAGGAACGGGTTGCGGGAGACGGTGTAGTTCCAGTTGGCGGTGACGACGGTGGTGCCGTTACGCGCAATTTCCACAGTCTCGATGAAGTGCGGGCCACCGTCATCGTCGGGGACCAGCATGTCGTGGCTCATCAGCGCACGGATATTGATAACGCCGTTGCTTTCCTGGGCGCGAACTCGAATAGACATATCTTAAACCTCCAGTAGTGTTCGGATCAGCGGTTCGGGGTCGGCGTTAGCCGCCGCAGCCACCAACCGTGACCTTCACTTCTTGAACCGTCTTGTACCAGGTGTCGCCGGACTTCACGGCGGCGATCACGTTGGAGGACTCGCCCATGCGGATACGGCCGGAGACGTTCGCATGCGCGCCATCACCCAGGACGTAGTGGGCGGTCAGCGGCTGGTTGTTCAGCTCGACGAACACGGCCATTTCGGTCACGTTGTCCAGGCTGGACTCGACGGACACCGGGACCACGGCGCCGTTCTCGGCGATTTCCGGGGCGCTCAGGGTCACGTCACCATCAGCCACGTCGCTGGAACCGGTGACGGCTTCCATGGCGGCTTCCAGACCTTCGGCGGCGAAGGCCTCGGACGGCCAGGCGGCAAGCAGCTTGCTCGGGGCGAGCAGACCGGCCCCGACGGCGACACCGACAGTACCGGCGGCGAGAGTGCCTTTCAGGAAGACACGGCGCTTGGTGCTAATCATGGATGATCTCCTCTCATCTTGTGGGTCAGTTCCGGATAATCCGGGACGTCCTGGCGGTGAGCCGCCTCGACGCCTGTTGCTTTGGACGGCGACCTGCAGGGGTCTATTCCCTGCGGACCGGGATCCGCCCCCTGACCAGCTTCAGTGGTCTTTTTGCTGGTCTCGCAGATGCATCGTCCCAAACCTCGCTGAATCATTGATGAACGAATCATCGCGATTCGCAATCGGGTGAATTTCGTCGGGTTGCGAGGGCCTGCCAAGCCCCTTGGCATCTGAAGCCAGCGGCGTATCAATGGCACACTATCGCCTTTCCATGCAACGTAGACCCCGGACCCGACCATGTTTTCCTGCAAGGCCCAATGGCTGTTGATCGCCGTGATCGTCGTACTCGGCACGATGCAGATGCTCGCCTCCTGCGGCCAGAAGGGCGATCTCTACCTGCCCGATGACGAGGAAGCCGAGGAGCACAACCCGCAATGATCCCGCTGAAGGACCACTAGATGGACTATTTCGACTACCACGGCGACACGCTGTTCTGTGAGGGTGTGGCCCTGGACGGCCTGGCCGAACTGGTCGGCACCCCGGCCTACGTGTATTCCCGTGCCACGCTGGAGCGCCACTATCGCGCGTTCAGCGAGGCGCTGATCGGGACCCCGCACCAGGTCTGCTTCGCGGTGAAGGCGAACTCCGCG
This sequence comes from Thioalkalivibrio sp. ALE30, assembly GCF_000377465.1. Lineage (NCBI taxonomy): Bacteria > Pseudomonadati > Pseudomonadota > Gammaproteobacteria > Chromatiales > Ectothiorhodospiraceae > Thioalkalivibrio > Thioalkalivibrio sp. ALE30. The sequence continues at coordinate 152,751 of NZ_KB898170.1, read as the reverse complement.
CTGGGGGTGCTGAACGTGCTCGCGCGCCTGGGCGCCGGCTTCGACATCGTCTCCGGCGGCGAACTGGAACGCGTGCTGCGCGCCGGCGGCGACCCGGCGAAGATCGTGTTCTCCGGCGTCGGCAAGACCGCCGCCGAGATGCGCCGCGCGCTGGAGGTCGGCATCCACTGTTTCAACGTCGAGTCCGCGCCGGAGCTGGAGCGGCTGGAGACGGTCGCGGCAGAGCTCGGCATTCAGGCCCCGGTGTCGATCCGGGTGAACCCGGACGTCGATGCCGAGACCCACCCCTACATCGCCACCGGGCTGCGCGAGAACAAGTTCGGTGTGGCGATCGAGGAGGCGCCGGCGCTGTATGCCCGGGTGCGTGACAGCCAGCACCTGGCGGCCACCGGCGTCGACTTCCACATCGGCTCGCAGCTGACCCGCATTGATCCGTTCACCGATGCCCTCAAGCGTGTGCTGGCGCTGGTGGATCAGCTGGCCGAGGACGGCATCACACTCGAACACATCGATGTCGGCGGTGGCCTGGGCGTGCGCTACCGCGACGAGACGCCGCCGGAGCCCGATGTCTGGGCCAGCGCCCTGCGCGAGGTGCTGGGCGAACGAAGCCTGAAGGTGCTGCTGGAGCCGGGCCGCGCCATCGCGGCGAACGCCGGCGTGTTCCTGACCCGGGTGGAATACCTGAAGCACACCGAGGCGCATGACTTCGCGATCGTCGACGGCGCGATGAACGACCTGCTGCGCCCGGCGCTGTACGGCGCCTGGCAGGAGATCGTGCCGGTGGTACAGCGCGACGACACGGCGACGCGGACCTACGACATCGTCGGCCCGGTCTGCGAGACCGGCGACTTCCTCGGCCGCGAGCGCGAACTGGCGCTGGCCGCCGGTGACCTGCTCGCGGTGCGCTCTGCCGGGGCCTACGGCTATGTGATGGCCGGCAATTACAACTCGCGGCCGCGCCCGCCGGAGGTGATGGTCGACGGCGACCACTTCCAGATCATCAACCGCCGCGAGCAGGTGGATCACCTGATGATGCGCGAGAGCATGCTGCCCCAGGATTCTGAAGACGTGGACCCGGATGACACGGACCCGCCCGGGAGCGTGGCCCCGTGATCCCGCGCCAGCCCGAACCGGAGCTGATGCTGGAGCCTGCGCAGGCACGCGCCTACGCCGAGGCCGACTTCGCCGCCCCGCACGAGGGCTTCGTGGATGCCTTCGCCGAGGTCTTCCCGGGCCCGGTGACCGGGCCGGTGCTGGATCTCGGCTGTGGCCCGGGTGACGTCTCGCTGCGCTTCGCCGCGCGCTACCCCGACTGCGAGGTGGACGGCCTCGACGGCGCGCCCGCGATGCTGGCCGCCGGCGACGCCCTGATGGCCGGTCACCCGGCCGCGCGGCGGGTTCATCTGGCCGAGGGCTGCCTGCCCGAGGCCCGCGGCCCGCGCGCCCCGTATGCCACGATCATCAGCAACTCCCTGCTGCATCACCTGCACGACCCCGCGGTGCTGTGGCAGGCGATCCGCCGCGACGGGGCACCGGGGGCAGCGGTATTCGTGATGGACCTGCGCCGCCCGGACTCGACCGAGTCCGTCCAGGCCCTGGTCGCGCAGTACGCAGCCGATGACCCGGACGTCCTGCGGCGCGACTTCCAGCACTCCCTGCACGCCGCCTTCACGCCCGAGGAGGTGCGCGCGCAGCTGGCCGCCGCCGGCCTCGACGGTTTTACCGTCCACGTCACGTCGGACCGCCACATGATCATTTTCGGTCACCTGCCGGGGCACCGCTGATGCGTCTCGAATTCACCAAGATGCACGGGCTGGGCAACGATTTCGTGGTGATCGATGGCATCCGCCAGTCGGTCCGGCTGGACGCATCGACGCTGCGCCATCTCGCGGATCGCCACTTCGGCATCGGCTGCGACCAGGTGCTGCTGGTGGAGGCGCCGAGCGATCCGGCGCAGGCACTGTTCCGCTACCGCATCTTCAATGCCGACGGCTCCGAGGTGGAGCAGTGCGGCAACGGGGCGCGCTGCTTCGCCCGCTTCGTGCGCGAGCAGGGCCTGACCGAGGCCCGCGAGATCCCGGTCGAGACCCTGGGCGGGCGCATCGTGCTGCATGTCGAGGACGACGAGCGGGTGCGCGTGGACATGGGCCGACCCGAGTTCGCGCCGGCGCGCATCCCGCTGGTCGCCGAGGCCGAAGCCGACGCCTACACCCTGGACGTGCAGGGCCACTCGATCACCCTCGGCGCGGTGTCCATGGGCAACCCCCATGCGGTGATCCTGGTCGACGACGTCGCGCGCGCCCCGGTGGCCGAGATCGGCCCGATCATCGAACGCCACGAGAGCTTCCCGCGGCGCGTGAACGTCGGCTTCGCCGCGCTGCGCGACCGCGGCCATGTCGACCTGCGGGTATTCGAGCGCGGGGTCGGCGAGACGCTGGCCTGTGGCAGTGGCGCGGCCGCCGCGATGGCCGTGCTGCGCCGCCGCGGACTGGTCGACGATGACGTCGAGGTGGCCCTGCCGGGCGGGACCCTTGTGCTAAGCTGGGACGGACAGGCCGAGGCACCGGTTTGGCTGACCGGGCCGGCCACCACGGTATTCAACGGCTGGATCGATCTATGACTGGGCAATCCTCCAACGCCTCTGCTGCAGAGACCGCGAAGACCCGCTCGCCGAAAAAGAACCCGCAAGCCCCGATCGGCGCCGCCGACGTCGAGGCCTACCTGCGCGAGCACCCGGATTTCTTCCAGGACCACCTGCCGCTGCTGGACATCCTGCGCATCCCCCATCCATCCGGCGGGGCCGTCTCGCTGCTGGAGCGCCAGGTCGCGCTGCTGCGCGAGAAGCACCGCGCGATGGAGCAGCACATGGGCGAGCTGGTCGAGCGCGCCCGCGACAACGAACGCATGGGCCAGCACCTGCACGAACTGGCCAAGACCCTGATGCGCGCCGAAAACCTGGACGCCGTGCTGGCCCTGACCCAGGACGCCCTGCGCAACGAGCTGGGCGCGGAGCGCGTCAGCATCCGCCTGGCGCATCGCAAGGTCGACGACCTGCATGCGCTGGACAAGGGTGAGCTGGGCACCTTCGACCCGCTGTTCAGCCGCGGCAAGGCCCAGTGTGGCCGGGTCCCCGCCGAGATGCTGGATGTACTGTTCGACGATGCCGAGGAGATCGGATCCGCGATCCTGATGCCCCTGGGCGATGATGCCGACCGGATCGGCGTGCTCGGCCTGGCGAGCGAATCCGCGAACCGCTTCCAGCCCGACATGGGCACCTATTTCGTGACCCACATCGGCGACCTGCTGGCCGAGTCGATCCGCTGCCATGTCGAGCGGACCCACGCCGCGGCCTGACCCGGCAACCGGGGACGCGCCCGCGCAGGATGCGGATATCACGGCGTTTCTGGGCCACCTGAGCGACGTTCGCGGCCATTCGCCGCATACCGTCAAGGCCTATCGACGCGACCTGACGCGCCTGCGCAGCCTGCATCACGGCCCCTGGGAGGCGCTCAGGCCGGCCGACATGCGCCGCATCGCCGGGCAACTGGCGCGCCAGGGCCATCACCCGCGCTCCATTCAGCGCTTCCTGTCCGCTGCACGCGGCTTCTTTGCCTACCAGGTGGAACAGCGGCGCATGCCCGCCAACCCGGCGTCCGGCATGCGCGGCCCCCGGGCCGGGCGCGCCCTGCCGCGCGATCTCGATGTCGACCAGACACAGCAGGCCCTGGCTCCGGCCGAGGGCCCGGACCCGACGCTGGCCGCCCGCGACCAGGCGATGCTGGAGCTGCTGTATTCCTCCGGGCTGCGCCTGTCGGAGCTGACCGGGCTGGATCTGACCGATCTCGACCTGGACGCGGGACTGGTGCGGGTGCTCGGCAAGGGCCGGCGCGAGCGCAGCGTGCCGGTGGGGCGCAAGGCGCGCGAGGCCCTGCGCACCTGGTTGCGGCACCGGGGGGACTGGGCAGCGCCGGACGAGCGGGCGGTCTTCGTCAGCCGTCGCGGCCCGCGCATCGGCAACCGCGCGGTGCAGCGCCGCGTCGCCGAGGCGGGACGCCGCGCCGGGCTGGACGTGCGCCTGCACCCGCACCGGCTGCGCCATGCGTTCGCCAGCCATCTGCTGGAATCCAGCGGCGACCTGCGGGCCATCCAGGAACTTCTGGGCCACGCCAACCTTGAAACCACCCAGATCTATACCCATCTCGACTATCAGCATCTGGCACAGGTGTATGATGCCGCCCATCCGCGGGCCCGCCGGAGAGATTGATCCGGCCGCGATCGCACCCGCCGGGTGAACGATCCCGGGTCGCCGCGACCCAACACCGTGCCCCCGATACACAGCCGGACAGGAGAACCCCGTGGAACAGTTTCGCGGCACCACCATCGTTTGCGTCCGCAAGGACGGCGCCGTCACCCTCGGGGGCGACGGCCAGGTATCCCTTGGCAACACCGTGATGAAGGGCAACGCGCGCAAGGTGCGCCGGGTCTATCACGACCGCATCCTGGCCGGGTTTGCCGGCGGCACCGCCGATGCCTTCACCCTGTTCGAGCGCTTCGAGGGCATGCTGGAGAAGCACTCCGGCAATATCACCCGGGCTGCGGTGGAGCTGGCGAAGGACTGGCGCACCGACCGCGCCCTGCGCAAGCTGGAGGCCCTGCTGGCCGTGTCCGACCGCGAGAACTCGTTCGTGATCTCGGGGAACGGCGACGTGATCGAGCCGGAGAACGCACTGATCGCGATCGGTTCCGGCGGGCCCTACGCCCAGGCCTCCGCCCAGGCCCTGCTGCAGAACACCGACCTGTCGGCGCGCGAGATCGTGGAGAAGTCCCTGAACATCGCCGCCGACATCTGCGTATACACCAACCACAACATCACCCTGGAGAGCCTGGACGCGGAGTAACGCGCCAGGCCCCGGACGACCCGATCCGACCAAGGCCCCTTTTGCCATGACCGACATGACCCCCCGCGAGATCGTCCAGGAACTGGACCGCTACATCATCGGCCAGGACGAGGCCAAGCGCTCCGTCGCCATTGCCCTGCGCAACCGCTGGCGCCGCCGCCAGCTGCCGCCAGAGCTGCAGCCCGAGGTCACACCGAAGAACATCCTGATGATCGGCCCGACCGGTGTCGGCAAGACCGAGATCGCCCGGCGCCTGGCCAAGCTGGCCCGCGCGCCGTTCATCAAGATCGAGGCGACCAAGTTCACCGAGGTCGGCTATGTCGGCCGCGATGTCGAATCGATCATCCGCGACCTGGCCGAGGCCGCGGTCAAGCAGCTGCGCGACGAGGCCATCAAGGAAAACCGCGTCAAGGCCGAGGACGCCGCCGAGGAACGCATCCTCGACGCCCTGCTGCCGCGCCCGCGCAATGCCGGCTTCACCGAGTCCGAGCCGGAGGACGCCGGCAGCGAGACCCGGCAGAAGCTGCGCAAGCGCCTGCGCGAAGGCGACATGGACGAGCGCGAGATCGACATCGAGGTCTCGCAGAACCCGCAGGGTGTGGAGATCATGACACCGCCGGGCATGGAGGAGATGGCCAGTCAGCTGCAGTCGATGTTCCAGAACCTCGGCGGTCAGAAGACCCGCTCGCGGCGGCTCAAGATCGCCGAGGCCCGCAAGCTGCTCATCGAGGAGGAGGCCGCGCGCCTGATCAACGAGGAAGACCTGAAGGAGCGCGCCATCGAGCGGGTGGAGCAAAGCGGCATCGTGTTCCTCGACGAGATCGACAAGGTCGCCAAGGGCAGCGAGAAATCGAGCGGCGGCGAGGTCTCGCGCGAGGGCGTGCAGCGCGACCTGCTGCCGCTGATCGAGGGCACCACCGTGTCCACCAAGCTGGGCATGGTGCGCACCGACCACATCCTGTTCATTGCCTCCGGCGCCTTCCACCTGTCGAAGCCCTCCGACCTGGTGCCGGAGCTGCAGGGGCGGCTGCCCATTCGGGTGGAGCTGGATGCGCTGTCGGCGGACGCCTTCGTGCGCATCCTGACCGAACCCACCGCCTCGCTGACCGAGCAGTACACCGAGCTGATGAAGACCGAAGGCGTGGAGCTGCGCTTCGAGGCGGACGGGGTGCGCCGCCTGGCCGAGATCGCCCATGACGTGAACGCGCGCACCGAGAACATCGGCGCCCGCCGCCTGCACACCGTGCTCGAACGCCTGCTGCAGGACGTCGCCTACCGCGCCCCGGACGTGGACGGCGCCGTGATCGTGGACCGCGAATTCGTCGATCAGCGCCTGGGGGATCTGGTCGAGGACGAGGACCTGTCCCGCTACATCCTCTGACGCCGCGCCGCGCCGTTACTCGGGCGCCCCCGGGCGGTAGGGATCCGGCCAGCCCTCGGGCGGCGGGTGGAAGCGCTTGTAGGCCCAGTTGTACTGTTCGGGGCAGCGCCGCACCAGCGTCTCCACATGGGCGTTGATCGCCGCGGCCGCGCGGGTGAAGTCGCGGTCGGCCACCTCCGGCCCGGCCTCGACCTCGTGATAGCGAAAGCCCCGGCCCCCGGGCAGGCGCTCGGCAAACAGGAAGACCACGTGATCCCCGCGCCCGCGCAGCAGGCGCGGGAGCAGGGTCATGGTCAGGGCCGGGCGGCCGAAGAACGGGGCGTGCTGCCCCGAGGCGCCCTTGGGACTCTGGTCCGGCAGGATGCCGATAATCGCGCCGCGATCGCGGGCCTGCTGGAGGATACGCAGGCCGCTGCGATCGGCCGGGGCCAGCTCGGCGCCGGTGGAGGCCCGGGCCTCGCGCACCCAGCGATCGATCTCCGGCGTCTTGAACGGGCTGTACAGGGTGGCCATGGGCCCGTGGCGGGCGGCGTGCAGACCGGCGAACTCCCAGGATCCGAGATGCGGGGCGCACAGGAACAGGGCACGGCCGGCGGCACGGTCGCGCAGGCGCGCGTAGTGCGGCGGCTGGACCGCCAGCGCCTCCAGCGTCTCCGGGCGTGCCTGCCACAGCCAGGGGGACTCGGTCAGGGCACGGCCCATGCCCATCAGGGAACGCCGTCCGACGCGCCGGCGCCAGGCCGGGTCCTTGTCCGGAAAGCACAGCGCCAGGTTGATTCGGGTGATGCGCGCCGAGCGGGTCGGCAGGTACCAGACCAGCGCCCCCACCAGGCCGCCCAGGGCGTGGTTGACCCGCAGCGGGAGGCGCGCGAGCAGACGCAGGCCACCCCCGATCAGGCGATCACGCAGATGCCGACGTCGGGCCATGTTCGGGGGCTTCGGGTTCGATGGTCGCGGATGGCGGCTCGCGCGGGGGAATGCCGCCTTCGGTCATCAGCGGCTTGAGGGTCGTGCGCAGGTTGCGGAACAAGCGCGGGTGCTGCGCCTCCTCCTGCGCCAGGAGCTGTTTCATGTGCTCGCGCTGGGTGGGCATCGCGAAGCAGGCGGGGCAGTTGTCGAGGATCACCGGCAGCCCGGCGGCCTCGGCAAAGTCCCGCGTCTGGCGCTCGCGTACGTAGACCAGCGGGCGGATCACCCGCAGGTCGCCTGCATCGATCGCGTAGTGGGCCTTCATGGTGCGCAACTGGCCGCCGTGGAACGCGCTCATCATGAAGCTCTCGGCGAGATCGTCCAGATGCTGGCCCAGCGCCAGCACGTTGTAGCCGTGTTCCCGCGCGGTGCGATACATCAGGCCGCGCTTCATGCGCGAGCAGAAGGAACAGAACGAGTCGTTGTCCATGTGCGCGTCGGCCAGCTCGGCGATCGGCTCGGACACGAAGTGATAGGGAATGCCGTAGGCGGCGAGGTAGTCCAGCAGGCGCTGCGGCTCGAAGCCCTCGATCTCCGGATTGATGGTGACCGCGCCGACCTCGAAGTGCACCGGCGCCCGGCGTGCGAGGTTGTGCAGCAGCCACAGCAGGGTCAGGGAATCCTTGCCGCCGGACAGGCCGACGAGGATGCGATCGCCCTCGCGCACCATGTCGAAGTCGGCGATGGCGCGGCCGGCGAGGCGGCGAATCGAGGCGGGAACGGCGGGTGTCTCCATGGGGCCGCAACATAGGCCGCCGCCGCCCGGCACGCAAGCACCGGCATGCCAATCCGGGGAGAGGGCACGCCAGGCTTTGGGGCGCAGCGGGCCGCGCATGCACCGTGGCCGGGCAAGCGTTGCGCCGCCAGGGTGCGGGATCGCGGTGCGGGATCGCGGCGACCGGGGCGCACGCTGGGCCTGCGCGGCGGGTCCCGCCGTGGCATTGGGTTTGCATGAGCTCGGGAACACCCATGTCCACCGGGGACCCCCATGCACGACCGCAAGAGCCTCAGCCTGGCCGCCGAACTGCGGCGGAACATGCGGGCCGAATTCCCCGCAGTGGCCCGGCTGTCGGCCGGTGACCCGGACTTCATGGAGACCATTCTGGATTATGCGGCGCGCTCGCAGTCGAGCCTGGTGCAGGCCGCGGCGCTGACCCTGCGCAGCCAGCTCGAAGGGTCGGGGTATCTGCACGCGCCGCGGCGTGAGCCGCCCGCCGGGACCGACGCGGCGCCATCCGCAGGGGGCCGGCCCACCCACAAACGCCGGGTCTACCGCGGGCGGGTGATCGACGACCCGGAGTAGTCTTTCGCCCGCGGGACTTTTTGGCGACACTCGGGGTTTTGGCCGGAGACCCCTGATGGACGCACTGTACCCCGAGATCGAACCCCACGGGATGGGCCGCCTGGCGGTCGGCGACGGCCACGAACTCTACTTCGAGGAGTGCGGCAATCCCGACGGGATCCCGGTGGTATTCCTGCATGGCGGACCGGGCTCGGGCTGCGAGGGCTGGCACCGGCGCTTCTACGACCCGGAACGCTACCGGATCGTGCTGTTCGACCAGCGGGGCTGCGGGCGCTCGACCCCGCATGCCGGTCTGGAGGCGAACACCACCTGGCACGTGGTCGCGGACATCGAGCGCCTGCGCGAGCACCTGGGGATCCAGCGCTGGGTGGTATTCGGGGGGTCCTGGGGCTCCACCCTCGGCCTGGCCTACGCCGAGACGCATCCGGAGCGGGTGCTGGGCCTGGTGCTGCGCGGGATCTTCCTGTGCCGGCCGCAGGATATCCAGTGGTTCTACCAGTCCGGGGCCGACCGTCTGTTCCCCGAGGCCTGGGCCGAGTACGAGGCTCAGATCCCCGAGACCGAGCGCGACGATATGGTGGGCGCCTACTACCGGCGGCTTACCTCGCCGGAACGCCCGGTGCGCGAGGCCGCGGCCCGGGCCTGGTCGGGCTGGGAGGGGCGTACATCCTGTCTGGTGCCGAACCCCGATGTCATTGCCCACTTCGAGGACCCGGACGTCGCGGTCAGCCTCGCGCGGCTGGAGTGCCACTATTTCAAACACGACACCTTCCTCGAGCCGGACCAGCTGCTGCGCGACGCCGGGCGGCTGACGGGGATCCCCGGGACGCTGGTGCACGGGCGCTATGACGTGGTCTGTCCGGTCAACCAGGCGGTGGCGCTGCACCGGGCCTGGCCACAGGCGCAGCTGGACATCGTGCCGGATGCGGGCCATTCGGCCGCCGAGCCCGGGATCCTGCGCCGCCTGGTGGCCGCGACCGACCGGCTGGCCGCCGACCTGGCGGGGCAGGTGGAGCCCGGGACCGGGGGAGCGCGCGCGTGATCGCGGTGATCCAGCGCGTCACCGAGGGCCGGGTCGCGATCGACGGGGAGGCGGTCGGGACTATCGGGCCGGGGTTGCTCGCGCTGGTCGCGGTGGAGCCGAACGACACCGAGGCGGGCGCGGAGCGCATGCTGGACCGGTTGCTGGGCTACCGGGTCTTCGCCGACGCCGAGGGGCGGATGAACCGGAGCCTGACCGAGACCGGGGGCGGGCTGCTGCTGGTGCCGCAGTTCACCCTCGCGGCCGACACCCGCAAGGGGATGCGCCCGAGCTTCTCGGGATCCGCCACCCCGGAACACGGGGCGGCACTGTTCGACTATCTGGTGCGGCGGGCCGGGGAACGCCACGCACCGGTTGCCAGTGGTCGCTTCGGCGCGGACATGCAGGTGAGCCTGACCAACGACGGGCCGGTCACCTTCTGGCTGGAGGCCCGTGGCCAGTAACCCGCGACGCGACGGGCGACGGAACCAGAGGGCAAGGGCGGGTTGCACCACGAAGTGCACGAAGGCACGAAGAAGGGCGATAGCACCACAGAGGGCCCAGAGGACACAGAGAAGGTCCCGGCTCGCGTGCTGCGGATGCCGTGGCCGCGCCGGCGGCCCGACGAAGGGATTCGCTCCAAGCCCCTCCGTACTTTCTCCGTGTCCTCTGTGTGCTCTGTGGTGACCAAAATGGTTTGCGGGGCCGGAAACGAAGAAACCCGGCACAGGGCCGGGTCTCCAGGGACAGCGCAGGGTTCGCTGCGGGCGCGGCTCAGGCCGCGCGGCGCAGGAACGGACGCTGGCCGGACTGGACCGCGCGGCGGATGAAGTCGGCACGGCCGGCCTCGCGCTGGTTCAGGTTGTCGGCGCACTGCGACGGCTCGTAGGCGGCAGCGGAGAGCATCACTTCCAGCTCGCACAGGTCGACCTTCGGCTGGGTCAGTTCGTCCGGGGTGGTGTTCAGCTTGCGGCCCACTTCCCAGAACATGCGCGGGTTCCAGAGCTTGGTCTGGATGCGCGGGGACTGGAACAGGGTGACGCAGCGGTTGTTGAGCTCTTGCTGATCCATGAGGGACTCCTGTGACAGATTGTTCAAGCGCGCCCGAATCTAGCCGACCCGGGGCGCGAATACAAGCGTTTCCTGATGGAACAAGCGGTTTGGCGCGGCGCGTTATTCGACGGTGACCGACTTCGCGAGGTTGCGCGGCTGGTCCACGTCGGTGCCCTTCAGCACGGCCGTGTGATAGGCGAGCAACTGCAGCGGGATGGTGAACAGGACCGGCGCCAGCCAGGGGCTGAGGGCCTCGTTCTGCGGGAGGCCGATCCAGGTGTCTTCCGGGGCCAGCGCCCGTGCGGCGCTGGATTCGCCGATCACGATCAGCTGCCCGCCCCGCGCCCGAACCTCCTGCAGGTTGCTGGAGAGCTTTTCCAGCTGGGCGTCGTCCGGGGCGACCGCGATCACCGGCATCTCCGTATCGACCAGGGCCAGCGGGCCGTGTTTCAGCTCGCCCGAGGGATAGGCCTCGGCGTGGATGTAGGAGATCTCCTTCAGCTTGAGGGCACCCTCCAGGGCGATCGGGAAATACGCGCCCCGGCCCAGGAACAGGGCGTGCTGGCGTTCCAGCAGGTCCTCGGCAATCCGCGCGATGGGGGTGTCCAGGGCGAGGATCCGCGCGACCTGATCCGGCAGGCCCCGCAGGGCCGCGACAGCGGCGGCACGGTCGCTGGCCGGCATCCGGGCGGCCTTCGCGACCTGACCCAGCAGCAGGACCAGGATCCCCAGGGCGGCGAGCTGGGTGGTGAAGGCCTTGGTGGAGGCGACACCGATCTCCGGGCCGGCGTGCGTCATCAGGATCAGGTCGGCCGCGCGCGCCATGGTGCTCTCGGGGACATTGCAGATGGCCAGGCGGGCGAGGAACGGCTCCTCCTGGGACTGGCGCAGCACCGCGAGGGTGTCGGCCGTCTCACCGGACTGGGAGATCACCACAAGCAGCGTGCCGGGGGCGAGGACATGGCGGCGGTAGCGGTACTCGCTGGCGACCTCCACCCGCGCCGGCAGGCCCAGGTGCTCCTCGATCCAGTGGGCCGCGACCATGCCGGCGTGATAGCTGGTGCCGCAGGCCACGATCTGGACGGCGGCGACGTCGGCGAGCCGTTCGTCACTGCCCGGGCCGAGGATGTTTTCGAGGATGGCCGCTTCGCCGAGGCGACCGGACAACGTCTCCTCGAGGGCGTGGGGCTGCTCGTAGATCTCCTTGAGCATGAAATGCCGGTATTCGCCACGATCCGCGACGTTCACCTGGCAACGACTCTCGCGGATGCCGCGCTCGACCGGAGCCCCGCGCGCATCCTCGACCTCGACGCCGGCGCGCGTCAGACGGGCGATGTCGCCGTCCTCGAGGTCGACAAAGCGTTGGGTCACCGGGAGCAGGGCCTGCACGTCGGATGCGGCAAAGGTCTCGCCAATCCCCAGGCCGAGCAGCACCGGACTCCCGGAGCGGGCGACGATCAGCTCGTCGGGGAAGTCCGCGAACACCGCGGCGATGGCGTAGGCCCCCTGGAGCTCGGCGCAGGTGCTGCGCATCGCCTCTCGCGGGGTGGCACCGGCCTCCAGCGCCTGTTCCAGCCGGTGGGCGATGACCTCGCTGTCGGTCGCCGACACGCAGGGCCAGCCCGCTGCGTCCAGTCGCGAGCGCAGGTCCGCATGGTTCTCGATGATGCCGTTGTGCACGATCGCCACGCGGCCATCCCGCGAACGATGGGGGTGGGCATTCTCCTCGCTCGGGGCACCGTGTGTGGCCCAGCGGGTGTGGGCGATGCCCACGCGCCCCTGCAGGCCGGCGGCGTCGATGCGCTGCTCCAGCGCCGCCACCTTGCCGATGGCGCGGATGTCCGCAACCGCCCCGTCGTTCACCACCGCCACGCCGGCGGAGTCATAGCCCCGGTACTCCAGGCGGTGAAGCCCTTCCACCAGGACGGGGACCAGGTTGCGCTCGCCGATGCCTGCCACCAGACCGCACATGGGTTAGCTCTCCTTGTTCTTGCTGGTCTTCTTCGGACGCGGCCAGTCGCGGATGGTGCGGGGCCGGGCGCGCGTGAGCGCCAGGGCACCCGGCTCGACGTCGTCGGACAGGGTCGACCCGGCCCCCACAGTGGCATCGTCGCCGATGCGGATGGGCGCCACCAGCGCGGTGTTCGAGCCGATAAAGGCCCGTTCGCCGATCTCGGTGTGGTGCTTGTTGGCCCCGTCATAATTGCATGTGATGGTGCCGGCGCCCAGGTTCGCGCCCGCGCCCACCCGGGCATCACCAACATACGTCAGGTGATTCGCCTTCGCTCCCGGGCCCAGGGTGGCGTTCTTGATCTCCACAAAGTTGCCGACCCGCGCGCCCGTGCCGAGAACCGTACCCGGCCGGAGGCGCGCAAACGGCCCGACCCGGGCATCCGCATCCACGCGCACCCCCTCGAGGACGCTGTGCGCCGCGATCTGCGTGCCCGACCCGATCTGGCAGTCGCGCAGCACGCAGCCGGGGCCAATGTAGACATCATCCGCCAGCGTGACCGTGCCCTCGATCACGACGTTCACGTCCAGGGTGCAATCCTGCCCGAAGGTGAGAACGCCTCGGACATCGATACGGTCGGGATCGGCCAGGGCCAGGCCGTCGCGCATCATCTCGTTCGCCTGCGCCTGCTGGTAGAGCCGTTCCTGGACGGCCAGCTGGGCGCGATCGTTCACGCCGAGCACCGCGGCCGGATCCCGACTCTCGGCGACAGTGACCGCGGATCCGTCGGCGCGGGCCGTGGCGACCACGTCGGTCAGGTACCACTCGCGGGCGCCGCCGGGCGCCGGCTCGCAGGCGGCCAGCCAGCGGCGCAGATCGCCCGCCGGCGCGGCCAGGACCCCGGTATTGATCAGATCCACGGCCCGTTCGTCGATCGACGCCTCCTTGTCCTCGACGATTCGCTCGAGGGCGCCGTCCGGGCCCAGGATCAGGCGCCCGTAGCCCGCGGGATCGGCAACACGCGCGGCGAGCACGGTCACGCCATCGCCCGCCGCGCAGGCCTCGAGGTCGGCGACCGGGATCCGCGGGACGTCCCCGTAGGTCACCAGGACGCGCGCCGCATCCGGGATATGCTCCAGGGCGCGGAAAACCGCGTGGCCGGTACCGCGGGGCTCGCCCTGATCCACCCACTCGAGGGGCAAGGTCGATTCCGCGAATGCGGCACGCACACGTTCCTGCTGGTGGCTCACCACGAGGTGGCAGGCGGCGGCGTCCAGCGCGGCCGCGCGATCGAGTACATGGGCAAGGAGGGGCCGGCCGGCGAGGGGCTGCAAGACCTTCGGCTTGCGCGAACGCATGCGCGTGCCCTTGCCGGCGGCCAGTACCACGAGATGGAGGGGTGTCATTTCAGGCATGGCTGCAATGATAAAGGGCCAACCGAGATGGTTGGCCCTTGGGGTAGGTCATCCGTCGCAATTCGCCGGATTATTTCCGGCGCAGCTTCTGGATCATCTGCAGGCGGGCGGCCGCCTCGACCAGTTCCGCCTGAGCCTTGGCGTAGTCGAAGTCGGCCTTGGAATTCTCCAGGGCCTCCTCCGCGCGCTTCTTGGCCTCCAGGGCCTCGGCCTCGTCGAGGTCCTTGGCCCGCACCGCGGTGTCCGCGAGGACGGTTACGTGGTAGGGCTGGACCTCGAGAATGCCGCCGGAGACGAACACCGGCTGCGGCTCGGCGCCTTCCTTTTCCTGGATGCGCAGTTCGCCCGGATTGAGCCGGGCGAGCATCTGGGTATGCCCGGCATATACGCCGACCTCGCCACCTTCGGCGGGCGCGGCGATCATCAGGGCCGTACCGGAGTAGATGGACTCCTCCGCACTGACCACATCCACATGCATATTCATGGGCATAACGCCTTGCTCCTTAGCCGAGCTTCTCGGCCTTCTCGACGGCTTCCTCGATGGTGCCGACCATGTAGAAGGCCTGCTCCGGCAGGTGGTCGTATTCACCGTCGACGATCGCCTTGAACGCACGGATGGTGTCCTTCAGGGACACGTACTTGCCGGGCGCCCCGGTGAAGACCTCGGCCACGAAGAACGGCTGCGACAGGTAGCGCTGGATCTTACGCGCGCGGGCCACGACCAGCTTGTCGTCTTCCGACAGCTCGTCCATCCCGAGGATCGCGATGATGTCCTTCAGCTCCTTGTAGCGCTGCAGGGTACCCTGCACCGCACGGGCGGTGTCGTAGTGCTCCTGGCCAATGATCTGCGGGTCCAGCTGGCGCGAGGTGGAATCCAGCGGATCCACCGCCGGGTAGATCCCCAGCTCGGCGATCTGGCGCGACAGCACGACGGTCGCATCCAGGTGCGCAAAGGTCGTGGCCGGGGACGGGTCGGTCAAGTCATCCGCCGGCACGTAGACGGCCTGGATGGAAGTGATCGAACCCTTCTTGGTCGAGGTGATGCGCTCCTGCAGCACACCCATCTCTTCCGCCAGGGTCGGCTGGTAACCCACCGCGGACGGCATACGACCCAGCAGCGCGGAGACCTCGGTCCCGGCCAGGGTGTAGCGGTAGATGTTGTCGATGAACATCAGCACGTCGCGGCCTTCGTCACGGAAGAACTCGGCCATGGTCAGACCGGTCAGCGCGACGCGCAGACGGTTGCCCGGCGGCTCGTTCATCTGGCCGTAGACCAGGGCCACCTTGTCGAGGACGTTGGAGTCCTTCATCTCGTGATAGAAGTCGTTCCCTTCACGAGTACGCTCGCCCACGCCGGCAAACACGGAATAACCGGAGTGCTCGATCGCGATGTTGCGGATCAGCTCCATCATGTTGACGGTCTTGCCCACGCCGGCGCCGCCGAACAGGCCGACCTTGCCGCCCTTCGCGAAGGGGCACAGTAGATCGATGACCTTGATGCCGGTTTCCAGCAGCTCGGTGGAGCCCGCCTGCTCGTCGAAGGTCGGGGCGGCGCGGTGGATCGACCAGGTCTCCTGGGCCTCCACGTCGCCGGCGTTGTCCACCGGACGACCGAGGACGTCCATCACGCGGCCCAGGGTCCCCTTGCCGACCGGCACGGAGATCGGCTTGCCGGTCGCGGTGACCGGGGTCTGACGCTTCACACCCTCGGTGGTGCCCATGGCGATCGTGCGCACGACACCGTCACCCAGCTGCTGCTGGACTTCCAGGGTCAGGCCGTTTTCCAGGGTCAGGGCGTCGTAGACCTTGGGCACTTCGCCGTGGGGGAACTCCACATCCACGACGGCGCCGATGATTTCGACAATCTTTCCAGAACTCATTTGTTCATCCTCGTAAGTCGTAATTCGTGCCGAGTCGACCGATACGTGACGGCGGGCGCTAGACCGCGGCCGCGCCGCTGACGATCTCGGAGATCTCCTGGGTGATCGCGGCCTGGCGCGCCTTGTTGTAGACGAGCTGCAGGTCCTTGATCATCGTGCCGGCGTTGTCGGAGGCGGACTTCATCGCCACCATGCGCGCGGCCATTTCGCAGGCCACGTTCTCGACCACCGCCTGGTAGATCAGGGACTCGACATAGCGCTCGAGCAGCGTATCCATCACCGGATGCGTGTCGGGCTCGTAGATGTAATCCCAGTGGTGCTTGAGCGATTCGTCCCGGCTCGGCGCCGTCGGCAGCAGCTGGGTCACCTCGGGCTGCTGCGTCATCGTGTTGACGAACTTGTTCTCCAGCAGCACGACGCGGTCCACCTTGCCGTCGCGGAAGTTGTCCAGCACCACCTTGATCGACCCGATCAGGTCGTTGATGTGCGGACGGTCACCGAGATCTTTGGCTTCGGCCACGATGTTGCCGCCAAGGCGCTTGAAGAACTGCAGCGCCTTGTTGCCCACCACGCAGAGATCGACCTCGACACCCTCGTCGCGGTACCGGCGCATCTCGCCGACAGCCTTCTTGAACAGGTTGGTATTCAACCCGCCGCAGAGGCCGCGATCGGTCGACACGATGATCAGCGCCACGCGCTTCACTTCGCGCTCAACCATGAACGGATGCTTGTACTCGGCATTCGCCATGGCGACGTGACCGATCACGTCGTGGATCTTCTGCGCGTAGGGCCGGGACTCTTCCATACGGTCCTGGGCCTTGCGCATCTTGGACGCGGCGACCATCTCCATCGCCTTGGTGATCTTCTGAGTATTCTGGATACTCTTGATCTGCGTCCGAATCTCCTTAGTGCCCGCCATTGCGTGCTCCCGTTACCAGCTGTGCTTGGCCTTGAACTCTTCCAGGGCCTTCTTCAGCTTTTCCTGGATGGAGTCGTTGTAGTCGCCAGTGCTGTTGATTTCGTCCAGGAGCTCCTTCTGCGAGGAACGCGCATAGGCGATCAGTTCCTTTTCGAAGCTCACGACCTTTTCCGCCTCGACGTCGTCGAGGTAGCCCTCGTTCGCGGCATACAGGGAGAAGGCCATCTCGCCAATGGACATCGGCTGGTACTGACCCTGCTTCATCAGCTCGGTCACGCGCTTGCCGCGATCCAGCTGCTTGCGGGTCAGTTCGTCCAGATCGGAGGCAAACTGCGAGAACGCCGCCAGCTCGCGATACTGGGCCAGCGCCAGACGCACGCCACCACCGAGCTTCTTGATGATCTTGGTCTGCGCCGAACCACCCACGCGGGAGACCGACAGACCGGCGTTGATCGCCGGACGGATACCCGAGTTGAACAGGTCGGTCTCGAGGAAGATCTGGCCGTCGGTGATCGAGATCACGTTGGTCGGCACGAACGCGGACACGTCGCCGGCCTGGGTCTCGATGATCGGCAGCGCGGTCAGGGAACCGGTCTGGCCCTTCACTTCGCCGTTGGTGTGCTGTTCCACGTACTCGGCGTTCACGCGGGAGGCCCGCTCCAGCAGACGCGAATGCAGGTAGAAGACGTCGCCCGGATAGGCTTCGCGGCCCGGCGGGCGGCGCAGCAGCAGGGAGACCTGACGGTAGGCCCAGGCCTGCTTGGTCAGGTCGTCGTAGACGATCAGGGCGTCTTCGCCACGGTCGCGGAAGTACTCGCCCATCGCGCAGCCGGCATACGGGGCGATGAACTGCATCGCGGCCGACTCGGAGGCGTTGGCGGCGACGATGATGGTGTTCTCCATCGCGCCGGCCTCTTCCAGCTTGGCCACCACGGACGCAACCGACGAGGCCTTCTGGCCCACGGCGACGTAGATGCACTTAACGCCGGAGTCCTTCTGGTTGATGATCGCGTCGATCGCCACGGCGGTCTTGCCGGTCTGACGGTCGCCGATGATCAGCTCGCGCTGGCCGCGGCCGACCGGAACCATGGCGTCGATCGCCTTGATGCCGGACTGCAGCGGCTGGTCGACGGACTGGCGTTCGATAACGCCCGGGGCGATCTTTTCGATCGGGCTGGTCACGTCGGTGTTCACCGGGCCCTTGCCGTCGATCGGGCGACCCAGGGAGTCCACCACGCGACCGAGCAGGGCCTCGCCCACCGGGACCTCGAGGATGCGGCCGGTGCACTTCACCGTGTCGCCTTCCTTGATGTGCTTGTAGTCACCCAGGATCACGACGCCGACGGAGTCGCGCTCGAGGTTGAGCGCCATGCCGAAGGTGTCCTCGGGGAACTCGAGCATCTCGCCCTGCATGACGTCACCCAGGCCGTGCACACGCGCGATACCGTCGGTCAGGCTGACCACGGTGCCCTCGTTGGAGGCCTCGGAGGAGGCATCGAATTTCTCGATGCGCTGTTTGATCAGATCACTGATCTCGGAGGGATTCAGTTGCATGTTAAATATCCTCTTAGCGACTCAAATTGGCAGCCAGGCGGTTCAGCTGGCCTCGCACGGAGCCGTCGATTACCAGGTCGCCGGCGCGGATGATGGCGCCCCCCAGCAGGGAGCTGTCGACTGAGCATTCGAGATCGACTTCGCAGCCCAGGCCCTTGACCAGGGCGTCGTGGATCTCTTTCTCCTGCGCCTGCGTGAGCTTGCGGAAGGCGGTGACATCGGCGTGCACGCGCTGTTCCGCGGCGGCCTTGAGTTCCTCGAAGGCGTCACGGACGGCGGGCAGGGCCGGCAGGCGGCCGTTCTCCGCCAGCAGGCGCACCAGATTGCCGGCCTCGGCACCGACCTTGTCACCGGCCACGTCCAGCACCAGCTGGGCGCGATCGGCACGCGGGAGCCGCGGGTTGGAGAGGAGACTGTGCATCTGCGAGTCGCTGGCGATCGCCGCCAGCAACTCGAGCTGCTCGGCCCAGCCGGCGAGATCCTTGGCCTCGCGGGCCCGCTCGAATGCCGCGCGGGCGTAGGGTCGGGCGACCGAAATCAGGTCTGACATAACGTCTCCTTAGAGCTTGGCCGCGAGCTTCTTGAGCAGATCGCCGTGGGCCTTGGCGTCAATCTCCTTGGCCAGGATCTGCTCGGCGCCGGCAACCGCCAGTTCGGAGACCTGCTTGCGCAGCTCTTCCTTCGCGCGATTGAGCTCCTGCTCGATTTCGGATTGCGCCGCTTCCTTGATGCGGTCGCCTTCCTCGCGGGCCGTGGTCTTGCTCTCCTCGACCAGATCGTTGGCACGCTTCTGGGCGGAGGCGACGATCTCGTTGGCCTGCTGCTTGGCTTCCTTGATCACCTCGGTCGCACGCTCCTGGGCGAGCTCCTGCTCTTTCTCGCCGCGCTCCGCTGCGGCGAGACCGTCGGCAATCTTCTTGCGACGCTCTTCCAGGGCGTTGGACATGGGCGGCCAGACGTAGCGCATCGTGAACCACACGAAGACGCTGAACGCGAGCAGCTGGCCGATGATGGTCAGATTGATATTCATCCTGCTACCTCGGGTTGACGAGTGTGAGGGATCCTCGGGACTCGGTCAGCCTCTTAGCCCAGGGCGAACAGAACGTACAGGCCGATACCCACACCGATCATCGGCACGGCGTCGGTCAGACCCATGACGATGAAGAACTGGGTACGCAGCATCGGGATCAGTTCCGGCTGACGCGCGGCGCCTTCCAGGAAGCGACCACCCAGGGTGCCCACGCCGATCGCGGCGCCGACAGCGGCCAGACCCAGGAGCAGAGAGCCAGCCAGAACGATCAGAGCGTTTGCCATTTCCATTTTTGTATCTCCAGTCGAGTGTTGAAACAGTCAGTTGAGTAGGAAGATCGGAATCAGTGGTCTTCGCTGTACGCCATGTCCAGATAGACGACGGTCAGCACCATGAAGATGAAGGCCTGCAGCGGCACCACGAGGATGTGGAAGATCGCCCAGCCGACATGCAGCACGCCGCCGGCCAGACCCAGGATCAGGCCCGCGGAGTACATCACGCCGATCAGGATGAAGATCATCTCCGCGGCGTAGAGGTTGCCGAACAGTCGCAGGGCGAGCGAGGCCGGCTTGGCCAGCAGGTTGATGAACTCGAGGACGAAGTTGATCGTCCAGAAGATCGGCTTCAGGAAGACGATGTTGGTCTGGAACGGGATACCCGTGAGTTCCTTGATGAAGCCGACCGGGCCCTTGATCTTCAGCGAGTAGTAGATGATCAGGATAAACACGCCCAGCGCGAGGCCGGCGGTCACGTTGATATCCGTGGTGGGCACGATCTTGAAGTACGGGATGCCCAGCAGATAGGCGATGTGCGGCAGCAGATCCACCGGCACCAGGTCCATCAGGTTGAGCAGGAAGATCCAGACAAAGATGGTCAGCGCGAGCGGCGCGACCATGTCGTTCTTGTGCTTGAAGGAACCACGGACGTTGTCGTTGACGAAGTCCATGGTCATTTCGACGAAGTTCTGCCAGCCGCCCGGGACGCCGGCGGTGACCTTCTTGGCCGCGGCGCGGAACGTCAGGATAAACAGCAGACCCAGACCGATCGACCAGAGCATGGAGTCGACATGGATCGCCCAGAAGCCCATCTCGGCGGCTTCGGTGCTGGTCGAGGCGAAGCTCAGTCCGTTCTCGGGGTGGAGCCCGAAGGTGAGGTTCGTGAGATGGTGAGCAATGTGCTCTTCCATCGTGGGCAGTTCGCTTTCTGAAGCCATGCAGTTATCTCGTCATTGCTTGATCAGAAACCCGGTGCAGCCACCACAGGGGGGCCAGGTGCACCAGGAGGAAGATGCCGAACAGGGCCGGTAGGTCCGGCTCGTCCAGGTAAGCGAACGCCACCCCGAATGCCACCGCGATGATTGCCAGTCGTCCCAGCTGTGCGCCCATCATGCGGGCGGTCAGCGAGCCCACCTGATCGGCTCGATAGGGCCGAAACACGACGACCGCGGCCACGGCGTTGCCGAGGGTCGCGGTCATGCCGCCCACCGCGGCCGAGATCGCCACGATCGGGGGGAACAGGGCCAGAAGCAGGCCCGACAGAATCAGCGTTAAGGCGAGCTGCAGACCCAGCGATTGTAAGGCGTGTCTGAAGCGTCGCGGTGTCATTCAGCGGATGGGCACACCCACCCCTCTCCCAAAAAGTGCGCGTAGTATAAGAGCGCCCTTCTATTAGGTCAAACCGTTATGGGGCTGTAAGCAGGGGTTTGGGCCCGGTGCGGGCGGGGCGCGCGGACGGCGTTGCCGGGAGGATTGGCGCGGGGAGTCCGCGGCCTCTACTGGATGTGTTCGAGGATCCCGTCGAGCTCGTCGAGGCTGTTGTACTCGATGACCAGGCGACCCTTGCCCTGGCGGTTGTAGCGCACCTGCACCGGGGCGCCGAGCTGGTCGGACAGGCGGCTTTCCAGTTGCCGGACTTCGGGCGAGGGTCCGGTGTCCTTCTTCGGCTCCGGGGTGGCGGCCAGGACCTTCTTCACCAGTTGTTCGGTTGCGCGCACGGAGAGCCCGCGCTTGACGACGGTGGCGGCAACCCCCGGCTGATCGTCGAGGGGAACAGCGAGCAGGCAGCGCGCATGGCCCATTTCCAGGCGGCCCTCGTTGACGTGTTCCTTCACGCTGTCGTGGAGTTCCAGCAGGCGCAGCAGGTTGGTCACCGAGGTGCGCGAACGGCCCACGGCATCGGCCGCGGCCTGGTGGGTCATCTCGAACTCCCCGATCAGGCGCCGGATCGCCTGGGCCTCCTCCAGCGGGTTCAGGTCCTCGCGCTGGATGTTCTCGATCAGGGCCATCGCGGCGGCGGCCTGGTCGGGGATGTCGCGCACCACCGCCGGCACGGTCTCCAGCCCCGCGATCTGGGCCGCGCGCCAGCGGCGTTCGCCGGCGATCAGTTCGTAGCCATCCTCCAGCCGCCGGACGACGACTGGCTGCACGATCCCCTGGGCACGAATGGAGTCCGCGAGTTCCGCCAGGGCGGCCTCGGCCATATGCACGCGCGGCTGGTATTTGCCACGCCGGATCTGCTCGATCGGGAGTTGATCCAGGCTGTCGGCTTCGTCGCCGCCGGCCTGGGCGCCGGAAAGGAGGGCATCGAGGCCGCGGCCCAGTCCACGTTTCGCCATGGTCGATCGTTCCTGCAGACAGTCGGTTGGGGGACGGGCGGCGTCAGCGCCGCAACATCTCGCCGGCCAGGGCCAGGTAGGCCACCGCGCCACGCGAGGAGGCATCATACAACAAGGCCGGCTGGCCAAAACTGGGGGCCTCGGCCAGGCGGATGTTGCGCGGGATCACGGTGCGGAACACACGGTCGCCGAAATGGCCGGTCAATTGTTCGGAGACGTCGCCGGACAGGCGGTTGCGCGGGTCGAACATGGTGCGCAGCAACCCGGAGATGCGCAGCTTCGGGTTCGGCCCGCGCTGGATGCTCTCGATGGTGCGCATCAGCGCGGTCAGACCCTCGAGGGCGTAGTACTCGCACTGCATCGGGATCACCACGCCATCGGCGGCGACCAGGCCATTGACGGTAAGCAGGTTCAGCGACGGCGGGCAGTCGACCAGGATGTGATCGTAGTTCGCGGCGGCCGCGCCCAGCGCATCCTGCAGGCGGTATTCGCGGCGATCGGCCTCCATCAGCCGGACCTCGGCCACGGTCAGGTCGCCGTTCGACGGGACCAGGTCGTAGCCGGCCTCGACCCGGTGGGCAGCCTCGGCGACCGTGGCCTGGCCCAGCAGCACCTCGCAGGAGGTGGGGTCGTCGGCATGCTTGTCCACGCCGGAGCCGGTGGTGGCATTGCCCTGGGGATCCATGTCCACCACGAGTACGCGCTTGCCCAGGCGCGCCAGCGATGCGGCCAGGTTAACGCAGGTGGTGGTCTTGCCGACCCCGCCCTTCTGATTGGTGATCGCCAGTGTATCGGTCACGGCTCAGGCTCTCTCGATAATGGCAACGTGGCGCTCGGCCACCTCGCCGGGAATGGTAACCGGATCCACCCGGCGGTACGCCCAGGGCGCCGGCAGGGGGTCATCGACCACCCGCCGCTGTCCGAGCATGGCCAGCACCCGCCCCCCGGGCGCCACGGTGTGCGCGACCCGCGCGAGCATCTCGGCCGGGGCCTTGAACGCCCGCGACAGCACGGTGGTATACGGCGCCTCGGGGTGGAAGTCCTCGATGCGCGCGTGGATCGCCTCGGCGTTCGCCAGACCGGTCAGGCCAATCACGTTACGCAGGAAGCGGATGCGTTTGGCCGCGCTGTCCAGCAGACAGAAGTCGCGCTCGCGTTCGGTCGCGGCCAGGATGAACCCCGGGAGCCCGGCCCCGGTGCCCACGTCGAGCACGCGCTCGCCCTGAAGATACGGGCGCAGGGTCAGGCTGTCGAGTACGTGACGTGGAATCAGCAAGGCGGGATCGCGCACCGCGGTGAGGTTGTGCACCCGGTTCCAGCGCTGGAGCTCGGCGAGGTACGTCGCCAGCACCTCGCGGGCGCGGGCATCCAGGTCCCAGGCATCGGCACAGGACGCGAGCCGCGCCCCCCAGTCCTCACTCGCCACTGGCGCGCTGCTTCAGATGTACGGCCAGGGCCGACAGCGCGGCCGGGGTCACGCCGGGAATGCGCTGGGCCTGGGCCAGGGTATGCGGACGGAATTCGGCCAGCTTCTGGCGGATCTCGTTGGACAGGCCGTGGACCCGGTCGTAGTCGAGTCCGTCCGGCAGCGCGGTCTGTTCCGCCCTGGCCTGGCGATCGATCTCGGCCTGCTGGCGCTCGATGTACCCGGCGTATTTGGCCTGGATCTCGGCCTGTTCGCGCACGTCCGGTGCGCAGCCCGCATCCAGTTCCGGGAGGGCCTGCATCAGGGCGTCATAGTCGGCCTCCGGCCGGCGCAGCAGGTCGAGCAGCGTGGCATCCGGGTCCGGGGCCTTGCCTAGGAGCTCGACCAGGGCCGGGCGGCTGCGCTGATCGCGGTCCGGTCGCGTCTGTGCCAACCGGCTCATCTCCGACTCGATCGCGGCGGCGCGGCGCTCGAACCGGGCCCAGCGGGCATCGTCGACCAGGCCGTATTCACGGCCGACCGGGGTCAGACGCAGATCCGCATTGTCCTCGCGCAGCAGCAGCCGGTATTCGGCGCGCGAGGTGAACATCCGATAGGGCTCCTGCGTGCCGCGGGTGACCAGGTCGTCGATCAGCACGCCGATATAGGCCTCGGAACGCTGCGGGATCCAGGGTTCGGCGTCCCGGGTCAGGCGGGCGGCATTGAGCCCGGCGACCAGGCCCTGGGCGGCGGCCTCTTCGTATCCGGTGGTGCCGTTGATCTGCCCGGCGAAGAACAGATTGGCTACCTCGCGCGTGGCCAGCGACGGGCGCAGGCCGCGCGGGTCGAAGTAGTCGTACTCGATCGCGTAGCCCGGACGGGTAATGCGGGCGTGCTCGAAGCCCTCGATGCTCTGCACCAGCGGCACCTGGATCGCATAGGGCAGGGAGGTGGAGATCCCGTTCGGGTAGAGCTCTTGGGTGGTCAGCCCTTCCGGCTCGACGAAGACCTGGTGGCTGGTCTTGTCGGCAAAGCGCACCACCTTGTCCTCGATCGAGGGGCAGTAGCGCGGTCCGGTGCTGTCGATCTGGCCGGAATACATCGGGGCCTGATCGAGGTTGGCGCGGATCAGGTCGTGGGTCTTCTCGCTGGTGCGCGCGATATGACAGGGGCGCTGGGCCGGGTGGTCGTCGGCCGAGCCGGTGAACGAGAACACCGGGCGCGGGTCATCGCCCGGCTGCACCTCGAGGCGCGCGAAGTCGACGCTGCGCCCGTCGATGCGCGGCGGGGTGCCGGTCTTCAGGCGCCCGACCGCAAAGGCCATCTCGCGCAGGCGCGCGGCCAGGCGCACGCTCGGCGGATCGCCCGCGCGACCGCCCGGCTGCCGGGTCAGCCCGGTGTGCATCTGGCCGTTGAGGAAGGTCCCCACCGTCAGCACGACGGCACGGGCCTGGAACGCAGTCCCCGCCTCGGTGACCACGCCGGTCGCACGATCGCCCTCCATGGTGATGTCGGCCACCGGCTGCTGGAAGATCTCCAGATTCGGCTCGGCCTCCACGAACTGGCGAATGGCCTGGCGGTAGAGCTGCCGGTCGGACTGGGCGCGGGTCGCGCGCACCGCCGGGCCCTTGCGCCGGTTGAGGATGCGGAAGTGGATGCCGGCAGCATCCGCCGCACGTGCCATCACGCCCCCCAGGGCATCGATCTCCTTCACCAGGTGGCCCTTGCCGATGCCGCCGATCGCCGGATTGCAGCTCATCTGGCCGATGGTCTCGAGGTTGTGGGTCAGCAGCAGCGTGCGCGCACCCGCGCGCGCCGCGGCCAGTGCGGCCTCGGTGCCGGCGTGTCCGCCGCCAATCACGATGACATCGAATGTTTCTGCCATGACCTCTGCAAGCCCGGCCGGTGGTCGGCCCGAAAACGTAAAATCAGCAGTTTAGCAGGAGTGGCGGCGGCGTCGAAGCGGCCGCATGGGGATCCATGTTTCCCTGCGCCATCACTTGCCGATGCAGAACCCGGCGAAGATCTCGCCGAGCAGGGCCTCGTGGTCCTGGCGACCCAGCAGGGCATCCAGCGCGGCCTCGGCCAGGCGCAGCTCTTCGGCAATCACATCCGGCGGGGCCTGCGCGTCGATCGCGGCCAGGTGGTGGGCGGCCGAACGCAGACCATCGAGGTGGCGCGCCCGCACGCTGAAGCGCTGCTGACCGCCCTCGCCGGCACCCAGGCGCTCGACGATCGCCTGCTTCAGTGCTTCGATGCCCGCACCCGTGCGCGCGGAGATGGCGATCCCCCGGCCTGGAAGGGAATCCTTTGCAACGCAGTCCTGCTTGTTCCAGACCGTAAGACGCGGGATCTCGGGCGCGGCCTCCAGATCGGGGACGGCCTCCGGCCGGGTCAGGTCCCGCAGCTCCACGATCAGATCGGCCCCGGTCGCGGCCTCGCGGGCGCGCTCCATGCCGATCCGCTCCACCGGGTCGTCGCTGGCATGCAGTCCGGCGGTGTCGATCAACTCGACCGGGATGCCGTGGATGGCGATCGGCGAGCGCAGCACGTCGCGCGTAGTCCCGGGGCGATCGGTGACGATCGCCACCTCACTCTCGGCCAGGCGGTTCATCAGGCTGGACTTGCCGACATTCGGGGCCCCGACCAGGGCCAGACGCAAACCCTGGGCGAAGTAGCGGGCCGGGCGCAGGCGCTCCAGCAGCGCGACGATGGTGGTGTGCAGGGCCTCCGCCCGCCGGGCGATGTCCGGGGCGGCCTCGGATTCAAGATCGGTCTCGCCGAAGTCGATCTCGGCCTCGATGACCACGCGCATGTCGCGGATCGCGCGGGAGACCGGCTCCAGCTCCGCGGCCAGCGCGCCATCGAGGCTGGAGCGGGCCAGGCGCGCGGCCTCGGCCGTCTGGGCATGGATCAGGTCGGCGACGGCCTCCGCCTGCGCGAGGTCCAGACGACCGTTCAGAAAGGCCTGTTCGGTGAATTCGCCCGGCCGCGCGCGGCGGGCCCCGAGATCGACCGACGCCGCGACCAGCGCCTCCAGCAGCACCGGGCTGCCGTGCCCCTGCAGCTCGACCACGTCCTCGCCGGTGTAGGAATGGGGCGCGGGGAAATAGAGGATCAGGCCATCGTCGATGGCCTCGCCGCTGGTCGGATCGATGAGGCGGCCGTAGTGGGCGTGGCGCGGTCGCAGTCTGTCGCGCCCGGTCAGGCGCCGCGCGATAACCAGTGCCTCGGGGCCCGACAGGCGGACCACGCCGATGCCGCCGACCCCCGGCGGGGTGGCGACCGCGACGATGGTGTCCGCCACGGTCACGGCCCGGTCAGCTCTTCTGCTTGTCCGGGTCCTCGCCGCCCTCGATCTTGCGCGTGATGTACCACTGCTGGGCGATGGAGAACAGGTTGTTGGTGAACCAGTACAGCACCAGGCCCGCCGGGAAGAAGGCGAAGAAGATCGTGAACACGAACGGCAGCGCCATGAAGATCTTCTGCTGCACCGGATCCATCGGCGGCGGGTTCAGCTTGTACTGCACGAACATGGACACGCCCATCAGGATCGGCAGGATGAAGTACGGATCACGCGAGGACAGATCCTGGATCCACAGCCACCACGGGGCCTGACGCAGTTCCACACTCTCCAGCAGCACCCAGTACAGGGCGATGAATACCGGGATCTGGACCAGGATCGGGAGACAGCCACCCAGCGGGTTGATCTTCTCCTTCTTGTACAGGTCCATCAGCGCCTGGTTCATGCGCTGCTTGTCGTCCTTGTAGCGCTCCTTCAGGGCCTGCAGCTTGGGCGCGACCTTGCGCATGCGCGCCATCGAGCGGTAGCTGGTCGCGGAGAGCTTGAAGAACGCCAGCTTGATCAGGATCGTCAGGATGACGATCGCCCAGCCCCAGTTGCCGACCACCGCATGGATCTTGTCCAGCAGCCAGAACAGGGGCTTGGACAGGAAGGTGAAGATGCCGTAGTCGACGGTCAGCTCCAGACCCTGTGCGATCTGGGAGAGCTCGTCCTGCAGCTTCGGCCCCACCCACAGGCGGGTGGAAAACGCGCCGCTGGAGCCGGCCGGGATCTGGATCGATTCGGAGTGGAGGCCGATCAGGTACTCGTCACCCACCTCGCCCGGCACCGCGCGGGCATAGAGCGCATTGACCTCGTCCTCGCCCGGGACCCAGGCGGACACAAAGTAGTGCTGGATCATCGCGACCCAGCCACCCTGGATGCGCGCCTGGATGGGGTCGTCGCGCAGCGACTCGAAGCGTTCGCGCTCGTAGCTCCCATCGAAATAGGCGGCACCGGTGAAGGTGTAAAGCCACCAGGACTCGCGGTCGGGCGTGGGGCCGTGACGCAGCTGACGGTACTGGCGACCGCTCCAGGTGGAATCCGAGCGGTTGTGGACCTCGTAGTCCACCTCGATCAGATGCGAGCCACGGGTGAAGGTATAGGTCTTGATGACCTCGATCTCGCCATCCTCGGAGGTCCAGCGCAGCGGGACCTCGAGGGTGTCCTGGCCCTCGGCCAGATCGAAGCGGTCCTGGTCGACCTGGAAATTGGCGTGATGCGACGGGGCGCGACCCTCCATGGAACGGTCGTTGACCCGATCATGGGTCAGGCCGCTCTGGGCAACATAGCCCCGGACCCGGTGGTCGAACAGGCGCACAGGGACCAGCGGATCGTCCTGCAGGTCCCGCGGGTACTGCAGCAGGTCCGCCCGCAGGAGCGTACCGCCACGGGTATCGATCAGGATCTCGTGGGTGTCGGTACGCACCGTGATCTGCCGGCGGTCCGGCTCCTGCAGCGTACTGACCTGCGGCGCATCGTCCGCGCGCGGCTGGTCCTCCGACTCGAACTGCGGCGCATCCGGCACATCCTCCGGCCGCGCGTCCGGATCCTCCTCGGCCTGCTCGGCGGTACGATCGGGCTGGGAGGGAGTGCCGTAATCCTGATTCCAGGCCTGCCACATCAGGAACAGGACAAAGGCCAGGGTTAGCCACAGGAGGGGACGAAGGTTATCCATGAGCGCGACTACTTTGAGGGTCGGGTGCTGGGAGAATCGGAACGCGGTGCCGGAACCGGATCATAACCGCCCGGGGACCAGGGGTGGCAGCGCAGGATGCGCCGCAGACCCAGCCAGAAGCCCCGCAGGACCCCGTGGGTCTCGACCGCCTCGACGGTATACGCCGAGCAGGTCGGGTAGTGACGGCAATGCGGGGCCATGAACGGCGAGATCCCGTACTGGTAGGCCCGCACGGGCAGCAGGGCAATCTTGCGGGGCAGGCTCATTGCAGACGTTCCAGCAGGCTGTCGATTTGGGCACGCAGCGCGCGCCGGTCGGCGCTCGCCGCGCCACCCCGCGCCAGCACGATCATGTCGACCGGCGGCAGCTGGGCGCGGCGCACGCGGAACGCCTCGCGCACGATGCGCTTGATCCGGTTGCGGTCCGAGGCATGGCGCACATGCCGCTTGCCGATGGCCAGGCCCAGACGCGCCTCGCCGGTCTCCGAACGTCGATAGAGCAAGGTCAGGTCGCGACCGCGCTGCCGCCGGGCATCCTCGAATACACGCTGGTAATCCGCACCCGTCAGCAAACGGACGCGGCGCGGAAAGGTCTGGATGGCTGGCGCCGCGGTCACGGGAGCCGGCGCGCCGCCCGGGTTACGGGCAGAGGCGCTTGCGGCCCTTGGCGCGACGGGCGTTCAGGACCTTGCGACCACCACGGGTGGCCATACGGGCCCGGAAGCCGTGCGTGCGGGCTCGGACGAGCCGGCTGGGTTGGAAAGTGCGCTTCATGTCGGTTCCCGTGACGCTTGGTTAAAGGGCGGTGAAAACTAGCGCCATCCGGGGACAAAGTCAATCTCGGGGTCGGGAAGGCGCTGGCACCGCGGGGGCCCATCGGCGTAGACTCGGGGACTTCCATTCCCCGCCGCCCCGGAGACAAACGCGTGTCAGCCAATGCCCTGTGGACAGCCTGTCTGGACCGCCTGCAGGGGAAGGTCAGCGAGCAGCAACTCAACACCTGGCTGCGGCCGCTGCATGCCGAGGAGTCGGGGGGCACGCTGCGCCTGCTGGCGCCGAATCAGTTTGTGTTCGAGCATGTGCGCGACCATCTGCTGGCCTCGATCGAGGAAACGGTCGGCGAGCTGCAGCCTGCCAACGATCCGGGCGGTCGGCGCGTGCGCCTTGGCATCGGCGGTGCGGAGCTGCCGGCGGCTCCGGCCCCCGATCCCCACGAGTCCCAGCGCGAGCGGGCCGCAGCGGAAAAGGCAAGCCCGGCGCCGCGGCCCCAGGGTCCGGTCAGCAACCTGAACCCCGCGTTTACCTTCGACACCTTTGTCGAGGGGAAATCCAACCAGCTTGCGCGGGCGGCGAGTCTGCAGGTCGCGGAGAATCCCGGGGTCGCCTACAACCCGCTGTTCATCTACGGCGGGGTGGGTCTGGGCAAGACCCATCTGATGCATGCGATCGGGCACAGCATCCTGGCGCGGCATCCGGAGGGGCGGATCATCTACCTGCACTCCGAGCGTTTCGTGGCCGACATGATCAAGGCGCTGCAGCACAACGCGATCGACGAGTTCAAGCAGCACTACCGCTCCGCGGACGCGCTGCTGATCGACGACATCCAGTTCTTCGCCGGCAAGGAGCGTTCGCAGGAAGAGTTCTTCCACACCTTCAACGCCCTCCTGGAAGGCCAGCAGCAGATCATCCTCACTTCGGATCGCTATCCGAAGGAGGTCGAGGGCCTCGAGGAGCGACTGAAGTCGCGCTTTGGCTGGGGCCTGACGATTGCGATCGAGCCGCCCGAACTGGAGACGCGGGTCGCGATCCTCCAGCGCAAGGCCGAGCAAGCCGGGATCGAGCTTCCCACCGAGGTCGCCTTCTTCATGGGCAAGCGCATCCGGTCCAACATCCGCGAACTGGAAGGCTCGTTGCGTCGGGTGATCGCCAATGCCCACTTTACCGGCAAGCCGATCACGCTCGACTTCGCGAAGGATGCGCTGCGGGACCTGCTTGCCGTTCAGAACAAGCTGATTACGCTGGAGAATATCCAGAAGACCGTGGCGGATTACTATCGCGTGAAGGTCGCGGATCTGCTCTCCACCCGGCGCAGCCGTTCCATCGCCCGGCCGCGTCAGATCGCGATGGCACTGGCCAAGGAACTGACCCAGCACAGCCTCCCGGAGATCGGCCAGGCCTTCGGCGGGCGCGACCACACCACCGTCATCCATGCCTGCCGGAAGGTGGTCGAGTTGCGCGAGGCAGATGCAAGCCTGGACGAGGACTACTCCAATCTGTTGCGGACACTGAGCAGTTGAACGCGGTCCATTCCGGTCGGCCGAAACCTGTGGATAACCTGGGTGCAACGCCGGTATGGATTCGTGGAAAAATTCGACGGCCAAACTGTCCACAGGTTGGCAACAGGCTTCACAGAGGTATCGGCAGCCCCTGGAATCTTATCAAGTTGCTGATTAAAAAGAATGTATAGGGTTTTCTTCACAGGGAAGTCGGCCTCTTATTATCACTAGATGAATATCTAAACAGACTAGATACAGGACATCGCCATGGAACTGTCTTTCAATCGCGAGACGATGACCGAAGCGCTGCAACGGATTGTGGGCGCGGCCGAGAAACGATTGACGATGCCCATTCTCGGGAACGTGCGCCTGCGCCCGGATGACCATGGCGCGATCCGGATGGACACCACCGATCTCGAACTCGCTTGGCAGGCCGGCGCCGAGGGCGCAATTCCCGGGGAGTGCGATGTCACGGTCTCGGTTCGCAAGCTGCTCGACGTGGTCAAGGCCGCACCGGCCGACAGCGAGATTCGCGCGAAGGTCGAGGGCGAACGCATGACGGTCGGTTTCGGAGGCTCGCGCTTCAGTCTGGCCACGCTCCCGGGGGCAGATTTTCCCGACTGGGAGGCGCGTGGGTCCGAGGCCGTGCTGGATGTGCCGCAGAATCGGCTACGCCGATTGCTCGAGGCCACGATGTTCTCCATGGCTCAGCAGGACGTGCGCTACTACCTGCAAGGGCTTCTCCTGGTCGCCAGTGGCAACAGTCTGCGGGCGGTAGCCACGGATGGTCATCGCCTGGCGCTGGCCGAGGTAGAGCTGGAGCAGCCGGTCGAGGAGCGAATCGAACGCATCGTGCCGCGAAAGGCCGTCGCCGAGCTGCGGCGCAACCTGGCCGATGACGACACGTCGGTGCGCATCGGCTTCGGGGAAGACCAGGTGGTGTTCGAGCTCGGCAGCGCGGTGTTGCGGAGCAAGGTGATCGAAGGGCGGTTCCCGGACTACGAACGGGTGATCCCGGCGGATCTTCCGGCCACCCTGCGGGTGGACCGCGAGGTCCTGAAGCAGGCACTGGGGCGCGTCGCGATTGTGGCAAGCGACAAGTATCGGGGTGTGCGGATGGTGCTGGGCGAGAGCGGGTGTCAGGTCATGACCCATAACGCCGATCGTGAAGAGGCCCAGGAGTCGGTGGAGGCGGAATACGACGGGGGCCCGATGGAGATCGGGTTCAACCTGGGCTACCTCGCCGACGTGCTGAATGTGCTGGAGACCGACCAGGTGCGGATCGGGCTGCGCGACGGCAACTCGTCCATCCTGATCCAGGCGGAACCGCCGGGCGGGGCACGCTACGTCGTCATGCCGATGCGGCTCTAGGGAAACACCGATCCATGAATACGCTCGCGTTGGTATCCCGGGTTTTCCGAGACCGGACGCGTCGTGTAGCGGGTAGTTCTACCCGCCCTTTTCTGATGGATTCGGGGCGCAACGCAGGATTGGGGAACAGGGGGGCGCCAACCCCGCAACCGAATCAACGAAGGGGCTCGGCCGCTCGTTTTTAATGACAACGGGCGCGCGCACAGCGTTGCGGCTGACCTGTAGCAGAATGACTGCACGGCCGTCGCCGCGCATTAAACGCACGCAAAAGCGACTCGAGCGCGTGCGTGTCGATGAATTCGTGTTTCCGTAGGCTGGAGGTTGTGTGCTGGAGTCGCTCTGGTGGCAGGGGGTGCGTAATCTCGGGGAGCAGACGCTGGCACTGGGGCCGGGGATCAATCGCCTGGTTGGCCCGAACGGCGCGGGAAAGACCTCGGTGCTCGAGGCCGTCCACATCCTCGCGGCGGGGCGTTCGTTCCGGACGCAGCAATTGCGGCGGGTATTGCGAAGTGGCGGCGAGTCGCTTTGGGTTGGCGGAGAGGTCCGCGATGGGCGTGGCGGTGCGCATCGCCTGGGCGTCGTCTGGGATGGTACGCGGCGATCCCGCCTGGATGGTCGCTGGATGGAGGGCCATGCGACGGTGGCCGAATGGCTGCCGGTGCGCACCCTGCATGCCGGCTCGTTCGAATTGCTGACCGGGGGGCCGGAGGAGCGACGTCGTCTGCTGGACTGGGGCTGTTTTCATGCGATCCCGGGATACCGTGAGAACTGGCAACGCTGGAAACGCGCCCACGATCAGCGCAATGCGGCCCTCCGCACCGGCGACCGGGCCGCCGCCCGGGAGTTTGAACGCCCGTGGGTGGAATTCGGGGTGGCGATCAGCGAGGCGCGGGCGCGGTACGTCGGGGCTTGGGAAGGGTGCACCGCAGAGGCAGCGGAACGATTCGGGTTTGGCGACCGGCTGGGAGACCTGGGCTTGCGGGTTCGCATGGGGTGGGATCGGGACCGCAGTCTTGGGGAGGCCCTGGAGCGTAGCCGGGGCAGCGACGAGGAGCGCGGGTTCGCGCAGGTGGGGCCACAACGGGCGGATATCGACCTCCGGCTGGCGGGGCGGGTGGCAGCCGAGGCCTCCAGGGGGGAGCAAAAGCGGGTCGTGACAGCGCTGGTTGGCGGGCAGGCCCGAATGCTGGAACGCGAGTGCGGTCGGGCACCCGTGGTGTTGCTGGACGATGTCGTCTCCGAACTGGACCGGGAAGCGGTGGAGGGGCTGATGGCTGGACTCCGTGAGTGCGGCTGGCAGATCCTGGTGACGGCCGTGGAGGATGCGGTGCCGGGGCTGGTTGGAGCGGACGCGGGCGAATTGTTCCACGTGAAACATGGCCGCGTCACACCGAGCACCCCCGCCTGATCCTCTTCGCTGTCGCGGGCCCATGGACGCCCCGACGCTCCCGCGGCCTCTCGACGCCCCCCCACCGGTCGCCCCCGTCTTTGCGCTATACTGGCGTGTCTGCAACTCGCCGGATGACCACCTGCATGTCCGATATCGAATCCCAAGATCCCTCCGCCTACGATTCTTCCCAGATCCGTGTCCTCAAGGGTCTCGATGCCGTGCGCAAGAGACCCGGGATGTATATCGGCGACACCGATGACGGGACGGGCCTGCACCACATGGTCTTCGAGGTCGTCGATAACTCCATCGACGAGGCCCTGGCCGGTTACTGCGACAGCATCGAAGTCACGATCCACGAGGACAACGCGGTCTCCGTCAGCGACAACGGCCGTGGTATCCCGGTGGATATCCACGAGGAAGAAGGCACGTCGGCGGCCGAGGTTATCCTCACTGTCCTGCACGCCGGCGGGAAGTTCGACAACAACTCGTACAAGGTCTCCGGCGGGCTCCACGGCGTGGGTGTCTCGGTCGTGAACGCCCTGTCGGAAGAGCTGCGCCTCGAGATCCATCGCGACGGCAAGCGCCACGAACAGACGTATCACCTCGGGGTTCCCGCCGCACCGCTGGCCGAGGCCGGCACGACCGACCGTCACGGCACCCGCGTGTGGTTCCGACCCAGCCCCGAGATCTTTACCGATATCAACTTTCACTACGAGGTGCTGGCCAAGCGTCTGCGCGAACTGTCGTTCCTGAACTCCGGGGTCCGCATCACCTTGCGCGACCATCGCGACAACCGCGAGGAGACGTTCGTCTTCGAGGGCGGGATTCGGGCCTTCGTCGAGCATCTCAACCAGAAGAAGACCGCGTTGCATCCCACCGTGGTCTATGCCGACCAGATGCGGGATGACTATGCGGTCGAGGTGGCGCTGCAGTGGAATGACTCCTACCAGGAGAATATCTTCTGCTATACCAACAACATCCCGCAGCGCGATGGTGGCTCCCACATGGCGGGCTTCCGCGCGGCGCTGACGCGAACCATCAACCAGTACCTGGAGACCGAAGGCCTCATCAAGAAGGCCAAGGTGGCCACGGCGGGCGACGACATGCGCGAGGGCCTCACGGCCGTGCTGTCGGTGAAGGTGCCTGATCCGAAGTTCTCCTCCCAGACCAAGGACAAGCTGGTCTCCTCGGAGGTCAAGCCGATTGTGGAGAGTGTGCTGTCGGACGCCCTCAACAACTTCCTGCTGGAGAATCCGCAGGAGGCCAAGGCGATTACGGAGAAGGTCCTGGACGCCGCGCGTGCTCGCGAGGCCGCCCGCAAGGCCCGCGAGGTGACCCGCCGCAAGGGGGCCCTGGATATCGCCGGGCTCCCCGGCAAGCTGGCCGACTGCCAGGAGAAGGATCCGGCCCAGTCCGAGCTCTACCTGGTGGAGGGCGACTCCGCGGGCGGATCGGCCAAGCAGGGGCGGGACCGTCATTTCCAGGCCATTCTGCCGCTGAAGGGCAAGATCCTGAATGTCGAACGGGCGCGTTTTGACCGCATGCTCGGCTCGGCCGAGGTCGGGACCCTGATTACCGCCCTGGGCTGCGGTATCGGCAAGGAAGAGTACGACCCGGACAAGCTGCGCTACCACCGCATCATCATCATGACGGATGCCGACGTGGACGGCTCCCATATCCGAACCCTTCTGCTCACGTTCTTCTTCCGCCAGATGCCGGAGCTGATCGAACGTGGCCATGTCTATATCGCTCAGCCACCGCTGTACAAGATCAAGCGTGGCAAGCGCGAACAATACGTGCGCGACGAGGCCGAGATGGGCGAGATCGTGATCTCTCTGGCCCTGGATGGTGCCGCGCTTTATCCCAGCCCGGATGCCCCGCCCATTACCGGCGAGGCCTTCGAGGATCTGGTGAAGGGCTACCAGAAGGCCGCCCGCGCGGTCGAGCGCCTGGGCCGCATGTACGACCCGCGCATCCTCTGGGCGATGCTCGAGGCCGACGCCATCCCGGAGCCGCGTAGCGTCACCAATCC
The DNA here is from genome assembly GCF_000377465.1 of Thioalkalivibrio sp. ALE30. Lineage (NCBI taxonomy): Bacteria > Pseudomonadati > Pseudomonadota > Gammaproteobacteria > Chromatiales > Ectothiorhodospiraceae > Thioalkalivibrio > Thioalkalivibrio sp. ALE30. Next base: position 117,269 of record NZ_KB898170.1, on the reverse strand, counting down.
GGAGGTGCAGGCCTGGTTCGGCCGCATCCTCGAGGGGCTCTCCAGCGACAAGGCCGGCGCGACGCGCTACAGCCTGGGGGCAGTGACCGACCGCGACGGCCATGCCCAGCTGAGCCTGGACCGGATCGAGCACGGCGCGGCCCTGTCCCAGTACATCAACGACGATACGCTGGCCTCGCGTGATTTCCAGGCTGTGCTGGACCTCTCCGCCCGACTCAATGCGTTGCTGGACGAAGGCGCCTACATGAAGCGCGGCGAGCGGGTCCACCTGATCGAGGGATTCTCGGAAGCCATGGAATGGCTCCTGCACGAAGGCCGCCGCGGCCTGGCCACCCAGCGTTACAAGGGTCTGGGCGAAATGAACCCGGACCAGCTGTGGGAAACCACCATGAATCCCGAATCCCGCCGCCTCCTGCAGGTGCGTGTCGAGGACGCGATCCGGGCCGACGAGATCTTCACCACCCTGATGGGGGACCAGGTCGAACCCCGACGCGACTTCATCGAGACACGGGCGCTGAGCGCGGAGAACGTCGATATCTGACGGGCCACGCCTCGCCCCGAATGTAGCCCCTGCGCATGGAGGTCCTGGCTGTCATCCTCACGCTGGTGGTCCTGAGCCTCGTCGGCTTCCGGGTGCACACCCACCTGGCAATCCACGAACGCCGGGTGGTATCCGCCTGGAATCGCCTGGACACACTGCTTACGCAACGCAACGGCCTCCTGCACATGATGGGATTGGCCGACCCCGATCCGCTCGTCGACGTCCAGACCGCCCTGCGTGCGCAGGAGGCTGCCCGACGCCGCGGCGATCTCCCCGCGCTGGCCCGAACCGAGCGCAGCATTCGAGCCACGTGGGACACCTATCTGTATGAATTATCGGAAGAAAAAGAATCTGCACCGGTCCTTGCCGGGCGTACCCCGGAACGGGTCGCAGCCCTGGATCAGGCCATTACCGACGCCCTCGCGCGATACAACGCCGCGGTAGCCGACTTTTCCGCCCTGCGCAGGCACTGGGCCCTGGGTCCCCTGGCGCGCCTCGCGGGCTATCAAACCTTCGATCCCATCGGACCCCCACCGGACACCTCGGCCTGAACCGGCTTGCATCCCCAGGGGGAACACCCTCCCGGGGATGCGGTCCGAATGGCATAATCCGCAGGCAGTCGCGCCCGCGTGCCATGACCGGTTCGCGCGACCCTGGCTCACCCGACCCCTGGAGAGACCGTGTCCAATCCCCTGCTGCAGACCGACCGGCTGCCCGCCTTCCGCTCCATCGAACCCGAACACGTGCTGCCGGCGGTGGAAACCGTGCTGGTCGAGAACCGAACCGAGATCGACCGACTGGTGGAAGCGGCCGGGGATCACCCGAGCTGGGATTCGCTGATCCGGCCGCTGCAGGAACTGGACGCCCGTCTGGATGCCGTCTGGTCCCCGGTCGGACACCTGAACGCGGTGATGAACGGCCCCGCGATCCGCGAGGCCTACAACGCCAGCCTGCCCCTGCTTTCCGACTATGGCAGCTGGGTTTCGCAGCATCAGGGACTGTACCGCGCCGTCCGTGCCCTGGCCGACAGCGACGAATATGGAGATCTCCCGGCCCCCCGGCGCAAGGTCCTGGACGACATGCTGCGCGATTTTCATCTCAGCGGCGTGGACCTTCCCGAGCCCCAGCGCGACCGGCTGCGCGCGATCAACGCCCGGTTGTCCGAGCTCACTGCTCGTTTCGAGGAGAATGTGCTCGATGCCACCCAGGCGTGGACCTGGCAGACCGATGATCCCGCGGCCCTGGCGGGCATCCCCGAGTCGGATCGCGCCATGCTGGCCCAGAACGCCCGCGACCATGATCAGTCGGGCTTCGTCGTCACCCTCGACATCCCGAGTTACCTCGCGGTGATGACCCATGCCGAGGATCGCGAGCTGCGTTACCGGGTTTATGAGGCCTTCACCACGCGAGCCTCCGACCGCGGGCCGGGGGCCGGCAACCATGACAACTCCGAGATCATGGTCGAGATCCTGCAGCTGCGCGCGGAAAAGGCAGATCTGACGGGCTTCGCCCACTATGCCGAGCGTTCGCTGGCGACCAAGATGGCCACCAGCGCCGAACAGGTCGAAGGGTTCCTGCTGGATCTTGCCCACCGCGCACGCCCCCGGGCGGAACGCGACCTCGAGGAATTGCAGAGCTTTGCGCGGGACGAGCTCGATCTGGAGACGCTGGAGGCCTGGGACATGGCCTTCGCCGCGGAGAAGATGCGCGAACGGCGCCTGGGCCTGAGTCAGGAGATGCTGAAGCCCTATTTCCCCGCCGACCAGGCCGTGAACGGCCTGTTCGGCCTGGTCCAGCGCCTGTTCCAGGTCCGCTTCGAGCCCGACGACAGCGTCGAGACCTGGCATGATGATGTCCGCTTCTACCGTATTTTTGACGCGAAAGGCGCGGAACGCGCCGGCTTCTACTTCGATCTCTACGCCCGCAAGAACAAGCGCGGGGGCGCCTGGATGGATGTCTGCCGCAACCGCTTTGTCTCGGGTGATCGCGCCCAACTGCCGGTCGCGTACATGACCTGCAACTCCACCCCTCCGGTGGACGGCAAGGCCGCCCTGTTCACCCATGACGAGGTGATCACCCTGTTCCACGAATTCGGGCATGGACTCCACCACATGCTGACCCGCGTCGACGAACCGGACATCGCCGGCATCAACGGGGTCGAGTGGGATGCGGTGGAACTCCCCAGCCAGTTCATGGAGAACTGGTGCTGGGAGCGCGAGGCCCTGGACCTGTTTGCCCGTCACCACGAGACCGGGGAGGCGATGCCCGAGGACCTCTACCAGCGTCTTCTGGGCACGCGTCACTTCCATGCCGCCCTGCAGCTGCTGCGCCAGGTCGAGTTTTCCCTGTTCGATATGCGCCTGCACGCCGGTCCGCCCCCGGGCGACGCGGCCGCCATCCAGCACCTGCTGGAGGCGGTTCGGGAAGAGATCGCGGTGGTGCATCCGCCGGAATTCAACCGCTTCGCCCACGGCTTTGGCCACATCTTCGCCGGCGGCTATGCCGCTGGCTATTACAGCTACAAGTGGGCCGAGGTCCTGTCCGCGGATGCCTTTGGCCGCTTCGAGGAAGAAGGCCTGTTCTCCCCGGAAGTCGGCGCCGCCTACCTGCACGAGATCCTCGAGGCGGGAGCCTCGCGGCCCGCCGCTGATTCCTTCCGGGCGTTCCGGGGTCGTGATCCCCAGATCGATGCCCTGTTGCGCCACAGCGGCCTGGAGGACGCCGCGTGAAGATCGCCAGCTGGAACGTCAATTCGCTGAAGGTTCGCCTGCCGCAGGTGCTCGAGTGGCTCTCGAGCTCGCGCACCGACATCCTGGCGCTGCAGGAAACCAAGCTGACCGACGAGAACTTCCCCGTGTCCGCCATTCAGGACGCCGGCTACCAGGTGGTGTACTCGGGCCAGAAGACCTACAACGGCGTGGCGATCCTGTCGCGCACCGAGGCGACCGAGTTCGTCACCGATCCGCCCGGGCTCGAGGATGCCCAGCGCCGTATCCTGGCCGCCACCATCGGCGACATCCGCGTGGTCAACCTGTACGTGGTCAATGGCGAGAACGTTGGCACCGAGAAATACGCCTACAAGCTCGACTGGCTGGCACGCATGCGCGACTGGCTGGCCGACGAGATCGCTCGGCATCCGAATCTGGTGGTTCTGGGCGACTTCAACATTGCCCCCGACGATCGTGATGTCCACGACCCCGAGGCCTGGCACGAACGCATCCTCTGCTCCACGCCCGAACGCGAGGCCCTGGCAGCCCTCACCGGTCTGGGCCTGGTCGATACCTTCCGCGCCTTCGACCAGCCGGAGGCGGAGTTCTCCTGGTTCGACTATCGCGCCGCGTCGTTCCGCCGCAACCGCGGCCTGCGGATCGACCTGGTCCTGGCCAGCGCGCCACTGCAGGCGCGCCTGCAGGCCGCCGGCATCGATCGCGAACCGCGCTCCTGGGAGCGTCCTTCCGACCATGCCCCGGTCTGGGCGGAATTCTCCGACTAGCCGAGACCACTCACCGGCCCGCCTGACCACTGGGAGCGACCCGTGAAGTACAAGGATCTGCGTGATTTCATCGACGGCCTCGAACAGCGCGGCGAGCTGCGTCGCATCACCCGCGAGGTGGACCCGAACCTCGAGATGACCGAGATCGCCGACCGCGTCTTGCGCGCCGGCGGCCCGGCCTTGTTGTTCGAGAACCCCACCGGATCCGACATCCCGGTTCTGGCCAATCTCTTCGGTACTCCCGAGCGGGTGGCCATGGGTATGGGCGAGGACTCGGTCGAGGCTTTGCGTGAGGTGGGACGTCTGCTCGCCTTCCTCAAACAGCCGGATCCGCCCAAGGGGTTGAAGGCCGCCTGGGAGCAGTTGCCGGTCTTCCGCAAGGTCCTGGACATGGCCCCGAAGAAGACCCGCGGGGCCGCCTGCCAGCGCCATGTGATCGAAGGCGACGCGGTCGACCTGTCGACCCTCCCGGTGCAGACCTGCTGGCCCGGGGACGCCGGGCCCCTGATCACCTGGGGCCTGGTGGTTACGCGCGGCCCCGAGAAGTCACGCCAGAACCTGGGCATCTATCGCCAGCAGGTGATCGGTCGCAACCGGGTGATCATGCGCTGGCTGTCGCATCGTGGCGGCGCGCTGGATTTCCAGGAGTGGACCCGCGCCCATCCCGGCGAGCCGTTCCCGATTGCCGTAGCCCTGGGCGCCGACCCCGCCACCATCCTCGGCGCGGTCACCCCGGTGCCCGACACCCTGTCGGAATATGCCTTTGCCGGCCTGCTGCGTGGCAGCCGTACGGAGGTTACCCGTTGCATGGGTTCCGACCTCGAGGTGCCGGCGTCGGCCGAGTTCGTGCTGGAGGGCCATATCCACCCGGGCGACACCGCGCCCGAAGGCCCGTTCGGCGACCATACCGGCTACTACAACGAGGTCGACGAGTTCCCGGTGTTCACCATTGACCGGATTACCCACCGCGACGACCCGATCTATCACTCCACCTACACCGGCCGCCCCCCGGATGAACCCGCCGTCCTCGGCGTGGCCCTGAACGAGGTCTTTATCCCGATCCTGCAGAAGCAGTTCCCGGAGATCGTGGACTTCTACCTGCCCCCCGAGGGTTGCTCCTACCGCCTTGCCGTAGTCTCCATGCGCAAGCAGTACCCGGGCCATGCCAAGCGCGTGATGATGGGCGTGTGGTCGTTCCTGCGTCAGTTCATGTACACCAAGTTCGTGATCGTGGTCGATGACGATGTGAACACCCGCGAATGGAATGACGTGATCTGGGCCATCACCACGCGCATGGACCCGGCGCGGGATACCACGCTGGTGGAAAACACCCCGATCGACTACCTGGACTTCGCCTCCCCGGTGTCCGGGCTCGGATCGAAGATGGGCATGGACGCCACCTCCAAGTGGCCGGGCGAGACGGATCGCGAATGGGGGCGGCCAATCGCCATGGACGAGGCGGTGAAACGCCGGGTTGACGAGATCTGGGATGACCTGGGGTTATGACGCGTGAGCCGCCGCGCTGTCCGGGCCGGTGGCTGGCTGCTGCCGGGCGTGCTGCTGGCCCTGGCCGGCTGTGCCGCCGTCCCGGAGCGTGACTCGATGCGGGCGGACTCAACCCCTGCAGAGCAAACCCCCACCGCGACCGCGATTGCGCCCGACCGCATCCGCCACTGGCCGGCCGATGCCCCGGCCGCGGTCGTGATCGCCCTGCACAGCTTCCGCGACCATGCCGGGGCGTATGCCTCCCTCGGTCCGTGGCTGGCCGAACGCGGGTACAGCGTTCACGCCCTGGATCAGCGCGGGCATGGCGCCAGCGAGCCGCATGGGCGCTGGCCCGGGATGCAGCCCGTGATCGAGGATGTGGTTGCGATGGTCCATGCCGCCCGCGCGGAGGATCCGGACCGGCCCGTCTTCCTGCTGGGGGAGAGCATGGGGGGCTCGGCCGCACTGGCGAGCCTCGCGACGTATCCGGAACTCGATGTCGCCGGCGTGATCGCGGTGGCCCCGGGCCTGCGTGGCGGCATACCCGCGCGCGGGTTCTGGGACGCCGCGGTGCGCACCGGCGAGACCCTGGCCGGGGGCCTGACGCTCACCATCGACCCCGACTACGCCGACAGCCTGGACCCCGCCGCGGTGGAGCGATTCGCCAACGACCCGCAGGTCATCCGCCGAGTGCGGTTGGATACCTATGCCGGCGTGGTCTGGCTCGCGCAGTACGCCACCGATTACATCCACCACGTGACGGTCCCGGTAGTCTATTTGTGGGGCGAGCAGGACGGGACGATCCTGAAACCCTCGGTATGCGCCGCCGCCCGCGCGCACCCCGGGCATCGGGCGGAGGTCTGGACCGAACCGCACTGGCCGCACCTGCTCCTGCACGCCCCGGACTGGCCGACCACCGCCACCCGTCTGGTCGACTGGATGCAGCGGGTGACGGACGACGCACCAGGCCCGCGGGTTGCGCGGGCTCCCGCCGCCTGCGACTAGTCGCCCAGGTGGGCGCCATCCTCCGGCGCCGCCGACCAGGTCGCGATATCGCGGCCCATCGCCTGTACCGTGCGGCCGAGCACCGAGCACGACCCCTTGAAGCCTCCAAACGCACCGCCACCGGAGAAGCGCCGCGAGGTAAAGCTGGCCTCTTCCTCACCATCGCTGTAGAGCGTGCCGGCGGCCTCGGTGACCTTGCGATGGCCGATCCAGGCATTGCCGCCACTGACCGCGTCGGTCAGTTCCACCACCAGTACCTGACCCCCGGCGGAGGGGTCGACGCTCGCCTCGCGTTCGAAGCGCAGGCCCTGGTCGGCGCCATAGTGGGCGATGAACTCGGAGAACTGTTCCTCCAGGTTGCACTCCTGACGGATATTGCTGGCGATGGTGGCATCGGCACTGTAGGGCACCGAATGGGCGACCCGGATCACCGGTGCGTCCGCCGGGACATCCGCGGTCGCGGCCGGGGCGTCGGCCTCGGCCTCCGCCGCGCGGTCGCTGGCATCGGTGGAACGGGTTTCGTTGGAGGCACAGCCTGTCGCGAGCAGCAGGCCGGCCCCGGCCGCAATCAGCAAATGACGCATGGCATTCCCTTGTCGTTTTTGTGGAACGTATCCGATTCTGCCCAACCCGCTCGCGGGGCGAAACCCCCAGGGCTGGTTTCCGCGAGATCTCCATCCGGGCCACCCGGCGGGATTGCGGTTGCTTGCGTTCCGCTTGCTACTGGCGAGAATGATCGGCTTTCCGCGACCGGGGGTTTCCATGGCGTTCGATGTCACCATTCAGCCCAGTGGCCACGTGTTCGAGGTCGAGGACGACGAGACCGTCCTCGAGGCCGCCCTGCGCCAGGGCTATGCGTTTCCCTACGGCTGCCGCAATGGCGCCTGCGGCTCCTGCAAGGGGCGGGTCCTGCAGGGCGAAGTCGATCACGGACCGACCCGGCCGCAGGGCATCACCGACGCCGAACTGGCCGACGGCATGGCCCTGTTCTGCCAGGCCGTGCCGGTGGACGATCTGGAGATCGAGGTGCGCGAGATCGGCGCCGCCCGGGATATCGTCGTCAAGACCCTGCCGTGCCGTGTGGCGGAGCTGAACCGCCTCGCGGACGATGTGATGGAGCTGCGCCTGCAGCTACCGGCCACCGAACGCCTGCAGTTCCTGGCCGGGCAGTATCTGGACGTGCTGCTGAAGGGCGGCGACCGCCGCAGCTACTCGCTCGCCAACGCCCCGCATGACGATGCCCAGCTGGTTCTACACGTGCGGCAGATGCCGGGCGGGCGTTTCTCCACCATGGTGTTCGAGGAGCTCAAGCCCAAGGCCCTGCTGCGCATCGAGGGCCCGCTCGGCAGTTTCTTCGTCGACGAGGAATCGCCGAGGCCGCGCCTGTTCGTCGGCGGCGGCACCGGTTTCGGTCCTCTGAAGGGCATGCTCGATCACCTGGCCGCGGAGGGGCTGGATCGGGCGCACCACCTGTTCTGGGGCGCGCGCGGGGCGGAGGGCATCTATGCCCCGGACTGGCTCACCCGAATGACGGACGAACACGCCGAGCATTTCCGCTTCACGCCGGTCCTGTCCGATACCCCGGCCGAGACGGCCGCCGGTTTTGCCGCGGTCAGCGGCTGGCCGCACGACGCGGTGCTCGCTGAATATCCGGACCTGTCCGGCTTCGACGTCTACATGGCCGGGCCTCCGGCCATGATCCACGCCGCCCGCGAGGCCTTCCGCGCCGCCGGCCTGCCGCCGGAGCAGCTCTACTACGACAGCTTCGAGCCCGCCACCCCGGCCGAGTAAACCCGCCGGCGTTCGCAGGGCTTGTTCACCACGAAGCGCACGAAGGCACGAAGAAATTCAAGGGCGAAAAGCCTGAACAGGAAGACGCGAAGAAGGAAGATTTCTTGGCGGCATCAGAGAGTTCCCTGACGCTGGTGCTTGCAAGGCGTTGATCGTTTGGTCAACGCCCAAGCTGTAGAACCTTCCGATCTTCCAGTCTTCCTGTGAAAGGCTCTTGTCGTGGTGGATGATCAGGTGCGGTCCGTGCGTAGTTGGTCTGCCAGGCGGTGGACGGCGGCCAGCATGGCGGTGTCGGTGGGGTCCTCGGCGGTTTCCACCGCGGCCTTGAAGCCGAGTTCCCGCGCGATCTCGGCGATGCGCTCGCTGCCGACCACCAGCGGGGTCTTGCGCAGCCACATGCGGCCCAGCTTGCCGACCATCTCGTAGAGGTTGCGCAGGCCCTCGCCACTGGTGATGGTGATGATGTCGATCTGCCCGCGCGAGAAGGAATACATCAGTTCGCCGGTATCGCCCTCGGGGCGTCCGCGGCGGTAGGCCTCGGCAAAGGTCACCTCGGCGCCGCGTTCCTTCAGCGTGTCGCCCAGCAGCTCGCGCCCGCCGTCCCCGCGGAAGATCACCACGCGCTTGCCGGCCACGTCCTGCATGGCCTCCTGCGCCAACAGCGCCTCGCTGTCGAAACGCCGCGGGGGCAGGATATCCGCCGGGCGACCGAAGCCCTTCAGCTCCTGCGCGGTGCGGTTACCGATGGCGGCGATCTGCGTGGTCGCCGGCCAGTCGCGCTCCGCCAGTGCCAGGTTGAGTACGCGCTGCACCGCGTTCGGGCTGATGAACACCGCGATGTCGAAGCGGTCCAGCCGCTCCAGGATCTCGCGCAGGTTGGTGGGGTCGCTGGGGGCCAGGATCTCCAGCACGGGGAAACGGATCACCGTTGCGGCCTCCGCCGCCAGCGCCTCGCAAAAGGGCTCGGCCTGGGCGGCCGGGCGGGTCACCAGGATGCCGAGGCCGGCCAGCGGACCCTGACCCTCGGTGGCCACGGCGTTCTCGTCTGCGGATGCGGTCATGCGTCTACCCCTTCGTGTCCTGGCCGTGTTCGCGGTGGGCGGCCGCGAGCAGTTCACCCGCCCCCAGTTCCAGCAGCATGTCCGCGAGGCGAATCCCCAGGGCCTCGGCCTCGCCGCGCGGCCCGTCCACCTGGCGGCGCAGCAGGCGGCTGCCATCCACCGCGCCCACCAGTCCGTCCAGGTGCAGCTGGTCACCGTCCAGCGTGGCATGGGCCGCCAGCGGCACCTGGCAGCCGCCCTCCAGACGGCGGTTGAAGGCGCGTTCGGCACGCACGCGGTCGGCGGTGTCGGGGTCGTTGAGAGGCGCAATCAGGTCGCCGATCGCGCGGTCGCCCGCGCGGCATTCGATGGCGATGGCCCCCTGGCCGACCGCCGGGAGGCTGACGTCCGGCTCCAGGCAGGAGCGGATGCGTTCGTCGAACCCGAGGCGCTTGAGCCCGGCCGCGGCCAGCAGGATCGCGTCGTACTCGCCGGCATCCAGCTTGCCCAGGCGCGTGTTCACGTTGCCGCGCAGGTCGCGCACCTCCAGGTCCGGCCGCCGGGCCCGCAGCTGGCACTGGCGGCGCAGGCTGGAGGAGCCCACCCGCGCGCCCTGCGGCAGCTCGTCGACATGGGCGTAGCGGTTGGACACGAACGCATCATGCGGGTCTTCGCGGTCCAGGATCACGGGGAGTTCCAGCTGCTCCGGGAGCTCCATCGGTACGTCCTTCACCGAGTGCACCGCGATGTCGGCGCGGTCCTCCAGCAGCGCGATCTCCAGCTCCTTCACGAACAACCCCTTGCCGCCGATCCGGGCCAGCGGCGAGTCCAGCACGCGGTCGCCCTGGGTGGTCATGCCGACCAGTTCGACCGGACGCTCGGGTTCGCGGGCGCGCAGGCGGGCGGCGACATGTTCCGCCTGCCACATGGCAAGCGGGCTCTTTCGGGTGGCGATGCGTACAGGCTTCATGGGTTGTCCGGGCGAGCCACGGCGCAGGCGGCCGGGCGTTCAAAACGCACTAGTATAACGATCATGGCGGTCGGCCCCGAATCCCGCGCGTTTCCCCGGCCTTGATCCGCCGGATGTCCGGGGCGGGCCAGGTAGTCAGGTGCCGTTGCGCAGGTACTCGCGCACCCGCGGGAGCTGGCGGCGGCTGATCGGCATCGGGTCCAGGTCGTCGTGGAACAACAGGCGGTTGTCGGTAGGTCCGAGGGTTTCGATCCCCTTGATCGACGCCTTCACCGCCAGGCAGCCGCGGTGCACCCGCAACAGCGCCGGGCCGTAGAGACTCTCCAGATCCCGCAGGCGGCCATCCACAAAACCCGCCAGGCGCGCGGAACGCGCCATCACGTAGCCGCCCTCGGCGATGAAGATATCGACCCGCTCCAGCGGGACGCGCTCCTCGCGCCGACCCACCGTGATGTGCACCTCGTTGGGAAAGGTTTCGACCCGCCCCTGCTTCTGTTGCACCGCGCGCTGCAGCGCCTGGTCCAGTCGTTCGCGGCGTACCGGCTTCAGCACATAGTCGCGCACCCCCGCCTCGAAGGCCTCCAGCGGGAAGCGATCATGGGCGGTGACCAGGATCACGGTCAGCCCCGGGTCGGCGGCATGCAGGCGCCGCGCGAGCTCCAGCCCGGTTTCGCCGGGCATGTCGATGTCCAGCAGCAGGGCATCCGGCGTGTGGTCTCGCAGGCGCGTCTCGACCTCACCGGCGTGCGCGGCCTCTGCCACCACACGATGCCCCAGCTCCCGGGCCAGAGCGCTCAGGCGCTGGCGGGCGATGGGTTCATCGTCGGCGACCAGCAAGTCCAGTGGGCGGTCGTTCATGGGGTTCCCTCCCGGGTCGCGAGGGGCAGCCGGATGCGGACCTCGAACGCCCCGTCGCCCCCCTCGGTTTCGAAGTGTACCCGTTCACCGAAGGCATGCTGCAGTCGCAGCCGCACGGCCTCGGTGCCGGTCCCGGTACCCTCGCCGCGGGCCTGCGCGTCCACGCTGTTGCCGAGGATCAGCGTCACCCGGCCCGAGTCCATGCGGCAGCGTACCCAGATGCGGCCCGCGCCGCGCGCCGGGGCGATCCCGTGCTGGATGGCGTTCTCCGCGAGCGGCTGCAGGAACAGCGTGGGCACCGGCACGTCCAGTCCGGCATGGTCGGGACAGTCCCAGTCCAGTTCCAGGCGTTCGCCGAAGCGGGTCTGCTCGATCCCGAGGAAGGCGCGGACCAGCTCCAGCTCCTCGCGCAGCGAGTGGCGGTCCCCGGTTGCGAAGGTGGCGCGGAACAGGTCCGCCAGATCCAGGGTGATCTGCTCCGCCCGTTCCGGGTCACTGCGGCACAGGCCGGCGATGGTGTTCATGCTGTTGTAGAGAAAGTGCGGGCGCAGGCGGGCGCGCATCGCCTGTTCGCGGGCCGCGGCCACGGCCCGGGTCTCGCGCTGCCAGGCCGCCTGCAGGTAGAGGTAGTGCATCGCCACCAGGCTGAGGATGGTCGCCACACCGATCACCGGCCAGCGCAGGGCCGGGTCGGCCAGCACCAGCTCCTCCGCCAGACGATAGACGATGGCCGTGTTGGCGATGGGCACCAGCGGCGGCAGCACGATCTGGGCGGTCAGGGGGAGCCGGTGCAGCGGGCGCTTCAGGGCGCACAGGATCAGAAGGCTGGTCAGCGCCACCCAGAAGATGAACAGGGCGTGCAGCGCCAGGGCCGACAGCCAGTCCTGCCCCCCGCCGCGCAGCAGGGCGATCGCCAGCGCCAGCAGCACGGCGACCATCAGCACCCGCAGCAGGGTCTCCGCGCTGCAGAAGTCCGGCAGCGGCGACAGCTCCCCGTTGGTCTGCCTGGCGGAGTCCCCCTGGGCCATGCGTCAGTTGCTCCCCTGGTACCGGGCCTCGTTCCGGGGACGTGGTCGTGCCATGTTCACCCCCCCTTTGTGCCCGTATACTTCCGTGTCTTTCCAAGTCCCTTCAGGAAGCACCATGACGCAGGATTCCCCGCACGACAAGCCAGCCGCCACACCCGCCGCCTCCGGCGAGGCCAAGCTGTGGGGCGGACGCTTCTCCGAGCCGACCGATGCCTTCGTCGAGCGCTTCACCGCCTCGGTGGCGTTCGACCGCCGTCTGTATCGCGAGGACATCCAGGGCTCCCAGGCCCATGCACGCATGCTGGCGAAGGTCGGGGTGCTGACCGACGCCGAGGCCGCGCAGATCCTCGAGGGGCTGGACGCGATCCGCGACGAGATCGCCGCCGGTGCGTTCGACTGGCAGGTCGGGCGCGAGGACGTGCACATGAACATCGAGGCACGGCTGATCGAGCGTATCGGTGACGTCGGCAAGAAGCTGCACACCGGGCGCTCGCGCAATGACCAGATCGCCACCGACATCCGGCTGTGGCTGCGTGCGAGCATCGACGACATCCTGCGCCTGATCCGCGGCTACCAGGACGGTCTGGTCGCCCTGGCCGAACGCGAGGCGGAGACGGTGATGCCGGGCTTCACCCACCTGCAGACCGCGCAGCCGGTCACCTTCGGCCACCACATGCTGGCCTGGTACGAGATGCTGGAGCGCGATGCCGAGCGCCTGCGTGACGCGCGTCGTCGGGTGAACATCCTGCCGCTGGGCGCGGCCGCGCTGGCCGGTACGCCGTATCCGCTGGATCGCGAATACACGGCCGACTTGCTGGGCTTTGATGGCGTGACCCGCAACTCCCTGGACGCCGTCTCCGATCGTGATTTCGCCATCGAATTCACCGCGGCCGCGGCGACCCTGATGATGCACCTGTCGCGCCAGGCCGAGGAGCTGGTGCTGTGGACCAGCGCCCAGTTCGCCTTCATCGAGCTACCGGACCGCTACTGCACCGGTTCCTCGATCATGCCGCAGAAGAAGAACCCGGACGTGCCCGAGCTGGTGCGCGGAAAGACCGGCCGCGTCTATGGCCACCTGATGTCCCTGCTGACCCTGATGAAGAGCCAGCCGCTGGCCTACAACAAGGACAACCAGGAGGACAAGGAGCCTTTGTTCGACACGGTCGATACCCTGCTCGGGTCGCTGCGCGCCTTCGGCGACATGGTGCCGAACCTCGAGGTGCGGCGGGAGAACACCCTGGCCGCGACCCGCAAGGGCTTTGCCACCGCGACCGACCTGGCGGACTACCTGGTCGGACGGGGCGTGGCCTTCCGCGACGCCCACGAGGTGGTCGGCCGGGCGGTGCGCATCGCCCAGGAACGCGGGGTGGATCTGGCGGAGCTGCCGCTGGCAGAGCTGCAGGCGATCAGCCCGGCGGTGGGCGAGGATGTCTTCGCGGTGCTGACGCCGGAGGGCTCGGCGGCGGCGCGCAACCTCACCGGGGGGACCGCCCCGGACCAGGTCCGCCGCCAGGCCGCAGCGGCGCGCGAACACCTGGCCGCGCTGGCCCGCGCGGATACCTGACGCAGAGGGCCTTGCCGGACGGACACGGGGAGAGCGCGACCCCGTTCGCCGCGAGCCTTACCTGCGATCCAGCGTGGACTCCAGCACTTCCCAGTGCACGTTGCCGTGGACGACCTCGTAGGCCAGCAGCAACTGGCCATGCGCGGAGTCACCCTCGAAGTTCGCCAGCACCCATTGGTGGTTGAGTACGTGGATGCCGTCGCGGCGGAAGGCGTATTCCTCGCCCGCCGGGGCCTCGTGGGGGATCAGGTCGGTCTGCGGCATCAGGTCGTCGGCCAGGCGCTCATTCGGGCGCACCATGCCGCGGCGTTGCAGGTCCTGGATGTGGGCGTTGGTCAGACCCAGTTCCACCGGGCGCGGCACTTCGTGGCGGGTGTACTGCTGCAGTTGCATCTGCGCCTGCAGCAGGTCGCGGTTGGCCTCCGACAGATCCTGTTCCAGACCGTTGCCGCGGGCGATGTAGATCGCCAGCACGACCACGAAGAACAGCATGAAGCCGAGCCACACCAGGCGTTCGCTGGTCTTCAGGTTCTGCGGCTTGGGGTTGTCTTGTTCGGACACGGGGCTTGCCTCCGGGATGCATGCGGACGGCCGGTGGCCACGGGCCCCGGCCGGGGAATGAACGTGCGACCGCCGTGGGTTCCTGAACCGGGGTCGTTGCGACGCGCATGATAACCCCTGACACCGCAACCTGCCGAGCTGCCCCATGTCGGTCCACGACCCTGCACAATCTGACCTCCCCGAAACGGAACTGGAGTGGATCAACCGCTTCGCCCGGTTGCCGGAGGCCTTTTATGACCGGCCCGCCCCGGCCCCGTTTCCCGGCGCCAACTGCCTGGCCGCAAGTCCCGACATGTGCGATCGCCTGGACCTGGACCCGGCCGCGTTGGAGCGCGATCCGTGGTTGGGGGCCTGTACCCGGGGGAGCGAGCTGCCGGGCGCCGAACCCCTGGCATCGGTGTATGCCGGTCATCAGTTCGGAGTATTCGTGCCACAGTTGGGGGATGGTCGCGCCAAGCTGCTCGGCGAGGTCCGAACTGCCCGGGGCGAGACCTGGGAACTGCAGGTCAAGGGGGCTGGACCAACCCGGTACTCGCGAGGGGCGGACGGTCGTGCGGTTGTCAGGTCCTCGGTGCGCGAGTACCTGGTCTCCGAGGCGATGGCGGCGCTGGGTGTGCCTACCACGCGGGCCGTGGCGCTGTTTGGTTCCAGTCTGCGGGTCTATCGCGAGCGCATCGAACCGGGGGCCATCGTGCTGCGGGCGGCGCCGTCCTTCCTCCGCTTCGGCCATTTCGAGTACTTCCACTACAACGGCTACAGCGCGCGCCTGCAGGAGCTGATCGACTATGCCCTGGCGCACGACTATCCGGAGCTGGTGGATGCCGAAGATCCGGTGGCTGCGATGCTGGAGGCGGTGATTGGACGCACCGCGGAGATGATCGCGGACTGGCAGGCCATCGGGTTTTGTCACGGGGTGATGAACACCGACAACATGAGTCTGGCCGGGCTGACCATCGACTATGGTCCGTTCGCCTTCATGGATGCCTTCGACCCCAGCTACATCTGCAACCACACCGACCAGGGCGGGCGCTACGCCTTCGATCAGCAGCCGCAGATCGCGCAGTGGAACCTGATCCGCCTGGCCGAGACCCTGGTGATTTACTTCGCCGACCCTACCCGGGAGGCGGCGATCGAGCGCGCCAAGGCCTTGCTGGAGGATTTCCAGCCGCAGTACCGCCGTGCCTGGCTCGCGCGCATGCGGGCGAAACTCGGCCTGCAGGCGGCGCAGGAAGGCGACGAGGCCCTGATCCAGGACCTGCTGGCCCGCATGGCGGCCGAGGGCGTGGACTACACCCGATTTTTCCGCCAGTTGCCGGATCTGGAGCAGGCGGAGACGCGCGCGCAGCTGGAATCGGAACTGGAGGATCGGGCCGCCTGGCAGGCATGGTGGTCGCGCTACCAGGCACGCCTGGCGCAGGAAGCCCGGGCGGCGGATGCCCGCCGGGCGGCGATGAACGCGGTCAACCCGAAGTACATCCTGCGCAACCACCTGGCGCAGGCCGCAATCGAGCGGGCCGAGGCCGGTGATCCCTCCGAGGTGCTGCGCCTGCAGCGGATTCTCGCCCGGCCGTTCGACGAGCAGCCCGAGTTCGAGGCCTATGCCGATCTGCCCCCGGCGTGGGCCAGCGGCATCCAGCTGAGTTGTTCGTCCTGACCGGACGGAATGCGTGCGGGGTGTGGAATGATTGCCCCGAGCTTACCCGAGGATGCCGCGCAGGATGTAGAAGTAGACCACCGCGAGGATGGCCCCGGCCGGCAGGGTCACGATCCAGGACAGGAAGATCATCCGCACCAGCCCCAGGTTGATCGCGGCGATCCCGCGCGCCAGGCCCACCCCGAGGATCGCGCCGACCAGGGTGTGCGTGGTGGAGATCGGCAAGCCGGTGCCCGAGGCCAGCACCACGGTCGCCGCCGCCGCGGCCGTGGCCGCATAGCCACGACTGGGCGTGAGCTGGGTAATGCCGGTGCCGACGGTCGCGATGACCTTGTGGCCGTAGGTGAACAGGCCGAAGACGATCCCGAACCCGCCCAGCAGCAGCACCCACATCGGCACGACCGTCTCGGTGCTCACATCGCCGGTCTGGATCACGTCCACGACCGCGGCTAGCGGCCCCACCGCATTGGCGACGTCGTTGGAGCCCAGGGCGAAGGCCATCGCGCAGCCGGTCACCACCATCTGGACGCCGAACACCTTCTCGACATTGGCAAAATGGGAGCCCTCTTCGCCCACGCCCGTGGGGTCGTCGAAGCGCAGGCGGCGGATCGCCATCATCCCGAGCACGACCACCACCGCGCTGATCAGAATGGCGAAGCCATAGGCCTGCAGCGTCGTCAGATCCAGCCCGACATGGGTCAGCCCCTTGAACATCGTGACCAGGGCGGTGACGAAGGCCGTCAGGAAGATGTATAGCGGGGCCCAGCGCTTGGCGTTCTTCAGCGGATCGACGGTGTCCAGGATCAGGATCTGCACACTGCGGAACAGGGCAAACGCAATCATGCCGCCGACCATGGGCGAGACCACCCAGGACATCGCAATGGTCCCGACGCGCTCCCAGCGCACCACCTCGAACCCCAGCCCCACCACGGCAAAGCCGACGATCGCGCCGATGATGGAGTGGGTCGTGGAGACCGGCCAGCCGAAGTAGGAGGCCACGAGCAGCCATGTTCCGGCTGCGGCCAGCGCGGCCAGCATCCCGTACACGAGCAGTTCGGGGTTGTCCGCCATCAGGCTGGAGTCGACCATCCCGCTGCGGATGGTCTGGGTGACCTCGCCGCCGGCGAGCCAGGCCCCGGAGAATACGAAGATCGCGGCGACAAAGACCGCCTGGCGGATGGTCAGCGCGCGCGAGCCGACCGAGGTACCCATCGCATTGGCGACGTCATTGGCGCCGATGCCCCAGGCCATGAACAGGCCGAAGATCACTGCAAGGCCGAGCAACAGGGTGCTGTATTCCATGCGGTCCTCGGTTCCTTACTTGGTATGGCCTGTTACTTCGCCAGCATCAGTTGCAGGCGGCTGCCTACACGCTGGGCCAGGTCGGCCAGCTCGCCGATCGAGTCGATCACGCGGTACATGAAGATCACGTTAACCGGGGGCAGCTCCGCCTCCTGGGCGAACAGGATCTCGCGCACCTCGCGCTGGGCCTCGTCGGATTCGTGCTCGATCTGGTCCAGTTCGGTAAGGATGCCGTTGACGACCTCGACCTCGTGTCCGCGGAAACCCGCCTCCACCAGTTCGTCCAGTTCGTTGATCGCCCGACCGGCCTGATCGACCGCATCCACGCTGCGGTCGAGGAAACGCTTGATCGGTTCCCGCATGTTGTCGGGGAACTGCATCTGGCGGCCCAGCATCAGCCCGGCGATGTCCTTCGCCATGTTGGCGATGCGATCCTGGATCAGCAGGGTATCCAGCACGTCGCGGCGCGACATCGCCAGCATCATGCCCTTGGGCAGGTGCAGCCGCAGGTCCTTCTTCAGGCGGTCGGCCTCGCGCTCCAGCTTCGCGATCTTGCGCTGCTGCTCGCGCGCGGTCTCCCAGTCATCGCGCGCCATGGCCTCCATGAACGGGGGGAGCTCGGCGATGCAGGCGCGGATCTTCTCCATGTGCGCCTGCAGCGGGCGCACCGGGGAACGGCCAAACAGCTCGAAGACGAAGTTCTTGGGGGACATGGCGGCGCGAAGGTTGTCACAAAGCCATAATCTAACGCAAAACACCGTGGCCCGCGCGGACTTGTTCGTGTCGAGGCCGCCGTTCTGCGCTAGACTCTTGGATCAGAGCTGGGGGTGCCCGCCGTGGATGCGGGCTGAGAGAGTCCCCTTGAACCTGAACCGGTTAACACCGGCGGAGGGAAGCTCGGTCAACGGTCTGCTGTACCCGGGGTCCCTGCCCCCGCGATCGCCCTGCCCGCGCTCCCTTCGCCTCACGCGACAGCAGAGGTCCGATCATGAGCGCCATCCCCGAGTCGTTTGCCCGCAAGACCGCCGAGGTCTCCGCGGAGGTCACCCGCCCGTTCCCGAACTCCGAGAAGCGCTACGTCGAGGGGTCGCGCGCGGACATCCGCGTGCCGTATCGCGAGGTCGCGCAGACGCCGACGATGACCTCCGGCACGCCCGAGGAGAACCCGCCGATCCCGGTGTACGACACCTCCGGCCCCTACACCGACCCCGAGGCGAGCATCGACCTGCACCGGGGCCTGGCGGACCTGCGCGGCCCGTGGATCGACGAACGCGCGGACACCGAGTGGCTGGACGGCCCGAGCTCGGAGTACGGCCGCGCCCGCGCCGCCGACCCGGAGCTGGCCCGCCTGCGCTTCGAGCACATCCGCCCGCCGCGCCGCGCGAAGGCCGGCGCGAACGTCTCGCAGATGCACTACGCCCGGAAGGGCATCATTACCCCGGAAATGGAGTTCGTCGCGATCCGCGAGAACAACCGCCTCGAGGCGCTGCGCGCCGACCCGCGCTACCAGAAGTTGCTGCGGCAGCACGCCGGGGAGTCCTTCGGGGCCTCCATCCCCGAGGAGATTACCCCCGAGTTCGTGCGCGAGGAGATCGCCCGCGGCCGCGCGATTATCCCCGCCAACATCAACCACCCGGAACTCGAGCCGATGATCATCGGCCGCAACTTCCGGGTGAAGGTGAACACCAACATCGGCAACTCCGCGGTCACCTCCTCGATCGAGGAGGAGGTGGAGAAGCTCGTGTGGTCCGCGCGCTGGGGCGGCGACACCCTGATGGACCTGTCCACCGGCAAGAACATCCACGAGACCCGCGAGTGGATCCTGCGCAACTCGCCGGTGCCGATCGGCACCGTGCCGATCTACCAGGCGCTGGAGAAGGTCGACGGCAAGCCCGAGGACCTGACCTGGGAGCTGTTCCGCGACACCCTGATCGAGCAGGCCGAACAGGGTGTGGACTACTTCACCATCCACGCCGGCGTGCGCCTGCAGTACGTGCCGCTGACCGCCGACCGGGTGACCGGCATCGTCTCCCGCGGCGGCTCGATCATGGCCAAGTGGTGCCTGGCGCATCACCAGGAGAACTTCCTCTACACCCACTTCGACGAGATCTGCGAGATCATGAAGGCGTTCGACGTCTCCTTCTCGCTGGGCGACGGCCTGCGCCCCGGCTGTCTGGCCGACGCCAACGACGCCGCCCAGTTCGGCGAGCTGGAGACCCTGGGCGAGCTGACCCAGAAGGCCTGGGAACACGACGTGCAGGTGATGATCGAGGGCCCCGGCCATGTCCCGCTGCAGAAGGTGAAGGAGAACGTCGACAAGGAGCTGGAGGACTGCTTCGAGGCGCCCTTCTACACCCTCGGCCCGCTGGTGACCGACATCGCCCCGGCCTACGACCACATCACCTCCGGCATCGGCGCGGCCAACATCGGCTGGTACGGCACCGCGATGCTCTGCTACGTGACACCGAAGGAACATCTGGGCCTGCCGAACAAGCAGGACGTGCGCGACGGCATC
Source organism: Thioalkalivibrio sp. ALE30 (assembly GCF_000377465.1). Classification (NCBI taxonomy): domain Bacteria; kingdom Pseudomonadati; phylum Pseudomonadota; class Gammaproteobacteria; order Chromatiales; family Ectothiorhodospiraceae; genus Thioalkalivibrio; species Thioalkalivibrio sp. ALE30. The sequence continues at coordinate 97,462 of NZ_KB898170.1, read as the reverse complement.
ATCACCTACAAGATCGCCGCCCACGCCGCCGATCTGGCCAAGGGCTTCCCCGGCGCGCAGCTGCAGGACAACGCACTCAGCAAGGCGCGCTTCGAATTCCGCTGGGAGGACCAGTTCAACCTGGCGCTGGACCCGGAGCGCGCACGCGAATTCCACGACGAGACCCTGCCGAAGGATGCGCACAAGGTCGCCCACTTCTGCTCCATGTGCGGCCCGAACTTCTGCTCGATGAAGATCACCCAGGACGTGCGCGACTACGCCGCGGCCCAGGGCATCTCGGAGGACGAGGCCCTGAAGAAGGGCCTTCAGGAAAAGGCGGTCGAGTTCGTCGAGAAGGGCGCGAAGATCTACCGCGAGGTGTAGGCCAGCGGGGCTGGCCCGGGTCAGGACGCCCTACCGCACCTCGATGCGGTCGCGGCCGTTCTCCTTCGCCGCATACAGGGCCTGGTCGGCACGATCAAAGGTGTCGACCCGGCTTTCACCCGGCCGGTATTCGGTCACGCCGAAGCTCGCGGTGCGCCGCCCGACCGTCTCGAAGTCGAAGGCATTGATACGGGCCTGCAGGTCACGGGCGACCCCCTGTGCCTGCGTGACGGGCGTCTGCGGTAGCAGCACGAAGAACTCCTCGCCCCCGATCCGGCCGATCGCATCCACCTCGCGCAGATTCTGGCGCAGCAGGTCCGCGAACTGTCGCAGCACGCGGTCACCGGCACTGTGCCCCCAGGTATCGTTCACCGCCTTGAAGTGGTCGATGTCCATCAGGATCACCGAAAACGGTTCGCCGTAGCGCTCGGTGCGGGCCCGCTCCGCCTCGAACAGGCGCTCGATATGGGCGCGGTTCCATAGCGAGGTCAGCTCGTCGACCTGCGCCGAGCGTTCCAGCTGGCGTTGCTGCAGGAAGCTGTGCTTGCGCGCATGCTCCAGCATGAAGGCACTCAGCGCGCCGAAGCTGAAGGCGGCCAGCACCCACAGGAGATGCAGCTGGATCAGCTCGCCCTGCATGGGATCGCGGAAGGCGGCGACAATCACCAGGGCCACGATGGCGGTGGCGGCCATCGTGGCCGGGCGCAGCGGCAGGCCCGATATCGCGAAGGTCCACATGATGCTGAGGTAGATCTCGGGGGCGAACACCAGGAACTGCGGCGACCCGGTGTTCAGATAGAGATTGGCGCCATTCGCGATCACCGGCGCTACCATCAGCAGGGCCCACATCGGCCGTTGCAGGGGGGCCCGCAGGCTCATCGCGGCCACCGCCAGCAGCAGGCCGGGCACCAGCATCGCATGCGCGACCAGTCGTTCGCTGTGCAGGTCCGCCGCCACAGACTGTTCGACGGCGCTGAACAGGAGGTACATCAGGGCCGTCAGCAGCGCGACATAGCGGACCTGCGGGATGCGCGCCTGGCGATGCCAGGCGTCGAACGCCTGTTGAACCGCGGTGTCTTCCCGGTGCAGCGGGTCCCAGAGGGCCCGTGGGCGCCTGGTGTTATCCAAGCCTTGACTCCTTTTCTGGCCCGAGCCCCGGGCGAGGGTACCTACATGGCGCCGCTCATGCCCCCCATACCCATCAGTCCGGCGCCGATCCCGAAGATCATGCCCAGCACCATCAGGATCAGGTAGATCAGCAGCAGCACACCGAAGATCGTGAAGTAGATCCGCAGGCGCCCGAGCGCGTACTTGATCGCCTCGGGGTCGCCGCTTTCGTAGGCGCGCTGGGAGGCACCGGCGGCCTGCATCAGAACCACGCCGGCCCAGATCGGGATCCACGCGATGATGATGCCGATGATCGACAGCGCGGTGAGTACGCCGGAGATGATCAGCATGATGCCGATCAGCTGCATCCAGAACTTCCCGCGAACGAGTGGTTCGATCAGTGCGCGAAGGTCGGCCGTGCTGGTTGCGTCCTGTTCCATGTTCAGACTCCTTGTCGTGTTGGCTGGTCGTGACGGGTGGGTCTCCGGAGCATAGCAGGCCGCCTCATGCTGTGACGCATTCGTTGTTTTGGCGCGTGCAGCCCGTGCATACTCGACCGGGTGCAAGCCCGAAGAGCAGGGCCGGGTCACGGCTCGAGAAGCAGGGGGATGTATGAGCGATCAGGGACGACGCAGGGATGCTGGCCGCAGCGGGCCGCAGGGCACGATGCTGTTTCAGGGGCAGGCCGTGCCCGAGCCGGAGGCGGTAGCCGATCCCGCCGGCGAGGAGACCCCGCCCGGTGGCCATCCGGTGCTGGTGGGGCTCTCCGAGCCCTTCGGCCAGCAGCGCCTGACGCTCAAGCCGGGCAAGCGCTCGGTCGGTCGCCAGGCGGACAACGACATCGTCCTGCAGGAGGGCAGCGTGTCCTCGCAGCATGCCTGGCTGGTCAACGACGGGGGCGAGTGCCGGGTGGTCAACCTGCTCTCCACCAACGGGACCTGGGTAAACGACGAGAAGGTGCACGAGGCCGTGCTGAAGGACGGCGACCATGTCCGTTTCGGGCGTGCCGAGTTCGTCTTCCGCCGCCGCGATGACGGCTCCGATGCCCGACCCGGTGGTGGCCGCCGGTCGCGCTGGCGCTGGCTCGGTATCGCGGTCGTGGTCCTGGTGCTGGCGGTGATCGCGCGCATCCTGCTCGAGACAGCCTGAGGGCCGGGCCCGGCTCCCCCATGCAGCGGATCGGGCGCTACGGGGTCGGCGAGGAGATCGGTCGCGGTGCGATGGCCGTGATCCATCGTGGTTACGACCCGGACATCCGCCGGCCGCTGGCCATCAAATCCCTGCAGCCCGACTACGCCTGCCGCCCCGAGTATCGCCGGCGCTTCCTGGCCGAGGCCCGCGCGGCCGGCACGCTGACCCACCCGGGTATCGTTACCATCTTCGATGTCGGCGAGTCGGATCACCAGCCGTTCATCGCGATGGAGCTGCTGGACGGAATCACGCTCGCGGAATTTGCCGACCAGTTCCGTCCGTTGCTGCTGCGCAATGTCCTGAAGATCGCCATCCAGCTGGTGGAAGCGCTCGATTACGCGCACCGGCATGGTGTGGTGCACCGGGATATCAAGCCGGAAAACATCATCGTCACCAGCGCCACGGCCAATATCAAGGTGATGGACTTCGGCATCGCCCGCACCCTCAGCGATCCCGACTGGCGGGCCGACGATGATGGCTATGTCGCCGGTTCCCCACACTACATGGCCCCGGAGCAGGTGCGCGGCCAGCCCACCGATGCGCGGGCCGACCTGTATTCGGTCGGCGTGGTGCTGTACGAACTCCTGACCGGCGCCACGCCGTTTCGTGGCCACGATGTCGAGACGCTGCTGACCCGGGTGGTCCGGGACCCCGTACCGTCACCCCGAGTCATCGTGCGCGACTGCCCGCAGGAACTGGTCGAGCTGGTATTGCGCCTGCTGGCGAAAGACCCGGACCAGCGCTATCAGTCGGCGGGCGAACTGCTGGTGGACCTCGAACGCATCGAAGAGCAACGCAGCGAACGTGAACGGGCCGGGGCGGGCCGCCGCATCGTCCCGTTGCGGTTGCGCTGGGCGGCGGTGATGGGGGTCCTGGTCGCGGTCACGCTGGTCGTCGGCGGGGCCCTGGTCCACCAGAAGCAGAATGCGGTGATGACCGACCTGGCCTTCGACTATGGCTCCACGCTCGCCCAGATCATCTCGGTGGAGAGCGCCGAGGACCTGCTGCTGGAGGACACCATCGCGGTCCAGGGCCGCCTGCGCGACATGCAGGCCAACCGCGAGATCGCCCTGCTGAGCGTGGCGGACCATCGCGGACGGGTGGTGGCCAGCAGCGATCCCGAGGCCATGGGCCAGCCGTATCAGCCGCCGCCCGAGGAGCATCTCCTCCAGCGCCGCGACGGCCAGGCCGTGTGGTCCGTGGCCGGGCCGGATGGCGGGGAGCTGTTCCTGTTCGAGGCCCCGGTGCGCTACCAGGATCACCACATCGGCCAGCTCCAGGTCGGGTTGTCCACCGGGTCGCTGCGTGCGGCCAACGAGGCCACGTTCATGGCCCTGCTGATGCTCACCCTGGTCACGTTGCTCGCGGTGCTGCTGGGGGCCTACGTCCTGGCCCGGCGCCTGCAGGAACCCCTGGACCGCCTGCGCGGGGCTCTGGACCAGATCGGTCAGGGACGGCTGGACACGCGCATCCGGGCCCGGCGTCGGGATGACTTCGAACGTGTCTTCAGTGCCTACAACGCGATGGCGGATTCGCTGGAGGCGCGCATGAAGCGGCGCACGGACGGGGTGAGCGAACCCGGCACCGGCCACGCCGCATCTGCCGGGGACCGGACCCAGGAACTGGCCCCCGAGGATCTGCCGTCCGAGGCGGCCCCGAGACGGACCGGAACCGACTAAGGAAACACTGATCCCTGTACGCGCTCGCGTTAGCACCCCAGGTTTTCCGAGACCAGGCGCGTCGCGCAGTGGCTAGTGGTTCTACCGGCCCGTTTTGGATGGATTTGGGGCGCAACGCAGAATCGGAAAACCTGGGGTACCAACCCCGAAGGGGCTCGGCCCCCCGTTGCTATCAAAAACGGGTCGCGAACGGAGTTGCGGTTCCCTTGTGCAGAATGACTGCATGGCGGTCACCGCGCATTAAACGCACGCAAAAGCGACTCGAGCGCGAGCGTGTACAGGGATCAGTGTTTCCTTAACCGTCGAGGGCGTCCAGCCGGCGCTGCAGTTCCAGCGCGCGCAGCCGGTACCCGCGGGCCGCCTCGAACTCGGGGTCGATGGCCAGCGCCTCGTCCCACAGCGCGATCGCGGTATCCAGGTCCTGGTTGCGGTAGCGCACGATGGCCTCTGCATGGAGGGCCTCCTTGCGCTGTTGCTCCAGTTCGGCGTGGTGCTGGCGGGCGCCGGAATGCTGCGGGTCCCGCGCGAGCACCTCGCCGAAGGCCTTGAGCGCCTCTGCGGTGTCCCCGGCTGACCGGGCCTCCAGACCGCGCTGGTACCAGTAGCCCGTTTCGGCCTCGCGCGCCAGGGGCTCCAGCCAGTCGGCCCACTGCGTCTCCGCCTCGGGGTGCTGCCGGGCCCGCTCCACGACCTCCAGAGCCGCGCCGTAACGCTCCGCAGCCAGGTCGGCCTCAAGGGCCCGGCGCAGGCCGTCCTCGCCCACCCCGGGGGCGGCATCCGGATCCAGCGCGGTCAGCTGATCGTCCAGGTCGCTGGTGCCGCGTGGCAGATCCGATGCGTCTCGGGGGATGCGCAGCCGCTGCCCGACCAGCAATCGGTCCGGGCGCTCGAGGTCGTTGTACCGCGCGAGGATCACGAAGCGGTTGGCATCCCCCAGGTGTTCGCGGGCCAGTCGGGCCAGGGTCTCACCGGGTTCCACCGTGTGCTCGAAATGCGCCTCGCCGAGCATGGCCCGCGGATCCCCGGAAAGCTGCTCGCGCAGATGACGGGCGGCGTGGTTCCGCGGCTCGTCCGCGAGGATCCGGTCGAGCGCGACCTCTGCCCGGCCCATCTCGCCGCGCTGCAGGAGCTGCACGATCTCGGCGATCTCCAGACGTTCGATCTCCGGTTCTTCCGCTGCCGGTTCGGGCGCGGGGGGTTCCGCAAACGCCGTTTCTTCCTCGGCCTCCGCATCCGGGTTGAATACCCCCTGCAACTGCGCGCAACCGGGCAGCAGCCCGGCCAGTGCGGCGAGCAGAACGAGGCGTAAAGGCAGGGTGCGGAACTGCGTCATGGCAAGATCTTCGGTTCGGGCGCGGTGCGGCGCCCGGAGTATACGATCGGCATCAGTCCAGCGGCCACAGCAGGATCGCCAGCGCCGCGGCGAGCAGCAGCAACAGCGCCAGCGTCGGCTGGATACGGGCCTTCAGGTGCCGGCGCCAGAATCGGCCACGGGGTCGCGCCGCCCGCCAGGTGGCGAGCGCCACGTTGTCGCCGCCGGGCCCGGCGCGCCGCGCCGCCTCGCGGGCCGCCTCGGTGGTCGCGGTGCCCAGATCGGGATGGTCCAGCAGTTCGACGATCGCGTCCGGCGCGAACTGTTCCCAGAAGCCGTCGGAACACAGCAGGAAGCGGGTCTGGGCGGTCACGGGCGCCGCGTCATGGTCGACCTGTATGGGATCGACCACGCCCAGACCCTGCAGCAAGCGATTCTGCTCCGGGTGCGTGGCCATCTCCGCCTCGCGGATCACCCCCTGGTCGACCAGCTGCTGCACCCGTGTGTGGTCGCGCGTGCGGCCCTGCAGGCGGTCGCCCTCGATGTGATACAGGCGGCTGTCGCCGCAATGGGCCCAGCAGGCCGAGTCCGGCGTAACGTACAGGGCCACCAGTGTGGTTCCGGGACGCTGGGCTGGATCGGCGCCGCCTTGTTCCAGCAGGGCCGCATGGGTCTCGTGGAACAGGCTCTCCAGCAGGGTAGGGCCATCCGCGGTCCGCCCCGCGCAGCGATTCCACAGGCGTTCGGCCGTCGCCACGGCCGTCTGCGACGCTTGCGCCCCGCCCTCGTGGCCGCCCATGCCATCGGCCACCAGCAGCAACGCAGTTTGCCCGTCGGGACCGTGCAGCACGGTCACCGCATCCTGCTGCTCGGCGCGGCCACCTGTCTCCCTGGCGTATCCGGTTTCCATAGGCATGTAGCCCCGGTGATCCTGTACCCATGATGACCGAGATGGGCGGCCCGCGACAGCCCGGGCCGGGACCCTTTACCCGGTGGCGCCTATCCAGAACTCGATGGAGCGGCCGAGAAACTCGTCCCAGGTCATGTAGTGCGAGCCGTCACAGGAGAAGGTCAGGCTGACCATGCCGTTGAACAGGTTGATGGAGGCGGAGCGCAGGTAGATGGTCTCGTCCGCGTAGCGCAAGGCCTTCAGCCCCTCCAGTACCCGGCCGACCTCGTCCTTCGGGATCAGTGCCTCCTCGGGGTACGGCTCGTGCGGAAACGCCAGGCAAACGTCGGGATCGCCGAGGGATTCGTGGGTCAGGATGCGGTAGCGGTACGGGTCCTCGGTGGTCCACAGCGTGGCGCGTGAACTGGAGAAGTGGAATACCCCCTGGAACACCCCGCGCTCGGTGAACAGTTCCTCGATGATGGCCAGGGCCGTATCCATGTTCTGGTCCATCAGGCTCTCGGTACGGCTCTGCAGGAACAGCGTGCCGCGGATTGACGGATCGCCCTTGATCTGCCGCCACTCGTTCGGTTCTTCGTACAGGTCCTCGGAAAAGTCGGGCAGGTTGCGCAGGTCGAAATCGGCGCCCAGGAAGCCCAGTGCGTTCCCGTCGCTGTCGCGAACCAGCTGCAGCGCGGTCAGCGAGGGCCGCCGTCCGAGCAGGCTGATGTAGGCATCCGAAAGCAGGAAGCCCGTCGCCGGCACGACCTCCTTCATGTACGGGCGTTGTGACCGGTCGCGCCCGAAATGCTCCGGCAGTACGCCGCTGCGCGAGATGTTGTCGGAGAGCTGGATGCCCCGGGTATTCAGGGCATAGACGAACGTGGCCTCAGGGATCTGGCGGATCGCCTCTTCCAGAATCGAGTCCAGGTCCTCGCGGCGCGGCCAGACCGCGGACAGCCGACGCGCGATGTTGGCCAGAGGCTCCTGCAGCTTGTTCTCGAGGTACTCGCGCTGGTGCTCGATCGCCTTCTTCAGTTCCGTCATGGTGCGGGGTCGTCTCCTTTCGGTGCGGCGCGGATTATCCCCGATCGGGGGTTTCGTTGTCGTGAAGGGCCTCGTGGCTCCATGCGTTTGGCACTTCGCGTTGCGCAAAAGGTCCGAGCAGGAACCGTGCCGACAAACCTGATGACCGATGCCCGAAACCACAACCTCCCTTACCACCTTGACTGCCCGTGCCGCGCGCCCAGAGGATCTCGATGCCATCAACCGCCTCGTCGCCGAGGCGATTGAGGACTGGCCGTTGCCCGAACGCGTGCGCCGCCTGGCCCTGCCGGCCTACCGCTACACCGAGGCCGACCGGATGTTCCTCGACATGGTCGTGCTGGAGTGCGCAGGCGACGTGGTCGGCGTCGCGGCCTGGGAGGCGGCGGGGGCCCAAGAACTGCCGGAGGGTATACCGGATGGCCTTCTGCTCCACGGCCTCTATGTCGGGCGCGCCGCGCGCGGGCAGGGGGTGGGGCGGCAACTGGTCGAGGCCAGTCGCGCCGCCGCGAGGGAGGCCGGTGTCGCCGGGGTGCTGGTCAAGGCCCAGGCCTCCGCCGCCGGTTTCTTCGCCGCCATGGGCTTCGCCCCGGTGCCGGTCCGCGATCGCGACCGGGATTACGAACAGCGTTACTGGTGGCCGGCGAAGGGCGCGTCCTCTCCGCCCTGAGCTCAGCGCCGCGGGCGCTTGCGGTGCCACTGTCGGGCAAACAGCCCCACGATGATCGCCATGGCCAGAAGGCCCAGGCCCAGCGGCCACGCGTGTTCCGGAGCGCTCAGGAAGTGAAGCAACGAGAACCCTTCGCCATGGCCGTGCCCCGGGTGGGCCAGAGCGGGGCTGCTGGCGAGCGTGAGGACTGCGGGAATCAACGGGCGCATCGACATCGGGGGTTCCTCCTGATTGAACCGGGGGGATCACCATAACGCCCGGCGGCCGCCGCCGTCATGCGCGTGATCCCGTGTCGTCGTGAGCACTCCATCGGGCGGTTTCCGTGGTCCCTCGGCAGGCGCTGCAAACAGCGACTCAGCAGATGCGGGGCAACTGCTCGCCGGCGGGCAGGATCACCCGGCGTTCCACGCCGGTCGCGAGGCGTCGGATGACCTCGGGCTCGCCCGCCTTGGCCTGGCCGATCGCAACGGCACCGGCCGTCTCCGGTCGTGACCGCAGCACGCCCAGTGCCTGTTCGGCCGCGGGTTCCGGCACGGCGGCCAGGAAGCGGCCCTCCGAAGCGCTGTGCAGCGGGTCCAGACCGAGGATCTCGCAGGCCCCGCGCACGTCCGCGCGCACCGGGATGGCCCCATCGTCCAGAACCAGGCGGCAGCCGGAGGCGTGGGCCAGTTCCTGCAGCGCGGCCACCGTGCCGCCGCGGGTGGGGTCGCGCAGGGCATGCACGGGCACATCGGCTGCCAGCAGCGCGGCCACCGCCCCGGCGACCGGGGCGCTGTCGCTGGGGATCGGCGGGTCCAGCCCCAGTCCCTCGCGCGCGGCCAGGATGGCGACGCCATGCCGGCCCAGGTCACCGCTGGCCAGCAGCATGTCACCGGGCCGGATCGCGTCCGGTGCGATCCGCACCCCCTCCGGCACGATGCCCACCCCGCTGGTATTCAGGTAGGCCCCGTCGCCGCGCCCGGCCTCGACCACCTTGGTATCGCCGGCCACCACCCGGACGCCGCATTCTTCGGCGGCCGCGCTTACGGAGGCGAGGATGCGCCGCAGGTCCTCCAGGGGCAGCCCCTCCTCTAGGATCAGCCCCAGCGTCAGCCACAGCGGCCGCGCCCCGGCCATCGCCAGGTCATTGACCGTACCGTGCACCGCGAGGCGGCCAATGTCGCCGCCGGGGAAGAACAGGGGGCGCACCACGAAGCTGTCGGTGGTCATGGCCAGGCGTCCGTCCGGTGCGTCGAGCACGGCCGCATCGGGGGCGCCGCGGGCCGGGGTGCCCAGTGCCGGCAGGATCACCTCGTCCAGCAGCTTCCCCTGCAGCCGACCCCCGCCGCCATGCGCGAGGCGGACCGCCTCAGTGGTCATGCCCCGCCCCGGTAGTGCAGATAGGCGGCACAGGCCCCCTCGGAGGACACCATCGGCGCGCCCAGCGGAGTGTCCGGGGTGCACTCGCGGCCGAAGGCGGGGCAATCGGTCGGTCGGCGCAGCCCGCGCAGCACCTCGCCGGCGATGCAGGGCCCGTCCGCACCGGTCGCGGGGGCCGTGATCCCGAAACGCGCGACCGCATCGAAGCGGGCATAGGCCGGGCGCAGACCCAGCCCGCTGGCGGGCAGGCGGCCCATGCCGCGCCACTCACGTTCGACCGACTCGAACACGCGGCTGACCGCATCGCGCGCGGCCGCGTTGCCGTCGTCGCGGGCGGCCCGGTCATAGCGGTTCTCGACCCGGGCCTCGCCGCGTTCCAGTTGTTCCACGCAGGCCCGGATGCCGGCCAGCAGGTCCACCGGCTCGAAACCCGTCACCACGATGGGCACCCGGAAATGCTCGGCGATTGCCTGATAGGCCGCCGCCCCCTCCACGGTGCAGACATGCCCGGCGGCCAGGAACCCCTGGATACGGTGGTCCGGATCCGTCAGCAGAGCCTCCATCGCTGGGGGTACCAGCGAGTGCGAGACCAGCAGCGACAGGTTGGGCAGCCCCAGGGCCTCGGCCTGCAGTACCGCGATCGCGGCGGCCGGGGCGGTGGTCTCGAAGCCCACCGCCAGCAGCACCACCTCGCGCTGCGGGTGTTCGCGCGCCAGGGCGACCGCATCCAGCGGCGAGTAGATCACGCGCACATCGCCGCCGGCCGCGCGCGCGGCGTTCAGGTCGCCCAGTGCGCCGGGGACGCGCAGCATGTCGCCGAAGGTACACAGCATCACCTCCCGGCGGCGGGTCAGCAGCACGGCCTGGTCCAGAGTCTCGGTCGGGGTCACGCAGACCGGGCAGCCGGGCCCGTGGAGCAGCTCGACCGAGCCCGCCAGCAGGTCGTCCAGCCCGTGGCGCAGGATCGCGTGGGTCTGGCCGCCGCAGACCTCCATCAGGGTCCAGCGCCGGGTGCAGGCCGCGCGGATCGCCTCCGCCTGGCGCAGGATCAGCGCCGGGTCGCGGTATTCGTCGAGGTGCCTCACGGGCCCTCCGGCGCGGGCGGCTCGTGCTCGGGGATCTCGCGCAGGGCGGCCAGGGTGCGTTCGGCCGCGGCCTCGTCGATGGTGGCGATCGCGATGCCGGCATGTACCAGCACGTAGTCGCCCGGCCCGGCCTCCGGCGTGCAGGCCAGCGAGACCGTGCGGGTGACGCCGCCGAAGGCCACGCGCGCCTGGCGGAACAGCGGGTCGTCACCTTCCACGCTGTCGATACGACCGGGGATGGCAAGGCACATCGGCTCAGTCTCCGTTCGGTGGCACAGCGGCCCGGCGCGCGATCACCGCCTGACCGAGCGCCAGCCCGCCGTCGTTCGGCGGTATGTGCTGCGGCCACAACGGGCGGAAGCCGGCGGTTTGCAGGGCGTCCACGCATTGTTGCAGCAGTCCCCGATTCTGGAAGCATCCGCCGGTCAATGCCACGGTCTCGCGTTCGCCCGTCCGGGCGGCCGCCACCGCGAACCGCGCCAGTGCGCTATGCAGCCGCGCGGCGATCGCCCCGGGGGTGGCACCGCCCGCCTGCGCCGCCAGCAGGGCGGTGATCAGCGGGCCCCAGTCCGCCTGCCAGGGCATCGCGTTCTCCAGCCCGAGATCCGGGGCATCCACCACGCCCGGCGCGGCCTCTGCCGCCTGCTGCACCAGCATCGCGGCCTGCCCCTCGAAGCCGGCACCGGTGCGCAGCCCGGTCAGGGCCGCCACAGCATCGAACAGCCGCCCGACGCTGCTGGTCCAGGGCGCGTTGACGCCGCGATCCAGGGCGCGGAGCAGCGCTGGCCACTCGGCATCGTCGAACAGGGCCCGGGCCGGGCTGGCCGCCAGGGCCGCCGTATCGCCCGCGAAGTGTGCATGCAGCAGCCCCAGCAGCGCGCGTCGCGGCTCGCGGATCGCGGCCTCGCCCCCCGGCAGTCGGAACGGGCGCAGATGGCCCGCACGCTGCCAGTCACCGTCGGCGTCCACGGTCAGGCACTCGCCCCCCCAGAGCGTCCCGTCCGTACCCAGCCCCGCGCCGTCCCAGACCAGCGCCAGGACCGGGTCCTGCACCCCGTGCTCGACCAGACAGGCCGCGGCATGGGCGTGGTGGTGCTGCACGGGGAAGACCGGCACGCCCGGGCGCTCGGCGAGTGTGGTAGAGGCATAGTCCGGGTGTCGGTCGCAGGTGATGCGCTCGGTCTGCACGCCGCAGAGCCCGGCCAGCGCGCGGGCCTCGCTGTCGAGGCGGCGCAGGGCCGGATCGCTGTCGAGGTCGCCGACGTGGGCGCCGACCACGACCTCGCGGTTCAGGGCCAGCGCCGGTGCCGCCTTGAGGTGGCCGCCCAGCGCCAGCGTGACCGGGCCGGGCTGCGGCAGCGGGATGCGCAGGGGCAGGGCTCCCCGTCCCACGCGCAGGCACTGCGGCTGCCCGGCCGCGATCTGGAACAAGCTGTCGTCCAGCGGCCGCGCAATCGGACGGTCGTGGTCGAGGATGGCATCCGCGATCCCGCCCAGCCGAGCCACCGCCTCCTCGCCGGAGATACAAAGCGGTTCGCCGCTGCGGTTGCCGGAGGTGCAGACCAGCGGGATCGCGAGTGCGTCCAGCAGCAGCTGGTGCAGGGGCGTGGCCGCCCGCATCAGCCCGAGACGGTTCAGCCCGGGGGCGATGTTCCCGGCCAGCGGCGCATCAATCTTGCGATCCACCAGCACGATCGGAGCCTCCGGGGCATCCAGCAGGCCCCTTTCCGCATCGGATACGTGGGCCAGACAATCCAGCCAGTCGCCGTCCGGCAGCAACACCGCCAGCGGCTTTTCCGGGCGCTGCTTGCGCGCTCGCAGGCGGGCGATGGCCTCCTCGCGGGTGGCGTCCGCCAGCAACTGGAACCCGCCCGCGCCCTTCAGGGCCAGGATCTGCCCCGCGCGCAGGGCCGCCACAGCGGCCTCCAGTGCCGCATCCCCGGTGGCCTGTTCGGTGCCGTCCGGCGCGCGCAGCAGGAGCCGGGGCCCGCAGTCCGGGCAGGCCATCGCCTCGGCATGGAAGCGCCGATCCCCCGGGTTCTCGAACTCCGCACGACAGGCCGGGCACAGCGGGAAGTCATGAAGGGTGGTGCCGGCACGATCCCAAGGCAGCGCCGTGGCAATGCTCCAGCGCGGGCCGCAGGCCGTGCAGGCGGTGAACGGGTAGCGGTAGCGCCGCGCCGTCGGGTCGCGGATCTCGGCCAGGCAGTCGGGACAGGGGGCGCGGTCCGGGGCCAGGGCCGGGGCGCCGCCTCGGTTCGGCCCCGTAGTGAGCCGGAAGCCGGCTGCGCCGGTGGGGGTTACGGGGCTGACAGAGATGTCATTGACACGTGCGGCCACCGGCGCCTCTTGCGCCAGTGCCGAACGAAACGCATCCAGGCGAGCCGCGTCCCCCTCGACCTGGATCACCACGCCCTCGGGCGTGTTGCCGACCGTGCCGGCCAGCGCCAGCCGTTTTGCCAGCGCCGCGACGAATGGGCGAAATCCCACACCCTGCACCCGGCCGGTGACGACCAGGCGCCAGCGCTCCCGCGCCGGGCTAAGTGTCGCGGGCGTGTTCACGCCACGTCCAGGCTCCGCAGCAGGATCTGTTGCGCCTCGGGGTGCGTCTCGTCGTCGGAGGTCTCCACCTCCAGCTCGGCGCCCTCGGCCAGCGTGCCGCGGGTGCCATCCTCGAAGTGCTCGCGAAAATGCTCCGGCGTGATGTGCGACAGCGCGCCCAGCCAGACCCGCACCCGGGTGACCCGCTCGGCGTTGTTATCCGCCGCCACCTGCTCGATCTTGCGCATCAGGTCGGCCATCAACGAAAACTCGTGCATCCGTGTTCCCCTATCCGAAAAAGCAGGCGTACTCGTCTTTCTCCACCACACTCAGCACATCCTCCAGCGAGGCCAGTTCCGGGTGTGGGTCGTAGCCGTGCCACTTCAGGTCTGCCCGTTGCCAATAGAGTTTCCAACGGCCCGATTTGCGCACGAACGTGGCCTTGAACACCGGGTGTTCCATGACCCTTGTGGGAGCATCCATCAGCGGGCGCACTTCGTACAGCACCACGCTTTGGCCTTCGAGACGCCAGACAAGGTCCAGACGGTCTCGAACATGGGCGGGTGGTCGGCGCCTTTCCATGAACCCCTCCATCCCTTTTTCAATCCGCTTGCGCTCGAATTCGCTCAGGGCCATATGTATCCGTTCTCCGTTGCTGTCGGGGCCAATCGCTGGCTAGTCGGGGTCGGCAAAGTGACGATCCCGATAGTTTAGAGTGTGTGCCACGAGACAGCGCTGAAGCGATCCTACGGGCAAGGCTGCCCGTGTCCGGCCAAGTCTCCGTAAAGCGCGACCCCTTCCACCAGCCGACCCCCTCGGGAGACCTCATGCAGATTAATCTCGACACCCCGGATCTGATGACCCGCGTACGGCTGGAGTCGCGCTGGCGTTCGGCCGGCGCCGTGGTCACCTCCAGCCAGACACCGGAGGCGCCTGACCTGGTGGTGGTCGATCTCGGCAGCCGTGGCGTGGAAGCGGTATCGAGCTGGCGCGAGCGCTACCCGGACGCAACGATCCTGGCCTTTGGCCCGCACGTGGAAGGGGCCATGCTCAAGGCCGCGCGCCAGGCGGGCGCCGACGAGGTCGTGGTCCGCGGCAAGGTGGCCGATCGGGTTGCTTCCAAGCTGGGGTGCTGATTGAATCGGAAGGCGTTCGGCCGCGTCATCCGGCGCCCGCGCTCATGCAGAGGCGGTACGGCGTGAGGCGGACAGAGCGCGCAGGCGGCGGCGCTGCATCTTGAGGCGATACTCCAGCTCCTTGAACTGGGTGTGCAGTTCCGTGCGCAGCCAGCGGTCGTTCAGGACCTCGCGCCCGGCCCGCATGTTGCGCGCGTGGACCTCCTGCCACTGGTTCACGATTTCACGGAAGCGCTGGTACTCGCGCTCCAGGGTCGCGCGCCAGTTGTCGTGGATTGCGCCCGCTGTGTCGGCGTTGAGCAGCCGGCGAAACTCGGTGTGCAGCCGCGCGCGCAGGATCTTGAATCGCGGCGTCCAGCGCCGGTCATACACCAGTCCCGTCCAGGCAAAAAGGTTGATCAGCCATTTCGAGGGGTCGTACTGCCACCAGCGCACCCCGTTGCGGTAGTCCGCCTGAAAGGCGTGGTGGAAGTTGTGGTACCCCTCGCCCCAGGTGAGCAGGGCGACCAGGCCGTTGTCCACGGCGGTGTTCTCGTCGCTGTAGGGGCGCCGGCCCCACCAGTGCGCCAGGGAGTTTATGAAGAACGTGAAGTGGTGGCTGAGCACCAGGCGCAGCACGCCGGCCAGCAGCAGCATGCCGACCACATCGCCGAACGCCAGCCCCAGCAGCAGCGGCAGGCCCAGGTTCAGCCCCCATGCGAGCGTCCAGTAATGACGGTGCTGCCACATTACCACCGGGTCCTTCGCCAGGTCCTTCACGCGCGAATAGTCGGGCTCGCTGGTGGGCCAGTTGCGCAGCATCCAGCCCATGTGGGCGTGCCAGAAACCGCGCTTGATCGAATGCGGATCGCGGTCCACGTCATCCACGTAGCGATGATGCACGCGATGCCGCGCGCCCCAGTTGTAGATGCTGTTCTGCAGCGCCAGGGCGCCACTCAATGCCAGCAGAACGCGCAGAGGCCCACGCGCCTTGAGGGTGCGGTGCGCCCACAGCCGGTGATAACCGACCGTGACGCCCAGCCCGCTCAGCACCAGGAACAGCCCGAAGAACAGCCAGGCCGCGCCGCTGAAACCCTGGGTGAACCACCACCACGGCACCAGCGTGACGGCGGCCAGGTTGGTCAGTACGAAGAAAACTGCCGGGGTCCAGGCAATCGGAGGGGAGCGTTCGGACATCGGGGAGACCTGCTGACGATCGGGGCGAGCGAGGGTGCTCGTCCATTCATACTGTATGAGACCACTGCGGGCGCAAAAAATGCCCTTGTGCCGGAAGGCCGGCCCCAGCGACCGGTCGGATGCGGGGCATTCCACCGGAGCCGACGTTCGGCGCCGGGTCTTTCCAACCGTGTCGGGCCTCCCTGTAAGATGTGACGCTTGTTTCGAAGGCCGGCCCGGTCGCTCCCGTGGCCGAATACCCGCCATTGCTGGCCACGTCGAGTCACCGACTACGGCCCGTTACATCCAGCGATCAAAGGGAGTGATTGATGGGCCTCGGTGTTGGACTCGTGGTGCTGGCGGCTTTCTTCTGGGGGTTGTCCGGCGGGATCGGCGGCATCCTGATGGCCGAGGGCTGGGACGCCTTCGTGGTCTCGTTCTACCGCGGTGCCATCGGCCTGCTGTTCGTGCTGATCTGGCTCGCCTGGCGTCCCGGTGGCAGCGGGCTGGGCAGCGGCAAGATGTGGTTCTGGTCGGCCGTGGCCGGGCTGGGCGTGGCCGGCAACTTCGCGTTCTACTTCCTCAGCATCGCGCATGGCAGTGTGGCGGTCGCCGCCACGTTGATGTACTGCGCCCCGGTGTTCGTCTACATCATCTCCTTCGCCCTGCGGCTGGAATCCCCGACCACGCTCAAGCTGGTGGCCATCGCGATGGTCATGGTCGGCATCGTGCTGCTGACCCAGATCTACGACACCGGAGCGGGCAATGTGACCCTGATCGGCGCCGGTGCCGGCCTGCTGGCGGGCCTGTCCTACGCGATCTTCATCTTCGGCTTCAAATACGCCGGGCAGCACGGCAGCCCGCAAGCGATCCTGACGATTGCCTTCGGTGTGCTGGTCATCCTGCTGATGCTGCCGGGCGACAATACCCAGATGGTGGAGGTCCTGAGCACCTCCGACTGGCCGCTGTTCCTGGCCCTCGGCATCTTCGGTGCCGGGCTGTCGTTCGCGTTCTACATCAATGGCTTGCGGACTACGGCCCCCGCCGTTGCCTCGATCGTCGCGATGATCGAACCGGTCACCGCCACGCTGTTCGGCGTGGTGATCCTGCACGAAAGCCTGGCACTGGTTCAGATCATCGGCATGGCCCTGATCCTGGTCACCGTCACCGCCCTCAGCGTGTCCTCCCGCGCCACCCCGCCCCCGGTCCCCGAGCGGGGCCGCGACGCCGAGTAACGTTCTCGCACGGAGTTCCGGATCGCCCGCGCGATCCCTCCTGCCGGGCGGCAGGCCTTTGATGCGCGGGGAGATGCCACGCCGGTCTGCAGGGCTGGTATCCTCGCAGCCTGTTGATGGTGGCCGCTGCGGGCGGTCGCGCACGATCTTTCCGGGCTCGCCCGGACCGAGGATTCTGGAGGCTGCATGAGCAGTACGCACCGACCCACCGATATCCAGCTGCATCAGAAGTCGCGCATCCTGGAGTTGACCTACTCCGACGGGTCGCATTTCGAGCTGCCCTGCGAGTTCCTGCGCGTGTACTCGCCCTCGGCCGAGGTGCGCGGGCACGGGCCGGGTCAGGAGGTGCTGCAGGTGGACAAGGAGGACGTGAACATCACCGCGATCGAGCCGGTCGGCAACTACGCGGTGAAGCTGGTGTTCTCCGATGGTCACGACACCGGCATCTACGACTGGGACTATCTGCACAAGCTCGGCACGGAGCAGGAAAGTCTGTGGCAGGATTATCTGGATCGGCTGAAAGAGGCCGGCCACGAGCGCAAGACGCACTGACAACGGCAGCTTGATGAAAGAAGAACCCGGCAAGACCCACTTCGGCTACCAGACCGTACCCGAGTCCGAGAAGGCCTCGCGGGTCGGCGAGGTCTTCCATTCGGTCGCATCGCGCTACGACGTGATGAACGACCTGATGTCGATGGGCATCCATCGCATCTGGAAGCGCTACACCCTGGAGCGCACCGGGGTGCGCCCGGGCATGAAGATCCTCGACCTGGCCGGGGGCACCGGGGACCTGGCCGGGGCCTTTGCCCCACGTGTCGGGCCGAAGGGGCAGATCGTGGTCTGCGACATCAACGCCTCGATGCTGGAGGCCGGGCGCGACCGCATGCTGGACGAGGGCCATGTGGGCAACCTCGACTTCGTGCAGGCGGACGCCGAACAGTTGCCCTATCCGGATGACTACTTCGACCGCGTAACCATCGCCTTCGGCCTGCGCAACGTGACCCGCAAGGAACGCGCACTGGCCGAGATGCGCCGGGTGATCAAGCCGGGCGGGCGCGTGCTGGTGCTGGAGTTCTCGCAGCCGATGGCGCCGCTGCGCCCGCTCTACGATGTCTATTCGTTCAAGATGCTGCCGCTGATGGGCAAACTGGTCGCCAACGATGCGGACAGCTACCGCTACCTGGCGGAGTCCATCCGCATGCACCCGGATCAGGAGACCCTGGCCGGGATGATGCGCGACGCCGGCCTGGAACGGGTCGAGTACGACAACCTGACCGGCGGCATCGTCGCGCTGCATCGCGGCACAAAACTGTAACGTTTTCATGGCCGAACCCTTCGCTCTGCCCAGTCCGTTCACGGCCCTGATCGAGGCCACGCTGAACGAACACCTGGCGAGCGCGCCGGAGAAGGACCGGGCGCGCCTGGCCGGGCGCGCAATCGCCATCGTGATCGAGCCCCCGGGGCTGGCCCTTTCGCTGGTCGGGGCTGCCGACCGACTGCAGGTCATCGGCGGTGTCGAGGAGCCGGTGGATGTGCAGCTGACGGGCTCGCCCCTGTCGCTGGCCGCGGCGCTGGGCCGTGACGACCGTTCCGGGCTGACCATCACCGGTGACGCCACCGTGCTCTCCGATCTGCAGCATGCGCTGCGGGATTCCGGAATCGACTGGGAGGGGCTGTTCGAGCGCTTTGCCGGCGCCGGGGCCGCCGGACCGCTGCGCCACCTGCTCGATCAGGCCCGCGGCAGCCTGCGCCACCTAGGCCGCCGCTCCGCCGAGGATACCGCCGACTATCTGCGCGACGAGCTCGAGTGGCTGCCGGCCGGCGGGGCCTTCGAGGCCTTTGCCGAGGACGTCGCCGACCTGCGTGACGGGGTCGCCCGCCTAGATGCCCGGCTGCGCCGTCTGGAGGCACAGTCCTCCGCACCTGACGACCGGCAGGCCTGATGCGCCGCGCGCTGTACCGGGGCCTGCGGCTGTGGACCATTGCGCGGGTCCTGGTGCGCTATCGCCTCGACGTCATCCTGTTTACGCTGAAGCCGCTGCGCCCGCTCAGCTTCCTGCTCTACCTCGCGCCCTGGAACTGGTTTCGCCGTACCGAAGGCACGCGCGGCGAGCGCATCCGCCGCGCACTGGAGGACCTGGGGCCTATCTTCATCAAGTTCGGGCAGATGCTGTCCACCCGGCGCGACCTGCTGCCGGACGACATCGCGGTGGAGCTGGCGCGGCTGCAGGACCGGGTACCCCCGTTCCCGTTCGAGCAGGCGCGCGCCCTGATCGAGGCCGAGCTGGAGCGCCCGATCGAGATCGCCTTCGCCACGTTCGAGGACACGCCGATCGCCTCGGCCTCCATCGCCCAGGTACACGCGGCCACGCTGCAGGACGGGCGCGAGGTGGTGGTCAAGGTCGTGCGCCCTGGCATCCTCAAGACCATCCGCGCGGATCTCGAGGTGATGCACCTGATCGCGGACCTGGCCGATCGCTACTGGTCCGAGGCCAAGCGCCTGCGCCCGCGCGAGGTGGTGGACGAATACGAAAAGACCGTCACCGACGAGCTGGACCTGATCCGCGAGGGCGCGAACGCCGCCGCGATCCACCGCAACTTCGAGGACAGCCACCTGCTGTACATCCCGGAGATCATCTGGGACTACACGCGCCGCAGCGTGCTGGTGATGGAGCGCATCGGCGGCATCCCGGTGGCCGACATCGCCGCGCTGCGCGAGCGCAACGTGGACTTGAAGCTGCTGGCCGAGCGCGGGGTGGAGATCTTCTTCACCCAGGTGTTTCAGCACAACTTCTTCCACGCCGACATGCACCCGGGCAACATCTTCGTCGATGCCACCCACCCGGACGACCCGACCTACCTGGCGGTGGACTTCGGCATCGTCGGCTCGCTGCTGGACTCCGACCAGCGCTATCTGGCGGAAAACTTCCACGCCTTCTTCAACCGCGACTACCGCCGCGTGGCCGAACTGCACGTGGAGTCCGGCTGGGTGCCGAAAGACACCCGCGTGGACGAGTTCGAAGCGGCCATCCGCACCGTCTGCGAGCCGATCTTCCAGCGCCCACTGGACGAGATCTCGTTCGGCCAGGTCCTGCTGCGCCTGTTCCAGACCGCGCGGCGCTTCAACATGGAGGTCCAGCCACAGCTGGTGTTGTTGCAGAAGACCCTGCTGAACATTGAGGGTCTGGGCCGCCAGCTGTACCCGCAGCTGGACCTGTGGACCACCGCCAAGCCATTCATCGAGAAGTGGATGCACGAACGCATGGGCGTGCGCGCGTTCATCCGCAATGCGCAGCAGCACCTGCCGCGCCTGCTTGCCCAGCTGCCCGAGATGCCCATGCACCTGGAAAAGGCCCTGACGGTCGAAGAGCAGCGCGCCGAGCGCGACGCCGCTCTGCGCCAGCAGATCCGTGACCTGGAGGAAGGCCTGCGCCGCCAGAACCGTCGGCGCCACGAGGCCTGGGGGGGCGCGGGACTGCTCGCCTTGGCGGGGCTGGCCACCCAGCTCGACGTGTCCACCTGGCTCGGCCTGGCCTGGCCGGCCTGGCCGCTCGGCCTGGTTGGCGCCGCCATGCTGCTATTCGGCCTGCGCCCTGGCCCGTACCGTCGCCCCGTCGATCGCACCTGAACCCCACAGGCAGCGTCGCCCGTTCATGCATGGGCCGTGTCGCTGCAGACAGTAGGAGGCCAGCCCTCTGGCCGATGGGGACCTGTCCAACGCCCCATCGGCCAGAGGGCTGGCCTCCTACGGGGAGCGGTCCGGCGCCCGGGGTCAGACGTCGAGGAGCAGGCGCGCCGGGTCCTCGATGGCGTCCTTGATGGCGACCAGGAACTGCACCGCATCGGCGCCATCCACCAGACGGTGATCGTAGGATAGAGCTACGTACATCATCGGCCGGATCACCACCTCGCCGTCCACCGCAACGGGGCGCTCCTTGATCGCGTGCATGCCCAGGATCGCGCTTTGCGGCGGGTTCAGGATGGGCGTCGAGAACAGCGAGCCAAACACACCGCCGTTGGTGATGGTGAAGGTGCCCCCGCGCAGCTCGTCGATATCCAGCTTGCCATCACGGGCGCGCTCGGCGAAGTCGCGGATGCGGCGCTCGATATCGGCGATGGAGGCGTTGCCGGTGTCGCGCAGCACCGGCACCACCAGCCCGCGCGGTGACGACACCGCGATCCCGATGTCGCTGTAGTGGTGGTAGACGATCTCCTCGCCGTCCAGAGCGGCATTGATCACCGGGAAGCGCTCCAGCGCCCGCGTGGCCGCGGCCACGAACAGGCCCATGAAGCCGAGCTTGATGGAATGGCGCTTCTCGAAGGTCTCCTTGTAGCGCCCGCGCAGGGCCATCGCCGCGGACATGTCGATCTCGTTGAAGGTGGTCAGCATCGCGGTGGATTGCTTGGCCTCCAGCAGGCGCTCGGCGATGCGCGCGCGCAGCCGTGTCATGGGCACGCGCTCGATGCGCTCGGCACGGTCCGTCGGCTCGGTCGGGCGTTGCGCAGTGCGGGCGGCCGAACCGGAGTCCTCCGCCTGCGCACCCGTACGGGTCCCGGAACCCGCGGCCCGCTGGTCACGAACGCGCTCCACATCCTCGCGCTGGATGCGCCCATCTTCCCCAGTGCCCTCGACCTCCCCGGCACTGAGCCCGGCCTCCTGCAACAAGCGCCGAACGGAGGGAGAGGGCGGCGGCGCACTGCCGGCATCATCCGCGCCCGTACCGGACGCTGCGGACTCGGCAGCGGGCTGCGCGTCATCGCCTTTCCCTCCAGCGTCGGCGGTCGCCGCGGAGCCGGCGGGCTCTGGAGAATCTGCGGACTTCGCCGGTGCCGGTTCGTCACTGGCTTCGTCTTCCGTGTCTGCCGGCGCAGACTCGGCCGAGCCGATATAGCCCAGCACGGCATCGGCCTTGACCACGTCGCCCTCGCTGGCGGACAGCTCCACCAGGGTGCCGGGGCCAGGCGCCGACACCTCGAGGACCACCTTGTCGGTCTCCAGCTCGGCAATGAGTTCATCGCGCTTGACGGGGTCCCCGGCCTTTTTGTGCAGGGCGATCACGGTCGCGTCGGCGACCGATTCGGGGAGTTCCGGGACCTGGATCGGGGTGCGATCGGTTGCCATCTCGCTTCCTTGTGCTGTACGTCAGTTTCGAAGATTCAGGGCGTCGGGTGCGGCGTGTCCCGCGAGCTGATGGGCCCGAACGCACGTTCGAGCAGATCCTTCAGCTGGGCCTTGTGCACCTCGGGGTAGCCGACGGCAGGGGCCGCGGCCGGGGGCCGCGCCACCGCGTGCAGGGTCTGGCCGCGTACCGCCAGCAGCGGGTTGATGCGCGGCGCGACGAACTCCAGATACCCCTGGTTCTCCGGCTCGTCCTGGACCCAGACGAACTCGTCCGCCTCCGGGTAGCGGCCCAGCAGCTCGGTCAGGCGTGCCTCGGGGAAGGGGTAGCACTGTTCCAGGCGCAGGATGGCCGTGTCCGCGTGCTCGCCCTCGGCCTGGCGGGCGGCCAGGTCGTAGAAGATGCGGCCGCTGGTGAGCAGGACGCGCTTCACCCGGTTCGGGTCGTCAATGCCGGCGTCGTCGATGACCGTCTGGTACTGGCCGCTGGCCAGGGCATCGAGGTCGGAGACCGCGTCCTTGTGTCGCAGCAGGCTCTTCGGCGTCATCACGATGAGCGGCTTGCGGTAGGGGCGCAGCATCTGGCGGCGCAGCAGGTGGAACATCTGCGCTGGCGTGGTCGGCACGCAGACCTGCATATTCTCCTGCGCCGCGAGCTGCAGGAAGCGCTCCGGGCGCGCCGAGGAGTGTTCCGGACCCTGCCCCTCGTAGCCGTGCGGCAGCAGCAGGGTCAGACCGGACAGGCGGCCCCATTTCTGCTCCCCGGAGGAGATGAACTGGTCGATTACCACCTGGGCGCCGTTCACGAAGTCGCCGAACTGCGCCTCCCAGATCACCAGGGCCTCCGGGGCGGCGGTGGCGTAACCATATTCGAAGGCCAGCACGCCCTCCTCGGAGAGCAGCGAGTCGATTACCAGGAAGCGCGGATGGTCCGGGTCCAGACGCCGCAGCGGCACGATGGCCTTCCCGGTCTCCTGGTCGTGCAGCACCGCATGGCGGTGGAAGAAGGTGCCCCGGCTGGAGTCCTGTCCGGAAAGGCGGATGCGGTAGCCATCCTGGATCAGCGCCCCATAGGCCAGGGTCTCGGCCGCGCCCCAGTCCAGCGGCTGTTCGCCCCGCGCCATGGCGACGCGGGCCTCCAGGATCTTCTGCACGCGGTCGTTCGGGCGAAAGCCCTCCGGCGGCGTGGACAGCTGCTCCAGGGTGCGCGCCAGACGCTCGGCGGGCGCACCGGTCTCCACGTCCTGGTCCCAGGTCTGGTTCACGTAGGGGCCCCAGTTGGTCGAAGACCCGGTATGGCCATTGCGCTCGCGCAGCAGCGACAGCGCCACCGGCTGTCCGGCATCCAGCCGGCCGCGGTAGTCCTCCAGGGCCTGGTCCTGGGCCTCTTCGGTGGTCAGGCCGTCGCGGATCAGGCGCGTGGCGTAGCGCTCGCGGGTGGTCGGCAGCTCGCGGATGCGGTGGTACATGCGCGGCTGGGTGGCGGCCGGTTCGTCGGCTTCGTTGTGCCCCTGGCGGCGATAGCAGACCAGGTCGATCACCACGTCCTTGCCGAAGCGCATGCGGTAGTCCAGCGCGATCTGGGTGACAAACACCACGGCCTCGGGGTCGTCGCCGTTCACGTGCAGGATGGGCGCATTCACCATCTTGGCCACATCGGTCGCGTAATGGGTCGAACGTGCGTCTTTCAGGGTCGATGTCGTGAACCCGATCTGGTTGTTCACCACCACGTGCACGGTGCCCTTGGTGGAGAAACCCCGGGTCTGGGACATGTTCAGGGTCTCCATGACCACGCCCTGCCCGGCGAACGCGGCATCGCCATGGATCACCACCGGCATCACGCGGTTGCCCTTGCGATCGCCAACGCGGACCTGGCGCGCGCGCACCGAGCCCTCGACTACCGGGGTGACGATCTCCAGATGCGACGGATTGAAGGCGAGCGCCAGGTGAACCGGCCCGCCCGGCGTATCCAGATCCGACGAGAATCCCATGTGGTATTTCACGTCCCCGGTACCGCGATCGTCACGCGGCCGGCCCTCGAATTCGTTGGCCAGTTCCTCCGGCGACTTGCCGAACAGGTTGACCAGCACGTTCAGGCGCCCGCGATGGGCCATGCCGACCACGAGTTCGTGCAGCCCGCGCGCGCCGCCACGCTGGACCAGGGCATTCAGCAGCGGGATCAGGCTCTCCGCGCCCTCCAGCGAGAAACGCTTCTGTCCGACATAGCGCCGGTGCAGGTAGCGCTCCAGGCCCTCGGCCGCGGTGAGACGCTCGAGGATGGCCAGGCGCGTCTCGTCGTCGAAGCCGAACCGGCCATGCGCGGACTCCAGGCGTTCCTGCAGCCAGCGCTTCTCGTCGGTGGCCATCAGGTGCATGTATTCCGCGCCGATACTGGCGCAGTAGGTCTCCTTCAGGACCCGCTCGATGGTATCGAGCGAGACGCGCCCCTCGATAAACAGGGAACCCGGATCGAAGGTGATGTCCGGGCCGACCTGGTCCAGCCCGTGATGCTCGCGGCTCAGCTCGCGCGGCGGCTCGGGGGACTCGCGTTCCAGCGGGTCGAGGCGGGCGCCGAAGTGCCCGAGATAGCGGTAGGCGTTGATGAACTGCAGCACCCGGATCTGCAGTTGTTCGTGCGCCAGATCCGGACGGTCGGTCGAACGCCGGCGGCGTTCCGGCCGCGACACACCTTCCAGCGAGCGAAAATAGTCGGCCCAGGCGGGCGGGACCGAATCGGGGTCCTCGCGGTAGCGCTCCAGCAGACCCTCGGCAAAGGCCAGATTGTCGGGGTGCAGTTCCTGGCCGGAGACGGGGCTGTCCAGCCGGTGCCGGGATGGCATCTCGTTCATTCGCGGTCTTCCCATTCCTGATGCGACTACCCTTGTGACTCCGTCGGCGTGCGAGGTTCCTTGCAGGCACCCTAACGCTTCGACGTGGGCTGACTTCGAGAGTAGCGCGTTTGCCCGGCCGAAGGCACACGGCCCGCATGCGGAACGTGCGATTCCGGCCGGGTTTCCCTACCATTCGCGCATGGATGTCTCCCCCCTGCTTGATTCCCTGAACCCGGCCCAGCGCGAGGCCGTGGCCGCCCCGCCGCAGCCGCTGTTGGTGCTGGCCGGCGCCGGCTCCGGCAAGACCCGCGTGCTGGTGCACCGCATCGCCTGGCTGATCGGCGTGGAGGGCGTGGCCCCGCACAGCCTGCTGGCGGTCACCTTCACCAACAAGGCGGCGGCCGAGATGCGCGGGCGCATCGAGGCGCTGCTGGGCCACCCGGCCACGGGGCTGTGGGTCGGCACCTTCCACGGCCTGGCGCACCGGCTGCTGCGCCAGCACTGGCAGGAGGCGAAACTGCCGCAGGGCTTCCAGATCCTCGACTCCGACGATCAGCTGCGCATGGTCAAGCGCGTGCTGCGCGGCCTGGAACTGGACGAGGCGCGCTGGCCGCCGAAGCAGGCGCAGTGGTACATCAACGCGCGCAAGGACGAGGGCTCGCGCCCGGAACACCTGCCGGATACCGGCGACCCCGTCGCGCGCCAGTGGGTGCGCGTCTACACCACCTACCAGCAGGCCTGCGAGCGCGCCGGGGTGGTGGACTTCGCCGAGCTGATGCTGCGCTCGCTGGAGCTGCTGCGCGACAACAAGGCGCTGCTGGAGCACTACCGCACGCGCTTTCGCCATGTGCTGGTCGACGAGTTCCAGGACACCAACGACATCCAGTACGCCTGGCTGCGCCTGCTGGCCGGCGACAGCCCGGTGTTCGCGGTGGGCGACGACGACCAGTCCATCTATGGCTGGCGCGGCGCGAAGATCGAGAACATCCAGCACTTCCAGCAGGACTACCCGGGCACCCAGGTCGTGCGCCTGGAGCAGAACTACCGTTCCAGCGCCAACATCCTGAACGCGGCCAACGCCTTGATCCGCCACAACGCCGGCCGCCTCGGCAAGGAGCTGTGGACCGAGGACAAGGAGGGCGCGCCGGTGCGCCTGTACACCGCGCTGAACGAGCAGGAAGAGGCGCGCTTTATCGCCGAGACCATCGCCCGCCACGTGGACGAGGGCGGGCTGTACCGCGAGTGCGCCGTGCTCTACCGCTCCAACGCCCAGTCGCGCGTGCTGGAAGAGACCTTCATCGGCCGGCGCATGCCCTACCGCGTCTACGGCGGCCTGCGCTTCTTCGAGCGCCAGGAGATCCGCGACGCCTTGGCCTACCTGCGCCTGGCCGGCAACGGCGATGACGACGCCGCCTTCCTGCGCGTGGTCAACCAGCCGCCGCGCGGGATCGGCGAAAAGACCCTGGAGGGCCTGCGCCAGGCGGCCCAGGCGGCGGACACCAGCCTGCTTCAGGCGGCGGCCCACGCGGTGGATGCCGACGCCCTGCCCGGGCGTGCGCGCAACGCGGTCGCCGGCTTCGTGCAGCTGGTCCGCGATCTGCAGCAGGAGCTCCCGCGCCAGCCGCTGGCGGACCAGGTGGAGCAGGCGATCGAACGCGCCCAGCTGCGCGAGCACTACAAGAAGGAAAAGGGCGAGCGCGGCGAGGCGCGTCTCGAGAACCTGGACGAACTCGTGGGCGCGGCGCGCGCCTTCGACATGGAATCCACCGCCGAGAGCGAGGAAGGCGAGGGCAATCGCCTGACCGAATTCCTCGCCCACGCGGCGCTGGAGGCCGGCGAGGGCGCGGCCGACCCGCACGAGGACGCGGTGCAGATGATGACCCTGCACTCTGCCAAGGGCCTGGAGTTCCCGCTGGTGTTCCTGACCGGCATGGAGGAGGGCCTGTTCCCCAACGCGCGCTCGCTGGAGGAGCCGGGACGGCTGGAGGAGGAGCGCCGCCTGGCCTACGTCGGCATGACCCGCGCCGAGAAGGAGCTGTACCTGATCCACGCCGAGACCCGTCGGTTGTACGGGCGCGAGTCCTACAACGTCGCCTCGCGCTTCATCAACGAGATCCCGGAGGACGCGCTGGAGGTACTGCGCCCGCAGGCCTCGCCCTACGGCGCCGGACGCTTTGCGGCGGCCCGGCAGAAGACGGCGGGCTTCGGGTCCATGGATGCACAGGCCGCCGAGGCCTCCGCGGCGGGCCTGGCCATCGGCGCCCGTGTGCATCACGCGAAGTTCGGCGAGGGCCTGGTCACCCAGTTCGAGGGCTCCGGCAACTCGGCGCGGGTACAGGTGAACTTCGCCCACGCCGGCTCCAAGTGGCTGGTGCTCAGCTTCGCCAAACTGGAGGTTCTGGGTTAGGCGGAATGCCGCTTATTGCACCACGGAGAACACAGAGGGCACGGAGAAGGGCCAGGGCGATTTACAGGAAGGTGGGGAGACAGGAAGAGAAGGGCTGGATTAACAGGGCTGGCATTGTGAGCGTCGCGCGGCAATCTTTTCGCTAACACTGGCGGGAGTCCCAACCCGATCGCCGCGTCGCTTCGCTCCTCGCGATGACGTACTCAATAGCGACACGATGCGATTCGCCGCGCTCGCCACATCCTGCCCCTCTTCGCAGGGTTTCTGGTGCAAACGCCCTTGATCCCCTTCGTATCTTCGTGGTGACACAAAAAAGCCCCGCCGAGGCGGGGCTTGTGAGCATCGAGCCGAATGGCGATCACTCGATCTTGATGTAGGCGAAGCCTTCCTCGTTCTGCAGTTCGGCCACGCGCACCACGCCCGAGGGGACGAAATTCACGTGGTCGTAGATCAGATCCTCGTCGAGGCCGATCTGCGAGCGGGTGATCTCGCACAGTTCCAGCTTCACGCCATGGGTGCTTGCGAGGCTCATCAGGCGGCCGCGCAGGGTCTCGCGCTCTTCCTTCAGCTCCTCGTCGGCCTCGAACGGCGTATCGGCGAGATTGTCGTCGGTCAGGAAGCGGATGCCGTGGGCCACGAACACGATGCGCACGTCGGCGTCGATGAACTCGTTCTGGTAGTGCGTCATCATGTTATTGATGCTGGTCAGCATCGCGGAGAAGCGGCGCGGGTCGGCGAAGTCGGCGTGATAGACCACCTTGGCCTCCGGCTCGAAGGCCTTGGCATGGGGCATGAAGGCCAGGCTCGCGACCAGCAGGGTGGCCAGCAGGAGGGCCATGCCCGCGGCGGTTGCCGAGGTGGTTTGAAGGGTCCGGGGAAAGCGGTTCATCGTGGTCTCCTTTGTATGGTGTTGTTTCTTTCTAGAGTAGACGCCCCGGAACCCCCCTGTCATTCCCGCCACGCCCTGCTCCCGGTTGACGCGCAGCCGGCCCGGCGGTATGCTCTGCCGCCTTTTCCAGAACCTAGCGATTCAACGCGAGGGAAGTACTTTGGCGAATATTGCTTCTGCCCGTAAGCGGGCCCGTCAGGCGGTCAAGAACCGCGCCCACAACATGGCGCTGCGCTCCCGTTTCCGTACGGCCATGAAGGCCGTGCTGAAGCCGCTGCACAAGGGCGATGCCCAGGCTGCCGCCGAGGCCTACAAGTCGGCCGTGCCGGTGATCGACAAGACCGTGAGCAAGGGCCTGATCCACAAGAACAAGGCGGCCCGTCACAAGAGCCGTCTGAACGCCCGCATCCGCGACCTGGCCCAGGGCTAAGCCCCCGGCCATCTGGCCGGCCTCGCGCCGGCCGCGGATAGCTGAATCGCGAAGCCGCGCCCCGCAAACGGGCGCGGCTTTTTGCGTGGGTGGCATCCGGCGCGCCCCTGAACGTATTCCTCGCCGCTATCCCCCGTCATCGCGAGTCGCACAGCGACGTGGCGAGCTCTCGGGGTACCCGCGACTGCCGCGTTCCTTCCACAATGAGGGTTACGGGAGCTGAAAGACGCGCGCCTCGCCCTCGCCGCGCGGGTCGGAGGCGGCCTCCAGACGGTCGGCCTCGGGCTCCCACAGGATGGCGTGCATGTCGCCGAACGGGCGGACCTGAGGCACCAGCTGGTGCCCGCGCGCGACCAGCTGGCCGCGCAACTCGGCATCAAAGGCGCCGGTCTCGTGCTCGACCCGGTCCGGCAGGTACTGGTGGTGATAGCGCGGAGCCGCCACCACATCCTCGATGGACTGTCCCTCGAGCACCCCGAGGATGCCGTGCAGCACCATGGTGATGATACGGCTGCCCCCGGGCGTCCCCAGGATCGCCACCCGCTCGCCGGTGTCGACGAAGGTCGGGCTCATGCTCGACAGCGGCCGGCGCTGCGGGGCGATGGCGTTGGCCTCGAAGCCGACCAGGCCGTAGGCGTTGGGCTCGCCCGGTTTCGCCGAGAAGTCGTCCATCTCGTTGTTCAGGAGCACACCGGTGCCGGGCACCACATAGCCGGCGCCGAAGGGGTAGTTGAGGGTCAGGGTAGCCGCGACGCGGTTGCCCTCGGCATCGATCACGGAGAAATGCGTCGTCTGGCGGCTCTCGGTGGCGGCGGCCTCCGGGTGGTCGGCCTTCGGATCCACCGACAGCGGCAGGTAGCGGCTGGGGGTGGCCGTGTCCGGATGGATCGTGGCGCGCAGTCCGGCGGCGTAGTCGCGCGACAACAGCCGCTCCAGCGGCATCTCGACATGATCCGGATCGCCCAGATACTCGGCCCGGTCGCGGTACGCGCGGCGCATGGCCTCGATGGTCAGATGGGCGCGCATGTCCGGCGCCAGCGCCTCGAGGTCATAGAATGAAAGGATGTTCAGGATCTGCCCCAGTGCCACCCCCCCGGAGGATGGCGGGGATGCCGTGGTGATCTCGGCCCCGTGGTAATCGAGTCGGATCGGGTCGCGCTCGACCACCGCGTAACCGGCGAGGTCGTCCAGCGTCCAGATCCCGCCCGCCTCGCGCACCCCCGCGACCAGCTGCTCGGCCAGTTCGCCGGTATAGAACCCGTCGCGGCCGGCGTCCGCCAGGCGCCGCAGGGTCGCGGCCAGATCCGGCTGGCGCAGGGGCGCCCCTTCGTCCGGCAGCTGGCCGTCGTCCAGGTAGATGTCGTGCGCGTCTGCCCCGTCGCGCAGGGCCTGGTGGCGGAACCCCGCCATCTGCCGATAGCGACCGCTGACGGGCACGCCATCCTCGGCCAGACGGATCGCCGGGGCCAGGCTGTCCGCCAGGGACAGACGCCCGTAGTTCCGCGCGAGGTGATCGAGGCCGGCCGGCATGCCGGGGATGCCCGCCGCCAGCACGCCGTCCAGCGACAGTCCGTCGACCACCTCGCCTTCCGCATCCAGGTACATGTCGCGATGCGCCGCGGCCGGGGCGGTCTCGCGGGCGTCGACCATCACGCTGCGGTTTGAGTCGGCCTCGTACAGCAGGAAGAACCCGCCGCCCCCGAGGCCGGAGCCATAGGGTTCGGCCACGCCCAGCGCGGCGGTGATGGCCACGGCGGCGTCGAAGGCATTGCCGCCGTCGCGCAGCACGGCCTCGCCGGCCTCGCTGGCCGCGGGGTGGGCAGTGGCCACCGCATGCTGCCCAGGCCCGGCCCAGGCCAGCGGGGCGGCCAGTGCCAGGGTGACAAGGACGGCGCCGCGCAGGAGGGGTCGATGCCAGTCCACGAGGTTGCCTACTTCGCGGCCATCAGGGCTTCATACTTGGCCTGGAGCTGTTCGCGGGTCTCCTTGTGATCCGGGTCCAGCGGGATGCAGTCGACCGGGCAGACATCCTGGCACTGCGGCTCGTCGAAGTGCCCGACACATTCCGTGCACAGATTGGGGTCGATCTCGTAGATCTCGTCACCCGGGTAGATGGCCTCGTTCGGGCACTCGGGCTCGCAGACATCGCAGTTGATGCATTCGTCGGTGATCATCAGGGCCATGGGCCAATCCTCGTATCCAGTCGCAGGGCCCGGCCGCTAGCGCTCCAGGCCGTTTTGTTCGGCCAGCATGCGCGCCACGCCGGGGCTCACGAATTTTGAGACGTCGCCGCCCAGACGGGCGATTTCCCGTACCAGACTCGAGGAGACGAAGCTGTATTCCTCGGCCGGTGTCAGGAACAGGGTTTCGACCTCCGGCGCCAGCTGGCGGTTCATCGCCGCCAGCTGGAATTCGTGTTCGAAGTCGGACACCGCCCGCAAACCGCGCAGGATCACGTTGGCCCGCTGGGCGTGGACAAAATGCGCCAGCAGTACGTTGAACCCCTGCACCTCGACGCCGGGGATCTCGCCCACGGCCTCCCGGGCCAGGGCCACGCGCGTCTCCAGCGGGAAGGCCGGGCCCTTGTTGGGATTGGCGGCCACCGCGATCACCACGCGATCGAACAGGCGGGCGGCCCGGCGCACGATATCGGTGTGACCATGCGTGATGGGATCGAAGGTGCCGGGGTAGATAGCGGTAACGGACATGGGCGAAAGGCCGGCCGGGAAAGCCCCCATTAGACCCCAAGCACCGCAAGCAGACAAAATGCGCCCGCCGCACCGCAACCAGGGAATGCCCCATGAGTGACGACTACCGCCCTCCGCTTGCCGACTACTGGGATCAGCTCGAGTCCCGCTACGGTGGCGGCTTCAATTTTCACCAGATCTCGCGCGACGAACTGGCGCAACTGGTGGAACACCTGCGCCACGCCGTGAAGGAAGACCCGCAGGTCACGGACGTCGAGAAACAGAACCTGGGCCTGGTCCTCAAGCACGCTGAACAGACGCTCGAGAAGCGCAAGTAGGCGCGCCGCACACGCCCCGGCCGGAGAGGACCGGCGTGCGCCGCGCAAGCGTGCACCCGCCTAATCGCGCTCCGGTAAAGCCGCGGAGTCCATCGTCGCGGCACAAGGCGGCAGGGCGCGGCATTCGGCCCCCGTGTCCGGCGCATCCGCCGCCGCACCGAGGGTGCGAGCGTAGCTGCCCGGCCCCGCCAGACCGGCCGCGCAGCTTGCCGCCTCGCGCGCCTGCTCACCGCACTCGCGGGCGATCAGTACATGCGCCAGGTTGTTCCACCCTTCGTGACGCGCCGGATCACGCTCCACGAGGTTCCGCAGGGCGTCCTCGGCCGTGGTCAGGTCGCCCTGGGCAAACGCCACGTTGGCCCGGCCCACATAGGGGATGGCCTCGTCGGGCCAGCGCCCCATCGCCGTTTCATAGCCAGTGGCGGCCGCCGCGAGGCGTCCGGTCTGCTCCAGCTCGTTGACCGCTCGCAGCCAGCGCAGGGGCGTGGCCGTTGCCGGCAGGGTGTCCGGTGCCATCACCAGGAAGGCCCAGCGTTCCCCGCGGGCCCAGGTCCGCTCGAAGCGGGCAAACGAGTTCACATGGCGCTGGATGGGGCCGCTGCGCAGGAAGATCTCGCGATCCTCCAGGTCATAGCCGATCACCACCGCGAAGTGCCATTCCGGGATCAGGGCCACGCCGAGGTTCTGGAACACCACCACCGGGTTGCCGGCGGCCACTTCGCGCAGGACGGTCTCCAGTTGCGGCTCGATGCGGTAGGCGACCTGGTCGCGGGCCCGCACCGCCGCGCGCATCTCGGCCTGGAGACTGCCCTCGCGGCCGGGGAGGTAGACCTCCTCGATCAGGTCATCCAGCGCGGCGTCGATGCCGCGGGCGTTCAGGGCCGTGGCCAGGGCGGCGGGGCCGCACTGGTATTGCTCCTGCGGGAAGAAGGGCGTGTCCGTCAGTTCCACGCGGGTCGGCAGGTCGGCCGGGCGCTCGCTCGCCAGGCTCGCGCTCTGCGGCGCGGTGGCGCAACCGCCCAGGGCGAATGCGCCCATCACCAGGCCGAACACAAGAACGGCGAGCCCGGAGGCTCGCCGTCGGTTCCACGATGCCATGACCGCGTCAGCGGTTGGCGCGCGCCGGACCCACGAACGAGAAGATGTCGGTCACGCCGACCGCATCGAGGATCACGAACACCACGAACACGATGGCGACCACACCGAGGGCGCTGGCGGCGCCGGCCGGGTCGGTCTCCATGTGCGCCTCCAGGCGGGCGAGTTCCTCGTCGGTCAGACGCGCCACGCGCTGCTCGGCCCGTTCGGGGTCGACCCCCATCTCGATCAACTGGGCACGGACCTCGGCGTCATTGAGCTGTTCCAGCAACTGGGCGCGGGTGTCATCCGCGCTGGCCTGCTGGATCATGCTGCCGGTGTCGAGCATGCCCACGCCGGCGAAGGCCGGGGTGGCGGGCAGCAGGGTCAGCGTCAGCGCGACCAGGAAGGCCGCAGGGGCGGACAGGACTTGGCGAAACGAAGGGACGCGCATGGACAGACTCCTCGAATGGGGACGGGGTGCATAACGCTTACGAGTGTAGCGCGCCCACGGCGCAAGGGAACCGGCCGCGAAGAAAAATCGCGGCCGGAATCACAGGCCTCAGCTTTCGTCGGGGGCGTCAACCACGTTGATCTCGTACTCCAGGACCTCGACCCCGCGCGCCCAGGCCCCACCGCACACCGAGTTGTCACGCGTGCGTTCCTGGGTCTCGCCCGGACCGAGGGTGCGCCACAGGCGGGTGGTCGTGCGGACATCGTCCTCCAACTCGCCGGGGCAGTTGTAGGCGGTCTTGGTGACGCGCACCTCCAGCCAGTCGTCGGTGTTGTTGGCCGCCCGCCATTGGCCGCGCACGTTGGCACAGCCGTATTCGCGCATGCGGTACTCGAAGGTGACCTCGTCCGGCGAGCCATCGGCCGGCGCGAAATAGGCGCCCTGCGCGGCGACCTGGCCTGGCGCCAGGAATGCGGCGGCCAGGACGCTGGCGGCCGACAGGGCAAACGTGCGGTTCAGGATTCGCGTGTACATCGTTTCCTCCATCCGGTATCCGGTGTTGGCGCCCGTCTTGCGCGGGCTTGCAGTGCTGTAGACTCCGGAACCGCCCGTTTTGTGCCGATCCCGGTTGTCCGGCGGGGTTTTTCGCCTGCCCGCCTGGATCTTGCATCCCATCCTCGCAAACCGACCTGAAACGCATATGAACGAGATCATCCCCGACTCGACCCTGACCTGCCCGGAGTGCGGCCATCAGAAGACCGAGACGATGCCCACCGATGCCTGCCAGTGGTTCTATGAGTGCACCGGCTGCGGTGCCCTGCTGAGGCCGTTGCCGGGGGATTGCTGCGTCTTCTGTTCCTACGGGTCCGTGCCCTGTCCGCCGATCCAGCAGGAGGGCCCCGGTGCTTGCTGTACCCCCGGGAGGCCTTAGGGTCCGTAGTCCGCGTATCTACTCGGTCTTCACGTCGAATGGCGGGCAGCGTTTTGGCAACAGCTCGCCGCGGATGCGCGGGTAGCAGGGCAGGCCCCGTTCGAATGGCGGGGCATCCTCGCCCTGTATCAGCGGGCGCAGGTAGTCGCGCGCGGCCTGGGTGATGCCGTAGCCATCCGGGGTGATGTAGTTGCGCGGCATGCCCTGCTCGATGTCCGCGACGGTCTCCAGCGGGGTAAAGCCGATGCTCCAGCGGTACGGCTGGTTGGAGTCCCGGCGAATGATCGGCATGAAGGCGTCCTCGCCGGCCACCACCCCCTCCACCGCCGCGCGACCGCAGGCATAGGCCTGCTCCACGTCCACCTTCGATGCGATATGGCGCGAGGCGCGCTGGATATAGTCCACCACGGCCCAGTGCAGCTTGTGGCCGGTCTTTTCGCGGATCAGTTCGGCCAGGCGCGGGGCGGCACCGCCGAGCTGGGTATAGGCGTACACGTCGTGACTCTGCGCGACCGAGAACAACTCCCCGTCCGGGTTCTTGATGCCCTCGGAGACGACCACCACGCAGTAGCCGTGGCGCTCGATGGTCCGGTTCAGGTGGTCGAGGAAGTCGTCCTGGTCGAACGGGACCTCGGCGAACAGGATCAGCATCGGCGGCTGACCGTCGAACTCCTGCGCCAGCGCCGCGGCGGCCGCCAGCCAGCCGGCATGCCGACCCATCACCTCCATCACGAACACCTTGGTGGAACTGGTGTGCATGGACTCGACGTCCAGGCTGGCCTCGCGCACTGCCGTGGCGATGAACTTGGCGGCCGAGCCGAACCCCGGGCTGGAGTCGGTCACGGCAAGGTCGTTGTCGATCGTCTTCGGCACCCCAATCGCCTTGATCGGAAAGCCCATGCGCTCGCCCATCTTTGCGATCTTCAAGGCGGTATCCATGGAGCCGCCACCGCCGTTGTAGAAGAAGGTGCCGATGTCATGGGCGCGGAAGACCTCGACCAGGCGCTCGTATTGTTGCGGGTCCTTGTCGGGGTCACCCAGATCGAAGCGGCAGGAACCGAACGCACCGCCCGGCGTATGGCGCAGGGCGGCGAGGGTCAGCGGGTCCTCCTGGTCGAGGTCGATGATCTCTTCGCGCAGCACACCCAGGATGCCGTCGCGCGCCGCATAGATCTTGCCGAAATGGGCCGGGTGGGCGCGCACCGCCTCGATCACCCCCCAGGCGCTGGCGTTGATGACGGCAGTGACTCCGCCCGACTGGGCGTACAGCGCGTTCTGCGGCATGCGAATCCTCCATTTCCTGTTGGTTCCCGAAGGCCGAGCAAACACAGTGCCAGGCCGATCACGCCACGATCAGTACCGTGGATCGGCCCCTCCGGGTGCTTTTGCTACACTATGCCGCCTTTGACACCCGGCGCGCCGGGGCCGTTCGCCCCGCGACGGGGCTGCTGTGCCCCATTTCGCGCCGTGTCGCCCGATTCACAACAGCATCAGGATTGCATCATGCATATCGGTACCACTCTGACCAACTGCATTATCGAAACCCAGCGCGGCATCCAGGGCGCGACCGGCGAATTCACCGGTCTGCTGAACGACATCTCCGTGGCGTGCAAGAAGATCTCCGACCTCGTTGACAAGGGTGATCTGGTCGGCGTGCTCGGCTCCGCCGGCTCCGAGAACGTGCAGGGCGAGACGCAGAAGAAGCTCGACATCATCACCAACGAGGTGTTCATCGAGAGCCTGAGCCACAACGGCCACGCCGCCGGCCTGGCCTCCGAGGAGATGGACGAGATCTGCGAGATGCCGGCCAACGAGCCGCGCGGCCACTACCTGGTGCTGTTCGATCCGCTGGACGGTTCCTCGAACATCGATGTGAACGTTTCGGTCGGCACGATCTTCTCCATCCTGAAGGCCCCGGAGGGCGTCACCGATCCCAAGACCGAAGACTTCCTGCAGCCGGGCACCAAGCAGGTCGCCGCCGGCTACTGCCTGTACGGCCCGTCCACCATGATGGTGATGACCACCGGCCAGGGCGTGAAGATGTTCACCCTGGACAAGGACTTCGGCGAATTCCTGCTGACCAAGGACAGCGTGCAGATCCCGGAAGACACCCAGGAGTTCGCGATCAACATGTCCAACAGCCGCTTCTGGGAGGCCCCGGTCAAGCGCTACATCGACGAATGCCTGGCCGGCAAGGAAGGCGCCCGCGGCAAGGACTTCAACATGCGCTGGGTGGCCTCCATGGTGGCCGAGGTGCATCGCATCCTGTCGCGTGGCGGGGTGTTCCTGTACCCGATGGACACGAAGATGCAAGCCAAGGGCACGGCCGGCAAGCTGCGCCTGATGTACGAGGCCAATCCGATGAGCTTCATCATCGAGCAGGCCGGCGGCGCCGCCACCACCGGCCGCGAGCGCATCATGGACATCAGCCCCGAGGGCATCCACCAGCGCGTACCGGTGGTCCTGGGCGCGAAGAACGAAGTGGAGCGCATCACCAGTTACCACAACGAGGGCTGATCCCTACGCCCTTTACAGTCCGAGGCCCGGCCCCGCAAGGCGCCGGGCCTTTTTGATGAAGGCAATCGACCATGACCGACTATCGTAGCCGGCAAGACGTCCAGCCCGGACCGCCGCCTGCACCGGGCCGGGGCGAGGCCTTTCGCTACTGGCTGAAACTCGGTTTCATTTCGTTCGGTGGCGCCGCCGGGCAGATCGGGATGATGCACGAGGATCTGGTCGAGCGGCGGCGCTGGGTCTCGGAGAAGCGTTTTCTGCACGCGCTGAACTACGCCATGGTCCTGCCGGGTCCCGAGGCACAGCAGCTGGCGACCTATCTCGGCTGGCTGTTGCACGGGACCTTGGGCGGCTTGATGGCCGGACTGCTGTTCATCCTGCCTTCGCTATTCCTGATCGCCGGGCTTTCATGGGTCTACCTGGCCTTTGGCGATGTGCCGGCGGTGGAGGCGGTGTTCTACGGCATCAAGCCGGCCGTGGTCGCGATCATTGTCTACGCCGGCTGGCGTATCGGCGGACGGGTGCTCAATAACGGCCTGCTGTGGCTAATGGCCATCGCGGCCTTCCTGGCCATCTTCGCCCTCAACGTCCCGTTCCCGTACATCATCATCACGGCGGGGATCCTCGGCTGGCTGGGCAGCCGCGTCTGGCCAGAACGCTTCCAGAACGGCGAATCTCACGGGGCCGGCAGTGTTGAGTCGCGGGGCCCGGCGGTGGTGGATGACGACACGCCACCCGCCCCCTGGATGCAGTTTCGCTGGTCGCGGGTGATTCGCTTTCTGGTGGTGGGTCTGGGGCTGTGGGCCGCCGTGTTCGGGGCCCTGCTCGCGCTGTTCGGCTGGGACGCCACGCTGACCCGCATGGGGCAATTCTTTACCCAAACGGCGCTCGTGACCTTCGGCGGGGCCTACGCGGTCCTGCCCTATGTCTACCAGGGTGGGGTGGAGACCTATGGGTGGCTGAGTCCCGCGCAGATGATCGACGGGATCGCACTGGGGGAGGCCACACCAGGGCCGCTGATCATGGTGGTCACGTTCGTGGGCTTCATTGGCGGCTGGACCCAGGCCTTCCTGGGTCCGGATCAGGTCTTTCTGGCGGCCGTGCTGGGTGCGCTGGTCGCAACCTTCTTTACCTTCCTGCCATCATTCCTGTTCATCCTGGTCGGTGCGCCGCTGGTCGAACGCACGCGCGGGGATCTGCACTTCACGGGGCCGCTGACCGGCATCACCGCCGCGGTGGTCGGGGTGATCGTGAACCTCGCGGTCTTCTTCACCTGGCACGTGCTGTGGCCCGACGGCTTTGACGGCGCCTTCGAATGGTTCTCCGCCCTGCTGGGCATCGCCGCCTTCATCGCCCTGGCCCGCTTTCGCGTCGGGATCATCCCGCTGATCCTCGTTTGTGCGGGGCTGGGGGCGGGCTTCCAGCTCGCGTTCTGATCGCGGGGAGATGCCTCAGACGACGCGGCCTTCGGGTTGCGCGTCCGGGTCCTGGTGCAGGGTGGTCAGGTTGGCGACGGTGGTGTCGGCGATGTTGGTCAGCGCCTCGTGGGTCAGGAAGGCCTGGTGGCCGGTGACCAGCACGTCGTCGCGCTGCATCAGCCGCGCGAGGCGCCGGTCCGGCAGACCGGCCAGCGACCAGTCGTGGAAGAACAGCCCCGCCTCGGCCTCGTAGACATCCAGTGCGAATCCGCCCAGCTGACCCGAGTCCAGTGCGACCTCGGCGGCATCGGTATCCACCAGCGCCCCGCGCGCCGTATTGATCAGAAAGGCCCCTCGCGGCATTCGCGCCAGGGTGTCGGCATTGATCATGTGCCGGTTCTCCGGTGTCATCGGGCAGCTCAGGCTCACCACCGAGGACGCGGCCAGCAGCGTGTCCAGGTCCTGATACTCCACCCCCGCGGCCTGCAGCTCCGCATTCGGGTACGGGTCGTGCGCGAGCACCCGGCAGCCAAAGCCGAGCATGATCCGCGCTAAGGCCTGGCCGATCCGCCCGGTGCCCACCACACCCACGGTACGCCCGACGAGATCAAAGCCCGTCAGATGGTCGAGCCGGAAATCGCCGCGTCGGGTCCGCTCCCAGGCCCGGTGCACCCGGCGGTTCAGCGTCATCAACAGGGCGACGGCATGCTCCGCGATCGCGTTCGGGGAGTAGGCCGGAACCCGCCCCACGCGCACGCCGCGCTCGCGGGCCCGCGCCACATCCAGATTGTCGTACCCGGAGCAGCGCAGCGCGATCACGTGGATGCCCTGATCCGCCAGCCCGTCAATCACCCGGCGGTGCAGGTCGTCGTTGGTGAATACGCAGACCGCATCCGCACCCCGGGCCAGGTGCGCCGTCTCCGCAGTCAGGCGCTCGGCGTACACCACCGGCACCATTTCGGCGGCCACCAGCGCCGGTATCAGGTGCTCGCGATCATGCTGCTGGGTACTGAAGACGGCGACCTTCATCGCATCCCCCGGACAGTGGTTGGGCCAAACTCCAGCATAACCGGGAAAGGTTACACCCTGATTGGCTCGCGAGTCGGGATAGCCACACTCGGTTTCGAGCCACACGTAGCGAGTTCGCTACTGCGTGTGGCAAACGCTCCGGTAGCGATTCCAGCATGTGGTCGCCACACAAGCCGCCTACACCCCTACTGCCACTGCAGGGTGCTTTCCACTGACCCCGCGCTCTTTCCGGGGGTTCAAGCTGGCTAGTTCAGACGAGGTCGCGGGGGATCCGGACATCCCAGTTGCGGGCATATACCCTGCGTTCACCCTCGTACGCATCCAGCTGTGCGTGGATCTGGAACTCGGTGGGGGTCGAGGTGAGGACCGTTCGGGTCACCGTGCGCACTTCCCAGTCGCCGCGCCGGAAGCCACGTTCCCAGAGGGTTTCCCCGCGCGCGGAGTTGAAGTCGTCGCCGCGGTAGCTGTACCACTCCAGCGCCTTGCGCTGCATCTCCAGATTCAGGTCATCCAGCTGGACGGTCCCCGCGTCATTGGTAACCGCGAGGGTCGATTCGTCCTCGGCCAGGTCGCGGATCACGCGCCAGTTGTGCTGCTGGGGGGTCAGCTGGTGGACGGACGTCGAGGGTGGACCACCCTCGGGCGGCGGGAAGGTGATGCGGGCGTCGAGATCCTCCCGTCGCCCCCGCCGTGGCAGCAGCAGACGGCTTGCGCCCGCCATGATCCGCAGCCGCACCGGATGCGGCGCCGGCCATGCCAGCGGGAAATACGAAGTGGACAGCGACAAGCGAATGCGATGCCCCGCCGGGAACTGCTGGGCCACATCGTTGAACTTGATCCGGACACGGTAGGTTTTATCGGGCTCCAGCGGCTGCGGGTTCTCCGCGCCTTCGCGGTGGGTCAGGTTGAGCAGGCCGTAGGTAACACGGGTGGCCTTGTCGTCGGCCGCCACGTCGGACAGCCGCGCCGCCACCATGGCGACGGGCCGGTCGACCCGTAGCTGCAACTCCAGCACTGCGGCACCCAGGATCTCCAGCGACTCCTCCAGTGGGGCACTGGTGAATACCAGGGCACCCCCGTCCTCTTCGCGCTGGTCGTGCGGCAGGTCGGGTGTCGCTGCATACGAGCACCACTTACCGGCAAAAAGTCCCACGCTCAGCGGTGACTGCAGCGTCATCTCGCGCTCCGGAGACGCGGCCGACGCGTGTTCCAGCCGCCCCGGCCAGGCCAGGGTCAATGGCTCCATCTCGACGTTCTTCGAGGGCCAGCAGGGTTCGCCCACCCAGCGCCCCGGGCGTTCCTCGTAGCGAGTGGTCGGCGGGACGCTGTCCTGGATCCAGGCACGCAGCATCGGCTCGTCCATGATCCCGTTGTCGATGCCCTTCAGCCAGTGATCCCACCAGCGCAGGCACTCCTGCAGGAAGCCGATCGCCGGGCCGGGCACGCCCTGATGCGGGTATTTGTGGCTCCAGGGGCCGACCAGGCCCAGGCGGGGTGCCCGGAGGTTGGCCAGCAGGCGGAACACGGCGTTGGAGTAGCCATCGGCCCAGCCGCTGACGGCCATCACCGGGATCTGCACCGCGGACCAGTCCTCGCAGATCGAACCGTGCTTCCAGTAGTCGTCGCGGCGCTGGTGGCGCAGCCACTTCTCCAGCCACAGCCCGCTGCCCTCCAGGCGCTGGAACCACATCTCGCGCCAGCGCTCGCCCACGATCTCCGGATCGGGGGGCAGGGAGTTGTAGGCGAACATGGTCGAGGCCCAGGACAGGTTGTCGCCCAGCAGGCAGCCACCCATGTGGTGGACGTCGTCGGCGTAGCGGTCATCGGTGGAACAGACGCTGACCACCGCCTTCAGCTCCGGCGGCTGCAATGCCGCGATCTGCAGGCCGTTGAAGCCGCCCCAGGAGATGCCGATCATGCCGACGCTGCCATTGCACCAGGGCTGCTCGCCCATCCAGCGCAGGACCTCCACGCCGTCATTGAGCTCCTGCTGCAGGTACTCGTCCTCCAGTACCCCCTCGGAGTCGCCCGATCCGCGCAGGTCCACCCGCAGACAGGCGTAGCCGTGACCGGCGAAGTAGTGGTGGATCGCGTCGTCGCGCAGGCGGGTCGAGTCGCGCCGGCGATACGGGATGTATTCCAGGATTGCGGGGACGGGCCGCTGTTCGGCGCCCTCGGGGCGCCACAGTCGGGCGGCCAGGTGCGTACCGTCGGACAGCGGGATCGGGATGTATTCCTCGATTGCCACGGGGCAGGAAAGGTCGGTGACTGTTTTCACGTCGGCACGTTCTCCTCACGGCGGGGCGTGACGGGCTCGAATGCCATGGGCAGTCGCTCCATGACGCGCACGTAGGTTCGTTCCAGGTCGGTGTGGTTCGCAGCTCCCAGAAACAGTGTCGCCACCTCGTAGGAATAGCTGTCCTGCCAGCACAGCTCCGACAGCAGCATGCCCTCCTCGACCTCGATCTGAATGACCAGTCCCGGGAACTCGGCCTCGACGGCCGCAATCTCGGATGCCGTCGGAACCCGCACGACCCGCGCGTCCTGATGCCGCCGAACCATGAACTTGGCCGCACACGCGAATTCCCCCTGGCGATGCGGCATGGCGGGCTCGCGGCCCAGTCCGAGGTCGATCATCACCTGGTGGTGGTAGCAGCCATCGACCATCCGGAACAGCGGGGCGTGGGACTTGGAGATCCGGGTATTGATCTCCAGCAGCCAGATCCGGTCCGTGGCCTCGTCCCAGTAGAACTCCATGTTGAACGGGGCGCAGTCATAGCCCACCTGGCGGATCACGCGGTCCGCGATCTCGCCCATGCGCGCCTGCACCCCATCCGGCAAGGTCGACGGATACTGGTAGCGCGAGAACGACGAGCCGGCCGCACCCTCGCGCAGGGAGTCGACCGCACCATAGATCCGGACCTCGCCCTGCCAGGCATACCCCTCCAGGGTGCACTGGCGCCCCTCCGATATCAGGGCCTCGACGATGCAGTGGTTGCCGTCGATTCCGGCCACCTCCGGCGGCAACGTCGCGTGCCCCAGGACATGGTTGAAGGGTTCGCCAAAGCGATCGATCTCCCGGCGGATCCGCTGCATGGCACGCCGGAAGTCATCCGCATCGCCGATACGAAAGCCGAGATAGGAGAGCACCGACTTCACCGGTTTGATCCAGAACGGAAAGGCCAGCGTGACCTCGCGCAGGGGATCGCTGGAAAACGGGTTGACCGCACAGAAGGCCGGGATGTTTTCGGGCACCACGCGGGCCTGTTCCAGCCGGCTCCAGTACTTGTGTTCGCACTTCAGTACGCTTTCAAGGGTCGGCCCCGGCAGGTCCGCGGCCTGTCGCAGGATGGGCAGGATCGTGCTCACCGGGAAGTCCCAGAATCCGACCACGGCATCCACCGTGCCGGGAAACCGCTGCAACCGTTCGCGACCCTCGGTCAGTATCCGTTGGATCGGAAACCGGGCACAGGGCTTGACCTCCGCGCGCGTGAAGAGCGCGTGGAAGGCATAGTCCTCCGCCCCGGGCAGGGTCCGGAGCTGGGCCAGATGAAAGTCATCCAGACCGACCACAAAGATGTTGCGCTTCACCGGCGCCCCCGAAATCGCCACTGCCACCTCCGGGCCACCGGCCGTCAAGATCGCATCACGCCTTTCCCGGAGTGTGGCACGTATCGGGGCTATTTCCAGTCCGTCACGCGCTGGATCATGGTCGGCACCTGGCGCAATATGAGTGGCACCCGGGTCGGCGGGGCGTGCTTGCCTGCCGTTCGGAGCCACTGACCGGGAGTCGCCGATGGACGTGATCTCGCCAAAAGCCGTGGATACGCTCATCCGCCTGCTGGCCAGTGATGGCTACGAGGTGGTGGGTCCGACGCGGCGCGACGGGGCGATCGTCTACGACCGCGTGCAAGGCCTGGATGACCTGCCGGCGGGCTGGGGGGACGAGCACGCCCCCGGTCACTACCGCCTGCGCGAGCGTGACGACGCGGCCCTGTTCGGCTACGTGGTCGGTCCGCACTCCTGGAAGAAATACCTGTTTCCCCCGCAGGAGACCCTGTTCCGGCTGACCCGCCAGGCGGACGGCAGCTTCACCA
This sequence comes from Thioalkalivibrio sp. ALE30, assembly GCF_000377465.1. Classification (NCBI taxonomy): domain Bacteria; kingdom Pseudomonadati; phylum Pseudomonadota; class Gammaproteobacteria; order Chromatiales; family Ectothiorhodospiraceae; genus Thioalkalivibrio; species Thioalkalivibrio sp. ALE30. Next base: position 54,478 of record NZ_KB898170.1, on the reverse strand, counting down.
CCGAGCCGGGCGAATCCGACGCGTCGCCGCGTGCGTTCATCGGCATGCGTGCCTGCGAGCTGGCGGCGATCGGCGTGCAGGACCGGGTGTTCCTCGGCCAGACGGTGCAGGACCGCGGCTATGCAGCGCGGCGTCGGGACGTGTTCATGGTCGCGGCCCACTGCGCCGAGCCCGGCGCCACGTGCTTCTGCGCCTCGATGGATACCGGACCGCGCGCCCGCGAGGGCTTCGACCTGGCCCTGACCGAGGTGATCGATGCCACGCAGCATTTCCTGGTCATCGAGGCGGGGAGCGAGGCGGGGCGCGCGATGTTCGAGCGGCTGGAGCCGCGCCCGGCCACGGACGCCGAGCAGGCCGCGGCCGAACAGGTGTGGGCCGAGGCCCCGGAAAAGATGGGACGGCAGATGCCCGGCGACGCGCGCGAGGTGCTGAACCGGGCCTTCGAGCACCCGCGCTGGGAGGAGACCGCCGAGCGCTGCCTGTCCTGCTCCAACTGCACCCTGGTCTGCCCCACCTGTTTCTGTTCCCAGGTCGAGGAGGTGCCCGATCTGGAAGGTCTGCGCACCGAGCGCCTGCGGCGCTGGGACTCCTGCTTCAACCAGGAACACTCGCACCTGGTCGGCGGCGCCCACCGCGACTCGGTAGCCGCGCGCTACCGCCAGTGGATCACCCACAAACTGGCCACCTGGCACGATCAGTTCGACACCTCCGGCTGTGTCGGCTGCGGACGCTGCATCACCTGGTGCCCGGTGGGGATCGACATCACCGAGGAGGTGACCGCCGTGCGCCGCGACCCGGAGGGCCGGGGATGAAGGAGCTGCTGGCCATCCTTGAGGAACAGCCGTTCTTCGAAGACATGGACGAACGGCACCGGCGCCTGCTGGCGGCCTGCGCGGCCGAACGCAGCTACGCGGCCGGGGCCATCCTGATGCGCGACCACGAACCCACCGAGACCTTCTGGCTGATCCGCGAGGGCCAAGTGGCGCTGGAGGGTCGCCTGCGCGAGGGCAATGTACCCTTTATGACCCTGGGCCCCGGCGACATCCTCGGCTGGTCCTGGCTGCTGCCGCCGTACCGCGCGAGCTACGACGCCCGCGCGACCACCGACTTGCACACCCTGCGCTTCGACGCCGGCGTGCTGCGCGAGCGCATGGAGGCCGACCCGGCGCTTGGCTATACCCTGATGAAGCACTTCGCCGTGCTGATCGTCCAGCGCCTGCAGGCCGCGCGGCTGCAGGCGCTGGACATCTACAGCCACGGAGGGCCCGGGCATGGCACCTGAGACCCTGCAGCCCCGCGCCGACAGTGACCTGCCGGAACAGGCGATGGCGCCGCAGCCCTGGCGCATCCATTCGGTGCGGCCGGATGTCGCCAGCAACGAGGTGTTCAGCTGGACGCTGTACCCCGAACCGGGAGTCGACCCGGGGCCGCTGCCGACCCCCGGGCAGTTCAACATGCTCTACCTGTTCGGCGTGGGCGAGGTGCCGATCTCGGTCTCCGCCATCACCGAGGACAGCGGCATCGTGCACACCACCCGCGCGGTGGGCAGCGTGACCCGCGCGATGCAGGATCTGGAGGCCAGTGCGGTGGTTGGCCTGCGCGGGCCGTTCGGCACGGCCTGGCCGCTGGAACAGGCGCGCGGGCGCGACCTGGTGCTGGTCGCCGGCGGCATCGGTCTGGCCCCGCTGCGTCCGGTGATCCATGCGGCGCTGGAACGGCGCGACGACTTTGGCCATGTGGTGATCTGTTACGGCGCCCGCTCGCCCGGTGACATTATCTTTCGTGACGAGCTGGAGGCCTGGGGCGCGCGCGACGACATCGATCTGCGCATCACCGTGGATCGTGGCACGGCCGCCTGGCGCGGCGATGTCGGCGTGGTCACCCAGCTGGTCGATCGTGGCGGCTTCGACCGGCGCAACACACTGGCGATGACCTGCGGCCCGGAGGTGATGATGCGCTTCACCGCGTCCTCGCTGGAGCGCCGTGGCCTGAAGCCGGAAGACATCTACGTCTCCATGGAGCGCAACATGCGCTGCGCGGTGGGCTTTTGCGGGCACTGCCAGATCGGGGCGCATTTCGTCTGCCGCGACGGCCCCGTGTTCCCCTACCCGGTGATGGAACCGGCCTTCCGGATACGCGAACTATGAGACGGGAACAACCTACCCTCGCCGTATTCAAGTTCGCCTCCTGCGACGGCTGCCAGCTCTCGCTGCTGGACTGCGAGGACGAGCTGCTGGCGGTGACCGACCGGATCCAGATCGCGCACTTCCCCGAGGCCACCCGCACCCGCATCGACGGGCCCTGGGACCTGACGCTGGTGGAGGGCTCGATCACCACGCCGGAGGCGGCCGAAGAGATCCGCGAGATCCGCCGCGCGTCGAAGTTCCTGGTCACCATCGGCGCCTGCGCCACCGCCGGCGGCATCCAGGCCCTGCGCAACTTCGCCGATGTCGAGGCGTTCACCCGTCAGGTCTACGCCCACCCGGAATACATCGAGACCCTGGCCACCTCGGATGCGATCAGCCAGCACGTGCCGGTGGACTTCGAGCTGCGCGGCTGCCCGATCGACAAGTACCAGCTGCTGGAGGTCATCAGCGCCTTCCTCTACGGCCGCCGCCCGCAGGTCTCCAGCGCCAGCGTCTGCGAGGAGTGCAAGCGGGCGGGGCAGGTCTGCGTGATGGTCGCCCACGGCACGCCCTGCCTCGGCCCGGTCACCCACGCCGGCTGCGGCGCGCTGTGCCCCGGCTGCCACCGCGGCTGCTACGGCTGCTTCGGCCCCAAGGAGACGCCCAACGCGCCCGGTCTGTCCGGGCAGCTGGAGGCCCTCGGCATGGAGCGCGCCACCCGCGTGCGCTTCTACCGCACCTTCAATGCCGGCGCCGACGCCTTCCGCGAGGAGAGCGAGCGCGAAGAATCAGGAAACGGACCATGAGCGAGACCCGCACCATCGAAGTCGACTACCTCGCGCGCGTGGAGGGCGAGGGCGCGATGTACGTGCGCACCGAGGGCGACCGCGTGGAGGAGGTGAAGCTGTCGATCTTCGAGGCCCCGCGCTTCTTCGAGGGCTTCCTGCGCGGACGCGACTTCCGCGAGGCCCCGGACATCACCGCGCGCATCTGCGGCATCTGCCCGATCGCCTACCAGCTGGGCGCCTCGCTGGCGATGGAGGACGTCTGCGGGGTGACCGTGGACGGCGTGCTGCAGGACCTGCGCCGGCTGGCCTACTGCGGCGAATGGATCGAGAGCCACGCCCTGCACGTGTTCATGCTGCACCTGCCGGACTTCCTCGGCTATCCCGACGCGGTCACCGCCGCGAAGGACCACCCCGACATGGTGCGCAACGGCCTGCGCATCAAGAAGATCGGCAACGCCATCCTGCGCCTTTTGGGCGGGCGCGAGATCCACCCGGTCAACCTGCGGGTCGGCGGCTTCTACCGCACGCCGACGCCTGCCGAGGTCGCCGGGCTGCGCGAGGAGCTGGCCTGGGGCCTGGAGGCGTCCTGCGAGGTCGCCGAATTCCTCGCCACCCTCGACTATCCGCACCTGGAGCGCGACTACGAGTTCGTGTCGCTGGTGCACCCGGACGAATACCCGATCACCCACGGCCGGCTCGGCTCCGGCAGCGGCCTGGACGCCGCCATCCGCGACTACGACGACGTCTTCACCGAGGAGCACGTGGCCCACTCCAACGCCCTGCACAGCCACCGTTCCGACAGCGGCGAACCGGTGTTCATGGGCCCGCTGGCGCGCTTCGCGCTGAACCGCGAACGTCTTACCCCGCGCGCCGCCGAGCTGGCCGAGCGCGCCGGGCTGGGCACGGCCTGTCGCAACCCGTTCCGCAGCATCCAGGTGCGCATGATCGAGATCGTGCTCGCCTTCGAGGAGGCCCTGCGCCTGGTCGACGGCTACCGGGCCGCACCGGCCGAACCCGCGCTGCCGGTCACCCCGCGCGCCGGCACCGGCTTCGGCGCCACCGAGGCTCCGCGCGGCATCTGCTACCACCGCTACCGCATCGACGACGAGGGCATCATCACCGACGCCAAGATCGTCCCGCCCACCTCGGTCAACCAGCCCACCATCGAGGCCGACCTGCGCGAACTGGTGCAGACCCATCTTCATCTGCCGGACGACGAACTGCGCCACCACTGCGAGGTCGCCATCCGCAACTACGACCCCTGCATCTCCTGCGCCACCCACTTCCTCGACCTCACGGTCGACCGCCAGTGAGCCCAAAGATTCAATGAGGAAAAGATGCCAATAGGCACACGTCCTGCTAGAGTCGACGAATGAAGCAGATCAACTGGGACGCTGCGAAAAACGAGAAGTTGATGGCGGAAAGGGGCATATCCTTCGAGGACGTGGTTTTCGCCCTTCAGTCGGGCAGCCTGCTGGACGACGTGGTCCACCCGAACGGGGAGAAGTACCCGAACCAGCGGATGTTTGTCGTCCGGGTTGATGCCTACGTATGGTTGGTGCCATATGTCGAAAACGACAAGGAATTCTTTCTCAAGACTGCAATTCCCAGTCGCAAAGCCACCCGACAATATTTGAGGGGATAGCATGGGAAAGCCCAATCTGAGCCAGGAAGAGCAGGAACTGCTCGATGCCTATGAGGCGGGCGAGTTCGAATCGGCTCTGGACGATGAGCGTCGAGAATACGTTGCGCACGCGGCTGAAGAGACCTTCCGAAAAAACAAGCGGATCAACATCCGCATTTCCGGGCGGGACCTGGAGGCCCTGCAGCGCCGAGCCCTCGAGGAAGGTATCCCGTACCAGACACTGGTCTCCAGTATCCTGCACAAGTACGTTTCCGGCGGGTTGAGAGACGCCGCCACCGGCAAGTCCCACGCGAAAACGCGATGAGAGAACACCGGTGCTGATTGGTTTCCGGTTCTACTGAAATATTCAGCCAGTGCGGCCCGGAAAACGCCGATCCAGTTCGTCACGCGAGAGGGTTTCCGCGTCCCCGCTCTCGACCTGCGCAAGGCGGCGGGCAATCTCCTGCTCCCAGGCCGCGGCGACGCCGGTGTCCGGCGCCCCCTCCAGGGTCTCCAGAAGATCATGCACCAGCCGTGCACGCTCCGAGTCCGGGAGCGCTCGCGCCTGGTCAAGAATCGTTTCGAAGTCGTCGCCCGGCATGTCTGACAGTGTTCACAAGGGGTGGTGGTCTTTCAGGTTACGCCTGTGCCGGAGCGTGTTCCAGCGAGCCTGGGCATCCCAGGGCTGGCCGGAGACCATCACTCTTGCTGGGAACCGATCCGGCAAGCGAATCGCATCGCGGGACAAAGCTCGTGAGTACTGAAAAGGGCCCGCTAGTGATCGGTATCGGCAACCCCTGGCGCGGCGACGACGGCATCGGCCACGCGGTAGTCGATGCACTCGAAGGCACGGCAGGCCTCGCCACCGCGAAAAGCCACGGCGAACCCGCTGAGCTGATGGAGCTGTGGCAGGGCCACGACCCGGTGATCCTGGTCGATGCCATTGTCACCGGCGCCGCCCCCGGCACCCTCCACCGCCTGGACGCCCGCGAGCCCCTGCCGCGCGGCGCGCGCTACTCCTCCCACGGTATCGGCCTCGCCGAAGCCGTCGAACTCGCCCGCTCCCTGGGCGAGCTTCCCCAGCACGTCATCGTCCACGGCATCGAGCCCGCCCGCCTCGAGGATGGCGCAGGGCTCTCCCCCGAGATCTCAGTTGCCATTGTCCGGATTTTCGAGAACATCCGAATGGAGCTCACCGGGCCCCGGCCTGACGCCTCTCGCTGACCGGAATCCTACGGGGGACGGATCAGGCGGAGGACGAGGCCGGGAAGGTAAAGGACTCATCTCGGCCGGCCCGGATGCAGTTGCTTTCGCTGGCGCCCAGGTAGAGATACCAGGTTTGCTGGGTAAGAGGTTCCGGCTGCGTGAATACTGCCGGGGCCAGGAGCGCCAGATTGGCGCCTCGCTGAGGGTCGCGCACAGATTCATAACGGATGGCCTGGATACCGGCTCGTCGCGCTTCGGCAGCGAGCGCCCGGGTGGCGGTGTAGTCGTCCGGGTGGGTCCACTGGGCGCGATCCTGGTTGAGCGGCGGACGGGTCAGGTCCAGGTGACTCGGGGTGCGCCAGGCGACGTTGAAGACCGTGAGCGATTCGTGGGCTTCAGGTAACGGTGTGCCCGGGGATGTCTCGAAAAAGTGTCGGCGCCAGTAGCTGAACTCGGCCAGTCCCGTGCGGACGGCTTCGGCACAGTAGAAGACGCCCTCCCCCTCCTGTGGCCGACGGAACCGGGAACCGAAGGGCGACGGCGGATAGCGGAACGGCGTCTTGAGGAGGTAATGCAAATGCGCCGTATTGGCGGGAAAGGCGGGCTTGGTCTCCTCCAGAATCGCCTCCAGCACTTCCTGCTCGTCCCGGGTACTCACAAGCTTGCGGGTGGACACGGTGTACTGATGCTCCACCACCCGCCATCCCTCGCCGTTCGCAGGCGCGGCTTCAGATGCGAGCGCGGTGTGCGTCCACATACTCGACTACGCGAGCCAGCCCCGCCACATTGTCCACTAGGTCTCCCGGAACACCGTGCAGGTCGGCATTGGGATTGCGCATCCAGGCCCGAAGGGAACGCTCGTCGCCGGCCGTGATGGCGTCAAGCCCACGGTAGAGACGGACCAGCAGGGCCGCGATCTCCCAGTGCTTGGTGCGCTCGTCCAGAAAATAACCACCGGCGTACATGCGGCTGATTGTAGCGGGGCTCAGCCCCAGGGCCCGGGCCAGCTCCGACTGTTTCATGCCGAGCCGTGCCCCGGCCTGCGCGACGGCCCTGGTGAGTACCTCCTGGCGCTGTTCCGCGTTTGCCGTTTGTTCCATATGGCCCTCCCGGGACAAGAACGAGTATTTCTATAGAAAATATAGAGCCAGGCTCTTCCTGACGCAAAAAAATCGCGTGGGCGTGAAGTCGCGGTGTCCCTTTTGGTTCACGCTGGGGTGTCCGGCGTCCCGGCGTGTCGTCAGGCCCGGGGCCAGTCGCGCGTGGCTTGCTGGTAGAAGGCCGCGTCGTCGGTGGTGGCGCCCTGCAGGGTGCAGACGGAGGCGGCAAATCGGAGGGCGCGCTCCAGGGTGGTCGCCCAGGGCCAGGCGTTTTGCAGGCCGATGATGGCGACGCTGGCGAAGGCGTCGCCGGCGCCCACGGCGTCGCGGAACCCGTCGACGGGCGGTGCCGGTGCCTGCCAGTGCTGGCCATCAGGCTCGTGGATGGCGGCACCACCGGCCCCGTGGGTGACGATCAGGGCGGAGCGGATCGCGGCCCGTTCGAGCAGCGCGGTCGGGCGCTCGGCCTCGGCGACATCCGGGGCCAGGGTCGCGGCCTCGTCGGTGTTCAGCTTCACCACATCGGCGCCGCGGATCAGCGCGAGGACGTCGTCGGCGTCGTACCACGGTGCCCGCAGGTTCACGTCGACGAAGCGCTGGCGTGAGCGGGCCCGCAGGCGTTCCAGCAGCTCGCGATTGCCGGTGCGCAGGGCCAGCGTCCCGTGATAGAGGAGCGTGGCCGTAGCCGGCAGCTGCTCCGCCCAGTCCGCCGGGACGTCGTCATAGGCCTGGCCGGGGACGATGGTGTAGCTCGGCTCGCCCTGCTCCAGGGTGACGCGGACCTCGCCGGTCGGGGCCGTGGGGTGCTGGTACAGCCCGCGTGTATCCATCCCGATGTGGTGCATGCGTTCCCGCACGCGGCGGCCATCGGCGTCGTCGCCGATGCCGCCCACAAAGCAGGCGGCGGCACCCAGCTGATGCAGGTTCCAGGCGACGTTAAAGGCCGCGCCGCCGAGGACGCGCGTGCCGTCGGGGAAGCCGTCGAACAGGACCTCGCCGAAGATCAGGTGAGATGGGGGCGTGCCGTGCATGACGTCTCCCGGGGTGGATCAGCCGTCGGCGCGTTCAATGCGGTCGCGCCCGCGTTTCTTCGCCTCGAGCAACGCGTGGTCGGCCGCATCGAAGATCGCCTCCGGGGCGGCGGCGGGGTTGATGCCGGCCAGGCCCGCGGAGATGGTGACCTTCAGCCGGGTGTTCCCGGCGCGCACGATCAGGCGATCGACCGCCTCGCGGATAGTGTCCGCCTGTGTATGGGCGGCCGCGGGTTCGCGGTAGAGGATCATCACGAATTCCTCGCCGCCGTAGCGCGCGACAAAGTCGGGTGCGCGGACCCCTTCGGCCAGGATCTCGGCGACCGCCCGCAGGACCTTGTCGCCCGCGCTGTGTCCGTATTCGTCGTTGATGGTCTTGAAGTGGTCGATGTCCCAGACCAGCAGGGAGGCGGCGCCGGCCTTTTTCAGCTCCGCCGGGAGCTGGGCCAGGCGCTGTTCGAAGGCGGTGCGGTTGGGCAGGCCGGTCAGGCTGTCGCGCGTGGCCTCGGCGCGGGCCTGTTCCAGGCGCGTGCGCAGGGCCTGCACCTGGCCCTCCAGACTGCGGCCCTTGGAGCGCAGGGCGCGGTTGCGCTCCAGTGCTGCCAGCAGCTCGGTTTCCTGTTCATCGCGAAACGCGGTGACCCGCTCCACCATGCGGTCGAGGCCGCGGCTGACCTCGGTGCGCAGGGTCGCCAGATCGTCGACGTCGACGACCCGGCCCTTGATATGGGCGACATCGCCGGAGATCCCGGCATGCAGCTCGGACACGGATTCGCGGGCGCGTTCGCCGCGGGCCTCGTCCTCGGACAAGGCGGTGTCGACATCCTCGAGGCGGTGCCAGATCTCGCCGACGACCTCGGTGAGCTCCTCGCGCTCGGTCATGGCCTTCTGGCACTTGTCGTGCAGGACCGTGAACAGACGGTTGAGGGTGCGTTCGATCTCCGCCTTGTCGCGGCGGTCAGCGGCCCGGGTCAGGGCGTCCACCTCGGAATCGAGGAACTCGAAGCCGTGCAGGCCGCGGCGCACCACCTCGAGGATGCCCTCGGCAAGATCCTGGCGATGGTCGCTGGAACGTACCGCGTCAGCGAGCTGGCCGCTCAGGCGGTCCAGCCAGGCGGTGTCGCCGGGGTCGGACTCGATGGCCCGGGTCAGGTCGCGGACCGCGCCCTCCAGTGCCGGCACCTTGGCGGACACCACCGCAAGCGAACGCAGCGCGACTCGGCGGATCGTGTCCTGCAGGGCCCGTTCCCGGTCCAGCGAGCGTTCGAGCTCGATGATGGTTCTACGCAGATCGCTGTCGGACATCGGGAAATCCCGGAAAGGAGGCGTGTCTATTTAAACGCGTAATACGGGTAGATGCCACCGGGATCGTACCCGTATACGGGCAACGGTTTAGTGCGCTGGATCATGAAGGGCCTGGCGCTGCGGCAGTTCGATCTCGATGCCGACCGGGAGATGGTCGGACAGCGCAACGTTGTAGACGCGCACGTCGCTGACATGCAGGTCGGGGGTCAGCAGGATGTGGTCGAAGACCAGGCGCGGGTCCCAGGCGGGGTAGGTCGCGGGGCAGGCCATTGGCTCCATCAGGCCGGTGCGCGCGACCAGCTGGCGCAGTTCCTCACTGTCCTGCTGGCAGTTGAGATCGCCCATGACCACCGCATGGGGGAGGTCCTGGATGTGTTCCGCGACGTAGGCCAGCTGGGACTTGCGGGTCCGCTTGCCGAGGGCGAGGTGCAGCAGGAACAGGACCAGTTCGTCTCCGTCGCCCATCGCGTAGTGCGCCTCGATCGCGCCGCGTCCCGGCAGGGCGCCTGGCAGGCGGTGCATCTCGACCCGGTCCGGTTCCAGGCGCGAGAACAGGGCCAGGGAGTGCTTGGCGAACTGCCCGAGATCCCGGTTGATCCGGTTGTAGGTGTACGGGAACTGCGCGCGCTCGGAGAGATAGGACGCCAGATCGACGAAATTGCTGCGGATGCTGCCGCCGTCCAACTCCTGCACGCCGACGATATCGAACTCGGAGATGAACCGCGCGACCCGGTCCAGGTTGTCCATGCGCCCGCCATAGGGGAGCACGTGCTTCCAGCTGTTGGTGACGTAGTGATGCAGGCGGGAAGAGTGGATGCCCACCTGGGCATTGAAACTCAGCAGACGCAGGCGCTGGCTGCCCTGTTCGTGCTGGTAGCTCAGTTGTTCCGGGGCGGCGGTTTCCGGTTGCGCCTCGCCTTCGGGGCCGGGGGGCGCGGCGCGACGGTCGCCAGGCGCGATCGACGTCATCGCGAGAGGTCTCCTGCTGGAGGGAAAGTCCGTGTTCTCAGAATGGACAAACCAGCTCGCCCAAACGTTCCGTCAGCTTCATGTTCTCGCTGTAGTCGACCGGGCAGTCGATCACGGTCACGCCCGGCTCCACCAGGGCCTCGCGCAGGGCCATTTCGAGGCTGTCTCCCGGTTCGATACGCACGCCGCGGGCGCCGAAGGCGCGGGCCAGCTGGACGAAATCCGGGTTGCCGAATTCGACGAAGGCCTTGCGCCCGTACTCGCGGACCTGCTTCCACTCGATCAGGCCGTAGGCGTTGTCGTTCCAGATCAGCACCACGAAATTCAGGCCCAGCCGGACCGCGGTCTCCAGCTCCTGCACGTTCATCAGGAAGCCGGCATCGCCGGTGACGGCGACGACCTGGCGTTCGGGATGGAGCTTGGCCGCGGCGATGGCGCCGGGCAGCGCGATCCCCATGCTGGCGAAGCCGTTGGAGATCAGGCAGGTGTTGGGTAGCTCGCAGCGGAACATGCGCGCCATCCAGAGCTTGTGGGCGCCGACATCGGTGATCATGATCGCGTCGAGATCCGCCGCGGTGCGCAGGTCCCAGATCAGCTTCTGTGGCTTGAGCGGCACCTGGGTGTCGTCGCGGTGCTCGTTCATGTCCTCGATCAGGCTCTGGCGCAGCGGGCGCAGGATGGTCTCCTCGCGCGGACTGACCTGCTCGGCCAGTCGGTGCAGACACGTTGTCAAATCCCCGAGGACCTCGGCCGTCACGTTGTAGTGGCCGTCGATCTCGGCCGGGGCCGAATCGATGTGGATCAGGGTGCGGTCGCCGTCCGGATGCCAGAAGCTCGGCGGGTATTCGACCAGGTCGTAGCCGATGCAGACGATCACGTCGGCCTTGTGGAAGCCGAAGTTCACGAAGTCCTGGCTCTGCAGCCCGACCGAGCCGAGTGCCAGCGGGTGGCGGAACGGCAGTACGCCCTTGGCCATGAAGGTATTGGCCACCGGGATGTTCAGCGCGCTGGCGAGCGTGGCCAGGGCCCCGCTGGCGCCGGAGCGGATCACACCGTTGCCGGCGAGGATCAGCGGGTGGTGGGCCTCGTTCAGCAACCGGGCCGCGGCCTCCAGCGAGGCGTCGGCCGGCACGGCCGCCGGGCCGGCGTGGACCGGCAGGGGCGGGTTGGGGCACGGCTGCGAGGCGATGTTCTCGGGTAGTTCGAGGAAGCTGGCCCCGGGTTTGCCGCCTTCGGCCCACTTGAAGGCCTTGCGCACCACCTCCGGGAGAATCTCGGGCTCGACCACGCTGGAGCTGTACTTGGTGATCGGCTGGAACAGGCCCTTCAGGTCGAGGACCTGATGCGATTCCTTGTGCAGGCGGTGGGTGCTGGCCTGGCCGGCAATCGCGACCAGCGGCGCGTGATCCATGTTGGCGTCGGCGACGCCGGTGATCAGGTTGGTGGCGCCGGGACCCAGGGTCGCCAGGCAGACGCCTGCCTTGCCCGACAGGCGCCCGTGGACGTCGGCCATGAAGGCCGCACCCTGTTCATGGCGCGTGGTAACAAATTCGATAGAGGAGTCGGCCAGGGCATCGAGGACGGCCATGTTCTCCTCGCCCGGCAGACCGAAGATGCGTTCGACGCCCTCCTGCTCGAGGCATTCGACCAGACGCTGGGCGGTGGTCGGCGTGCTCATGCTGAAGGCGCCCCGGCGGCCCGCGGCATATGCCGCGCGCTACCCGCGGGCACGTTCGATCAGGTAGTCGGCAACCTCCAGCATCTCGTCGTGCCCACCGGCCATGCTGGCGGAGACGATGGCCTCGCCGTTGATGACCAGGGTGGGCACGCCGCCGACGCCGTAGTCCTGCACGGCCTCGGTGGCCTCGACGATCCGGCGGCGGATCGCGTCGGAGCGCATGGTCTCGCGGAACTCGTCCGCATCCAGCCCGCGCTGGTTGATGAAGCGCAGAATTGCGCTTTCCGAGCGCATCTGACGGCCCTGATCGTGGATCGCGTCGTAGAACGCCTGATGCACGTCGTCGAGCACGCCCAGTTTCTCGGCGGTGTAGAACACCCGCGCATGCATCGCCCAGACGTCGTTCATCGGCGCCGGGAGGTACTCAAACTGCACGTCGTCGGCCAGGTTCGGCTTCCAGGCCTGGACCTTGGGCTCGAAGGCGTAGCAGTGCGGGCAGCCGTACCAGAACACCTCGACCACCTGGATCTTGCCGTCCTCCAGCCCGGTATCCAGCGGGGGCTGGATGGCCCGGTAGTGCTGGCCCTCGCGGAACTCGGCCGCGAGGCTGGTGCCGGTGGCGAGGAGCAGGCCGGCGCCGCCCACGGCGCCCATGAATTCACGACGCTTCATTTACAGCTCTCCGTAGGAATGCAGGCCGGACAGGAACATATTCACGCCCAGGAAGGTGAAGGTCGTGACGAACAGCCCGATGATCGCCCACCAGGCCATGACCGGTCCGCGCCAGCCCTTGGTAAAGCGCATGTGCAGCCAGGCGGCGTAGGTCAGCCACAGGATCAGGCTCCAGGTCTCCTTCGGATCCCAGGTCCAGTAGCCGCCCCAGGCCTCGGCGGCCCACATCGCGCCGAGCACGGTGGCGATGGTGAAGAAGGCGAAGCCGATCGCGATGGCCTTGTACATCACGCTGTCCAGCGCTTCCTTGCTCGGGATGCGCTTGGTGATGGCGGCGTCGGGCCGGGTGCGCTCGAGCCGATGCTTGACCAGATAGGCCACCCCCAGCATCGCGGCGATGGCGAAGCCGCCGTAGCCAACAAAGTTGGTAGGCACGTGGATCTTCATCCACCAGCTGTTCAGAGCGGGCACCAGCGGCTCGATCTCGTGTGCCTGGCGGTCCCACATGTACCACAGCAGGAAGGTGACGGACGCGGCGATCACCAGCATGACGAACGCACCCATGGTGCGCTGGCCGGTGCGGCTCTCGTAGTAGAGGTACATCAGCGTGGTCAGGGCGGCCAGCAGGATGAAGACCTCGTACAGGTTGGCGACGGGGATATAGCCCCAGGTCGGATCGGTCAGGTAGATCTCGCGCCAGCGCACCAGCAGGGCCATCAGCCCGGCGCCGGCACCGATCCAGGCGAACGCGCCGCCGACGCGGGTGGGGAAGTCGGAGCGGCTGAACAGCCCGGTGACGTACGCGACGGTGGAGAGGTACAGGAAGACGCTCATCCACATCACACCGGCCTGCCCCGAACCGACGTAGTTCAGCCAGAAGTTGGTGCTCCCGCGGGCGAGGTCGTCGCCGTACATCCAGATACCGAACAGTGCGAGGACCCCGACAATGATCGAGAAGGCCTGCCACGGGCGCCAGAACCAGCCCATCCAGGCACTCAGGCCGACGGCCAGGATCAGGCCGCCGGTGTCGTAGCGGTCCATCATGTGGCCGTATTGCCAGAAGGCGATCAGGCCGACGGCGATCGTCAGGGCGATGTACGCCCAGTCGCGCGGCTGGATGCGCCGGAAGATGCCGGGCCGTTCGAAATCCAGGGCCTCGTGGGGGACTGACATGGGGTGCTCCTCCGACTGCTTAGCTTTTAGTCGTTTTTGTTGTTGGACTCATAGGTACCGTCGCTGGCGCCATCGACCGGCTTCTGATCGATGATCCACCTCTTAAGATGCGCGAAACGTTCCTCGAATTCCACCTGGTGGCGGTTGCTCGTGCCGGCCATCACCACGTGAGTGCCTTCGCCGTTCTCGCTCCGCCGTGCCATGATCCACAGGCGCTGATAGGACACGTAGAAGAGGAAGAAGATCCCGACGATCAGCATCACGCTGCCGGTGTAGACGGTGCTCTGGCCGGGGGCGCGTGCGATCTGCAGGCCGGACGCCTCACGGTGTTCGAAATCCTTCAGGTGGAAGAAGAACGGCGACTGATACAGGCTGATCGCGTTGATTGCCGAGATCGTATCCTCCAGGAAACGCTGCTCTTCTTCCTGGATCGAGACTACACCCTCGTCCTGCAGGACCTCCATGTAAAGCCCCTGGAGGCCGGCGTGCAGGATGCGGATCATCAGGTCGCGCACCTCGTCGATGCGCTCGCCCGGTACGCGCCGTTCGATCTCGTTGTTGACGGCCATGTAGCCGCCCTCGGCGAACAGCCCCATCAGCTCGGCCGTCGTGCGGGCGATGGCCTGGGTCTGCTCGTTGGGCACCGTCTCGTCATCGCGCGCCACCTGGCGGGCGATCTCGTTGCGCACCTCGGGGTTGTGCAGCATGGCCAGGTAGGTGCGGAAGCGTTCCAGCGAGTCGTCTGCGTCCGCCGGCAGGAACAGGTAGTGGAACTCGTCCGCCGGGCTTTCGCGCACGCCGCTGAGGAAGTACATCGCCCCTTCCTGCAGGGCCGGACGCTGGTAGTTGCGGTAGTGCAGGCCGTGGCCGGTGCGGTCCATCAGGCGGAAATCGAAGCTCGGGCCCATATGGCGGTTTTCGCGCTCGCCCTCTTCGTTGAGCAGCGGAACCACGTTCTCCAGCTGGAAGTTGGTGAACTCGATTGTCCGGGTGTCGCCGTCCGGCGTCGGGATCTCCACCTCCCGGAACACACGACCCGGCACCTCGAGCTCGCGCAGGGCCTCGGCGCCGAGAGGGATGGCGTCGATATCCAGGCGGGTGCCGCCGTCGGCGAAGCTCGCCTGGTAGATCGCGAAGCCGTTGTAGATCAACGGGTGGTTGACCGAGATGGTGTGTCGCAGCGGCTCGTCGCGGTTCGGGTCATGGATGATCAGGTCCGACTCGTAGGAGCTTTCGGCACCGGTGGAGAAGCGTTCGATCCGGAACTCCTCCAGTTCAATGCGGAAGGGCAGCTCCTGCACGAAGTAGCCTTCGCGCATCGGCAGGAACACCACATTCGCCGATGCACCCTCGGGGATCTCCACCGAGCCGCGGAAGGACGGGTTCCAGTCCGGTATCCAGGCCGAACGCGGGACTTCGGAGATCGGTACGCTGCGGGTCTCGACCTCGAGATTCCCCAGCCACTCGTTGATCTTCAGCAGGGTCGTGCCGTCGGCCAGGGCGCCCACGCAGATCACCACGATGCCGACATGGGTCAGCAGGTAGCCCATGCGGTTCCAGCGCCCGCGCATGGCTGCGATCACGGTCTGTCCGTCGTGGGACTTCTCGCGCGCCTTGAAACCCTGTGCCTTCAGCACCCGGTGGGCGTGCTGGATGAATTCCTCCGGTGACTGATCGAGGTCGCCGGCGGCGCTGGAATGGAACGAGCGCAGGGACTTTTCCTTGACCTGCGTGTTGTAGCGGCGCAGGTCCTTCAGCAGCCCGGGGGTCTGGCGATAGACGCAAAAGGAGGTCGAGATGACCAGGAAGGCCACCACCAGCAGGAACCAGGTCGCGGAATACACCTGATACAGGCCCATCCCGGCAAAGATCTCGTGCCAGAAAGGCCCGTAGTCCATCAGATACTCGGTGTACGGTTCGTTCTGCACCAGGACGGTGCCGATGACCGAGGCGATCGCGAGGGCCACCAGGAGGGTGATCGCCAGGCTCATCGAGCCCATGAAATCGACCAGTATGCGGCTGCGCCGCGGCTTGCGCGCGGCCTTCTGGCGGGATGCGGGGGCCGGGCCGGCGGTGGCGGCCTGATCGTTATTCGACATGCTGAAACCTGCTTTAGCCTGACGGACTATGCGAAGCAACCCGACAGGGGTTCAATTTCCAAGACAAACTGCGCGGGCGTTGCGCGACCAGTGGATGGACCGATGATCCGCCCGGGAGTTCGCGCGCCCCACCATGACGCCCCTGTACAGGATTGCATTCCAACTGGGTGCGTTTTTCCGCGCCCACAAAAAAGGGGCGGCCAAGGCCGCCCCTTCCCTGGGTCGCTTCGCCGCCGGTCCTGCGCGGCGTACCCGAAGCCGAATCAGTTGCTCGGCTGCAGGCCGGCCATGTACTGGGACACGGCCTCGATGTCTTCATCGGACATGTTGCGCACCACATTGCGCATCATGCGGCCATTGTCGTTGGCGCGCTCGCCGCTACGGAAGTAGCGCAGCTGATCCGCGCTGTACTGCGCGTGCTGACTGGCGACGGCCGGGAACATGGCTTCCGGGTTGCCGTTGCCGTTCGGGCCGTGGCAGGCAATGCAGGCGGCGACGTTCTGCGACGGGATGCCGCCGCGGTAGATCTGCTCGCCCCGTTCGACCACCGACTCGTCGGCGGTGCCGGCGCTGATTTCCTGCTCGGCATAGAAGGCCGCCAGGTCGCGCATGTCCTGCTCGTCCAGGTTGGCTACCTGGCCCAGCATCAGGCTGTTCTCGCGGCGTTCGGACTTGTAGTCCTGCAGCTGCTTCACGGTGTACTTGGCGTGCTGGCCGGCCAGCTTGGGCCATTCCGGGTTCACGCTGTTGCCATCCGCCTGGTGGCAGGCTGCGCAGGCTTGGGACAGTTCCTGGCCGCGCTGGGGATCGCCCGCCTGGGCTGCCGACAGCGGGAGCAGCAGGGATACGGACAGGGCAGCAAAGAGAGCGGAAAGCTTGTGGTTCATGACGGAGAATCTCCTGCTTGTAAATGCGTGCCGGGTCGCGACCCGTTCCTTGTGCCCCATCGTAGGGCGATCAACATAAGGGGCGCAGTTTATAGCACAATGCTAATTTGTGCTCAAAAATAAACCGAGTCCGGCACTCGGCCAAGGGAAACACTGATGAATGTACACGCTCGCGTTGGCACCCCAGGTTTTCCGAGACAAGGCGCGTCGCGCAGCGGGTAGTGGTTCTACCCGCAAGCGGCGCAACGCAGCATCGGGGAACCTGGGGTGCCAACCCCACAAGCCATTGAAAGCAGGGGCTCGGCCGCTTTTGCGTGCGCCCGGCGTTGCGGCTCGCTTATGTAGCTCGGCTACACTTCACTCATCGCGCCTTGTTCGCACGCAAAAGCGACTCGAGCGCGAGCGTGTACATTCATCAGTGTTTCCCTAGGACACTTGCTCGCCCCATGGAACCCCGATTTCGCGAAACCGACTTTCTGCGTGGCGTGGCGCAGATTGCCCAGCTCCCGGCCGACACCGGTGTCGAGATCGCCTTTGCCGGGCGCTCCAACGCCGGCAAGTCCAGTGCCCTGAACGCCTTGTGTGGACGCAAGGCGCTCGCGCGGGTCGGCCGTACCCCGGGGCGCACACAGGAGATCAATCTTTTCCGTCTGCCGCCGGCCGAGCACTGGCGGCTGGTCGACCTGCCGGGCTACGGCTACGCGAAGGTCTCGGCCGGCAAGCGCGCGGAATGGGACCAGCTCCTTGGTGGCTACCTGCAAAAACGCCAGTGCCTGATCGGTCTGGTCCTGATCATGGACATCCGCCGGCCGCTGACCGAGCTGGATCGCCAGCTACTGGACTGGGTGCCTCTGGAGCGCTGCCGCTTGCACTGCCTGCTGACCAAGGCGGACAAACTCTCGCGCCAGGAGGCCGACCGCCAGTTGCGCAAGGCGCATGGTGAGCTGGAGGCCATGGGCGTCGAGGCGACGTTGCAGACCTTCTCCTCGCTGAAGAACCAGGGTGTCGATGACCTGCGCGGCCTGCTGGGTGGCTGGCTGGCCGAGCATGATCCGGAGTCGGCTCCCGCGACCGGCTGAGGCCCGTCTCTGCCCGACGGTCGAGCGGATACACGAAACGCAGACAAAAAGAAGCCCCGGCCTTGGGGTGGGACCGGGGCTAATTTCGGCCTCTACAGGGGGGAGAGAGGCCTATTGCCCGCTCAGGGAGAGAAGCGGGCCGCGCTGGGCTAGAGCGCTCAGTAAGTGAGAAAGCACTGCGCGGGCAAAGTTCCTGCCGCGTGCCTCTCGATTGCGAATTTTTTCACAGAATCCATCGTTGCCGTCCGGGGTGTGGCTCAGTTGGCTGTCCCGGTGGCCTCCGCATGGGTTCGCAGGCCCTCCACCAGTTCGGCGGCGGGTGTCCCGTGCGGGTAGATCTGCAGCAAGTCGCCTTCCGGGCCGACCAGGTAGGTGGACGAGCTGTGATCGACCACGTAGCCCATGGCCGAGTCGATCTCGGTGCGTTCGTAGAACACGCCGTAACGTTCCGTGATCGGCTGCAGCTCTTCGTGGGACCCGGTCGCCGCCTGGATGGCCGGGTGGAAGTGCCCCACATAGGTCTCCAGGCGCTCGCGGTCATCACGTTCCGGGTCGACGCTTACCAGTACCGCCGCGACCTCGCCCTCCAGCTCGGGCGGCAGGCGGTCCAGCGCGGCGCTGATCCAGCCCAGGCTGGTCGGGCAGGCATCCGGGCAGGCGGTGTAGCCGAAGTAGACCCAGACGTATTGCCCTTCCAGGTCCGCCAGCCGGAACCGCTCGCCCGTGGTGGAAACGGGCAGTTCGATCGGCCCGCCGGATACCGCATCGGCCACCGGCAGGCGTTCGTGGTCGGCCCCCTGGGACACGGGGGGTGGTGCCGGGCGGAGCATCACGAAGACGAGCAGGGCGCCGGCCGCCAGCACGGCCAGCGCCCAGAGCAGGCTGCTCAGCGGGATACGCTGCATGTCGGTTTTCCTCAGGGGTTGTCGCTGTGGCTGCGGCGGGTGACAAAACGAAACTGGACCCGGGCCGCATCCGCATCGCCCGCGGGCATCACGGTGGCGGCCCAGGTCATGGCCTCGGTGGTGCAGATGGGCAGCGTCGTCTCGCCGACATAGCGCCCGCCGCCTGTGTGTTCCAGCCGCGGGCGCTGGAAGCCCATGTACATCTCCACCCCGGCCAGATCCAGTTCCAGGGCCTCGGGTTCGCCGAGGTTGCCCCGGGCCGCCGGGTCCAGCTCCAGGGTCAGCTCAAGTGGTTGCAGCATCGGCACGGGGCGTGGCGTGATCCCCAGGGTCAGCGTACCGCCCGCCGGATGGTCGGCGCTGCAGGGCCCTGCGTTCAGGTCGCAGTCCTCCGGCTGGACGATGGTGATCCCGCCGGAACCACCGGTGTCCAGATAGCGTTCGGCCAGCACCCAGGCGGTCGCCAGCAACAGGACCGCGACCAGCCAGGGGGCGAGCCGGTTGAACCCCTTGGCCAGTGAATCCGACATCTAGTGTGCGTCGTCCCAGTTGGCGCCGGTGCCGACATCTACCACCAGCTCCACGTCGAGCTCGGCGGCCCCGCTCATGGCCTGGCGCACCAGCGTGGTCAGGTCCTCCACGGCCGCATCGGCCACCTCGAACACCAGTTCGTCGTGCACCTGCATGATCATGCGGGCGTCGATATTCGAGTTCGCGAGATCGTTGGCGACGCGCACCATCGCGCGCTTGATGATGTCGGCGGCGGTACCCTGCATCGGGGCGTTGATGGCGACACGCTCGGACTGCTGGCGTCGCGCCCCGTTGCGGCTGTTGATCTCCGGCAGGTACAGGCGGCGGCCGAACAGGGTCTCGACATAGCCGTTCTCGCGCCCGGAGGCGCGCGCGCGTTCCATATAGTCGTGCACGCCGGGATAGCGATTGAAGTAGCGGTCGATGTACTCGCGCGCCTCGCCCTGCTCGATGCCGAGGTTGCGCGCCAGGCCCCAGGCGGACATGCCGTAGATCAGGCCGAAGTTGATCGCCTTGGCCGCGCGGCGCTGATCGCCGGAGACCTGCTCCGGGTCCAGCCCGAAGACCTCGGCGGCGGTCGCGCGGTGGATGTCCTGGCCCTCGCCGAAGGCCTTCAGCAGGCCCGCGTCCTGCGACAGGTGGGCCATGATGCGCAGCTCGATCTGCGAGTAGTCCGCCGCCAGCAGCTGGTGTCCCTCATCCGCGATGAACGCGCGGCGGATGCGCCGGCCGGCCTCGGTGCGCACCGGGATGTTCTGCAGGTTCGGCTCCGAGGACGACAGCCGCCCGGTGGCTGCCCCCGCCTGGTGGTAGGAGGTGTGCACCCGTCCGGTCTCCGGGTGGATGCGCCGGGGCAGGGTCTCGGTGTAGGTGCTGCGCAGCTTGGACAGGCCGCGGTGCTCGAGGATCAGGCGCGGCAGGGCGTAGTCGTCCGCCATCTGCTCCAGCACGTCCTCGGCGGTGGAGGGCTGGCCCTTGGGCGTGCGCCGCAGCACCGGCAGGCCCAGGCGCTCGAACAGGATCTCCTGGATCTGCTTGGGCGAGCCGAGGTTGAACTCGCCGCCGGCCTCCTCGAAGGCCTCGCGCTCGATGCGCTCCATCTCGGCCAGCAGCTCCTGGCTCTGCTCGCCGAGCAGATCCGGGTCCACCTTTACGCCCACGCGTTCGATATCCGCCAGCACCGGGACCAGCGGCATCTCGATCTCGCGGTAGACGAACGCGGGGCCTTCAGCCTCTTGCAGGCGCGGCTGGAACACCGCATCCAGCTGAAGGCAGATGTCGGCATCCTCGCCGGCGTAATCGGTGGCGATGCCGATATCCACCTCGGCGAACGGGATCTGCTTCGCGCCCTTGCCGGCCACGTCCTCGTAATGCGTGGTCTGGTAGTCCAGGTGGCGCTCGGCCAGGGAGTCGAGGTCGTGGCGGTTGGCGCCGGCGTCCAGGCAGAACGACTCGAGCAGGGTGTCGTCGACGATGCCGCGCAGGGTGATGCCGTGATTACCCAGCACGTTGCGGTCGTACTTCAGGTGATGCCCCAGCTTGCCGTGGTCCTCGGATTCCAGCCAGGGCTTCAGACGTTCCAGCGTCTCCGCGCGCGGCAGCTGCGGGTCGGCATCCGGCCCGGTGTGGGCCAGCGGCAGGTAGTAGGCGGTGCCTGGCTCGAAGGCGAAGGACATGCCGACGATCTCGGCGCGCATCGCATCCAGGCTGGTGGTCTCGGTATCGAAGGCGACCCGCTCGGCCTGGTCCAGACGCTCCAGCAGCTCGGCCAGTTCGACCTCCTCGCGCAACGTGCGGTAGTCGGCCTTCGCCAGCGGCGAGCCCGGATTGCCGCTAGCGGCCTCGTCCTCGCCGCCCTCCAGCTCCGCGCGCCAGCGGGTAAAGCCATAGCGGCGCACCATCTCCAGCAGGCGCTCGTGGTCCGGCTCGCGGATGTTGAGGTCGTTGGGGCCGACGTCCAGCTCGACATCGCGCTTGACCGTGATCAGTTCGCGCGAGGTGGGCAGGCGCTCGGCCGCGGCGCGCAGGTTCTCGCCGATCTTGCCGCCGATGCCGTCGGCCTGTTCCAGAATGGTGTCGAGATCGCCGTACTTCGCGATCCACTTGGCCGCGGTCTTGGGGCCGACCTTGTCCACGCCCGGGATGTTGTCGACGCTGTCGCCCATCAGCGCGAGGTAGTCGACGATCTGCTCCGGGGCGACGCCGAATTTCTCCTGCACGCCCTCGGGGTCCAGCGTGACCCCGCTCATGGTGTTGACCAGCGTGATGCGGTCATTCACCAGCTGCGCGAGATCCTTGTCGCCGGTGGAGATCACCACGTCGTGCCCGGCTGCGGCGGCCTGGTCGGCCAGGGTCGCGATCACGTCGTCGGCCTCCACGCCCTCGACGCACAAAAGCGGCAAGCCCATCGCCCGCACCAGCTCGTGCAATGGCTCGATTTGGGCGGCCAGCTCTTCCGGCATCGGCGGGCGGGTGGCCTTGTATTCCGGATAGATGTCGTCGCGGAAGGTCTTGCCCTTGGCGTCGAACACCACCGCCATGTGCTCCGGGCCGTAGTCCGCGCGCAGCTTGCGCAGCATGTTGGCCACACCAATCATCGCCCCGGTCGGGGCGCCATCCGGCGCGGTCAGCGGCGGCAGCGCATGGAAGGCGCGGAACAGGTACGACGAGCCGTCGACCAGGACAAGAGGCGCTTGCGACATGAAGGTGGAATCCGGACAGGGAACGTGCGCCATTCTACAGGCCCGGCCCGGGCCGCGACCATTTGTGCGCGCCCGGGGGCGCCGGTACGCTGAAGCCTTCACCCTTGGGAACCCGCTGCATGAACAACCGCGAACGTGCCGAACACCCGGGCCTGCGCCCGATCGATGACTCCGCCCTGACCCGCGAGAGCTGGAAGATCTTCCAGATCATGGCGGAGTTCGTGGAGGGCTTCGAGCGCCTGGCGCATATCAAGCCCTCGGTGAGCATCTTCGGCTCCGCCCGCTTCCCGCCGGAGCATCGCTACTACCAGCTGGGCGAGGCGACCGCGCGGCAGCTCTCGGACGCCGGTTTCGCGGTGGTCAGCGGCGGCGGTCCGGGCATCATGGAGGCGGCCAACAAGGGGGCGTTCGCCGGGCGCTCGCCGAGCATCGGCCTGAATATCCAGTTGCCGCACGAGCAGAGTGCGAACGATTACCAGGACGTGGGCCTGGGGTTTCGTCACTTCTTTTCGCGCAAGGTGATGTTCGTCAAGTACGCCTCGGCCTACGTGGTGCTGCCCGGGGGCTTCGGGACGCTGGACGAGCTGGCGGAGATCCTGACCCTGGTGCAGACCGGCAAAACCCGGCGCATCCCGGTCGTGCTGGTGGGCAGCGAATTCTGGAAGGGCCTGCTCGACTGGTTCCGGGATACGCTCGTGGAGCAGGGCACCATTGACGAGGAAGACCTCCAGCTATACTCGCTGGTAGATTCACCGGAAGACGTGGTGGACGTGATCTTCGAGTACTACGAGGCGCGCAGCTTCGAGCCGTCCGCGGAAGAAAAGAAACGACTGATGGAACTGTGATGATGACCTCGATGCGTGCGAGCCTGCCCCTGTCGCTGCTGGCGGCCCTGCTGCTGGTTTCCGGCACGGCGCTGGCGCAGGAAGACCGCGAGTGGGGGGATGCCCCGCCGCCGCCGGAGCTTGAAGAGGGCGCGGATCCGCCGCCCCCGGTGCTGGATGAACGCGCCCGCGAACAGCGCTCGCTGGAGGACGCCGACATCATCATCATCGAGCGCGACGGCGAGACCCGGCGCGAATACCGCGTGGGTGGCGAGCTGGTGATGGTCGAGGTCACGCCCGCCGTGGGCCCGACCTACTACCTGATCGACACCACGGGCGACGGCACGCTGGACGGTCGTCGCAACGAGCTGGATCCCAATTTCGTACCCCCCTCCTGGGTGATTTTCCGATGGTAGAGAACGAATCCGAGACCCGGGCCTGCGCCGACGCGACCGGCCTGGCCCTGACCCATGGCCCGAGCGGCCTCGAACTGGATGGCCGGCCGGTGCAGTGTCTGCGCCTGGCAGCCGCCGTGGCCCCGGCGCTCGAATCCGCGCTCGGCGAGGTACCTGGCGGCTGCGGTCGCGTGATCGGCCGGGGTGCGGATCCCGATTCTGGTGAGGTCCTGCTGGTGCTGGAGCGCGGTCAGGCGCCGCAGGGCGCGGTTGCGGCCGAGGGGCCCGGCAGTCTGGAGGCCCTGGGCGAGCGCGCCGCCGACTGGCAGGGGCGTCACACGGCCGGGGCCTTGCCCGTCGGCGAGGGCTACCGGCGCGGGGTGCTGCAGCAGCAGATGCGCGAGCGCGCCGATGCGATGGCGTCCACGCTGGATGCCGAGTCCCGGGCGATCCTGGACGCCGAGCTGCACCACCAGGGGCTCTACCGTTTCGAGGACCTGCCGCTGGCGGGAAGCTACTGGCAGTCCGTGCGCATCTACCCGGAAGGTGCCGGTCTTGCCGATCTGGTGATCCCGCCCGCGCCGGTACCGGCCTTCTGGCAGCTCGCGCGCATCGCCCTGGCGCTCGCCGTGGACGCCTCCGGACAGCCGGATGCCGATCGGTACCGGGCCGTGCTGGCCGGGTTCAATGCCCGGCGGCCACTGACTGCAATCGAACGCGGGGCGGCGCCCACGATGCTCCGCCTGGCTGCGCTGGATGACTGGCTGTCCGCGCTGGAGTCGGGAACGGCCGCGGCGGCCGAGCGGGATCGCCTCGCGACCCTGCAGGCCGATGCGGCGCGGCTGCAGGGCGTCTGGGTTCGCGCGGCCGCCTGATCCCGGCTGGCCCGTGCCGGTGGCGCGGGAGCTTCCGGGCTTGTGGTGGTCCGAACGTACACGGGAGGCAGGGTGGTGGTGCCGCGCCATCCCGCCCAAGGAGGAAGACCCATGTTCCGAACCACGCTCTGGCTGGCCTTGTCGCTGGCTGTCCTTCTCGCCCCGGCGCTTGCGAGTGCCGACGTCTACCGCTGGACCGACGATCAGGGCAATGTCCATTTTGGCGACCGCCCGCCCGAGGGGCGCGCCAGCGAGCCCGTGGACGTGCGCGAGCCCATGCGCGCGGTCCCGCTGGAAGGTGCGCGGGAGATTCTCGAGCGGCCCGTGCGGCCCCGCGGTCAGCCGGAGGCGGAGGGTGCGTACACGCGGGTCGCAATTGCCCGTCCGGAGGATGGTTCGGGGGTGCGGGCGAACGACGGCAATGTGAGTGCCGAGCTGGATCTCGAGCCAGCGCTGGATGCCGACGCCGGCCATCGCGTGATCTGGGTGCTGAACGGCGAGGAGGCGGGCGAGGGCCAGTCGCCCACGGCGACCTTCGAGGGGCTGAACCGCGGCGAGCATACGCTGCAGGCCCGGATCGTGGACGCATCCGGCGAGGAGCTGGGGGCGAGCGCGACCATCGAGTTCAACGTGTTGCGGATGGCCATTCCGCGCGAGCAGCAACAGCAGCAGCGGCCGCAGCAATTCCCGCCCGGGGGTGCGCCGCAGGCGCCCAGGGCCCCGCAGGCACCCAGGGCGCCCCAGCCGGTGACGCCGGCCCCGAACTGATAACCTCGATCTCTGCACTGAAATAGTGCGACCAAAGCCCCATGATGGTGCTATAATTGCACCATCATGGGGCGTTTTAGGTTCTGGGGGGTGGCGATTCGGCTGCGTTTTGTGACCGTGCCCCCGGCTTCGGCGCCCCGCCGGGCGATTCCCGCTTGGCGCGATTCCTGCTTGAGGCCTCTTGATGACCACGCCCGCTTCCAATTCCGGCCCGGCCACCCCGCCCTGGTGGGACGACCTCTCCACGGCCGTGCTGGTGACCGATGCCGAGCTTTGCCTGCTGAGCATGAACAGCGCCGCCGAGGTGCTGCTCGGTCTCAGTCGCGAACGCATCGTCGGGCATGGTCTGGGCCAGTGGCTCAAGCTGGACCGGAATCTGTCCAGCCGCCTGCGCTCGGCGCTGACGCTGGATCAGCCGATCACCCTGCGCGCGCGCCAGATGGAGCCGCTGCGGGCCGAAAGTTTCCTCGCCGACGTGGTCATCACCCCGCTCCGTGGCGAGGGCGACAAGCCGGGGCAGTTGCTGTTCGAGCTGAATGCGATCGATCGCCACGAGCGCATCAGCCGCGAGGAGCAGTTACAGAAGCAGCAGGCGAT
Organism: Thioalkalivibrio sp. ALE30; assembly: GCF_000377465.1. Lineage (NCBI taxonomy): Bacteria > Pseudomonadati > Pseudomonadota > Gammaproteobacteria > Chromatiales > Ectothiorhodospiraceae > Thioalkalivibrio > Thioalkalivibrio sp. ALE30. Next base: position 29,144 of record NZ_KB898170.1, on the reverse strand, counting down.
CACCCGCGCGGTGACCCGGGGGCTGGCCCACGAGATCAAGAACCCGCTGGGCGGACTGCGGGGGGCGGCGCAGTTGCTTGCCAGCGAACTGGACGACTCGGGCCTGAAGGAATACACCCAGATCATCATTCGCGAGGCCGACCGGCTGCGCAGCCTGGTCGATCGCATGCTGGGGCCGAACAACCTGCCGCGGCGCGAGCCCGTCAACCTGCACGAGGTGCTGGAGCACGTGCGGGGCCTGGTCAGTGTGCAGCTGCCGCTGGGGCTGAAGATCCGCGGCGACTATGACCCCAGCATCCCGGACGTGCAGGCCGATCGCGACATGCTGGTGCAGGCGATCCTGAATCTGGTGCAGAACGCGGTGCATGCGCTGGAGGACGGGGGCGAGATCACCCTGAGCTCGCGCATCCTGCGCCAGTACACCATCTCCGGCCATCGCCACCGCCTGGTCGCCAAGCTGAGCGTGCGCGACAACGGGCCCGGTATCCCGGAGGAGATCCGCGAACGCATCTTCTTCCCCATGGTGACCGGCCGCGCCGCCGGGACCGGGCTCGGGTTGCCCATTGCCCAGAGCCTGATCCAGCTGCACGACGGTCTGATCGAATGCCATTCGCGCCCGGGGGCGACCACGTTCGACATCCTGCTGCCCCTTGAACCCCCGAAGGCCCGGGAGGCCAGGAAGTGATGGAGCCCACTGTCTGGATCATTGACGACGACGACTCGATTCGCTGGGTGCTGGAGCGTGCCCTCCAGCGTCACGCGATCGCGGTGCGCGGCTTCGAGACCGCGGACGCCGCCTGGGCGGCGCTCGACCGGGACCCGGTGCCGGACACCATCGTCGCCGATATCCGCATGCCGGGCCTGAATGGCCTGGACTTCCTCGCGCGCATGCAGACGCGCCCCGATCCGCCGCCGGTGATCATCATGACGGCCTTCTCCGATCTGGAGAGCGCCGTGGGCGCCTACCAGACCGGGGCCTTCGAGTACCTGCCCAAGCCGTTCGATGTGGACGAGGCCGTGGCTCTGGTGCAGCGGGCACTGGAGGCGCGGCGCGCCGGGCAGGACAACGGCACCGCTGGCCCCGAGATCGAGGAAACCCCGATCATCGGCGAGGCCCCGGCGATGCAGGAGATGTTCCGCGCCATCGGCCGCCTGTCGCGCAGCAACATCACCGTGCTGATCAACGGGGAGTCGGGCACCGGCAAGGAACTGGTCGCCCGTGCCCTGCACCAGCACAGCCCGCGCGCCGATCAGCCGCTGATTGCCCTGAATACCGCGGCCATCCCCAAGGATCTGCTGGAGAGTGAACTCTTCGGCCACGAACGTGGTGCGTTTACTGGCGCCAACCAGAGCCGCAAGGGCCGTTTCGAACAGGCCGATGGTGGCACGTTGTTTCTCGACGAGATCGGCGACATGCCGTTCGACCTGCAGACCCGGCTGCTGCGCGTGCTGTCCGATGGCACCTTCTACCGCGTGGGTGGCCATACGCCGATCCGGGTGGACGTGCGCATCATCGCCGCGACCCACCAGGATCTGGAGGAACGCGTGCGCGCGGGGCTGTTCCGCGAGGATCTGTTCCACCGTCTGAACGTGATCCGGATCCATGTGCCGTCCCTGCGCGAGCGCCCGGAGGACATCCCGCTGCTGGTGCAGCATTTCATGGCCGAGGTGGCGCAGGAACTGGGGGTCGAAGCCAAGACCATGCGCCCCGAGGTGGTGGCGGAGCTGCAGCGCCTGCCCTGGCCGGGCAACGTGCGTCAGCTGGAGAACACCTGCCGCTGGCTGACCGTGATGGCGTCGGGCCGCGAGGTCCACCTGGACGACCTCCCGGCCGAGCTGCACCAGCCCGCCGAGACCCGGGCCGAGCCGGACGGTGGTCCGGCCGGCGTGGTCGCCGGCCCGCGGGACTGGACGGCCGAACTGGCCCAGGTGGCCCGCCAGCACTGGCAGCGTGGAGACCAGGACCTGCTGGGTTCGGTGCTGCCGCAACTGGAGCGCACGGTGATCCGCGAGGCCCTGAACGCCACCGGCGGCCACCGCCAGCAGGCGGCGGCCCTGCTCGGCTGGGGGCGCAACACCCTCACCCGCAAGATCCACGAACTCGGCCTCGACGACGACTAGGCTGATTTCACCACGAAGCCCACGAAGGCACGAAGAACGGCCAGGTCAAAAGCGGTTCACAGGAAGAAGGGAAGATGGGAAGGGTTTTTGGGTAAAGGCCGCTGGCCCGTGTCCTGGGGCCTGCCCGGCGGGTTGATCAGTCCCGGGGCACCATTCCCGCATTCTTCCGTCCTTCCCATCTTCCTGTTAATGCTCTATCGCTTTTGACCTGGCCGTTCTTCGTGCCTTCGTGTGCTTCGTGGTGAAACAGGTCTTCAGGTGGTGGGGTCCTGCGGGGCGGGCGGGGCGCAGGCGGAGACGGCGCCGTTGAGTTGCAGGGTGCCGGTCAGGTCGCGTACGTGGGTGTAGCCGTGGCGGTCCATGTAGTCGCTGATGCCGTGGAGGATCCTGGGCAGGCACAGCGGGTCGTAGAACAGCCCGGTGCCCACGCCGACGGTGCTGGCCCCGGCGATCAGGAATTCCAGCGCGTCGGTGGCGTTCATCACGCCGCCCTGTCCGATGATCGGCACGTTGTGGGGCGCGGCCACCTGATAGACCTGCTGGACCTTCAGCAGCGCGATCGGCTTGATCGCGGGCCCCGAGAGTCCGCCCTGGTTGTTGCCAATCACTGCGCGCCGGTTCTCGACGTCCACCGCCATGCCCATCAGCGTGTTGATCACCGCAAAAGCATCGGTGCCGGCCTCGATGCAGCGGCGGGCGTTTTCGGCGATGTCGGTCTGGTTGGGCGAAAGCTTGGTGATCAGCGGCTTGGAGGTGACCTTGCGGCAGGCCTCGACCACGCGCGCGGACATGTCCGGGTCGTTGCCGAAGGCGACGCCGCCTTCCTTTACATTGGGGCAGGAGATGTTGATCTCGATGGCGTCGATGGGCGAGTCGTCGAAGCGGCGGGTGACCTCGATGTACTCCTCGATGGTGGAGCCGGAGACATTGGCAAAGAAGCGGGTCTCCTCGAAGTCCAGCTGCGGCAGGGTGTGGTCCACCACGTGGTCCACGCCCGGGTTCTGCAGGCCGATGGCGTTGAGCATGCCGTCCGGGGTCTCGTAGACCCGGTGCGGCGCGTTGCCCAGACGGGCCTGGCCGGTGGTGCCCTTCAGGCAGATCGCACCGGCGTCGCGATTGGAGAAGCCGGCCACGCGGGTGTACTCCTCGCCGAAGCCGACGCAGCCGGACAGCAGCACCAGCGGCGTGTTCAAATGCAGCCCGCAGAACTCCAGGGCCAGCCGCGGATCGGTGCGCGAATCACTCATGCTTCACATCGTCCTCTTTCAACCGGAGATCCCGCCGAACACCGGCAACATCATTCGTCTGGCAGCCAATACCGGCGCTGCGCTGCACCTGATCCATCCGCTCGGCTTCGAGCTGGACAGTGCGCGGGCGCGCCGCGCCGGGCTCGATTATCACGAGCTGGCCCGGGTGCAAGAGTATGACAGCCTCGAACAGTGGCGGGAATCGGTGCGGCCCGACCGGGTCTTCGCCATCACCACGCGCGGCCACGCCCGCTATGATGCGCCGGCCTTCCGCGCTGGCGATGCCCTGTTGTTTGGCCCCGAGACCCGCGGTCTTCCCCACTCGGTGCTCGAAGCCCTGCCTCCCGGGCAGCGCTTGCGCCTGCCCATGCAGCCCGGCAGCCGCAGCCTGAATCTCTCCAACGCAGTCGCCGTGGTCGTCTACGAGGCTTGGCGCCAGCTCGGGTTTTCCGGCGGAGACTAGGAGTCTGTCGGATCTGGGCGATCTGCTGCGCCCCCCGGCAGGGCCTCGCCATTTGCACTACCCTCGGAAGAAAGCCCGCGAGCGGCCCGTCTCCCTGTGACGGCCCTGTCCACATTGATCCGCACGAGGTTCCCGATGGTTTCTGTACTGCGTCCTCTCCTGTTCCTGGCGGCTGCCAGCCTGTTCGTAGCGCCGCTGGCGGCCGATGAACCCACCGGTTCCGACAACTGGTGGTGGGATGACGACTGGTGGGAAGACGGCGTGATGTATTCCGATCTGGAGAACCACGAGGTCACCATTGAACGCATCGAATACCAGCGCGACGGCATCGACATCCCGGCGATGGTGGCAAGACCGGCCGATGGCGAGGCCTATCCGGCGATCCTCTGGACCCACGGCCGGCGCGGCCTGGACGACCTGGCCGAACTGCACGTGAAGCGCCTGGCCGCCCGCGGCTTCGTGGTGCTGGCGCCGGACCTGTACACCGGCCGCTTCATGGAGAGCCACCCGCTGGATCATGACTACGAGCTGGAAGGCGATCTGAACAGCGGGCTGGATGTCCTGCTGGCGCGTGACGACATCGCGGGCGACCGTGCCTGCCTGGTCTCCATCACTCGTGGCGGCTACAAGACCCTGAAGGTCGCCGTCACCTTCGAGCGCCAGGTCGAGGATGTCGCCTGCTGGGCCGGCTACTACCCGCACCTGCAGGACCCGAATCTGGGCGAGCCGCACCAGGTGTACCGCTACGCCAACGAGGTCAATCAGCTCGAGATCCCGATGATGATCCTGATCGGCGACGAGGAGCAGTACCAGCGCCACCGTACCGCGCGCATGGCCGCGGATGGACTGGAGAGCCGCGGCGGTGATGTCACCTGGATCGAATATCCCGGTGTGGGTCGCGGCTTCGACTTCCGCAACGGCAATAACCGCACCTTCGCCGATGACCTCGCCTCGCGCGACGCGATGATTCGGGTCACGCACTTCGTCAATCAGCACCTGCGCGACTGAGTTCTGCCTTGCCCCCTGCCAGGGGGCACAACTGACGCTTATGCAGGTAGGCCCGCCGGGCTGTGCGCCATTAAATAAGTTTCTGATAATACAATTAAACAATTCCGTACACAGGGTGCGGAATTTGCTATCTTCGGGCTTTGTTGCATCGAGATGCCCCGGTCGCTATGCGGCCGGTTCACCGATGGTTCGCACGCAAGTCGCAAAAGGAGGACGAAGATGGCCAAGGTTCTGATCGCCCAGGGTGGAGGCCCGACGGCGGTAATCAATCAATCCATGGTGGGTGCGGTCCTCGAGGCCCGGAAATTCACCGACGTCGAACTGGTCTACGGGGCCTTCCACGGGGTCCGCGGGATCATCGACGAGGAATTCCTGGACCTGACCCAGGAGACCACCCACAACCTGGAGATGGTCGCGCAGACGCCCTCGTCCGCCCTGGGGTCCACGCGCGACAAGCCGGACCTTGACTACTGCAAGGAGATCTTCAAGGTCCTGAAGGCCCACGAGATCACCTACTTCTTCTATATCGGCGGCAACGACTCCTCCGACACGGTCCGCATCGTCAGCGAGGAGGCGCGCAAGGCCAACTATCCGATGCGCTGCGTGCACATCCCGAAGACGATCGACAACGACCTGGTGGAGAACGACCACACGCCGGGTTTCCCGTCGGCGGCACGGTTCGTGGCGCAGGCCTTTATTGGTGCCAACCTCGACAACTACGCCCTGCCGGGGATCTATCTGGCGGTGGTCATGGGGCGTCATGCCGGTTTTCTCACCGCGGCCTCCGCGCTCGGCAAGAAATTCCCGGATGACGGGCCGCACCTGATCTACGTGCCGGAGCGGGTGTTCGAGGTCGACCAGTTCCTGAAGGATGTGAAGGCCACCATGGATCGCCACGGCCGCTGCGTGATTGCTGTGAGCGAAGGCATCCACGATGCCAACGATGAACCCATCGCGACCAAGCTGGCGAAGGATGTCGAGAAGGATGCCCACGGTAACGTCCAGCTCTCCGGTACCGGGGCGCTGGCGGACATGCTGTGTGGCGAGATCCGCGACAAGCTGGGGGTGAAGCGGGTGCGTGGCGACACCTTCGGCTATCTGCAGCGGGCCTTCATTGGCTGCGTGTCGGATGTCGATCAGCGCGAGGCCCGCGAGGTGGGCGAGAAGGCCGTGCAGTTCGCGATGTGGGAAGGTCGCGACGGTTCGGTGGCGATCAAGCGCACCGGCTTTTACTCGGTGGACTACGAGTATGTGCCGCTGGAGGCGGTCGCCGGCAAGACCAAGGTGATGCCGGACGAGTTCATCGATGCCTCGGGCACCGATGTGACCGATGCCTTCCGCATGTACCTGCGGCCCCTGCTGGGTTCCGGTATGCCGGATGCCTACCGGCTGCGGCAGAACAAGGTGACCAAAGTCCTGGGGCGCTAGTCGCGGCCCGCTCGGCAGCAAAGGGGGCTGGCCGGTTGGCTGGTCCCCGAATCGAAAAGGCCCGCCCGGTGCTCCGGGCGGGCCTTTTTACCTCGTGGGAGGCACTTTCCGGGCCTTCCGCGAGATCGTCAGCCCAGAGCCTTGAAGATCTGGTCGCGGATGTCTTCCACCGACCCCGTCCCCTTGATGTGGACGTACTGCGGCGCCGACGGGTCATCGCTGTCCGCCCACTTCGAGTAGAACTCGACCAGCGGCTGGGTCTGGCTGTGATAGGCCTCCAGGCGCTTGCGCACCGTCTCTTCGTTGTCGTCCTCGCGCTGGATCAGGTCCTCGCCGGTGACGTCGTCCTTGCCCTCGACCTTCGGCGGGTTGAACTCGACGTGGTAGGTGCGACCGGAGCCCGGGTGCACCCGCCGCCCGCTCATGCGCCGGATCACCTCTTCGTCCGGGACATCCACCTCCACGACAAAGTCGAGCGGCACGTTCTGTTCCTTCAGGGCCTCGGCCTGCGGGATGGTGCGCGGAAAGCCGTCGAACAGGAAGCCGGTGTCGCAGCAATCGGGCTGCTCCACGCGTTCCTTCACCAGACCCAGGATGATGTCGTCGGAGACCAGGCCGCCTGCATCCATGACCTCCTTGGCCTTCATGCCCAGTGGGGTGCCTGCGTTCACCGCCGCGCGCAGCATGTCGCCGGTAGAGATCTGCGGGATGTTGTACTTCTCGCAGATGTACTGGGCTTGCGTGCCCTTGCCGGCGCCGGGCGCCCCCAACAGAATCAGTCGCATGCTCTCGCTCCTCTGAGGAGTGGGTGGTTGTGCTATGGTCGCGGCAGACACTCCCGAGCCGCGCAAGTTACAGTACAGGCATTGTGGTTGTAGGTACAAGTCCGCCCGCGCCGCCCTGGCATCGCCCCTCTGCAAGGAGTCACTGACCGTCATGCAAGCCGGCCCCCGCGAGATCACCACGCCGTTTCGGCCCATCCCCCTGGACATCCCGGAGGGCATGAAACCCAACGAATTCTTCAACAGCACCGAAAACCTGGCGGACCTGGTCCACAACAACGGGCTGCTGGTGAATCCGGAAAACCTGCTGCTCTATCGCAAGGCGCTGGGGCACAGCAACGAGTTCGACTGTTCCATCATCTACAACACCTCGCAGACCATCCTCGACCCGATGGGCCGCCCGGTGCGGCGCACCCAGGTGCCGGAGCCGGTGCGGCATGTCTGGAACCGGATGAACGGGGTGATCATCGAGTACATGCTGGAGCAGTACCCGGACCCGGCCGAGGCCCTGGTGCTGGCGGGCGAGGCCAGCCTGGACGCGACCTGGCCGCTGACCGCGCCGGGGGTGCCCAGCATCCGCATGCTGCACAACCATTTCATCGTCTTCCCGATGGCGTCGCTGGCCGATGCGCCGCTGGCGGATCCGGGCAATCCCAATCTGACTGATGGCGGGCAGCACAGCCTGTTTCAGGCCTATATGCGCGAGGTCTACCGGGCGTTCTTTACCCGGGCCCTGGACCTGCAGATCCTGCGCCCGGCGTCCGATCACGAGGCGCGCCTCGGGTTGACCGGCTACCCGCACGGCCTGCCGAGCTGGGAGATCCAGGGCGGGGTCGAGGCGCTGAAGGACATCCGCTTCTGGCGCGAATACGACGCCATCCTGCAGGGCTTCCTGGACTTCTATCGCACCTTCTTCTCCCAGGTCTCCACCCGCAATGCCCCGATGCCCGAGGGCGTGCACTTTCCCGATGCGGTGGAGGAGGTCCTGCTGTTCAACAACGACTTCCTGAAGACTGCCAAGAAGGTGCGCGACCGCTGCTTTACCGATGCCAAGTACGCCCATGCCATTCGCTGGCAGCCGGCCTTCAAGCAGCTGATCTACCGCAATGACGAGGGCCGTCTGATCGTGACGATCAGCCAGAACTCGATCGGCAACGCGATCACCGAACTGCTGGGGGTGGTGGTCAACCGGGTGCCGGACGCGGAGGCCTACGAGCGCGTCGAACCGGCCCTGGTCGAGAAGCTGCTGGAGGTGCGTCGCCGCCTGGTAGAGGTCGATCTGGGGGAAGGCATCGCGACGGAGGGCTGGCCTGCCACCTGAGCGGTCTGTTTGAAACAGGGCCCGTAGTGGGGGTGAACGAGGGGCGGCCAGGCCGCCCCCCAACCGGGGTCAGGCGACCGACTGGTAGTAGATATTCTGCGGGTGGTTGGCCTGGGCGAAGAAGAACCAGCGCTCGGCCACCAGGCCCAGGTACTGGATGACAAACGCGGCGATCAGCACATTGACCGGGTCGACCCGGGTGACCAGGGCGATCAGGAGCAGGAGCGCCGGGATCGCGAACGCCCCCAGCAGGAAGATCCACTTCATCCCGCGCAGGAACGTCGCGGACATGTGGTGAAAGAACTCCCGGGTGTTGAACGAACCGCCCATGAAGCCCTGGGACTTCTGCTGGATCTTCGGGTGTTTCACGCCGATCGCGGTCTGCACCGTGGATTTCGACTTGATACGGGCGTTGCGCACCAGCGATGCGATGCGGGTGGCCAGGCCCAGCAGCGTCAGCACGATCGCCACCGTCGCCAGGAAGGCGACCAGCGGGACACCGGCCCAGGCCGCATAGGCAGCCGCCAACGTGAAGCCGTTGGCAGCGCCCAGCACGGTGTAGTTCACCACGGTCAGCGGGGAGTGCCATTCCTGCAGGAACTTGATGCAGGCGTAGATCATCGCGGTCGTGACATACAGAACGATCGCCAGCAGCGCGCCGATGGCACCGAGCACGACGGTTGGCAGGATGGGGACGTCCCCGGCCAGCGTGCCCAGAGGCGGGTTGAACCCGAACGCGTGGGCCGCGCCGTACAGGAAGACCACGCCCATGAACGCCGGGAGCACGATCACCTCGCGCGACAGCCACGAGGTGCGCCACTTGGTGGCGGTGCGCCAGGCGCGTTCCGGGCGCCCCAGGTGGAAGAACGAGGCGACCAGCCCGAGGACCAGGAAGACCAGGGCGAGTGCGGAGCCCAGCGCCAGGAAGTCCGAACCGGGCGGCGGCAGCACGCCCAGAAGACTGAGAGACTCGGCACCGAACAGACCGAGAAACAGGCCCTGGCCGGCGCCGATCAGGGTGGTGAGAAAGATAACCGAGAAGGCTGGATGCATAGTGTCTTCGTCCCTGTTTACCAGCTGGTGACGTCGTCGAGCGAGGGTTCTTCCTGCCCGGGCTTCGGCAGCTGACTGTCGATCTTCAGCGGGTTGTCGGCGCGCTCCACCTCGTCCTCGCGGATGGTCAGCTGAGTCTTGCGTCGTGGCAGGTAGTGATTGGCCGGTTTGGTGCCCCATTCCGGCATCAGCTGATAGCCGCCTGCTTCGCGGATCGCCTTCGAGACGACCGATTCGGGATCATGAATGTCCCCGTAGAGTCGTGCGTTGGTCGGGCAGGCCCGTACGCAGGCCGGCTTGCGATCCCACTCCGGCAGCTCCTCGTTGTAGATGCGGTCCACGCACAGGGTGCACTTGGTCATCACCTTGCTTTCGGTGTCTACCTCGCGCACCCCGTAGGGGCAGGCCCAGGAGCAGTACTTGCAGCCGATGCACTTGTCGTAGTCGACCAGCACGATGCCGTCCGACTCGCGCTTGTAGGACGCCCCGGTCGGGCAGACCGGCACACAGGGAGGCTCTTCGCAGTGCAGGCAGGACTTGGGAAAGTGGACCGTCTCGGTATTCGGGTATTCACCGACCTCGAAACTCTGCACGCGGTTGAAGAAGGTACCGGTGGGGTCCGCGTCGTAGGGGTTCTGGTCGACCAGCGGGCCGGCATCGCCCGAGGTGTTCCATTCCTTGCAGCTGGTGACGCAGGCGTGGCAGCCCACGCAGACGTTGAGATCGATGACAAGGGCGAGTTGGGTCATTTCTTACCTCCTATTCCCGCAAAGAAGTTCACCACACGGGCCCGCTTGGACTGGCCGGGGTAGGGGTGCAGGGCCTTGAACTGGGGCGATGTCTCCTGCGGCGCCCCTTCTTCGGCCTTGTAGATGCGCACGCGCACGTCGTACCAGGCGGCTTGCCCGGTGACGGGGTCGGAGTTGGAGATCGGGCCTTCATCGCCCGGGAGCTCCTCGGAGATCAGGTGATTCAGCAGGAAACCCTTGCGCGACTCGTTGGCCTCGGGTGTCAGGTTCCAGGCCCCCGCGGCCTTGCCGATCGCGTTCCAGGTCCAGACCGTTCCGGGTTCGACCGCCTCGGAGTACTTGGCCATGCAGCGTACCCGGCCCCACTGGCTTTCCACCCAGATCCAGTCCTCGTCGTTGATCCCGGCGGCCCGCGCGGTGCGCGAATTCACGTAGAGCAGGTTGTGCGCGTGGATCTGTCGCAGCCAGGCGTTCTGGGAGTCCCAGGAGTGGTACATCGCCATGGGACGCTGGGTGATCGCGGCCAACGGATAGGTGTGCTTGTTGGTGGTCTGGTATTCCAGTGGGTCGTAGTAGAACGGCAGCGGGTCGAAGAAGGTCTCCACGCGTTTGGCCAGATGCGCCGGGGCCTTGCGCGATGGGCCCTTGCCCTGGGCGGCGGCGCGGAACTTCATCAGCACCTCGGAATAGAGGTGGATCAGGATCGGCTCGCCAAAGCGCGTGATGCGGTTGCGCTGCGACCACTCGAGATAACCCTTGTTCCAGTTGCGCATGTACTGGTAGCTGCGCGGCAGCTCGTACTGGAATACGCAGTTGTTCTGGGCGTACATCTCCCACTGGTTGGGGTTGGGTTCGCCGCGCAGGGATTTCTCCCCGCCCTTGCCGCGCCAGCCGGCCAGGAAGCCGATACCGGAGCCCGGTTCGGTCTCGTAGTTGACGACGAAGTCGGGGTAGTCGCGGAATTTGCGCTCCCCGTTCTCGTTCACGAACGCCGGCAGTTTCAGGCGCGAGCCGAGCTCGATCAGGACTTCCTGGAACGGCTTGCACTCGCCCTTGGGCGGCACCACCGGGATGCGCACCGAGTCCACCGGGCCGTCGAACTCGGAGATCGGGCGGTCCAGCATGGACATCACGTCGTGGCGTTCCAGATAGGTGGTATCCGGAAGGATCAGATCCGCGAACGCGGTCATCTCGGACTGGAACGCGTCCGCGACGACCAGGAACGGGATCTTGTAGTCCCCGTTGTCATCCTTGTCGTTCAGCATCTTGCGGACCTCTTCCGTGTTCATGGTCGAGTTCCACGCCATGTTGGCCATGAAGATCAGCAAGGTGTCGATCGGGTAGGGGTCCCCGCGCCAGGCGTTGGTGATGGCGTTGTGCATCATGCCGTGCACGGCCAGCGGGTATTCCCAGGAGAAGGCCTTGTCGAGGCGTACCGGCTCGCCCTTGTCGTCCACGAACAGGTCGTCCGGGTCCGCGGGCCAGCCGAGCACCATGCCGTCCAGCGGCTTGCCCGGCTGCACGCCCTCCGGCCCCTTGGGCGTGCGGGCGCAGGGTGGAATCGGACGCGGGAACGGCGCCTTGTGGCGGAAGCCGCCGGGGCGGTCGATGGTGCCCAGCAGCGACATCAGAATCGACAGCGAACGGATGGTGTGGAAGCCGTTGGAGTGCGCGGCCAGTCCGCGCATCGCATGGAACGACACCGGGTTCCCGGTGACGGATTCGTGTTCCACGTCCCAGGAGTCGGTCCAGGCAATGGGGAGTTCGATGCGCTGGTCGCGCGCGGTAACGCCCATTTCGTGGGCCAGCCGGCGAATGTCCTCGGCATCGATCCCGGTGATCCGGGCGGCCCATTCCGGCGTGTATTCGGCGACCCGGTCCTGCAGCAGCTGGAAGGCGGGCTTGGCCGGGGTGCCGTCATCCAGGGTGAACTCGCCGAGCAGGAAGGGATCGGCATCCGGCGTGTGGGTCGGCACCGCGCGTCCGGTCTTGCGGTCCCACCACAGTTGGTTCTGCGCGTCGTAGCAGCCCTCCTCGGGCGGATCCTCGGTGCGCAGGAACATGCCGAAGTCGTCTTGCTCCTCGTTCATGTTCACCAGCTGGCCGGCATTGCTGTAGCGGACCAGGAAGTCGCGGTCGTACAGGCCCTTGTTGATGATCTCGTGGATCAGTGCCAGCAGCAGGGCACCGTCGGTCCCGGGGCGGATCGGCACCCATTCGTCGGCGATGGCCGAGTAGCCGGTGCGCACCGGGTTGATGGAGATGAAGCGCCCGCCCTGGCGCTTGAACTTGGAGATCGCCACCTTCAGCGGGTTGGAGTGGTGGTCCTCCGCGGTGCCGATCATCACGAACAGCTTCGAGCGTTCCAGGTCGGGGCCGCCAAACTCCCAGAACGAGCCGCCGATGGTGTAGATCATGCCGGCGGCCATGTTCACCGAGCAGAAGCCGCCGTGGGCCGCGTAGTTGGGGGTGCCGAACTGCTTGGCGAACAGCCCGGTCAGGGCCTGCATCTGGTCGCGCCCGGTAAACAGGGCAAAGCGTTTCGGGTCGGTCTCGCGGATGTGCCCGAGGCGTTCGGCGAGGATCTCGAAGGTCTCTTCCCAGGAGATCGGCTCGAACTCGCCATCCCCGCGCTCGGCGCCGGCCTTGCGCCGCAGGGGCTGGGTCAGCCGCGCGGGCGAGTGCTGTTTCATGATCCCGGAGGCGCCCTTGGCGCAGATCACGCCTTCGTTGATCGGGTGCTCCGGGTTGCCATCGATGTAGCGCACCTCCCCGTCGCGCAGGTGCACCCGGATGCCGCAGCGGCAGGCGCACATGTAACAGGTGGTGTTCTTGATTTCCTGCGACGGGGTCTGTGCCATAAATCGTCAACGCCTTGTAAGTTAGACAATCGCGATATACTGCAATACCCCTTACTTCGATCGGGGTTACCCCCACTATGCAGTTCCGGGGTATCCACCACAAGGGAGTCAAAGATGGATTCTTCGCGCCCGTTCGGATGCCCCGAATCGGGCCCGGACGCAGGGCGGGGCGCGGCAGTGTTATCGTTCCGGCACCGGAATTTCACAACAGAGGCCTGCCAACCCATGAAGGTATGCATTGTTTCCGACAGTCACGACCGTGGCCCGATGTTGGCCCGCGCGATCGAGGCCGGCATTGCCGAGGGCGCCGAGGCGGTCATCCACTGTGGTGACGTGATCGGCGGCAACACGCTGCGGGCGTCACTGAAGCTGGGTGTGCCGATCCACGCGGTGCACGGCAACAACCTGGGGGACCCGGTCGCGATCTCGCGCATCGCGCACCAGTCCGATGGCCTCCTGCACTACTACGGGCTGGACGCCACCATCACCCTCGGTGGCCGGCGCATCTTCGTCACGCACTACCCCCATTACGCCCATGCGATGGCCTGCACCGGGGACTATGACCTCGTCTGCTGCGGCCACAGCCACGAGACCGAGATCCGCCAGCAGCCGCACGTGAAGGATGGCGCCACCTGGCTCGTGAATCCGGGCACCGTGGCCGGGCTTGGGGCGCCGCGGGCGACCTGGGCGCTGGGCGATCTCGAAACCATGGACTTTGCGATCCGGGCGACACCCGAGGAGAGCGCGGCCTGATCCGACTCGGTCATACGGCCCGCATTCGGCAGCGGGGTGGCGTTTCGGCGCGGGATGATCGACCCGCTTGTCAGCGCCTTCGTCTCAGGGCATCGTCTAGGAGAGGGCGCGTCATTCGTGTCCCTCTGGATTCCACCGTGGATGGAGAAACGCGATGACCGCAGAATTCCCGCACAAGCCCCTTCCGTCGCAAAAGGCGGCCCCCGGAATCGGGCTCCAGCAGGTGTCGGAGGAAGACCCCCAGGTCACCCTGGCTTCCTCGGCGCTGTGCGTAATGACCGATTTCCGCCGGGTGCCGGTTGCGACGATCGGTCCCGAGGCGACGCTCAACCAGGCGACCGAGCAGATGATCGCCCGGGGTGTCCGGCTGCTGATCGTAGTGGACTCGGAGCGCGTGCTGGGTCTGATCACGGCCCGCGACACTCAGGGGGAGCGCCCGGTCCAGATGGTGAACGAGCGCGGCATGCGGTACGACGACCTTCGGGTGCGTGACCTGATGGTGCCGCTGGATGACGTGGACCTGCTGGACATGCAGCGCGTGATGCAGGCGGACGTGGCGGATATCGTCGCGACGCTGAAGGACTGGGGGCGCCAGCATGCGCTGGTTGGTCAGCGGGATCCCCAGACGGGTGAGACTCGCATCCGGGGGATATTCTCGGCGACCCAGATCGGGCGTCAGCTGGGGATTCAGGTGCAGACCTTCGATGTCGCGCGGACCTTCGCGCAGATCCAGGCGACCCTGTCCAAGACCTATTAGCCGGAGCCGACATCCGGCCGCCCGCGCGAGTGTGCGGGTCGCCGGATGCCTCAACCGCGTTTCTGCTACCGGTTCAGCCCCTGGTAGTACTCCATCAGGATCTTGGCCACTTCCGGGCGGGAGAACTCGACCGGCGGTGCCTCGCCTCGGCCCAGCATCTCGCGAACCTTGGTGCCGGACAGGAGCACGAAATCCTCCTTCGTGTGGTCGGGTGCATCGCACATCATCACCACCCGGTCTAGCTTCTTCGAGTAGGCCGTGTGGTCGGCCCGGAAGATCTCGATCTCCAGCGCGCCCGCGGGTACCTCGGTGTCGAAGATCGTCTGGGCATCGAACGGCCCGTAGTAGTCCCCCACCCCGGCGTGATCACGCCCGATGATGAAGTGGGTCGCGCCCATGTTCTGGCGGAACAGCGCATGGAGCACGGCCTCGCGCGGACCGGCATAGAGCATGTCGAAGCCGTATCCGGTGATCATCACCGTGTTCGGCGGGAAGTAGAGCTCGGCCATCTTGCGAATGGCGGCGTCGCGCACCGGGGCCGGGATGTCGCCGGGCTTGAGCTTGCCCAGCAGCATGTGGATCACCACGCCGTCCGCATCCAGTTGCTCCATGGCCATGCGGCACAGCTCTTCGTGGGCGCGGTGCATCGGGTTGCGGGTCTGAAACGCGACCACCCGGTTCCAGCCGCGTTCCGCGATCTCGTTGCGGATCTCGACGGCGGTGCGGAAGGTGTCGGGGAAATCATCCTGGAAGTACGAGAAGTGGAGCACCTGGATGGGCCCCGATACGCAGACGCGGCCCACGCTGTTGAAGGCGGCGACCCCGGGGTGTTCCATGTCGGTCGTGCCGTAGACCTTTTCGGTCATGGTCGCCATCTGCTCGGGCGTGAATTCCTCGATCGCCTCGACCTCCTGGATGGCGAGGACCGGGTTCCCCTCCATGTTCGGGTCGCGCAGGGCAATCCGCTTGGCCCCGCGAATGGCGTCCGCATCCTCCAGCAGGTTGACCACGGGCACCGGGAAAAACAGGCCGCTGGTGGTTCGCATGTTCTCCGCGCAGCTCATGGCGTCGGCGACATTCATGAACCCGGTCAGCGGCGTGAAATAGCCGCCGCCCATCATGACGGCGTTGCCGGCGGCGCCGGAGCTGATGACCACGGAGGGCAGGGTCTCGGCCTCCTGCAGCAGGGCGTGGTGTTGATCGGGGTCGTAGACGAACAGGGGCTTCAGGGTGTCTGCACCGTGCGGTTTGATCATGGGGCTTTCTCTCCTGCCGACGCTGGATGTGAACTGCATGGATGGGGTGGTCTGTGCCACACGTAAGTCGTGTTCGGGGCGCATGCGCCCACCCGGTTGACGGGGCGGGCGCGCTGCTGGTCGACCCCGAACGTAGCACAAGATAGTCCATAAAGGTTCGGGTTTCTTGACCGCCCCCGCAGCCGCACATCCGGATCTGTCCACCCGTCAGGGCCGTCAGCCCTGCCCCGGGAGCGCCTCGATCAGCGGCCTTCTCCCTTTGTCTCACCCGGCCCGGGCGTTCGTTCCGGTGCCATCGCTGGCGCCCCGGACCCGCGTGCTGCGGGCAGCGGGCGGTGTGCCGCCCCCGGGCCAGCCTGGCGGCTTGCGATGGCGTCTGCCTGGGCCGCTAGATAAGTGTTTCCATAAATAAGCATATGACCTCATTCATCGGGCTTATGCGCGGGGAAGCAAGTTTGATTTGAAGCGCAAGATCGAGTTGGCACAGACTCGGTGTGCCCATTGGACACTCTGAGGAGGCCTGTCGCCGTGATCACTAGCAATCCCTTTGCCGAACTGGCTGCGTTTATCCCACCAGCCGCAATGCAGGCGTATGTCGTGCTCATGGTCATTCTGGTGGCCGCCGGCACGATCCTCGACATGATGCACAAGAGGAGTGCCCAGTACTTCTTCGAGAACGCCAAGAAAGCCGAGAAGAACGCGACCCGCAGCGTGAGCGGCGGCGAAAAATTCTCCCAGGCCATGCAGACCCTGGGAAAAGAGGTTCTGACCTCCGGTGAATTCAAGAACCCGAAACGACGCGCGTCCCATCTGTTCACCATGTGGGGCTTTATCCTGTTCGTGGTCTCCTCCGCGGTCCTGATCTTTGGCTACGCCAGCGAGCCCGCCGCGGGCGTGTGGCCGGTCCTGTGGCATCTGGGCGCCCTGTCGCTGGCCTTCGGCGGCTACTGGTTCTGGTTCTTCATTCGCGTCGACGTCTACTCCGAGGGCCGTCGCTGGTACCAGCTGGTCCGGGCCGATCTGTTCATCGTGTCGCTGCTGGCGATGTCGACCTTCGCCATCCTGTGGTCGCTGACCCAGGGCACCGGCGCCCTCGGGTGGCTGTTCTTCGCGCTCTTCCTCGCGGCGACCACGACCCTGTTCGCGACCGTCTACTGGTCCAAGTTCGCGCACATGTTCTTCAAGCCTGCCGCGGCCTACCAGAAGCGCATTACCCGTGCCGACGGCTCCGCCGAGAACCTCCCGACCCTCACGCGCGACGATCCCGAGCAACAGCAGCGCCATTCCATGGAACTGCTGCGCGATGCGCCGATGGAGATGGGGAAGGGCATCCAGCGTGAAGCGCCGCACCACTACTAGCCATTAACCCGAACACCAGCATCGATCGAGGACAACCATGCCAACTTTCGTATACATGACCCGTTGCGATGGCTGTGGGTACTGCGTGGACATCTGCCCGTCAGACATCATGCATATCGACGAAACCACCCGTCGCGCCTACAACATCGAGCCCAACATGTGCTGGGAATGCTTTTCCTGCGTGAAGGCCTGCCCGCACCATGCGATTGACGTGCGCGGCTACGCGGACTTCGCCCCACTGGGGCACAGCGTGCGCGTCGATCGCGACGAAGAGCGCGGCACCATCGCCTGGAAGATCAAGTTCCGCGACGGTCGGGAGAAGGACTTCCTGTCGCCGATTACCACCAAGCCCTGGGGCAAGCACATCCCGCAGCTGGCGGACGTCCCCGCACCGGACAAGTCCATGCGCGACAGCCAGCTGTTGTTCAACGAGCCCAAGTACATCCGGATGGATGAGGGGGATCTGCACACGCTTGAGGCCGCCGGTCTCAAACTGAAAGAAGGGGTGTACTACTGATGGCCTACAAGACAATCGTCGAAGACAACATCGACATCCTGGTCTGTGGCGCCGGGCTCGGCGGCACGGGTGCCGCCTGGGAAGCCCGCTTCTGGGGGCAGGACAAGAAGGTCGTGATTGCCGAAAAGGCCAACATCGACCGCTCTGGTGCGGTGGCCCAGGGCCTGTACGCGATCAACTGCTACATGGGCACCCGCTGGGGCGAGAACAACCCCGAGGACCATGTGCGCTACGCCCGCATCGACCTGATGGGCATGGTGCGCGAGGACCTGCTGTTCGACATGGCGCGCCACGTGGACTCCACCGTGCACCAGTTCGAGGAGTGGGGCCTGCCGCTGATGCGCGACCCGAAGACGGGCGCCTATCAGCGAGAAGGTCGCTGGCAGATCATGATCCACGGCGAGTCCTACAAGCCGATCGTGGCCGAGGCCGCCAAGAAGTCCGCGGACACGATCTACAACCGCATCTGCGTGACCCATCTGCTGATGGACGAGTCCAAGGAGAACCGGGTCGCCGGCGCCGTGGGCTTTAACGTTCGCACCGGCAACTACCACGTCTTCAAGTCGAAGTCGGTGATCGTGGCCGCCGGAGGCGCCTCGATGATCTTCAAGCCGCGTTCGGTCGGTGAGGGTGCGGGTCGCGTCTGGTATGCCCCGTGGTCGTCCGGCTCGGCCTATGGCCTGCTGATCAACGCCGGTGCCAAGATGACCCAGATGGAGAACCGCATCGTGCTGGCCCGCTTCAAGGATGGCTACGGTCCGGTGGGTGCGTACTTCCTGCATCTGAAGACCCGTACGCAGAACTGCAATGGCGAAGAGTACGAATCCAAGTGGTGGCCGCAGCTGCAGGAGATGGTCGGCAAGGAGTACCTCGATCCGGAGGCCTCCCACCGGACCCATCGCCCGATCCCGACCTGCCTGCGCAACCACGCATTCCTGAACGAGGTGAATGCCGGTCGTGGCCCGATCCACATGGTCACCATGGAGGCCTTCCAGGATCCGCACCTTGAAGAGGTGGGCTGGGAGAACTTCCTGGGCATGACCGTCGGCCAGGCCGTGCTGTGGGCCGCCACCGACGTGGACCCCAAGAACGAGAACCCCGAGCTGACCACCTCGGAGCCCTACGTGATGGGCTCGCACGCCACGGGTTGTGGCGCCTGGTGCTCCGGTCCGGAGGATGTCTCCCCGCCCGAGTACTTCTGGGGCTACAACCGCATGACCAGCGTCGAGGGCCTGTTCGGTGCCGGCGATGCCGTGGGCGGCACGCCGCACGCGTTCTCCTCCGGTTCCTTCACCGAGGGCCGTCTGGCCGCGAAGGCCGCCTGCAAGTACATCGACGATGGCAAGGCCGACGGCATCCGTGTCTCCGATTCGCAGATCAACAAGCTGAAGGAGGAGATCTACAAGCCGCTGGAGCACTACAAGATCTACAGCAACGAGGTCGTGGCCGGTTCGGTCAATCCGAACTTCATCAACCCGCGCCAGGGTCTTGACCGCCTGCAGAAGCTGATGGATGAATACTGTGGCGGCGTAACGGTCAGCTACATGACCAACGAGAAGCTGCTCAATATCGGCCTGAAGAAGATGAAGATCCTGGAAGAGGATCTGGACAAGCTGGCGGCGGAGGACATCCACGAGCTGCTGCGTGCCTGGGAGCTGAAGCACCGCGTGCGCACCGCCGAGAGCGTCTTCCACCACACCCTGTTCCGCAAGGAAACCCGCTGGCCGGGCTACTACTACCGCGGCGACTACATGAAGCTCGATGACAAGAACTGGCACCACCTGACGGTTTCGCGTCGTGACCCGAAGACGGGCGAGTACACCATGGAGAAGGCGCCCTGCTACCACCTGGTCGACAAGGACGAGGCGCCGGCCAAGGAGGCCGAGAAGGAGGAAGCCTAGGGTGCTGCGGTGGCGGGGCCGCAGCCGGCCCCGCCACCATGCTCGGCAGCCGCGATGACCCACGCGTTCGCGCGTCGGTCATCCCTTTCAACCGCCACACCTGAGGGTTTTCAATATGACCAGTGCAGCTGAAGCACAGACGTTGCCGGAGACCTCGATGAACATCATCGACCACTCCGACCAGGAGATCCTCGAGATTGCCCACCCCATCTGGAGCGACCTAATCAAGCACTCCAACAAGGGGCAGTACGGCAAGTTCGTCCGCCGGTTCTCCTACCACCTGCTGTTTGGCCTTAACGAGGTCGAGGTGGGCAAGCAGTTCGCCCAGAGCGAGTTGACCCGCAATCTCAGCGAGGACTGGGATTTCCTGGGCATTATTCGCCGTGGCGAGCATGTCACCGTCCTGTATCGCGTGCGCAGCACGAAGAAGGAGGGCGAGTGGCTGGGCCGGATGGTCCTCGGCTACGAGGAAGGCGAGGTACGCATCTTTGGTGCGTCCATTTTCTGACAATGCGGGACTGTTCATGACCGAAGTAATCCAGGACAACAAGTACGTCGAGCTGAACTACCAGGTGATCGACCAGAAAACCGGCCAGGTGCTGACCGAGGTCGAGTTCCCGCTGGGCTATGTCCACGGCGTCAACGAGGTCCTGTCGCCCCAGGTCATGGGCGAGCTGGAAGGCCGCGCCCAAGGCGAAACCATCGAAGTGCCGATCGACTGCAACGCCCTCTATGGCCCGCGCGACGAGTCGCTCGTGATCACGGACGCGATCGAAAACGTGCCGGAGGAGTACCGCGAGGTGGGGACCGCCATCCTGATGGAGAACGATCGCGGCCAGACCAAGAGCTTTCTGGTGACACGGCTCGACGACAAGACCATCACCATCGACGGCAACAATCCACTGTGCGGCCGTCAGGTGATCTTCAAGCTGAACATCCTGCTGGTACGCGATGCCACCGACGAGGAAATCGCACACGGTGGCAAGGTGGAGTCGGGCCCGGAGATCGACAGCGGGCGCGCGGTCCCTATCGAGTGATGGAGCAGGCGTTCGGCGCGTGAGTATGTCGGGGCAGGGCGACGCCAGTTCTCCGCCCCTCTTTTTTCATCGAAGCGAGGTGAATGCACCATGAGTCAGCAATCCGACAAGAAGCACCCGGAAGTGCCGGACGGCAAGTCGCGCTTTCTGGTAACCCGGCAGATGAAGCCCAACGAAAAGGGCTTCGTCGGCTACGAGACCATCTGGGAACCCTTCCAGAAGGAAGCCGAATACCAGACCCCCAAACGCCCCTGAGCCGATCGCCGGTCGCGCATCTGCCCCGCAGGCGCGCGACCGTGTCGATCCTTTAACGGCGGCGATGAACCCATCCCGGATAGCCCGCCAACGGGACTGCGGTGTGCGCCTGTTGCACCGAAACCGATCTCTACCTGTATTTCCCCGATTCTTGAAGGTCCCGGTGTCGCAACGGAATTGCGCCGCCAGCGCCTCGTTGAGCTCACAAAAAAGCCCCGCCGGGGCGTAGTCCGGCGGGGCTCGGAAAACGGGGACGGCGGTCCTGGCCGCCGGCCCCGGTATTGCTCGGTCAGAAGTCGTAACGCATCCCGATCGAGAGGGCGGTAGCGTTCTCGCCACCCACACCCGGCTGGCTGACGCTCTTGGCGGCATTCCACGGCGCCAGGGCCGAGTTGTCGTCGTTGTCGACCATTGCGATGTTGCCGTAGAAGCGCAGGTCGCTGTCGAGGCGGTATTCCAGGCCCAGGGCGTACATCGTTGCGTCAGCATCAGTCAGATCGGAATCCAGCTGGAAGACGTGACCGTTCAGGTACATGCTCGGGGTCAGGCGGAACTGGCCGCCCAGGCCGTAGACATCGGCGTCGTCGCCACCGACGGTCTCGGAATTCTGGTAGAACGCGCCCATGCGGAAGGCGGGCGTGATGCGATAGCCGACGGCCAGGCGCCAGGCATCCGGGTTCACATCGCCATCTTCCTGCTTTTCGTAGGCCAGGGCGCCGGTCAGGTCGCCCATGCTCAGGTTGAGAGATGTGGAGTAGGCCTTGTTCGGGGCCCCGTCGGCGGTGGTGGCGCCGTCCGTCTCGTTCGAGTACTGGATGTTCCAGGTCAGGCCGCCGAAGCTCGGGGTCTGGTAGTGGATGCTGTTATTGAAGCGTTCGTCGAAGCGGCCGGTCTGCGCGGCGGAACGGGTCAGGTTGCGCATGTCACCGACCTGGTCGCCGAAGAAGTTGGCCGGACCGCGGGCGCGTTTAAAGGGGGTGTCGAACTTGCCGATGCGCAGCATGCCCCACTCGGAGCCCTTCAGGCCCACAAACGTGTCGCGGGTCGCGAAGTTTGTGCCGTTGGTGTCGAAGTCGATCTGTTGTTCGATCTGGAACATCCCGACCAGCTGCTCGCGGAACTCGCGTTCACCTTTGAAGCCCAGGCGGCTGGAGTTGCTGGACACGTTGAATTCGTTGTAGTCGGCGCCGTCGTCGAGGACATCGGCGGACAGGTGGGCGCGGCCGTACAGCGTCCAGTCGGCAGTGGCCAGGGCCGGTACGACCAGACCGGCCGCAATCAGGCTGGTCAGCAGTTGCTTGCGATTCATGGGTTTCTCCCCTATTGGAATGTGCAGGTTGGCGAGACGCGAAGCCGTCCCGACAGGGCGCAAGCATGGGGAGGGCGAGTGACGTGTCCGTTACGGGGTGGTGAAGATCGCGTTACAACGCGACACTGTTGCGCAAATGAAACACCTGGGCCGGGAACCTGCTAGCGAGCGGCGAGTCCTCTGAAGGGTGGGCGGGCTCAAGGCCCGTCACGATGCAGTACCGAATGGGAGGGACCGTGGTGGCGCGACGGCCGGATCCGACGTTCTCTGGGCGAGTGCGCTGGCCCCTGTTCGCCAGCCTGTTGGTGGCGGTCACCGCACAGGCCGACGACGGGCCCACGGTCCTGGATCCAGTCGAAGTGACTGTCACTGCTCCGCGCCTGGCCACGCCGCTGGCGGACCTGCCGGCCGCGGTATCGCGCGTGGACGAGCGCCAGGCGACCGAGGGGCGGCAGGGCCTGCAGCTGGACGAGGCGCTCAATCGTGTGCCGGGGCTGTTCGCCCAGAACCGCTACAACTTTGCGCAGGACGCGCGCATCTCCATCCGCGGCTTCGGCTCGCGGGCGCCGTTCGGGGTGCGCGGGCTACGCATCCTGCAGGACGGCATCCCCGAGACCACCCCCGACGGCCAGTCACAGGTGGACGCGATCGACCTGCTGGACCTGCGCGACATCGAGGTGCTGCGCGGACCTAGCGCCGCGCTGTACGGCAATGCCTCCGGAGGCGTGATCTCGGCGCGCACCCGCGACGGCCGCGACCCGCGTGGCTTTGGTGGCGGGGTGCTGCTGGGCAGCTACGGTTATCGCCGCGCCGAGGCCATCGCCGAACAGGACCACGGGACCCATCGCTACTCCCTGACCGCCCACGATTTCGCGATCGACGGCTACCGCGACCAGTCCACCGCCGAGAAGCGCTACCTGCGCCTGCACACCGCCTCGGAGCTGGAGGCCGGCACGCTGAACTTCCACCTGCGCTACCTCGATGCCCCACGCACCGACGACCCCGGCGGACTCACCCGCGAGGAGATGCGTCAGAACCGGCGAGCGGCCGCCCCGCTGGCCACGGCCCTCGACAGCACGCAGGAGGCCGAGCAGCTCACGACGGGGCTGCAGTGGGAACAGTCGCTCGGGCCCGGCGAGCTGCGCCTCGGGGGGTTCTGGACGCAGCGCGACTACGCGCAGCAACTGCCATTCCCCGGCGACTCACGGGTAGCCTACGAACGATACTTCTACGGCCTCAACGCCCAGTACGAACAGGACATCGGACCCACCCGGGTGCTGACCGGGATCGACCTGGAAGAGCAGCGTGACGACCGCACCCGGCGTTGTTCCGCTGGCCAGTTGTTTGACCGTGCGCCTGACGCACGCGAATGTTCGGCAGAACCCGAAGATGCTCTGACCGACCTCGCGCTGGACCAGCGCGAACGCGCCCGCTCGCGCGGGGCGTTCGTGCAGACCGACACCGCGCTCGGGTCGGACTGGAACATGGTCCTGGGCGCCCGACACGATCGTGTCCGCATGACCATCGATGATCACTTCTCTACCCAAGTGGGGCAGTCCGATCAATCGGGTGCGCGCACTTTCCACGAAACCAGCGGCATGGCCGGTTTGATTTGGCACTTCCGGCCCGACTATCGAGCCTTCGTGAACGTGGCGACCAACTTCGAGACGCCAACCTTCACCGAGTTTGCGAACCCCGAGGGCGGGGCCGGATTCAACACCGACCTCGATCCCCAGCGGGCGCGTAGCATCGAAGTCGGTGTTCGGGCGGAGGCAGGCCGGCTGGCCTGGGAGGCCTCGGCGTATGCCACCAGGGTTCGCGACGAGATCGTCGTGGATGACGAGGGAGACTTCCGGGATTTCTATGAGAACGCGGGGCGTACGGCGCGAGAAGGAGTGGAATTTGGCGCCGAGTGGCGGGCATCGGAGGCCTGGACCTTGAGCGGTTCACTGAGTTTGAACCGCTTTCAGTTCCGGGAATATTCGGATGCGGATGGCAATACCTTCGACGGCAATCGGATGCCGGGTCTGCCGCGTGAGCAGTTGTTCATCGAGGCCGACTGGCGCGAAGGCCCCTGGTTTGTGACCGTGGATGCGCTGCATGTCGGGTCGCGTTACGTCGACAACGCGAATACGGAAAAGGCGGGGTCGCAGACCACGCTGAACCTGCGCGCGGGCCGCTACTGGCAGGACGGCGGCACCCATGTCGAGGCCTTCGTGGCCGCGAACAACCTGCTGGACGCGGACAACGTCGACAACATCCGCATTAATGCCAACCAGGGACGCTACTACGAGCCGGCCCCGGGCCTGACCCTGATGGCCGGCATGCGCATGACCTTCGGGCGGTAAACGAGCCTCGGCTGGTGCGGTTCGCTGCGCTCACGGCACCCTGCGAACCGTCGTCGCCGACCCCATCGCCGTAGGATGCATTGAGCGCAGCGAACTGCATCAAGGACAGATGCCCTAATCACGCCGCCCAGGCCCGTCCGGCGGTTCTTTCGGCTCGATCTCGTCGAGCCGTCCCTGTTCGATCTTGCGGAGGGTCTCGGGGTCGGTGGGGTCCTCGTCCTCCCAGTCATGCCGCCGATATACCGGGAGCGGGTCGCGGCGATAGAGGAACCAGCCACAGACCGCACCCACAACCGCACCGAACAGGTGCGCCTCGAACGAGACTCTGGGGCCGCTGGGGAAGACGCCCCAGATCATGCTGCCGTAGAGAAACAGGATGATGATGGCCACCGCGATGGACAGCGCATCGCGGCGGCGAATCCCGATCACCACGGCGAAGAACATCAGCCCGTGGGTCAGGCCCGAGGCGCCAATGTGCAGCCCCTCGCGGGCGAACAGCCAGACACCCAGCCCCCCCATCAGCCAGATCAGCGGGACCGCAACGCGGGTGGCGCGCGGGAAGCCGTAGAGCGTGAGCATGCCGAGCACCCACAGGGTCGGCACATTGGCGAGCAGGTGGCCCCAGGAGCCGTGGATCAGCGGCGAGGTGATGATGCCCAGCGCCCCGACCGCGTCGCGCGGCAGGATGCCCAGCCGCGACCAGTCCCCGCCCAGCAGGTCGTGCAGGGCGTGGATCACGATCAGGATAGCGGCCCCCAGCATGGGCCAGAGCAGCGCACGCCGAATCCGCTCCTGCTCGGCCCGGGGGTCGGCCGGGGGTGCCGGCCGGCGAAGATTCATCATCCGCCTAGCCTGCCACGCCTGGACAAGAGGTCCAATCTCTCCCATCTCCCGGCGTCGTTACGGGCACCGTCATTGCGAGGCCCCGCAGGGGCCGCGGCAACCTCCTGAAGCTTGCGCAGTGTCGGGGTCCGAGGGTTTCGGAGGGAGATTACTCGCTGCGCTCGCCCTTCGGGCCGGCCTGCGGCCGTTCAACGCGCTTCGCGCCTTTGTGCTTCGTCGCTGCACTCCTCGCAATGACGGTGGCGGTGCTAGTGCCCGCCCGGCCCCAGGTCGGCGCCCTTGTCGTGCTGCGCGAGCTTGTCGTGCAGTTCACCACTTTCACCTCGCGGGGCCTTCACCTCGACCTCCATGCCGTTGCGGCGGAACTTGCCGACGACCTTGTCGATGGCGGCCACCGCCGAGCTGTCCCACAGCGAGGCGCGGGTCAGGTCGATCTCGATGTGATGGATGCCCTCGCGGTAGTCGAAGCTGTCGATGAACTTGTCCACGGCGACAAAGAACAGCTGGCCGCGCACGGTGTAGAGGCGCGTCCGGCCGTCCTCCGACAGCGCACTGGTGACCTCGACCGCCTTGACCATCTTGCGCGCGAAGAAGATCGCCGAGAGCAGCACGCCGGCGAACACGCCCAGCGACAGGTCGTGGGTGATCACGGTGGTGCCAACGGTCACGATCAGCACGGTGGCGTCGGTGCGCGGCAGCTTGTGCAGGGTGGTCAGCGAGCCCCAGTCGAAGGTGGCGATGGAGACCATGATCATCACCGCGACCAGCGCGGCCATCGGGATGATCGAGACCAGATCCCCCAGGAACACGATGAACAGCAGCAGGAAGATGCCCGCCGACAGCGTGGACAGGCGCCCCAGCCCCCCGGACTTGATGTTGATCACCGACTGCCCAATCATCGCACAGCCCGCCATGCCACCGAAAAAGCCGGTGACGACATTGGCGATGCCCTGGCCCTGGGCCTCGCGGTTCTTGCCGGAGGGCGTGTCGGTCAGATCGTCGAGGATGGAGGCGGTCAGCAGCGACTCCAGCAGGCCGACGATCGCCAGCGCGAACGCGGTCGGGAAGATGATCTGCAGCGTCTCCCAGTTCAGCGGGATGTCGGGGAACAGGAACACCGGCAGGCCGTCCGGAAGCTCGCCCATGTCGCCGACCTCCAGCGTCGGCAGCCCCATGAAATAGACCACGACGCTGAGCACCACGATCGCGACGAGCGGCGGCGGCAGCAGCTTCGGATAGCCCGGGATCATCGGCAGGCCATAGAGGATGATCAGGCCGGCCGTGACCAGCGCCCACATGGTGGTGTCGCCATCCACCAGGTAGGGCACCTGGGACAGGAAGATCAGGATCGCCAGCGCATTCACGAAGCCGACCAGCACCGTGCGCGGGATGAACATCATGTAGCGCGCGAGCTTGGCCCAGGCGAACAGGATCTGGATGATCCCGGTCAGGATGGTCGCGGCCAGCAGGTACTGCAGTCCGTGCTCGGCGATGAGTGTCACCATCAGCAGGGCCATGGCCCCGGTCGCGGCCGAGATCATCCCGGGGCGCCCTCCGGCGAAGGCGATCACCACCGCCATGGTGAAGGACGCGTACAAGCCCACGCTCGGGTCCACCCCGGCGATAATGGAAAACGCGATCGCCTCCGGGATCAGGGCCAGCGCGACCACGATCCCGGCAATCAGGTCTCCGCGCACATTGAACAACCAGATCTTGCGCTGGCGGGACAGGAAGTCTTGTAGGGTCTGCTGCACGATATGGTCCCCAATACCCATGCGCGCCGAAGCCGACATGCGTCGGGATCAACGGGTGAACGAACAGGTACCAGAGACTTGTGCGAAGTAGCCGGGCCCGGTTGCCACCAGTGGATGGCGCGGTTGCAAGCGGTTCAATGCCGGTACAGACTGAAACCGCCAGGAAAGGCGGCAAAGTCTAGCACTTCATAAGCCCGTCCTGAAGTTTGCCGCCCCGCTCAAGCCTTTGCCGGGGCTCTTCCATGCGTTCAATTGGGGATCTTCATGCTGCAGCGCGTCATCATCGCCGTCGACTTCTCGCCCGCCTCTGCCGCGGCCCTGGCCGTTGCACGCCAGCACTGCCCGGGGGCGAAGAAGCGGCTGCTCTATGTGATGAAGCCGTCGGACGTGGCAGGGCCCAGTTCCGCTGGTGCGTTCAGTGGTGCGGGATCGTCGCCCCTGAATGCAAAGGAAATGCGCCATTCGGCGGAAGAAAAAATCCGGTCGCAGTTGCAGGAGTGGGCGGAGGCAGATGACGAGGTCGCCATCGCCGTGGGCAGTGCGCCGGAGGAGATCTCCCGTCATGCTGAGGAGTGGGGCGCGGATATGATCGTGATGGGGACCCGCGGGCGCAGTCAGATCGCCAACATGCTCTCCGGTTCCGCGACCGAGTGGCTGGTGCGCAACGCCCGCCTGCCGGTACTGGTCGTGCACGACGTGCCGCTGTCCGACTCCATGAAGGAAAAGCTGCCGCCGGAAGGCGCCGTCGACTGAGCCCGATCGCCGTTCGCCGACACGTAGAAGGCCCGCTTTCCAGCGGGCCTTCCTTGTTCCTGTGGAATGCTCGCGCGGTGTCGAGGCCCCAGGCATGTAGGAGATTCTATGTCTCTCCACAAGGGGTCTTAGGTTGATAGTCGGTCTGATGGTTCATCAGGGCGAAGGCGACGCGGGCCAGTTTGCGAGCCAAGGCATTCAGCGCCTGAGTCGTCGCCAGGCCACGGTCCAGGCAGCGCTGGTAGTAGTCGCTCCAGGCGGGTTTGGACTTGGCCTGCATCGCGGCCAGGTAGAGCAGCCGTCGCAACTCTGGATCGCCCTGCTTGGTGAGTTTGCGCTGCCCCCGTTTTGTGCCGGAGTCGCGGATGCGGACATCCAGCCCCAGGAAGGCGACGAACGCATCACTGCTGCGGAACGCGCCGCGATGGAACGCCATCGCCAAGCCGGTGGCGGTGAGCGGGCCCACACCCTCGATCTGCTGGCAGCGCCGAGTGTGATCCGACCAGCCGGCGCGACTGACCGTCTCGCGCAGCACACGCTGGAGGACGGTATCCAGCCGAACGATCTCCCGAAGCAGGTGCTTCAGGTGGGCCTGCAGTTCGGGTACGCCTCGCAGACTCTGCTCCAGCATGACCCGTGCCCGTACCAGCGTGGCACGCCGGCGCAGCAGCTTTTGCAGGGTCCGGTAGCCCTCGGGCGGCGGTGTCCAGGGGCGCAGTTCGTCCTGCTCGCGTTGCAGATAACGCACCAGCAGCCGGGCATCCCCGGCATCGGTCTTGGCCCGGCCACCGATGCTCTCGCGGTAGCGATTGAGGCGATAGCCATTGATCAGATACACCCGGTGGCCCTGATGATGGGCCTCCAGCGCCAGGGCCAGGTGATAGTCGTTGGTGGCTTCCAGGGCGAAGTCGGCCGGACCCTGCAAACCACGGACCCACCGGCGGATCGCCGGGAGCTCGTTGGGACACAGCTGTGCGGTTTCACCGTCGATGCTGATCCACAACTCGGCCTTGCCGACATCGACCCCGATCCGATGCGTTGCCATCATCACACCTCCCGAGCTAGCTTGGAGTGGTCTGTCGGGGCCTCACCGAACGCTGGCTTGCCATCTATCGTCGGTCCCGAGCCGATCGATTCCTTATCGGCGTTTAAGGTGAGGGGTGGGACGAACTCTCCTACCGTCTGTGCCACAGGCCAGATGCCAGCTTCGTCCCTCCACCCCGACAGACCCTTTCTAGGCCTGCCACGGGTAAACATACAAGGCCAGCC